>NZ_BQXE01000002.1:0-1015883 GCF_030158935.1 Acidovorax sp. SUPP950 | reverse complement strand
GGTCACAACTCAAAACCAACCTTTCTTGTCAGACTCTCCGAACAACTCAGTCATCCGTCTCACCTGCCAAGCCCGCAAGTATAGACCACTTTCCTCACCCCCGTAGGAGAAAGATGACAAAAAATTGTCATCAAACCCCTCCCCTCACTCCGGCCTCCAACGCATCCACGAACAACGCTACTGGATCAATGCCAACTGCGCGTATCGGATTTCACCAAGGACCTCCGAGCCTCAAGCCTGAGGCCCAACAGGAGGTGCCATGAGTAGGCAGAGATATCCTGAAGAACTCAAGGATTGCGCGGTCAAGCAGATCACCATGCGCGGCCACGAGGTGCCAGACGTGTCGGCCCGGCTGGGCGTGAGTCCAGCACAGTCTTTATCAATGGCTCAAGACTCACCGCACGTCGATCAGTGATCGGCAGGCGCAGGCCTCGCAGACAGACAAACTGCGACGGCTAAAGGCGAGCTCAAGCGGTTCACCGAGGAGCGCGCGACATCCCAAAAAAGGCCGCAGCGTACTTTGCCAAGCAGTCCGGTGAGTACGCGTTTATACAGCGCCATGAACGCGAGCACAGCGTTCGCAGGCTTCGCAAGGCATAGCCGTTCATCCCGGCGGCTATTACGTCTGGAAGACCAAGCCGACGAGTCTCGTGGCAAGGACGATCAACGTCTGTTGGGCCTTCTCAAGCCACTTGGCTGGCGAGTGGTGGCGTCTACGGCTAGCGCAAGCTGACCATGAACATGTGCGATCTGGGCGACACGTGCGGCAAGCACCGCGTGGCTCTTCTGCTCACGCTCGAAGAACTGCTTTCCCAGATGGGCTACTGGTAACGGATTGGAGCTCGTGGGGACAAGCCTGCTGTGGTTGCGCCCAATCGCCTGCAGCGACGCTTCATCATCAGCGAGCCCAACCAGTCTTGGGTCACCGACATTACCTACATCCGCACCCAAGAGGACTGGCTGTACCTGAGCGTGGTGATCGATTTGTTATCTCGCCACGTCATTGGTATGCGTACGACAAAGGCACCTTGCATTTTTTAACATTTCCTGCATGCCGCTGGATCGGCAGGAACTGGGGCCAATGACCTTGGCGCATACTGTGCCGAACCCAGGCGACACGAGACGATTCCGCCATCACCTCGCTGCGACCGGCGCCACGCCGCAGCCCCACCAAGGCGATCAACATGCGCGGATTTCTACTGAACAATCGCGAAGAGCTCATTCAGCGATGCAAAGCCAAAGTTGCGCAGCGACCTTTACGAGGCGCTACCCTTGAGCAACTATCACACGGCATTCCGATGTTTCTTGATCAGCTGACTCGCACCATCGAAGCCGAAGATGATGGTGACATTGCAGGAGGGATGCGAATTTCAGGGGCGTCTGGGGGCGAAGGCTCGGCGCTCACTGAGATGGGCGTCTCGGCGACAGTTCATGGCGGCGAACTGCTTGCACTCGGCTACACCGTAGATCAAGTTGTCCATGACTATGGCGACCTGTGTCAGGCAATCACTGATCTCGCCGTCGAACGCGACGCCCCATTTTCGGTAGACCATTTCCGTACGCTGAACCGCTGCTTGGACAATGCCATCGCCGATGCAGTGACCGAATTTGCTGCCCAGCGCGACGTCGAAGTGGCAAGACGGCAGGTCGAGGATGAGAACGAACGGCTTGGCTTTTTCGCGCACGAGTTGCGCAACCATTTGCACGTCGCCAAGCTCGCGTTCGCAGCCCTGGAGTCAGGCAGGCTTCCGGTTGGTGGCTCGACGGGTGCGGTTCTCAGACGCAGCCTTGGCTCGATGGAAGGTTTGATCAACGATTCCTTGGCGGCTGTTCGCAACGCGGCTCTTGCACCCTTGCATCCGCGAATCTTCTCGCTCGCAATCTTTTTGGCCGATGCCGGTCGCGTTGCGCAGCTCTATGCTGCCGACACGGGGTGCGTGCTTCGCATCTCGGAAGTGGATGCCCAGTTCGCGATTGAAGGCAATCGCGAACTGCTAATGGCGGCACTCGGCAATTTGCTACAGAACGCCTTCAAGTTCACTCGTCCTGGTAGCGAGGTCACGCTGCGCGCGCAGACGTCCGCTGATTCGATCAACATCGATGTCGAAGATTGCTGTGGTGGGCTTCCCGAAGGAAGCGCTGACACGATGTTCAAGCCTTTCAAGCAAGGCTTCGACGACAAGCGGGGCCTCGGACTGGGACTTTCAATCGCAAGGCGCAGTGTCGAGGCAGATCGCGGGCGGTTGACAGTGCAAGACAGGCCGGGCAAGGGATGCGTATTCACGATCAGCTTGCCGCTGCGGGGGCTGGCGTAAGGGGAAAACCACGCTGCACCAAGTACCTTCCAGTTCATCGTGCGCTCGCGTTTTGCGACACAGTGACGTGGACGCCAGGGATGAATTTGATCAGGGTTGCCCGCGGTATGGCAATAGATCTCTGATGCGGGTATTAAGTTGCTTCGGCAGTCGTTCCAACACGTTCTTGAGATAAGCGTAGGGCTCCAGACCGTTAAGTCGTGCGGTGTGTGCAACAGGCTCATGATGGCTGCAGCTCTCTGGCACGCGCCCAGGCTGCCAGCGAACAGCCAGTTCTTGCGTCCCAACGCGATTGGGCGGATCATGTTTTCGATGCGGTTGTTGTCGGCTACCAGATCGCCGTTGTCAATGAAGCGCGTCAGCGCCGCCCAGCGTTCGAGGCTGTAGTCGACGGCCTTGGCTGTCGCGCTGCCATCGGGTGGGTTTCTGCTGGTTGGCCATCAACGATGGCATGCAGCAGATTGGCCGCCGGCCGGCTCTTGATCTGGCGGATGCGCAGCCTTTGCTGCCCGTCCATTTTCTTAACCTCACGCTCGACGTCGTAGAGGACGCAGGACAGCTTCAAGGCGCGCTCGGCCAGGATACTGGTGTGGCTGACCACAACTCCTGCAATTTGCGACGTGCATGTGCCAGGCAACCCGCTTAGGTCACGCCTGCATTCAGGGATTGCTTTTAGCCCGAGTAGTCATCGCAGATGAGCGTGCCGCGCCAGCCGCCCACCCCGCCTTCACCGATGCCCAGGAAGCGACGGGCGTTGTGCGCCCGGCCCGGCTCGCGGTGAAGTCGAAGACGACCGCATTGATGTCATTCCAGACCATGGTGCAGCAACTCCAAAGGTAAGCACGATGCGTCTCGCTAAGGCCCGGCTTGAGCATGACCACCGGTGTCTCGTCGGCATGCAATACATGGCCTGATGAGCAGGTCCTCGAGCATCGCCTGGATCATTTGGCGCCAGTTGCACGCCGATGGTGCCCACCCACTCGGCCGAGTGGAACGGAAAACGGACACACCCGAGCGACCTATGATGGCCTCCAGCCGGAATAGTGGTTGGTGGTCAATGTACTGGACACGACCAGATTCGCCATCAGGCCGGCAGTTGCGATGCCTTTGTCAATGACAGCCGCCGGCACCGGCGCCTGGATGAGCGTCTGGCATTTGGCGCAAGCCCACTGGCCTAGCACATGCCGCTCGACCGCGAAGCTGCCCGATAGGTAGTCGAGTTTCTCCTAGATGTCTTCGCCGATGCGCTTGAGCTGGCAGCCGCAGCCCGGGGTGCGGCAGGTGATGTTTTCAGTCTCGTGTTGAACATCGCGCCGTGGCAGGTATGGTGGCAGGACCTGACGCTTAGGGAAGGTCTGCATAAATCGCCCCACGGCATCCTCGGCACCGGCGTGAAGCACTGAGATTATACGGGTAATGCAGCAACACAGCTTGGGCTTGGGAATGACGGCGAAGCCGAACGCGGCGGCGGGAATTCCTGGATGAGATGGAGAAGGTCGTACCGTGGGCCGAACTGGTGGCCCTGGTGTCGCCGTACCTACCCGAAGGCAAGCGGGGGCGTCCTCCGTTCCCGTGCGAGACCATGTTGCGTATCCATTTCATGCAGCAGTGGTTCGCGCTGAGCGACCCGGCGATGGAAGAAGCGCTGCACGACATGCCGGTATTCCGCGAGTTCGCAGGGCTTGAAGGCTGGGACGAGCGGCTGCCCGACGAGAGCACGATCTTTCGGTTCCGGCATGTGCTGGAGAAGCACAAATTGGCGGCGCAAATCCTGCAGACCGTCAACGATCTGCTCAGCGCCAAGGGCGTGATGCTCAAGAGCGGCACGGTGGTGGATGCCACCTTGATCGCAGCACCCAGCTCGACCAAGAACAGCAGCGGAGAGCGCGACCCGGAGATGAAACAAAGCCGCAAGGGACCGCAGTGGTACTTCGGTATGAAGTGCCATATCGGAGTGGACGCCGACTCGGGCCTGGTGCATACCGTGCGCGGCACCAGTGGCGCGGTCAATGATGTGATCGAGGCCAACAGTCTGGTGCGCGCAAGCGACCGGGATGTCTATGCCGATGCCGGCTACCAAGGCGCGGGTCAACGCCCAGATGCCAGGCGCGACGTGAATTGGCACATCGCCATGCGGCCCGGCAAACGTCACCTGCTCGACCCGGCCAAACCGATCGAGGCCCTGACCGGGAAACTGGAGCGCGTGAAAGCCAGCATCCGGGCGCGGGTGGAGCACCCTTTCCGAGTGATCAAGCGCCAGTTCGGCCACATCAAGGTGCGCTACCGAGGGCTGGGCAAGAACACCGCACAGTTGCACACGCTGTTTGCGCTGGCCAATCTCTGGATGGTGCGGCGCAAACTGCTGGGAGCCTCGGCATGAGTACGCCCGTAGTTCGCCAAACCGGCCATTCAGGCCGCCAGTTCGTGCCACAGGCACCGGAGCTGAGATAAATCAGGTTGGCCGCATCGCATTCCAACTGGCTCAGGGCATCAGCACGTTCGTGCGTGCTTTCTGCAGAGCTTCCCTAGAAAACTCTTTATATAGGTTGCAGCCAAAATCACAATCGCCATTTATCCATTAATTTCTCAGGACTCAAATTATCATACCCCTCAAAAGGCTGATGAATCCAAGGATTAGTAGGCAAAAATTCAACGGAATAATCCGAGGTAAAGCTTGAAATTGCCTTAGTCCAAATTACAGCACTCCGCAACTCCACAATGGGAGCATATTGAGTCTTCAGCAATTCTATAACCGCATTCAAAGTATGCCCAGAATCAGCCAAATCATCTACCAAAAGCACCTTACCTGCGATTTCGCCTTTAGGTGTAGTGATAAATCTCGCTATATCCAAGTGCCCTTGAATTGTCCCCGCTTCTGCGCGATATGAACTAGTGGACATGATTGCAAGCGGCTTGCTAAATATTCGACTCAAAATATCACCAGGACGCAACCCGCCACGGGCGAGACACAAAATCGTATCAAACTCCCAACCAGACTGGTGAATCTTAAGTGCCAATTTTTCAATTAAGCCATGATATTCATCATAACTCACATATAGATGCTTACCGTCTTCCGTTAACATTCAGTACTCCTGATTCACGCACCAACCTCACACAGTGACTAACTAGTAAATTTCAACTTACCAAGTATGGGTTATGCAATGTAATGGTGTGATCTCGATCAGGACTCGTGGAAATCATAGCAATTGGAACCCCAGTCACCTCCTCAATTCGCTCCAAATACCTTCTCGCATTAGCAGGTAGCTCTTCATATCTTGTCACCCCCACAGTCGATTCAGCCCAGCCGGGAATCGACTCATAAATGGGAGTGCAGCGGGAAATCTCCTCTGCACCCATCGGTAAAATTTCGATTTGTGCTCCATCAAGCTCATACCCCGTGCAAAGCATGAGTTCCGACAACCCATCTAACACGTCCAGCTTCGTGATACAAAGCCCTGTCAGTCCATTGACTTGGGCACTTCGCTTCAAAAGTGCTGCATCGAACCAACCACAACGGCGACTGCGGCCTGTAGTGACGCCTTTTTCCGCGCCTACCGTGCTCATGTGATAACCCGGTGTACCAGGAACTTCCCAATCCAGTTCCGTAGGGAAAGGACCTCCTCCAACCCGCGTGCAATAGGCTTTGGTGATGCCCAAAACATAGTGAAGCAGGTTGGGGCCCACGCCAGATCCCGCAGCAGCATTGCCAGCGACACAATTGCTGGATGTCACATAGGGGTAAGTGCCATGGTCGACATCCAGCAAGGTTCCCTGTGCGCCCTCAAAAAGCAAATTGGCTCCCGCTACATGGGCGGCATTCAATTCGCTAGATACATCTGCAATCATAGGACCAAGCAGTTTCGCATGTTGCATAGCCTCGTCGAAGACCGCATTGAATTGCACTTCTCCGTCAACCAAATAGGGTGCCAACGACTCGCCAAAAACAAAAGAGCCGGAGTTTAAAAAAGTCTTAAGAACATGGTTATGCAGTGCCAGCAACTCACGCAGCTTTTCAGCAAAACGGGCTGGATACTTCAGGTCTTGGACACGAAGTGCGCGTCGAGCAATTTTGTCTTCGTAAGCAGGACCAATGCCACGACCTGTTGTTCCTATTTTTTCGGTCCCCTGGTGCTCGCGTGCAGCCTCTCGGGCCACGTCGATGGCTACGTGAAAAGGTAAAATAAGTGGGCAGGCTTCGCTTACTCGAAGGCGCGATCGAACCTCAACCCCAGCTTTTTCCAAGCCTTTTATTTCTTCAAACAACTTCGCAACCGACAGTACGACACCATTGCCGATGTAGCATTTGACGCCCGGCCGCATGATGCCGCTTGGAATCAGGTGCAATGCCGTCTTGACGCCATTGATGACCAAAGTGTGGCCTGCATTGTGGCCACCTTGGAAACGAACAACGCCTTGGGCGCTTTCAGTAAGCCAATCTACTAGCTTTCCCTTGCCTTCATCACCCCATTGGGTGCCTACAACGACTACGTTTCGACCTTTGGTTGCTTTCATTTCAAACCCGATTCAATATATCTAATGCTTCAGATAACTTTTACGATCCAACGGTCAGCAACTTTGGCCAACTCTCGGTCGTAACGAAACTCGTCGAACTCGCTCTCATTACCGGGAAAAACGCACACAACGGTTTCACCGCGGCTTCGCAAATCGGCAACCGCCTCATTCACTCCGGAATCTTGTATCCACGGAGCCCTGATAGCAGTCTTCAACGCCCGTGGGGAGACGACTCCTACCAATTGTTTGATGTCCAAACTAAACCCGGCTGCCGGCCGGTTGCGGCCAAACACCGCTCCAACCTCATCGTACCGACCACCACGAACCACAGCATCGCTTGCCCCCTTGGCATAGATGGTGAAGCGAGTTCCGCTGTAGTAGGCGTATCCCCTCAAGTCCGCCAAATCGAACGTGACGCTGGACCCTACAAGGTGAGCGGCCAGAGATCGTAAGTTGGACAATATTTCGTCTACGCCGGGAACGTGATGAAGCGCTTTTTGCGCCTCGTCCAAAACAGAAACGTCACCATACAACTTCAGTAGCGCATTCAGCCCATCACGCGATGCGGAAGGAAAGCTGCGCGTGAGGCTTGCCAATTCGCTCGCATCCTTGGCAGCAAGTGCGGCATGGACTCTTCGTACCGTTAGCGCATCCAAAGAGAGGTCAGCGAGAAGACGCCGCACGATGCGCACATCAGCCAAATCCACACTGGTATCACGAACCTCAGCCACACGCAGACAGTGCAACGCCAGCAAAACCGCCTCTTGATCAGCTTCTAGACCAGCGTGACCATAAATTTCAGCACCAAACTGCAGCGGCTCTCTCGTAGCATGGGGTCGATCTGGCCTCGTATGCAGCACAGGCCCGCAATAACAAAGCCGCGTGACACCTTTGCGGTTAAGCAAATGGGCATCAATGCGGGCAACCTGCTGTGTCATGTCCGCACGTACGCCCAAGGAGCGTCCCGACAGCTGATCCACCAATTTGAAGGTCTGAAGGTCGAGCGCCTCGCCCGTGCCCGTCAGCAATGATTCCAGATGCTCCATCAAGGGAGGCATGACTAGCTCGTAGCCGTAGCCTTGAGCGGTGTCTATCAGCCCGCGACGTAGTTCTTCGATGTGGCGAGCCTCGGAGGGCAAGACATCGGCAATGTGATCCGGCAGGACCCAGGCAGACATGGAAAGTGGGAGGCTGTTAAAAACGCGATTCTACCGGCATGACAGCCAGCAGTGACTGCCTCCACAGACCGCGGCGAACTGACCAAGCGCTCAAATGCACGCGCCATCGAGGCAATGGATCGACGGAACACGTGCTGCACCAAGACAGCAGTGTCAGAATTCACAAGAAAGTAAGCGCGCCCAGCGAGAGCGCGCTATCCGTGTCTTCTACTTGCGTGTAGTGGGGGAAGGTGCAGCACCAGGACTGGCCACACCTCCACGGAAAGCTTTGAAAAATTCAGTGGAGGACGGGTCTACCACCATGACATCGCTCTTCTTATTGAAGCTTGACTTGTAGGCTTCCAGGCTACGATAGAACTGCGCGAATTGAGGGTCACGTCCAAACGCCTCTGCATAAACACGAGCGGCTTCTGCATCACCTTCGCCCTTCACCTTCTGCGCATCTCTATAGGCATTGGCGATGGCGACTTCGCGCTGACGGTCCGCATCAGCACGAATTTTTTCGCCTTCTGCAGCCCCTGTGGACCGCAGTTCATTGGCCACCCTCTTCCGCTCCGCCTCCATACGACGGTAGACGGATTCCGTAATGGCTTCAACATAGTCAACCCGAGTGATGCGCACATCAACGACGTCAACGCCCCAAGGCTTGGCACCTTGAACAACCTCCAGCACCTCGCGCTTCACGTCCGACATCAATGCATCGCGCTTAAGAGACAACAGTTCTTTGACTGTCCGCCTGTTGACCTCTTCTTGGAAGGCGTTGCGCACGACCCGATTCAACTGCAAAGCTCCAGAATTCTCATCAAGACCAACATTGCGAATGTAAGCAGATGGATCGGAGATCCTCCAGCGTACATACCAGTCAATTACAACCCGCTGCTTTTCTGCAGTGAGCATCGATTCGGTATCAGTGCTATCCAGTGTGAGCAACCGCTTGTCGATGTATCGCACATTTTGAAAAGGTGGAGGCATCTTGAAGTTCAGACCTGGCTCCGTAATCACCTCTTTGATCTGTCCAAGCTGGTAGACCACACCGAATTGGCGCTGGTCCACTACAAACAAGGTCGAACTCAAAAGAGCGAGCAAAACCAAGACAGTGGAAACAAAAAATCCGACTCTGTTCACAATGCGCTCCTATCGAGACTCGCGCTCACGCGTACGGCTGGAGTCCCGAGCACGGGGGTCAGCGGGGAATGTGGAAGCAGCTCCCGAAGGCGGAACAGCAGACGACGCCGCTGGCGGCAAGGAATCATTCGAGGCTGCAGCACCAGTCTGTGCGACACCCTGCATGATCTTGTCCAAGGGCAGGTATAGGAGATTCGACCCTTGACGGGACTCCACCAGCACTTTGGTGACGTTCGTGTAGATCTGCTGCATTGATTCAATGTACAGGCGGTCCCTTGTCACCTGAGGCGCCTTTTGATATTCGGCAAGCAGCGAACTGAACCGCTGCGCATCGCCTTGAGACTGAGCCACAATCCGCGACTTGTAAGCTGCAGCTTCTTCAGCCAACCGAGAGGCAGAACCGACCGCGCGGGGAATGACATCGTTGGCATACGCTTGCGCTTCGTTCTTGGCCCGCTCTCTCTCCTGCCCCGCTTTCAGAACATCATCGAAAGCTGCCTGTACTTGCTCAGGAGGACGCACTCCCCCCTGCTGCAAATTGATGCCCACAACCTCTACACCAACCTTGTAGCGGTCCAAGATCGTCTGCATGAGGGTACGCACCCTTGGCGCAATTTGATCTCGCTCTTCAGCCAAGGCGGTGTCCATCCGCATCTTGCCGACGATCTCCCGCACCGCTGTTTCGGCTGCTTGCACCACGGCATCTGCTGGGTTACGGCTCTCAAATAACCAGGCCCTGGCATCGTTCAAACGATATTGCACAGCAAATTTGATTTCGACGATATTTTCGTCTTCAGTCAGCATTGCCGATTCACGTAAGCCAGTGCTTTTGATCACCACATCCCGACCGACATCGGCAGACCGAATCTGCGTCACGAAAACGAGCTCGTGACGCTGAATTGGATAAGGCAACCGCCAGTTGAAACCGGCATTCACCGTGCTCTTGTATTTCCCGAACTGCGTTATGACGGCCTGCTGACCTTCCTGCACAATGAAAAAACCGGTCCCAAGCCAGATCAACACCGCAATTGCAGCAATCAAGCCGACACCGAAACCCGCATTTTTCATATCTGGCTGGAAACCCCCGCCGGAAGGACCGCGGCCTCCACCCTGCTTCCCACCAAACAGACCGCCCAGCTTGCGATTGAGGTCACGCCAGAGTTCATCCAGGTCAGGAGGTTGACCGGCCGTATTTTTGTCACGTCCTCGATTACCCGATGGAGGCGTAGATGGAGGACGCTCCGAATCGGAGTTTCCCGCGCCATCGTTCTTATCATCGCCACGACCCCACCGGGGGTCATTCAGATTCAACATTCCCCGGATGCGCTCAGGCAATATGGCCCAGCGCGGAGTACGGCTTTGAGGATTCATTCGCAAAATCTCTGTTTCTCTGAATACGTGAACAAAGCGGCATTGTGCCCAATCAGGCACTGTCTGGAGGCAATTCAGCATCGGCACCTAGGGTCATGGATGTCGGCTGGGCCTTGGGCACGCTGTCCGACAATCCGCGCCTCAAGGAAGGAAGCCCTTCTCCAGAGCCAGCACTCAGGAAGAACCGCTGAACGGGGGTACCTTGCATGTCGTAGATGTCATTCAGGACTTCCGGCCGTTGGTCGAGCGACAACATGTCCAGCTTGTTGAAGACCAGTATCTGGGGCACGTTCGCAGCGCCGATTTCAGAGAGCACCCGCTGGACTTCCGCAATTTGCTCTGGAAAGTTGGGATTCGATGCATCCACCACATGCAGCAGAAGATCTGCATCCACTGCCTCCTGGAGAGTGGCCTGGAACGCATCAATCAGTCCATGGGGAAGATCACGAATGAACCCCACGGTGTCCGACAAAGACACCGATCGCCCTGCCTCTGCAAGATAGAGTTGGCGAGTCGTCGTATCCAATGTGGCAAACAGCTGATCTGCGGCGTACGCTCGCGCTTTTACCAGTGCATTGAACAGTGTGGATTTACCGGCATTCGTGTACCCCACCAACGATATGTTGAAGGTATCCCGGCGCTTGCGCTGGCGTCGCTGTGTGGAGCGCTGACGCTTGACCTTTTCGAGTCTTTCGCGCGTGCGCTTGATCGACTCACCGATCATTCTTCGATCAAGCTCGATCTGTGTTTCGCCTGGCCCACCCCGGGCTCCAATGCCCCCGCGCTGACGCTCAAGATGGGACCAGCGTCGGACAAGCCTAGTGCTCAGGTATTGGAGTTTTGCCAACTCTACCTGCAGCTTGCCCTCATGGCTTCTGGCACGCTGGGCAAAGATTTCCAAGATCAACAACGTTCGATCATTGACCGGGAGATCCAGATGCCGTTCGAGATTGCGTTGTTGCGCCGGACTCAAGGCCTGGTCGAACAGCACTTCCACGGCCTGATGCATCTGCGCGAGCAGCCGGATCTCGTCCGCCTTGCCACTGCCTACAAACAAGGCGGCATCAGGGGCTTTGCGCTTGCAGGTGATTCGCGCCACTGGATTCAAGCCCGCCGTTTGAGCAAGCAGACCCAACTCTTCCAACTCACCGTCGAAATGGGGCAAACCAAAATCAACGCCAACCAGGATGACTGGCGTCTTCGGCGAGTCAGGCGTATCGTATGAACTCAAGACGATCCGCCCAAAGGCGTGTTCGCTACATGCCCGTCGGGCATACCACCTTCGTTCAAGAGTTACCGGCCTCGGCGTCGGGCGCTTCAGCCGTGGAGAAGTTGACAGCGCGACCTGGGACGATGGTGGAAATGGCGTGTTTGTAGACCATCTGGGTGACCGTGTTACGCAGCAGCACCACGTATTGGTCAAATGATTCGATCTGGCCCTGAAGCTTGATGCCGTTCACGAGGTAAATCGAAACGGGTACATGCTCGCGACGGAGCGCGTTCAGGAAGGGATCTTGAAGAAGTTGGCCTTTGTTGCTCACGATATTCTCCGTGTTCAGGAATATTGTTGTAAAGCGGCACCTTACCACAGCTGCAAGGGTATCGAAGGAAAACCGACGAAACCCCTCGCAAGCGCTGGGCTAGTGGTCACCCTTGTCGGTGAAGGGATTGTGCGACGTCTTCAACTCGATGCGAAGGGGGGTCCCGACCAGATCGAACTCTTTGCGGAAACGGCCTTCTAGGAAGCGCTTGTACGCTTCCGTGACATGCTCCAACGAATTGCCATGAACCACGATGACAGGCGGATTCATGCCGCCTTGGTGGGCGTATCGCAACTTTGGCCGGAACATGCCAGAACGCTTGGGCGCCTGGAACTGCACCGCCTCCAGCAACAACCGCGTCAATACGGGCGTGGACATCTTGCACATCGCCGCTTTCTGGGCCTGCACGATGGATGTCCACAAAGGGCCCAACCCCTGGCGCTTCTTTGCCGAAATGAAATGCAACGACGCAAACTTGAGAAACGACAACCGCGTCTCGATGGAACGCTCCAGCAGCTGGCGACCGTAGTCGTCCATGGCATCCCATTTGTTGACCGCCAAGACCACCGCGCGGCCACTTTCAAGAATGTATCCAGCGATGTGCGCATCCTGGTCGGTGACCCCCTGTGTCGCATCGAGGACGAGAAGCACCACATTGGCAGACTCAATGGCTTGCAGTGTCTTCACCACCGAGAACTTCTCGATGGCTTCGAACACCTTGCCTTTTCGACGCAAGCCTGCGGTGTCGACCAGCTCAAAACGCTGGCCATTGCGCTCGAAAGGAACGGAAATGGCGTCCCGCGTGGTCCCTGGCATATCGAATGCCACCAAGCGCTCCTCGCCCAGCCACGTATTGATCAGGGTAGACTTACCGACATTCGGGCGACCAGCTACCGCAAGCTTGACCACGCTCTTGTCTTCGGCTTCCGCGTCTTCATCCGGATCCGGCGAGTGCAGAGGCTCCAGAGCCAACTCAACCAAGCTGCGAATACCCTGTCCGTGGGCTGCTGAAATGGGATAGACCTCGCCCAACCCCAACTCATAGAACTCGACGAGCTGCACCCCCTCGCGCATTCCCTCGGCCTTGTTGCCGACAAGGAGGCAGGGCTTGCCCAGGCGCCGCAGGTAGTTGGCGATGTCATGGTCCTGAGCAGAAAGCCCGGCGCGGGCATCGACAACAAAGATGACGACATCGGCCTCCGCAACGGCCTGCTGCGTCTGCTTGGCCATCTCGCGGTAGATGCCGCTGGCGGCATCGGGCTCGAAGCCTCCGGTGTCGATCACGATGTATTCGTGCTTGCCCTGCTTTCCGTTCCCGTAGTGCCGGTCACGCGTCAAGCCTGCAAAGTCGGCAACGATCGCATCTCTCGATTTCGTCAGCCGGTTGAAGAGTGTGGATTTCCCCACATTGGGGCGACCGACCAAAGCGATGACTGGTTTCATCCAGATCAACCCGTCAATCCGGGCGAAAGCCGTAAACGCCGCCATTGCGCGTTACGACCACCAGAGTGCCACCGGCCGACACCGGCGCTGCAGCGATGCCCGAACCATCCGTGGTCATCCGATTCAGCGGTGAACCATCTTCACGCGAAAGCAGGTGCACCAAACCCGTGTCATCTCCGACGACGACCGACCTGCCAAGCAACAGCGGTGCGGTCAAGCGGCGGTATTGAAGTCGGTCCGAAGACCAAGCGCGCGAGCCATCGGCACGCCGCCAGGCAACCACCACGCCATTGCTCTCCGTGCCGAAAATCGTGGTGTCATCGCCGTGAATGCCTTCCGTTCCGTTGGCCGGCTGTGTCCAGGCCACGGTACCTCGCACCGTGTTCACACAGCCCACCGTGGACACAAAAGCACGGGCACAAACACTGTCGCCCTCGCGGCTGGTGCGGCCGACCAATTCAACCAACCGCTCGACATCATTGGTTCCTCTGGGGCTGGCCAGCGGCGCTTCCCAACGTACCGTGCCATTGTCGGGATTGAATCCGACCATCCGGCCCGCCAGTCCCGCGACCAGCGTGTCGCCCACCGCCGTCAATACACCCGACTGGCGCAACACCAAAGGCTCTCCCGGCCTGGGTTGATTCCACAAACGAAGCCCCGTAGCAGCATCAAACGCAGAAACGGACCGATCGGCCGCCAAGACAAAGATGCGATTGCCCGCAACCAACGGCGCTGTGTACGCTTGCGCGGACAGAGGCTTGCGCCAGATCTCGCGGCCATCGGACAAGGCAATCAACTGGTTATCGACGGAAACCACAGCGGCCCACTTGCCGTCGCTGCCCACACCAGCAGACAAAGGCGTGCCAAGGCTGGCTCGCCAGACATCACCGCCGGTGCGCGCATCGACGGCAGCGACCACGCCATCCGAAGAAGCCACCGTCACTGTGTTGCCATTGACATGCACATCCAGCGGCAGGCGACCGATGCCGCCCACTTTCGACGTCCACGCCTGACGCACACCGATCACTGGCACGTTCGCACCCAACTCGGCGGGTTTCGGCTTTGCGGGACCGCCCCACAGGGAGCAACCGGTCAACAGTAGAAAGCACGCCGTTACCACGGCAGCGACCGCTGCGCGTGGCGCACCCAAACGTGTTGTCTGAAAACCCATGCGACCGCGCATCATTTGGAGTCTCCTGCAGTCGCTGCCGAGGCCACGAGTTGTGGCTGCACACCCAGGGCATGGAGCTTCACCTCGACCAAGCGGCGGTACTCCATGCCTTCTTCCAGCGATTTGTAGGCACGCTGGTATTCAGCGATGGCTTCCGACTTCTTGTCCAGCAGCGCCAATGCGTCGCCCTTGCGGTCCGCAACCAAGGCATCGAACTCTGCAGGAAAACTTCCAGACAACTGCTTCAGCGCTTCGTCGTATGCCTTTTGGTCCATCAGTAGGCTGGCAAGTCGCAGTCTGGCCAGTGCTTTGTAGCCCGCATCCGAAGCATTGTCGGCAACCCAAGCCAGGGCCGCCTTGGCACCGTCTGGATTGCCGCTTTCCACCAAGCTTTTGGCCACCAGAAGACCGGCTTGCCCCGCCTTTGTCGTACCGCCATACCGCGATTTGAGGTCGCCGAAAGCCTGCTCCAAGCGCGCGGTGTCTTTTGCCTGCGCAGCCGTTTCCACGGCATCGGATAGCGCAGCGGCTTGTGCCGCCTGTCGGTTCTGCCAATACTGGTATCCGTTCCATGCCGCAAACGCGCCGAAAACCAACACCAGGATGCCACTGATCAGCGTGCCCCAGGTGTTCCAGAAATGCTTGAGTTGGTCAAGCTGCTCTTGTTCTTCAAGATCGAGGTGATTTGCCATGTAGGGTCTCTGTTAGCGGGGGGATTGTAGAGTGGGCGCCCAGTCGGGCAGCGCATCGAGCGCCCGCTCCACTTGGTCACCCCCGCCTTCCCGCAGTGGTTTGATCGTCACGGCCGATCGCGCAAGCTCGTCGGAACCAAAGATCAATGCATGCCTGCAGCCGCTGGCATCGGCCTTCTTGAACTGCGATTTCATGCTGCCCATGCCTTCGCCCCGAACCGCAGGGCTGTGCATCTGCACGCTCACACCCAAGGCCCGCAACTGCTGCAGCACGGCCATGACTGCGGGCAACGACTTCTCGTCCGGCACGATGGCATAGGCATCGGCCACCAGCATGGGTGGGGCCGCTTCTTGCTCTTTGACGAGTTCCAGCACACGCTCGACTCCAAGGGCCCATCCCACCGCCGGCGCGGGCTTGCCCCCAATTTGCTCGAAGAGATAGTCGTAGCGCCCCCCGCCGCAAATGGTGCCTTGGGAGCCGAGTTGCTCCGTCACGAACTCAAAGACCGTGAGGTTGTAGTAGTCCATGCCCCGGACCAGGCGCGGATTGACGGTCCAGGCCACGCCATTCGCATCGAGGATGGCCTTGACGGTATCGAAGTGGCGCCTGGATTCTTCGCCAAGGTAGTCCAGGAGCTTGGGGGCCGCTTGCACCAAGCTCTGCATGGCTGGATTCTTCGTATCCAGGATGCGCAGGGGATTGCTGTGCAGGCGGCGGCGAGCATCCTCGTCCAAGAGCTCGGAATGGCTTTCCAGATAGGCGATGAGTGCAGCGCGGTGGGCTTTGCGCTCTTCAGGTTGCCCAAGGCTGTTGAGTTCCAGGCGAACGTCTTTCAGGCCCAGTTCCTTCCAGAGCGCATCCGCCAGCAGGATCAGCTCGGCGTCGACCTCAGCGCCATGGAAACCCATGGCTTCGGCACCGATCTGATGAAACTGCCGGTATCGGCCCCGCTGGGGACGCTCATGGCGGAACATCGGACCCATGTAGTACAGGCGTTTGCCGCCGTCGTACAGCATCGAATGCTCCGCTGCGGCACGAACAACGCCTGCCGTCGCCTCGGGACGCAGCGTCAGATGCTCGCCGTTCAAACGGTCCTCGAACGAATACATTTCCTTTTCGACGATATCGGTCACTTCGCCCAAGCCACGCACGAACAGCGCCGTCGGTTCGACGATGGGCGTTCGCACATTGCGATAGGCATATCGGGCCATGAGTGCCCGCACCTTGTCTTCCAGCCATTCCCAGCGCGCCGAGTCAGTGGGAAGAATATCGTTCATGCCTTTGACGGCCACCAATTTGCCGGTCTTTGGCAGAGGATTGCTTGTCTTGTTGCTCACGGAATGCATCAATGGGTTAAGTGACTGGCACGCCAGCAGCGGCCTGCGCATGCGCAGGCTCGGAAGGCGGCTTTCAATTCAGATCAAGAAGCAGCGACCGCCGTGCTGAAGCGATCGGCGATGTAGCGTTCGACGAGTTGCTGGAACTCCTGCGCGATATTGTCGCCGCGCAGGGTCAAGGCCTTCTCTCCGTCGATGAAGACGGGCGCGGCCGGGGCCTCTCCGGTGCCTGGCAAGCTGATGCCGATGTCGGCGTGCTTGCTTTCACCCGGGCCGTTCACGATGCAGCCCATCACTGCCACTTTGATCTTTTCGACCCCGGGGTATTTGAGTCGCCAGACCGGCATCTGCGACCGCAGAAAGTCATCGATCTGCTTGGCCAATTCCTGAAAGGTGGTGCTGGTCGTGCGCCCGCAACCAGGGCAAGCGGTCACGCTGGGCACGAACATGCGCAACCCCAGCGCCTGCAAAATTTCGGAAGCCACGACGACTTCCTGGGTGCGGGCCTCGCCAGGCTGCGGCGTGAGGGAGACGCGGATGGTGTCGCCGATGCCTTCCTGCAAAAGAATCGACAAGGCCGTAGTGGATGCCACGGTTCCCTTGGTGCCCATGCCCGCTTCGGTCAGGCCCAGGTGCAAAGCGTAGTCGCAGCGCTTTGCCAACTCACGGTAAACGGACACCAGATCCTGCACTCCGCTGACCTTGCACGAGAGGATGATCTGGTTGCCATCCAGACCCATTTCCTCGGCGCGCTTTGCCGATTCGATGGCCGAAGTGATCAGCGCTTCATACATGACCTGCCGCGCATCCCAAGGAGACGGCCGTCGATTGTTGGCATCCATGAGCTCGGCGAGCAACTCCTGGTCGAGACTGCCCCAGTTGACACCGATTCGCACGGCCTTGTCCCAGCGCATGGCCGCGTCGATCATCTGGCCGAACTGGCGGTCGCGCTTGTCGCCCTTGCCGACATTGCCGGGGTTGATGCGGTACTTGGACAGCGCCTGGGCGCAATCGGGGTATTCGGTCAGCAGCCGATGCCCGTTGTAATGGAAGTCGCCCACCAGCGGAACGGTTTCGCCCATGCGATCGAGCTGTTCACGGATATAGGGAACCGCCGCAGCCGCTTCGGGCGTGTTCACGGTGATCCGGACGAACTCGGAGCCGGCCTGCGCCAGTTCCTTGATCTGTATCGCAGTGCCAATTGCATCAACGGTGTCGGTATTGGTCATGGATTGCACGCGAACGGGTGCGTCTCCGCCCACCGTGACAACACGCGAGCCCCATGTGATTCGGGCTTGCCGCGAGCGTCGCGGCTGGGGCGCCGCCATCGCGATCGGAAAAGTGGGGGTCAAGAAATGATTCACGGTTTCACCTCAAATCGGGCAACGTTTTCGCGCGAAACGCCTTTGAGTTCCAAAGGCTTGCCGTGGACGACCACTTCGGTGACGTCGGCCTTGCCGATGACCACGGACCATGGCGGGGTTCCCGGAACCGTCACGCTCTCGCCGGCCGCCAGGACACGCTGAAGGACGGTGGCTCCCGCCGCACTGCGCACCTGAACCCACGATTCTCCGCGCGTGCGAATGACCAGGGCGGCATCCGGACTACCTGCCGGTGCAGATGCCGGGGCCTCAGGCGCGGCCACTGCAGCCGTCGCCGCGGGCGATACGCCCGATGGGCTTGCCATGGAAGATGGCACAGAAGCCGACGGGGCTGGAGCCGAAAGTGCAGTCACTGGCTGGGCGGGACTGGCAGGATCGGCCCCTTTGGTCCCTTCGGCTTCCGGGGCCGTGCCTGTCACCGCCACTGTTTCATTTCCGGCCACGCCATCGGGCCGATGGGGCCACAGCAGCACGGCAGCAGCGCCCACCAGCAACACGATCACCGCGAAGATGGCAGTGCGGGAACCCGACCCGCTGGAAGACGACGCCAACTGGCCGCTGCCAGGCTTGAACGATGCGTTGATGCCTCGGTGCGCCGACAGTGCAGGCGGCTCATTGCGCGGCAGCAGCGCCAGCACGGGCGCAGGGTCCACCTTGAGCGTGCGGCACATGCTGGAGGCCAGGGCACGCACAAAAACCACGTCCGGAAAAACCTCGAAGTAACCCGCTTCCAAGGCTTCCAGCTTGTGCACAGGCACCTTGAGGGCCACGGCCAGCGCCGCGACGTGCACACCTGCGGATTCGCGGGCTTGACGCAGCATCAGGCCCGCAGCCACGCTGTCCTGGGTTGGCGAGACTTCACTGTTCAAAGGCTGTCCCTCGTGCCCCACCACCGGCTCATTCATTGAACGCCCCTCGGTCATATGCCATCAATTCTTTGGAGTCAGGAAAACGCTTGCGCAGTTGTTCGGCGAGCTGCCGCATCGCCACCGAATCACTCAACGCCCGCTCGATCTTGATGCCCAGCCAAAGCGATTCCGCATTGGCGAACTCGCTGTTGTTCAGGCGGCGAATGTAGAACTGCGCACGCTTGATCTCGCCGCGGCGAAACATGAGCGACGACAGGTTGTATCCCACCACAGGGTTGCCCGCATCCAGTTCATACGCTTTGAGCAATGTCTGCTCGGCTTCTGCGATCTGCCCAGCACGCTCCTGGCAAAGGCCTTGGGCCATGAGCGTTTTGCTGCGAGCGGTATAGGTCCGGCTGGCCAGGGCTCGCTCGAAATACTGCTGGCTTTCCGCGTACTTCTGTTGCTGGCACAAAAGCCAGCCATAGTTGTGCAGCAGGTTGGGCTCGGACGGGTGAAAGCCGAGTGCACGGCGAAAGCTCTCTTCCGCCAGCGGCAGATCCCCCAGGCGCAGATAAATCAGCCCGCGCAAGTTGTAGGCATCGCCGTACGACGGGTCGGTGGTCAGCGATTGGCGCACTTCGTCCAGCGCCACCGTGGTCTGGCCCATCTCAAGATAATTGGCAGCCAGTTCCAACCGGAGCCTGGCGCGGCGGCGGGTTTCCGTCTCTTCCGATGGCGTGACGTACTCCGCACTGCCAGACGAGGCATTCGAGCCGCCAGGCGCTGCGCACCCACTCAAGCCCGCCAACCCGACCGCGGCAAGGCACAAGGCCATCGCCCATCGGGCATGCCGCTCAACAACCGCGACCGATCTCGTCATGTAGATCCTTCCTGCTTAAGGGCAATGCGTGCCATGCGCCAGCTTCCGGAAAAGGTGATTTGAAAATCCCAATGGCGGCATCGCTTCACCCCTTTGCCCGTCACGGCGCTCTCCGAGATGGCGGGCCCATGGGGGTCACGCCGCACCGAAAATCACATCACAGGCTTGAGCACGATGGTGCGCTGCTTGGCCATGCGCTCGGCGGCCCGGGTGCGGTCTTTCACATCTCCCGCCAGTTGGCCGCACGCGGCGTCGATATCGTCGCCACGCGTTTTGCGCACGGTCGTAACGATACCCGCATCACTCAACAACTTTGCGAAAACCGCAACTTGCTGCGGGGTCGATCGGTGGAGGCCGGAAGCGGGAAAGGGATTGAATGGAATCAGGTTGAACTTGCAGCGAACACCCTGCCCATGGCGGGGTCGCACCAGATCGATGAGTTGCCGGGCATGTTCTGCCTGGTCGTTCACGCCATCGAGCATGCAATATTCGAAGGTGATGAAATCGCGCGGCGCATGCGCCAGATAGCGCTGGCAGGCATCCAGAAGCTCCTGCAATGGGTACTTGCGATTGAGCGGTACCAGGTTGTCACGCAGCGGATCGTTGGGCGCGTGCAGCGAAACGGCGAGTGCCACGGGGCAGTCCTGGGAAAGCCGATCCATCATGGGAACGACGCCCGAGGTCGACACCGTCACGCGGCGCCGGGACAGGCCGTAGCCGTGATCGTCCAGCATGGCACGCAACGCGGGCACAAGCGCGGTGTAATTCTGCAGCGGCTCGCCCATGCCCATCATCACGACGTTGGAGATGATGCGTTCTTCGCTGCCCAGCCTTCGGCGCAGCGCATGCTCCGCGAACCACAACTGGGCGATGATCTCGCCTGTGGTCAGGTTGCGGCTGAAACCTTGGTGTCCGGTAGAGCAGAAACGGCATCCCACGGCGCATCCGGCCTGGGAAGAAATGCACAGGGTGCCCCGGTCATCCTCTGGAATGAACACGGTTTCGACCGCAT
This sequence comes from Acidovorax sp. SUPP950, assembly GCF_030158935.1. Lineage (NCBI taxonomy): Bacteria > Pseudomonadati > Pseudomonadota > Betaproteobacteria > Burkholderiales > Comamonadaceae > Acidovorax > Acidovorax sp. SUPP950. The sequence continues at coordinate 995,072 of NZ_BQXE01000002.1, read as the reverse complement.
TGCCGTCACCCACGTCGAACAGCCACTTGACCGTGCCGTCCGTCGAGACATGCTCGCTCACCACCGGCAATGCCTGCACATGGGCGCAGGACTTTAGTTTTTCCCGCAGCGACTTCGCCAGATCGCTCATCTGGTCGAAATCGTGCGCGCCCCGCTGGTGAATCCAGCGGAACAATTGGGTCGCCCGAAAACGCTTCTCCCCCAGCTGCTCGCAAAACGCAGCCAGACCGTCGAGGTCGAAGTCAAGGAGATTGGTGGTCATCGGAGCGAAGGCTGTTCACGTCGATCACCGCCCCCCGCGCTGGGCGCGCGGCCTGGGCAGCGCTCCGGCGCAAGGGTGGATCGCATATCAGCGCGAGTAGATGTTGAGGCCAGGGAAGAAGAAAGCCACTTCTGCCTGAGCGGTTTCCACGGCGTCGGAACCGTGCACGGCGTTGGCATCGATGCTGTCTGCGAAGTCAGCGCGGATCGTGCCGGCTTCTGCCTTCTTGGGGTCGGTGGCGCCCATGAGTTCGCGGTTCTTCAGGATGGCGTTCTCGCCTTCCAGGGCCTGGATCATCACCGGGCCGGAGATCATGAAGTCCACCAGGTCCTTGAAGAAAGGACGCTCCTTGTGCACGCCGTAGAACTGTTCGGCTTCCAGGCGCGACAGGTGGGCCATGCGTGCTGCGACCACCTTGAGGCCAGCGGCTTCGAAGCGGGCGTAAATTTGGCCGATGACGTTCTTGGCCACTGCGTCGGGCTTGATGATGGAGAGGGTGCGTTCGATAGCCATGTTGATTTTCCTGGAGAGTGGTTGATCTATTTGAATTTTTCGCCCTGCGGACAAAGCCCTCGATTCTAACTGGGCGGATTAATTCCCCAAGGCGCGAAGGCTCAGCGACCGCCGCGGCGCGGCGGGCCGTTGCGTTTCTGGTCCTGCCGGTAGCGCGACAAGCTGTCCGTGCCGATGTAGCCCACCGACGTCTTCATCGGATCCGGCTGGCTGCCAGCGCCGCCACCGCCGCCCTGGCGCCCACCGGGTGCGCCGTCCTTGCCGCGCCCTGCGCCAGATCCATAGCCCGGCTTGCGCGCAGAAGATGGCGCGGCCGCATCGCGCGGCGCGCCATTGTTGCGACCACGGGGCCCGCCACGGCGCAAGCCGCTCTTGCGGTCCGCAGGTCCGGCAGGTGCCTCGACCGTCTCTCTGGGGGCCTTGTTGCCACCACCCACGGCCTGCATGAGCGCGCGGATATCGCGCTCGTCCAGTTCCAGCCACGCGCCGCGCTTGAGCCCGCGGGGCAGCATCATCGCGCCGTAGCGGATGCGGATGAGCCGGCTGACCGCATGGCCCACGGCCTCCAGCATGCGCCGGACCTCACGGTTGCGGCCTTCGGAGATGGTCACGCGATACCAGCAGTTGGAGCCTTCGCCGCCGCCATCCTCGATGGAGCCGAACGAAGCCATGCCGTCGTCGAGCTGCACGCCGTCAAGCAACCGCTGCTTTTCTTCGTTGCTGAGTGCGCCCAGCACCCGCACGGCATATTCACGCTCCAGGCCAAAGCGGGGGTGCATCAACTGGTTGGCCAACTCGCCCGAACTGGTGAACAGCAGCAAGCCCTCGGTGTTCAGGTCCAGCCGCCCCACGGACTGCCACTTTCCGTGGGCGAGCCGCGGCAGCTTGCGAAACACGGTGGGCCGGTTCTGGGGATCGTCGTGCGTCACCACTTCGCCCGCTGGCTTGTGGTACGCGATGACCCGGGCCGGAGGGGGATCGATGCGGTAGCGAATGGGCCGGCCATTCACCTTCACCTGATCGCCGAACTGCACGCGTTGGCCGATGTGCGCCGGCTCGTTGTTGACCGAAATCCGACCTTCCAGGATCAATTGCTCCATTTCCAGGCGCGAGCCCAGCCCCGCCTGGGCCAGCACCTTGTGCAGCTTGGGCGTTTCCACCTGCGGCAGCAGGACGCGACGCGCTGGCACTGCGTCGGCGGCCGTCTCGTCCTCATCCAGGCGGCCGGACACCACGTCGGCGAACTGATAGCCCGGTGTGGTACGCGCCCCCGCGGCCGGGCGAGGCCCCGAAGAACGTTCCGATCTGGGTGAAGCGGGCTCAGTCCGCACTGGCGCAGGGGCAGCCTCCACCGCCGTCCCGGCCGGTGCAGCGACAGCCTCGGCATCCTGCGCGGACTCGGCAGAAGCCTCCACCGGCTGGCCTGCTGCCGCGTCGGACGCCTTCGGCGCCTTCTTGCGGGGCGGCTTGCGGGCCGCGGGCTTCTTCACGCTGTCGTCTGCCTCGGCGGGCAACGCGGGCTGGTCGTCGGCAGGTTCTGAAATGGGATCGTTCATGGGAGACTCTCTGGTGTGCCGTTATCGGCGTCTTTTGGCTTCTCGTGCGAGGGGGCCAGCACGTCTTCTTCGTCGGATGGGCGCGGCGTGTCTTCTGTGGATGGGCCGGTGACCGGCTCCGTTTCGGAGCCCTGCGGCACCGAAGGCACCGCCTCTGCCACAGGGGGGTGATCCCCCGGCGCCGGCTCGGCAGGTGCGTCGAGCGGCAAGGTGCCGCCAGAACCCAGGGCTTCGAGCACGCTGGCCTGCACGGCCGGATTTTCCATCACGGGCAACTGGTCGAGCGACTGCAGCCCGAGGTCGTCCAGAAACTGCCGCGTGGTGGCGAACAGGGCGGGCCGGCCCACGGTTTCGCGGTGCCCGATGACCTCCACCCAGCCCCGGTCTTCCAGCTGCTTGACAATCAGGCTGTTCACGGTCACGCCGCGGATGTCCTCGATGTCGCCGCGCGTCACCGGCTGCCGGTAGGCAATGATGGCCAGCGTCTCCAGGGTGGCCCGGGTGTAGCGCGGCGGCTTTTCCGGATGCAGCCGGTCCAGGTACTCGCGCATTTCAGGGCGGCTCTGGAAACGCCAGCCCGTCGCGACCTGCACGAGCTCCACGCCCCGCAATGCCCAGTCCTGCTGGAGTTCCAGCAGGATGGTTTTCAGGGTATCGGTTCCGAGAGCGTCGTTGAAGAGCGTGCGCAACTCGCGCAGGGTCGCCGGTTGCGGAGCGCAGATCAGCGCGGTTTCAAGGACCCGTTTGGCGTCCACCGTATTCATGGTTCAGCAATTGCGGGGAAAGAGACGCCACGTGTCGAAAAGGGCGCCATGCCTGTCAAAGGGTTCGTTCAGCGGGACCGCACGCAAAGACCTTGGTGCTGTTCCCAGCCCTGCAGTGTGTCCATGCGGGCGAGTCGGCTGGTACAGCCGCTAGGCGCGATTGTAGCGCAGGCCCCAAAAATCCAAGGCGTTTTCCATGTCCTGTGGCAGAGGCGCATGGAACTCCATCGGCTTACCCGTCATGGGATGGGCGAAAGCCAGCCGGTACGCGTGCAGCGCCTGGCGCGCGAGCCCCCCCGCCGCTTCTCCGCCGTACAAGGCATCGCCCACCAGGGGATGGCGAAGCGAGGCCATGTGCACCCGGATCTGGTGCGTGCGCCCGGTGTGCAGCGTGCAGCGCACGAAGCAGACCGGATCGACGCTGTCGAGCAAGGCAATGTCCGTGCGCGCGGGCTTGCCCGACTGCGTGGCCAGGTCCACCACGGCCATGCGCAGGCGATTGCGCGGGTCGCGGCCAATGCTTCCCTCGACCACGCGCTGCTCCGGCCCGCTCCAGGGGCGGTGGCCGATGGCGAGGTACTGCCGGCTCACTTCGCGGGCGGCGATCATGCGCACCAGCGCATCCATGACGCCCCGCTCGCGCGCCACGACCATCAACCCGCTCGTGTCCTTGTCGAGCCGGTGGACGATGCCCGCCCGGGGCACCAGCAGCGCCTTGGGATCGCGGGCCAGCAGGCCGTTGAGCAAGGTCCCGCTCCAGTTGCCGGGCGCGGGGTGAACGACGAGCCCCGCAGGCTTGTGGATGACCAGCAGGTGCGCATCCTCGAACACCACGTCGATGGGGATGGACTCCGGACGGAAGGCCTGGCTCTGCTGAGTGGGCCGCAGTTCCACCGCGACCACATCGCCCGCCTTGACGCGGGCGGCAGGCTTGGCCGCGGCCTGCCCGTTGAGCAGAACGCCCCCCTGGGCCAGCAATTGCTGCAGATAGCTGCGCGAAAACTCGGGCACCTGATCGGCGAGCGCCCGGTCCAGGCGCTCACCGTGCTGCGCCTCGCCAATGGCGAACTCGCGAATCTCCTGCGAGGCTTCGCCGCCCTCCTCCAGGTCTTCGGTGCCGGCCTCTCCCTCGGGGAGCAGGCCGGGGCTGGACGGCAGCGTGTTCAACGCGCCGGCAGGTAGCGGGACGGATCGACCGGCTTGCCCTGGCGGCGGATCTCGAAGTGCAGCTTCACCCGGTCGGTGTCGGAGCTGCCCATTTCGGCGATCTTCTGGCCGCGGCGCACCGTCTGGTCTTCCTTCACCAGCAGGGTCTGGTTGTGGGCGTAGGCCGTCAGGTAGGTGTTGTTGTGCTTGAGGATCACGAGGTTGCCGTAGCCACGCAGGCCGGCGCCGGCATAGACGACCCGTCCATCCGCGGAGGCGAGCACGGGGTCGCCCGCCTTGCCGCCGATGTCATAACCCTTGTTGCGGGCCTCGTCGAAACCCGCCACGAGAGAACCCGACGATGGCCAGATGAAGGCCATGTCGTCCTCGCCGCCGGTTGCCGCAGGCGCGGGGCTGGGCGCAGGAGCGGGGGCGGCGGCCACGGCGGGGGCCGATGCGCCGGGCTTGGCACCGCTGGCGGGGGTGGCCGGGGCGATCGCGGACGAGGTGACCGGGCGGGTGACCACGCCGGTATCGCTGGCCACCGAGGGCGCTGGCGTGGCCGACGGCGCGGCCACGCGGAGCACCTGGCCAACCTCGATGAGGTTGGCGTTGTCCAGGTTGTTCCAGCGGGCGATGTCCTTCCAGCTTTGGCCGTTTTCCAGGCCGATGCGAATCAGGGTATCTCCTGGCTTGACCGTGTAGTAGCCGGGTTTGCCGGCGTTTTCAGCACCGGGCAGGGGCTTGGCCGCGGGAGCGACCACCATGCCGGGCTGGGAGGCGGATGTGGAAGCGGACGTGCCACGATCTTCCACCGGTGCCCTGTTGACGCGGGTACCGCAACCCGTCAGCACCAAGGCTGCGAGCGCTACCGAACCCCAACCAACAAGACCACGCGTAACCAACATAAGCAATCCCTTCAGGCAATCCCCGATTTTAGGGGGACAAAATGAACGGCCTCCAAAACGTTCTGTTTCAATCCGTGCGCCGTTTTGTCGATGACCAGCAACACCTGGTGGCCGCCGGCGCCCACCATGGGCGCCACGAGGCGGCCACCCACGGCCAGCTGGTCGATCCACGCCTGAGGGAGGGTCTCGCCGCCTGCCGCGGCGATGATGGCCGCATACGGCGCGCCCTTCGCATAGCCCACAGTGCCGTCGCCGAAGATGAGGTGCACGTTCGCGAGGCGCCAGGGACGCAGGTTGTCGCGCGCCTTCTCGTGCAACGCGCGCAAACGTTCGATGGTGTACACCTCGCGGGCCACGCGCCCCAGCACTGCGGCCTGGTAGCCGCAGCCGGTGCCGATCTCCAGCACGCGCCCCAGCCCGGCGGCGCGCGCGCCCTCCGCGCCCAGCAGCAGCTCCGTCATGCGGGCGACGATGCTCGGCTTGGAGATGGTCTGGCCCAGCCCGATCGGCAGGCTGGTGTCTTCGTAAGCCTGGTTGACGAGGGCGGTGTCCACGAAGCGGTGCCGCTCCACCGAGCCCATGGCCTGCAGCACGGCTGGCGATGCGATGCCCGAGGCCGCCAGGCGCTGCACCATGCGCGCGCGCACGGCGGCCGAATCGAGCCCCACGCCCTGCGGCATGGGCGGGGCATCGCGGCGCGGCGCGGGCTGCGATGGCGGCCGGGGCGCAGCGCCCGGCGGCGGGTCGATGCGGGCCGGAAAGCCGGGGCGGCGCTGGGTCATCGGGCGGGGGCCGGCGCGGGAGCGGCGGGCGCGTCGGGCACCAGGCGCGCCGCGGTCTGCGTCCAGTAGCCCAGGCCTTCGTGGTCGGTCAGGTCCACCTTCAAAGGGGTGATGGCCACATGGCCCTGGGCCGTGGCATGGAAGTCCGTGCCCTCGGCGTCGTCCTTGGCCGCGCCGGCGCCCCCGATCCAGTACATGACCTCCCCGCGCGGGCTTTGCTGCTCGATGACGCGCTCGGCCGCATGGCGGCGGCCCAGGCGGCACAGCCGCAGGGGCCGCAGTGCATCGAACGGCAGGTTGGGAATGTTCACATTGAGGAGCCAGGGCGCCTCGCCCACCAGGCTCTGCGCCTGCATCTGCTCGACGATCTCGCGCGCCTTGCGGGCGGCGGATTCGATCTCGCCCCAGCCCTTGTCCACCTGCGAGAACGCGATGGCCGGAATGCCGAAGAGGTAGCCCTCCATCGCAGCGCCCACGGTGCCGGAATAGATGGTGTCGTCGCCCATGTTGGCGCCGTTGTTGATGCCCGAGACGACCAGATCGGGCCGGTAGCCGAGCAGGCCGGTGAGCGCGATGTGCACGCAGTCCGCCGGGGTGCCGTTCACGTACCGGAAGCCGTTGGCCGCCTGGTGCACGTACAGCGGCGAATGCAGCGTGAGCGCATTGGACTTGGCGCTGTTGTTGTGTTCGGGCGCCACCACCTCGACGTCCGCGATGGTCTTGAGCGCATCGTGCAGGGCCACGATGCCGGGTGCCTGGTAGCCGTCGTCGTTGGAAATGAGGATCTTCATGGGTGGCAGGAAGCAGGGTGCGAGCGATTGTAGGCCGCGTCCGACACGGCCAGGCCGGGCCGCATCCTGGGCGCCCGCCCCTGCCGGCGGCCGCCGTCGCTCCAGGGACTCGCCACGCCGGCCCCCGCGCCTATCATGCGGCCACACCGACAGGAGACCTTCCATGCATGCTTGGCTTTGCACCAACCCGACGGGCGTCGACGCCCTGGCCTGGACCGAACTGCCCACGCCCACGCCGAAGGCGGGCGAGGTGCTGATCGCGATCAAGGCCGCCAGCCTGAACTTTCCCGACCTGCTCATCGTGCAGAACAAGTACCAGATGAAGCCCCCCCTGCCCTTCGTGCCGGGGTCGGAATACGCCGGCGTGGTGGAGGCCGTGGGCGAAGGCGTCACCCACCTGCGCCCCGGGCAGAGCGTGGCCTGCCTCACCGGCACGGGCGGCTTCGGCACCCACGCGGTGGCGCCCGCGGCGCTGTGCATGCCGCTGCCCGAGGGCTTTTCGCACGTGGATGCGGCGGCGTTCATCATGATCTACGCCACCTCGCACCATGCGCTGGTGGACCGGGGGCAGCTCAAGGCCGGCGAGACGGTGCTGGTGCTGGGTGCGGCCGGCGGCGTGGGCACGGCGGCCATCCAGATCGCCAAGAAGATGGGCGCCCGCGTGATCGCGGCCGCCTCCACCGAGGAAAAATGCAAGCTGTGCCTGTCCGTGGGGGCGGACGCCGTCATCAACTACACCGAGGAAAACCTGCGCGAGGCGATCAAGTCGCTGACCGACGGCAAGGGCCCGGACGTGATCTACGACCCGGTGGGCGGCGACTTCACCGAGCCCGCCTTCCGCTCGATCGCCTGGCGCGGGCGCTACCTGGTGGTGGGTTTCGCCTCCGGCCCCATCCCGGCGCTGCCGCTGAATCTGGCGCTGCTCAAGGGCGCCTCGATCGTGGGCGTGTTCTGGGGCGAGTTCTCCAGGCGCGAGCGGCAGGCCAACGCCGCCATGATGGCCGAGTTGGCCGCCTGGTACGGCGAGGGCGCCATCAAGCCCGTGATCGACCGCACCATGCCGATGGCGCAACTGCCCGCGGCCTATGCCCACATGGGATCGCGCGGGGTGATGGGCAAGCTGGTCATGGTGAACTGACACTGGCGCCGGCCCCCGCCCGCCAGGCCCTTCACCCAGGCCGGTGGTGCGCGGGACCAGCGTTGCACGGATGCCCTGCGGGCGCCTGTTCAAGCGGTGCGCCGTCTGTCACACTCGCGCATCTTTGCCTTTCCGTGCACGCCAGATGGCCGACCGCCCCCCTTCAGAAATCGCGCGAGAAACCCTCAAGCAGCTGGCCGCGCGCCGTTTGGCGCCCACGCCCGACAACTACCAGGCCCTCTACGACGAGATCGCCGGCAACCCCAGCCCCACCGCCTTTCCGGAAGGCCCTCTGCGCCACATCCTGCGCGTGCTGCCCGGACAGACCCCGGCGCAAAAGCGCCTGCTGGGCCTGTTCGAATCCGCCATCGACAACACCGACTGGGCCCAGTTGCAGAGCGTGCTCGTGGGCTACGCCAACCTCGGGCTGGCCAGCGTGGCCGCACCGGCCGCCGCGGCCGCGGAGCCCTCGGCCGCCACGCACCTGCCCGAGGAACTGACCGAGCAGCTCGCCCGCCTGATCGACAACACCCTGCCCGCGCTGGGCGAGGACGATGCCCGCGTGCATGAACTGGCCGCGCAGCTGACCAACTTCCTGCGCCAGCCCTCGCCGCCGATCTCGACCTTCGGCCTGATGCTGAACAACTTCAGCTACCGGCTGTCGTTCGCCACCGAGGACCAGGCCGCCATCCGCGCCAGCCTGCTCGAACTGCTGCACATGCTGTTCGAGAACATCGCCGTGCTGAGCCAGGACGACCGCTGGCTGCAGGGCCAGGTCGAGGCGCTGATGGCCGCCTCCACGCCGCCGCTCACGCTGCGCCGGCTGGACGAGGTGCAGCGGCGCCTGAAGGACGTGATCTTCAAGCAGACGGAGGCCAAGGAGCGCACCGTACAGGCACAGGAACAGATGAAGGAGCTGCTGGCCACCTTCATCGAGCGGCTGGTGCAGATCACCGCCTCCAGCAGCACCTACCACGACAAGATGGAGCACTGCGCCGAGCGCATCGGCCAGGCCAACAGCCTGCAGGAGATCACCCCGCTGCTCGAGGAGGTGATGAGCGCCACGCGCGCCATGGCCCTGGACAGCCGGGTGGCGCGCGACGAGCTGCAGGACCTGCGCGCGCGCTCCGATGCGCGCCATGCCGAGATCACCAAGCTGCAGGAAGAGCTGGACCGCGCCAGCGCCCAGGCCCGGCACGACCCGCTCACCGGCTCGCTCAACCGCAAGGGCCTGGACGAGGTGATGGAGCGCGAGATCGCCCGCGCAACGCGCAACGGCTCGCCGCTGTGCGTGGCCCTGCTGGACGTGGACAACTTCAAGCTCATCAACGACCGCCTGGGCCACACGGCCGGCGACGAGGCGCTGGTGCACCTGGCCGGCGTCACGCGCGAGGTGATGCGCCCGCAGGACATGCTGGCGCGCTACGGCGGCGAGGAATTCGTGCTGGTGCTGCCCGACACCGACCTGGACCAGGGCGTGGAAGCCATGAAACGGCTGCAGCGCGAGCTGACCACGCGCTACTTCCTGAAGGACCGCGAGAAGGTGCTCATCACCTTCAGCGCCGGCGTGGCGCAGATGGCCGAGCAGGAGGGCAGCACGGAAGCCATCCGCCGGGCCGACCAGGGCATGTACCTGGCCAAGCGCGCGGGCAAGAACCGCGTGATGGCCGCCTGAGCCCCTCCCGGGCGGCCTTTTCCGAGCGCCCGGCCTGACCGTTTCCGCTCGCGCACTGCAACCCTTCCCATGACGCAAACACCCCTGCTCTCGCGCCGGGCACTGCTGCAACGGGCCGCCTGGGCCGCGGGCGTGGCCGCCTGGCCCCGTTGGGCCGGGGCAGGCACCGGCGCGCTGCGGCACGACCCGTTCACGCTGGGCGTGGCCAGCGGCGACCCCTCGCCCGATGGGATGGTGCTGTGGACGCGCCTCGTGCCAGCGGAACCCGGCGCATGGAACCGCCCGCTTGCCGTGCAGTGGGAGGTGGCGCACGACGACGCGTTTCGCCGCATCGTGCAGCGCGGCACGGCCACCGCCCTTCCGGAGTTCGCGCACAGCGTGCATGTCGAGCTGCGGGGGCTGGCCCCGGGGCGCTGGTACCACTACCGCTTTCTGCAGGGCGACGCCGTCAGCGCCACCGGCCGCACGCGCACCGCGCCGGCCGCCGGGGATGTGGCGCCGGGCCTGCGCATCGCCTTCGCGTCGTGCCAGCGGTGGGAGCACGGCCACTACGCCGCCTGGGCCGACGTGTGCCGCCAGTCGCCCGACCTGGTGCTGTTCCTGGGCGACTACATCTACGAATACGCCAGCCCCAAGGACCCGGCCGGGCTGGCGCGCGTGCACGGCCTGCGCCTGGCGCACACGCTGGCCGACTACCGCGACCGCTACGCGCTGCACAAGAGCGACCCGTCGCTGCAGGCCGCCCACGCGCTGTGCCCCTGGGCCACGACCTGGGACGACCACGAGGTGCAGAACGACTACGCCGGCACCCACGGCCGCGGCGACGCCGCCGACTTCCTGGCGATGCGCACGGCGGCATGGCAGGCCTTCTACGAACACACGCCGCTGCGCGCCGCGAGCCTGGCGGCCAGCGGGTTCGGCGCGCTGCAGGTGTACCGCGCGCTGCCCTGGGGGCGGCTGGCGACCATCCACCTGCTGGATGCGCGCCAGTTCCGCGACCGCCAGGCCTGCCGCGCGGAAGGCAGCAGCGGCGCGGGCGCTGTGCGGCCCGGCGACTGCGCCGAACTGCAGGCGCCCGAGCGCAGCTTCCTGGGCACGGCGCAGGAGCGCTGGCTGGATGCCGGCCTGGCCGCCGATGCACGCGGCGGCGGTGTGGGAAGCGCCAGCGGCGACGGCACCCGCTGGAGCGTGGTCGCGCAGCAGACGCTGTTCTCGCCGCGCCACTACCCCTCCGGCGTGCAATCGACCGACAGCTGGGACGGCTACCCGGCCGCGCGCCAGCGGCTGCTGCAATCGGTGACCCGGCATGCGCCGCGCAACACGGTGCTGCTGGGGGGCGACATCCACCAGAACTACGTCTGCAACGTGATGGCGCCGGCCGACGGGGCCGCGCCTGCCGAGTCCTCCGTGGCCCCCACGGCCCGCGTGCTGGCCAGCGAGTTCTGCGGCACCTCGATCAGCTCGCGCTCGGGCACCACGCAGGACAAGGTGGACGCCATCGTCCGCCACAACCCGCACGTGCTGCTGGCGCGCTGCGACCTGCGCGGCTGGGGGCTGGCCGAGGTCACGCCCCGGCGCTGGACCACCACGCTGCGCACCGTGGACGACCCGCTGCGGGCCGACAGCGGCGCTTCCACCCTGGCCCGCTTCGTGGTGGAAGACGGTCGCCCCGGGCCCGTGCGCGACCTTTGATTTGCTACAAAATAAATAGCTAAATGCCCTAGTATTGATTGCGCCGGAGGCCAAAAAGACCAAAGGCGTCCAACGCAGGGGCCACCCACGCGCGCCGTTTCGGTAGCGGGGTGTAACACCCGCAGGCCAGGCCTGCACCCCGCATTACCATGGCGCCCACCACACCGGGAGACTCCATGACCCCCAAGCACCTGCCCGCCGCCCGGCTGGCCGCCCTCGCTGCCACCGCCCTGCTCGCGGCCTGCGGCACCAGCCCCCGCCTGAACTACACGCTGCCCGACCAGCCCGAAGGCGCGTCCGGCTACACCGAGAAGCCCGGCTGGGCGACGCAGAAGTTCGCCGTGGCGGCCGCCAACCCGCTGGCCACCGATGCGGGCTACCAGGTGCTCCAGGCCGGCGGCTCGGCGATCGACGCCGCCATCGCAGTGCAGATGGTGCTGTCGCTGGTCGAGCCGCAATCGAGCGGCATCGGCGGCGGCGCCTTCCTGCTGCACTCGGCGGGCAGCCGGGTCGAGGCCTATGACGGCCGCGAGACGGCGCCGGCCGCCGCCACCGAGAACCTCTTTCTCGGCGCAGACGGCAAGCCCGTGCCCTTCTACGACGGCGTGGTGGGCGGCCGCTCGGTGGGCACGCCCGGCGCGGTGCGCATGCTGGAGCTGGCGCACCAGGAGCACGGCAAGCTGCCGTGGGCATCGCTGTTCCAGCCGGCCATCCAGCTGGCCGAGAACGGCTTCAAGGTGAGCCCGCGCCTGAACACCCTGCTGGCCAACGAAAAGTACCTGGCCCAGGACCCGGCCGCGCGCGCCTATTTCTTCGACGCGGCGGGCCAGCCCTGGCCCGTGGGCCATGTGCTCAGGAATCCCGAACTGGCCGCCGTGCTGAAAGGCATCGCGCGCAACGGCTCCAAGGCGCTGCTGGAGGGCGAGGTGGCGCAGGCCATCGTCGCCAAGGTGCAGGGCCACCCCACCAACCCCGGGCGCCTGGCGCTGGCCGACCTGGGCGGCTACCAGCCCAGGAAGCGCGAGGCGCTGTGCACGGACTACCAGGTGGCCTCCAAGGACTTTCGCCTGTGCGGCTTTCCGCCGCCCAGCTCGGGCGCGATCGCCGTGGGACAGATCCTGGGCATCCTGAAGAACACCGACGCCACCACGATGGCGCTGCAGGAAGGCCCCAAGGGCGCGGGCGACTGGCTGCCCAGCGCCGACTGGCTCTACCTGTACAACGAGGCCTCGCGCCTGGCCTTCGCCGACCGCGGCCTCTACGTGGCCGACCCCGACTTCGTGCAGCCGCCGGGCGGCAGCTGGAGCACCCTGCTCGCCCCCGCCTACCTCGCCCAGCGCGCCCAACTGATCGGCCCGCAGAGCATGAAGGTGGCGCAGCCCGGCAACCCCGGCGCGGTCCAAACCAGCCATGCGCCCATGCCCGACCAGATCGAGCACGGCACCAGCCACATCAGCGTCGTCGATGCCTTCGGCAACGCGGTGGCGATGACGACCACCATCGAAGACCAGTTCGGCTCGCGCCAGATGGTCAAGGGCTTCCTGCTGAACAACGAGCTGACCGATTTCAGCTTCGCGCCCAAGGACGCGCAGGGCCAGCCCATCGCCAACCGCGTGGAGCCCGGCAAGCGCCCGCGCTCGTCGATGGCGCCCACGCTGGTGTTCGACAAGCAGACCGGCCAGGTGGTGATGAGCGGCGGCAGCCCGGGCGGCGCGCTCATCATCCACTACACGGCCAAGACGCTCTACGGCATCTTCAACTGGGGACTGATGCCGCAGCAGGCGATCAACCTGCCCAATTTCGGCTCGCTCAATGGCCCGACGATGCTGGAGGAAAAACGCTTCCCGCCGGCCACGGTGGAGGCGCTGCGTGCCCGCGGCGCCGAGGTGCGCGAGATGAACATGACCAGCGGCCTGCAGGCCATCACCCGCGCCGAGGTGCACGGGCAGCCGATGTGGCTGGGCGGCGCCGACCCGCGCCGCGAAGGCGTGGTGATGGGGGACTGAGCGCCCGCCACCCAAAAAAAGAGCACCCTGCGGGTGCTCTTGGGCGTTGCGGCCCGGGGCTGGCCGCCGCGCCAGCGCCTACTGCTCGGCGATCACGTCCAGGAACACCAGGGGCTCGGTGCCGGTGTTGGTCAGCCCGTGCGATTCGCCCTTGCGCACGATGGTCACGTCGCCCGGCTTCACAGCCACGTCCACGCCGTCCTTGTCCTTGAAGGTGCCGCGGCCCGAGACGATCACGTAGGTGTCCTCGTTGCTGGTGTGCTTGTGGTAGCCGATGGAGTCGCCCGGCTGCAGCGTGAGCCAGCTGATCTCCTTGATGGCCTGGTCCTTGAGCGCCTTGTCGCGGGTGAAGGCGTATTCGCCGGCCAGCGTGCCCTTGCCGCCACCGGCGCCCTCCTTGTTGGCTTTCAGCAGCGCCTCCTTGGGGTACACCTCGGCCGACGCCGTCAATGCCACCCCCACCAGGGCGAATGCGGCGGCCAGCAGGCGGAACGTTTTTTTCATGGGTTGTCTCCTTTGGAATGGTCGGATGGCAGCGCGGGCCGCCGCAGCATGCCGCGGCCCGTCCGGTGCCGATGCGATCTTATGCGCGGCCCCGCGCGCCCCGCACCGGCCAGCACCCCGGCGGTGCCCTGCGAAGCAGGCTTGGTATCAAAACAGGCTCCAGCACAATCAACACTAGGGCATATTGCTATTAAAACAATAGCAATCGAATCACCGCCTCAAGCCGGGGCCTGGGCCGGCGCCACGGAGGCGCCCTGGATGCCGTGCCGCTCCAGCGCGGCCTGCACGAAGCCGCTGGCCTTGGCCTCCTCCACGAAGGCATGGAGCACGCCCGCCGCGGCCGCGCCCCGGCCCTTGGGCAGCCCCATGGCCTGCTGGATGACCATGAAGCGGCCCGGCAGCAGGCGCAGGCCGCCGCCCAGGCGCTGCGCATCGGCCTGCAGCTGCTGCTTGACGCCCGCGGCCACGTCGGCGCCTTCGGCCAGGAAGGTCTCCACGACGGCGGGCGACGTGGGGGCGCGCACCAGGGTGGCGGCCTTCATTTCGCGGCTCAGATAGAGGTCGTAGGCGCTGCCCTTGCCGACCACCACCCGGTGTCCGGGCCGGTCCACGGCCTCGTTGTCGCGCAGCGGTGAATCGTCCCGCACCAGGTAGCAGCCTTCGATGAGCACGTACGGCGCGGTGAACGCGATGCCGGCGCCACGCAGCGGGTCCACGGCGAAGAAGCCCACATCGGCCTGCTCCTGCGTGACGGCCTCGACCGATCGGCCGGCCGCATCGAACACGGCGAAGGCGATGGGCACGCCCAGGCGCTCGGCCAGGGCCCGCGCCAGATCGACGGACACGCCGGACGGGTCCGCCCCCGGCGCACCGGCCTTGGCCAAAATGGGGTTGCCCAGGTTGATGGAGGCGCGCAGCACACCGGTGGGTGCAAAGGCCTGGAGGACGGCGGGATCGATGGACATGCGGCGAAGGACGGGGGGGTTGAACGAAGGCCGAGCATCTTCCAGCCAGCGCGCCGTGTAAACCCCCGCGGCCGCCTGGCGACGCAGCGCGTCAGGTGGCGGCGTCCTGCGGCCAGCGCACGGGCGGCAGGGCCTGCAGCGCGGGCCGGGCCAACAGGTAGCCCTGGAACAGGTCGATGCCCAGGCCGCGCAGGGTGTGCAGCTCGGCATCGGTTTCGACGCCTTCGGCCAAGGCCTGCACGCCCAGGTCATGGCACAGGCCCACGATGCCGCGCACGATGGCTTGCCGCACCGGGTGGCGGTCGACGCCGCGCACCAGGGCCATGTCGATCTTCAGCAGATCGGGCTGGAAGTCGGCCAGCAGGTTCAGGCCCGCGTAGCCCGCGCCGAAATCGTCGATCGCGCTCAGGAAGCCGTGGCGGCGGTAGGCGTGCAGGATGCCCTGCAGGTGCGCCTTGTCCAGCAGGTTCTCGCGCTCGGCGATCTCGAAGATGATGCGCTCGGTGGGAAAGCCGCAGCGCTGCGCGGCCTGCAGCGTGGCGCGGATGCAGGCCTCCGGCTGGTACACGGCGTTGGGCAGGAAGTTGATGCTCAGCCGGCAGGGCATGCCCAGCGCCGCGGCCAGTTCCACGGCCTTCACGCGGCAGGCCTGGTCGAAGGCGTAGAGGTTCTGCTCGGTCACCCGATCCAGGATGCTCTGGGCCGAACTGCCGTCCAGCCCCCGCACCAGCGCCTCGTAGGCGTAGACGCTGCGGTCGCGCAGATCGACGATGGGCTGGAACGCCATGGTGAACTCGAAGTCCAGCGCCTGGCCGTCGCGGCAGGCGGCGCAGGCGGGCGAAGAGGCGGTGGCCGAAGAGGCGGCGTGGAGGGAGGCGGGCTGATTCATGACAGCGATGGGCCACGGGCAATGGCGGGGCGGCGATCGAGCCGACAGCTTACGCGCATCTTGCGGCACATCGGTCCCGCGCGCGTCCCGTGACCCACCGGGCCGCGAGGGCTTTGGCGCCCGCGCCGCTCCCTCAGGCGGCCTTGCGCGCACGACTGCGGGGCCCGGCGCACCGCACCGGGCCCCTCGCCGCGCTCTTCTTCTCTCCCCTCTCTCTCTTGGTTCCTGTGGCTGCGCGCCGGCTCTCGGCCGTGTTCGCTCGCTCGTGCTCGTTCACCCCTCACGCCACCACGTGCACCAGTTGCATCATTCCCAGGTCTTCGTGGTCGAGCGCATGGCAGTGCCATACGAACTGGCCATGGAAGTCGGTGAACCGCATGCGGAAGGTGATGCTGCCCATCGGCGGCACCGGCAGCGTGTCGGCCCAGTACGGGTCGACCGGCTCGCCGTTGACCCGGACCACATAGCTGTCGTTGACGTGGATGTGGAACGGGTGCGGGTAGCGGTTGAGGTTCTGGATGGTCCACTCCTCCACCGCGCCCAGCGCCACCGTCTGCGTGGCCGTGAGCGACGACTGGAACGGCGACAGCCGGGCCTGCGGCGAGGCGTCGCCGGACGAGAACACGGTGTCGGTGAAGCCGTCGACGCCGTCCGACAGCGGGATGAACCAGCCCTCCCCCGCCGGAATGGGCTGGGCCAGGCGCTCGCTCGTCTTGGGCAGTACGGCCAGCACCAGGCTGCGCTGCTTGCCGCCATGGGCCGCCAGTTCCTCATCGGTGATGGGCAGGTGCTCGGCATAGCGCGGCAGGCGCGCGGGCTGGGGCAGCGGGGTGGACAGCGGCGTTCCCTCCACCACGATGCGCGCGACGATCTCGTCCTGCGACTCGCTCGACGGCGCCTTGACCGAACGCAGGTAGTACGTGCCGGGCACGTCGCTGGCCTTCACCACGATCGAATGGCGGTTGCCGGGATACAGCGCGTTGCCGGGCCAGTGGGCGTTGTCGAATTGGTCCGAGGTGGCCGCGTTGATGGGCTTGAAACGGCGGTTGAACACGTTGCCGTCCTTGGCATACGCCCAGAGCGTATGGCCGTCCAGCACGGGGTTGAACGGGTAGAACGAAGCCGTGTTGACGAAGTGCCACTGCTGCACCTCGCCCGGCCGCATCACGATGGTGGGCTGGTAGGCGCCGTTGAGCAAAAAGCCCGACGACGCGGTGCGGATGGAGTCGTAGAACGATTCCGTTTTGCCGTCGTCGGTCAGGTTGACCTTGTGCACGTGGATCGCGCGCTCGCGGATGTCCGGCGTGTCGATGAAGGTGTCCTGGGGGTCGTGAATGAGGATGGCGCCGAACATGCCGCTGGAGACCTGCACGTTGGACGACCCGTGCAGATGGGGGTGGTACCAGTAGATGCCGTTGGTGTGGTCGGCCGGGATGGCCACCTCGTGCTGGCGGCTGGCCCCCGGGAGCACGCCGGCCTCGGCCATGTCCACCACGTAGTCGCCGAACACGCCGGGGCGGATCTCCCGCGGATCGACGTGCAGGCCGTGGAAATGCAGGTTGGTGCTGTTCTGGTGGTTGAGGTAGTCCAGCGAGGACTGGCCCTTCACGTTGGCCGGCAGTTCGTTCACCAGCCGGATGCGCAGCGTGTCGCCGGGCTGCAGGTGCAGCGTGGGCGCCATGTACTGGCCGTTGAAGCTGCGCAGCGCGGTCTGCACCGTGCGGGCCACGCCCGGATAGGCCGGCGGCTGCGATCCCGCGATGCGCAGCGGCTGCGCGCCGTAGCGGGCGAACAGGTCCAGGCTGAGCTGGCCGCCGGACGACGTCAGCGCGGCGGGCTCGGGCAGCGTGTCCGCCGTGGCGCCGGAGGCGCTGCCGCCGCAGCCGGCCAGCGGGGCAACCACTGTGCCCAGGGAGAGCCCGAACATCCACTGCAGGCTGGCGCGGCGCGTCGGCTCCGGGGTCGAGAAAGAATCAGTCATGGCGGGCCTTCAGGCGAATGCGATGGGATGGGGTCGGACCTGCACGGCGGTGGACGGAAACGCCCCGCAGGCGGACGAGCGGTTGTCGCCCCAGGCGAGCAGCCCGGTGCCGGTGCGCGCCAGCACGTGGCCCGATCCGGCCGCCAGTTGCAGCACGCCGCGCAGCGCCGGCACCCTCAGCGGCCTGGCGGAAAAGGCCAGGCCATCCCGCGCGAGCTGCCCCATGCCGTTCCAGCCCCATGCGAACACGTCGCCCTGGCGCGACAGCGCCACGGTGTAGAACATGCCCGCATCCACCTGCGCCACGGCAAAGCCGGTGCGCACCCGCACGGGCCGGGCGAAATAGCGGGCCTCGCCGCCGCCCGCCTGCCCGTACTGGTTGGAGCCCCAGGCCCACAGCCCGCCTTGCGCGTCCACCGCGAAGCTGTGCGTGTCGCCCGCGGCCACCTGCACGATGCGCCCGGGCAGGTCCACCCGCACCGGCACGGCGGATTCCTTCAGCGCCCCGTTGCCCAGTTGGCCGGCCGCGTTGGCCCCCCAGGCCCAGACGCGGCCGGCCCGGTCCAGCGCCAGCACGTGCGCATGGCCGGGCGCCAGGTGCGCGATGGCACCCAGGCCTTCGATGGCCTGCGGGCCGGATTCGCGCGAGGCCGTCGCGCGGCCCAGTTGCCCATAGGCCGCCATGCCCCAGGAGCGCACCGTGCCGTCGGCCTGCAGCGCGAACGCGGCGGCTTCGGTCTGCGCCACCTGGACCACGGGGGAAGGCAGGCCCGACACGCCCACGCGGTCGGCGCCGTGATCCGGCGACACCACGGGCCGGCAGGCCACCACGGCGCCGCCCTCGCGCACGGCCAGCGTGTGGGAATGCCCGTCGTGCACCGCGGTGAACGGCAGCCCGGGGTTCAGCCACTGGGGCTGCGGCTGCGCGTAGCGGTTGTGGCCGATCTCGGTGGGGCTGGACGTGCACAGCTCGCCCGGATAGCCGGGCGGCAGCTGGGCGCCGAGCCGCTTGACGCCGCCCCAGCCGTAGGCCGCGCCGTCCGCGGCGAGGGCGATGGACCGGTCGCGGCCGGCACTGATGGTGAGAAATGGCATGGAATGCGCCTCGCGGGTCAGGGCAGCAGCACGAGGTAGGCGAACCCTTCGGCGCCGCCGATCGTGGCCTTGATCTGGATCTGCTTTTTCGATGTGGGGGCCTGGGACACCGTCACCCGGCCGGAGGGGCTGATCTGCACGCCGGAATCGCTCGGGTTGCACGACCAGACGGCCATGTCCTTGTCGATGGCGGCCCCCGAACTCAGGACGCCCCGGATGCTGAGGTCGTACGAGAACGGGGATTGCTTGGTGATCTTCGTGGCCGGGGACAGCAGCAGCCGCTTGAGTACCGGCACCGGCGCGCTCTGGTTGCCGTAGAGGATGGCCTTGCCTTCCAGCCGGCCCGATTGCCCGGGCTGGTCCGACAGGTACCAGGGCAGTTCGGCCTTGATCGTGTAGGCACGTGGCGTACGCTCCTGGCTGCGCAGTTGCACCAGGCCGCTGGTGCCTTCGTGGTTGGACACGTGCACGTCCGAGGCGTGTTCGCCCTCGACGCTCCAGATGGCGTCCTGGGTCACGTCCTTCCAATCGCTGCTGTCGGAGTAGCGCACCAGCGCCCAACCCTGCGCCGTGTCGGCCGTGGATTTGAAACCCTCGTAGAACTCGACCTTGAACTCCACGGGAACGGGCGGCGTGCGCACGTACAGCACCGGCATGGTCCACGGCACGGGTGGCTGCGAGGAGCCGTATTGGGTATAGCACCTGCCGTCGCCACGGCAGAATTTGATGCGGATGTTTTCCTCGTCGCCGTTGTACAGGTTCATCACCAGCGTGCGCAGTTCGTAGTCCGACTGGCCCCACTGGCGATCGCGGCGCTTGTAGACGTTGCGGGTGACGATGTAGCCCGGGCCGAGGATCTTGTAGGGCCTGGACCCCGCCTGCCCCAGGTCGGCGAAATGCCGGTAGCGGGTGGTGCCGTCGTGCTGGTACGACTGCGGCTTGAAGCCGAAATACCGCATGACTTGAGGCGTCGCGGCCGACTGTTCGCCGGAAGGC
Organism: Acidovorax sp. SUPP950; assembly: GCF_030158935.1. NCBI lineage: Bacteria > Pseudomonadati > Pseudomonadota > Betaproteobacteria > Burkholderiales > Comamonadaceae > Acidovorax > Acidovorax sp. SUPP950. Next base: position 975,409 of record NZ_BQXE01000002.1, on the reverse strand, counting down.
AGCCGATGGCGCACGGCGTCCGGCGGTATCAGGCTCTGCAGTTCGGTGATGCTGGGCAGGCGCCAGGGATTGCCCGCGCTCGCCGGGTCGGCCATCAGCCCTTCCAGGCCGTCGTATTCGAACATCTCCGGTTTCCACATCAGGCCGGTGTCGCGGTCCAGGATGCTGCCGTCGGCGAAGGGCTTGAGCCCGTTGGGGTACATCAGCCGCTGGCGCTTGAGGTGGATGTGGTACTCGTCCAAGTGCCGCTCCGCCTTGTCCAGCTGCGGCGGATCGCCCGCATGGGCGGCCTCGACCTTGAGATTGAGTGCCTGGGCCTGCAGTGCGCGCGCCTGGTTGAAGGCGTTGAACAGCAGGTCGTCATAGGCCGTTCCGGTGCGGCCCGAATAGAACTTGGGGTGGTCGTCCAGCAGCAGGCGGATCAGCCCCTTGGCATCGGCACCGGAGCCCACCTGGTTGTCGTGCAGCTGGGTCAGCACCAGGCTTTCATTCACGGACTTGACGAATTGCTCCTGAAGCTGGTCGGCCGTCGGCGGCGCATCCCCCGCTGCGCTGGCCAGCAAATCGGTCTTGTCCTGCACGAACGCCTTCAACGCCTCCAGCGCCGTCAGGCGGGTGATGTAGGCCGTGGACCGCGGCACCCTGCCGATCGCCTCGCTCAGCCGCTTGATCTCGGCCGTGATCGCCTGCAGCTGCTTGGCGGTGGTGTCCTCACCTTCGCCCAGCCCCAGTTCGTTCAGGAAGCTGTTGATCCCGCTGACCCGCATGAGCCAGCCCTTGACCTTGCCGCCGGCCCAGTCCTTGAAGTTGCCGGACAAGCCATCCACCAGGTCCTTGATGGTGGCGTCGGGGCTTTTGTCGGCGCCCAGCAGGCCAGCGGCGTTCCGTCCGAAACGCTGGACGGAGACCGTGGCGTCGATGCCGTCCGCCACCTGCCGGGTCAGGGCCTGCGTGCCGCCCGCGCCGCGCGCGGCCTGGTGGAAGTGGTCCGCATCCAACCGGTCGCAGTCCAGGCTGAAGCCCAGAGTCCCCACGGGAAGGTCGGGCGGCAGCCCCAGCGACTCCAGCACGCGCGCCTGGGCCCGCGCCAGCGCCATCCCCGGCTGCGTGGCGAGGTAGGCATCCACCAGCGTGGAGATCGGAGACAGCACGACCGCCGTGCCGGACCGGTAGTCCTCGAGCCGGGCGGCCAGATGCAGGCCGTCCCCCAGGTCCAGGACGAGGCGCAGGCCGCCCTGCGCCGCGTGCACCAGCACCGTGGCATGGCCGTCGAAGGCCGTCTCCACCAGCGTCTGGCCGCCCGCGCCGAAGACCGTGAGCCTGCCCTGGCCCGGGCCGCCCGGCTCGGCATGGACCGGCACCGACAGCGCATGGGGTGCAGGGCCAAGTCCGCCTTCGCCGCAGCTTCGGACAAGGTCAAGATGCTGCAGGGGGTCGAGGGGGCTGTCCACAGGGTGCATAAATTGTGTCCGGCAGGCCGGTCCATTGGGGTGATGACGCAGTTTTTTAGCCCGGGATCGGGCGGCAGGCCTGCCGCCCACCGGTGCATCGTCCCGTTTCGCACCGGCCATTTCAACCCGCGGATCCAGTGGGGATTTCTTACCCATGCCACGGTGGGAGCCCTTCGGACGGGGAATTGAGACACGCGGCCATTCCAGGCCCAGCGGGTGAGACGCAGGATCCATTTCGACCCCGTCGGCCGCACAGGGTTTTTTTCTCGACCTGTCGCGCGTGCACTACATTTCGAGTGGAAACACACAGAAAGCAACAGACCGCGGAAGGGAATTCATGGCAAACGAGGTCCGTCCGGCTCCCGATTCCCCTCCACACCGCCGCCATGCGGCGCTGGCCAGTCCGCACGCGCCGGGGACGCTGGTGGAGGTCGCCACCGATCCCGTGCCCCCTCGGGAGCGCCTCGACTTCTGGCGGGAATCGGTGCTCAGCCGCATGCGCCCCGAATCCGACGTGCCGGACGGGGCGGCGTTCGGCGGGCGGTTGCGGCGCATCGTCGGCCATGGGGCCGATCTGGTCGAGCACGCGAGCGAGGCCGTGCATGCCGTGCGCACCGAGGCCATGTGCCGCCGGGACGGCGCGGACGACATCAGCCTGTCGCTGATGGTGGAGTGCGACTGGGCCACCCAGGAAAACCACGGAGCGCAGCAGATCTCGGCCGGCATGCTCTACCTCGTGGACTACGCCCGGCCGGTGGAGATCCGGCGCTCACGCCACCGCGACATGTCCCTCATCGTGTCGCGCAAGACGATCCATGACACCCTGGGCCCCGGCTTCACCCTGCCCGACCAGCTGCCGCAGCGCCCGGGCCTGGGCAGCGTGCTGCAGACCCTGATGGCCGCCACCTGGCGCGAGGCGCCGCGCATGGGGATCGACGAACGCACCGTGGCGCTGAAAGCCTGCACCGACATGGCCCTGGCCCTGCTGCAGACATCGCAAAAGGCCGGCCTGCAGGCCGATGCAGGCCGCTTCGACGACAGCCTGTACCGGGCGGCCTGGGGCCTGGTGCGGCGCCACTGCGGCGACCCGGCCTTCGGCGCCGAGCGGCTGGCGGTGCTGCTGGAATGCTCGCGTGCGTCGCTGTACCGCCTGTTCGCACGCCATGGCGAAGGCGTGGCGGCGGCCATCTGGAGCGCCCGGCTGGAGGCCGCCTGGCAGCAGGTCACCGCGACCGCGGGCGCCGGCACCGAGCGGCCCAGCCTCTCGGAGATCGCGCTGCGGTGCGGGTTTTCGGACCCCTCCACCTTCCAGCGCATGTTCAAGCGCCGCTTCGGCCTCAGCCCGCGCGAGGCGCGCCACCCGGCGAACTGACCCGCGGGCCGGCCGGCGGGTGCCGGCACCGGCGCGTTGGGGGACAATCGCCGGGTGTCCATCCCCCAGTCGTTCATCCAGGAATTGCTCGCCCGCGTCGATGTGGTCGACATCGTCGGCCGCTACGTGCAGCTCAAGAAGGGCGGCGCCAACTTCATGGGGCTGTGCCCCTTCCACGGGGAAAAATCGCCCTCGTTCAGCGTCAGCCCCTCCAAGCAGTTCTACCACTGCTTCGGCTGCGGCAAGAACGGCAACGCCATCAGCTTCCTCATGGAGCACGCCGGCATGGGCTTCGTGGAGGCCGTGCAGGACCTGGCCCAGCAAGTGGGCCTGCAGGTGCCGCAGGACGACGTCTCGCCCCAGGAACGCGAGCGCGCCGCCGCCCAGCGGCAAAAGCAGGCCACGCTGACGGACGTGCTCGAAAAGGCCGGTGAATCCTTTCGCAAGCACCTCAAGGATTCGCCGCGCGCGGTGGGCTACTTCAAGGGGCGCGGCGTCTCCGGCACGGTGGCCAAGCGCTACGGCCTGGGCTATGCGCCCGAGGGCTGGCGCAATCTGGCCAGCGTGTTCCCCGAGTACGACAGCCCCCTGCTGGCCGAAAGCGGACTGGTGATCGTGAACGAGGAGGACGACAAGCGCTACGACCGCTTCCGCGACCGCGTCATGTTCCCGATCCGCAACGTGAAGGGCGAATGCATCGGCTTCGGCGGGCGCGTGCTGGGCGACGACAAGCCCAAGTACCTCAACTCGCCGGAAACGCCCGTGTTCCACAAAGGCCGCGAACTCTACGGCCTGTTCGAGGCGCGCACCGCCATCCGCGAGCACGACTACGTGCTGGTCACGGAAGGCTACATGGACGTGGTGGCGCTGGCGCAGCTCGGCTTCCCGAACGCCGTGGCCACGCTGGGCACGGCCTGCACGCCCGACCACGTGCACAAGCTGTTCCGTTTCACCGACACCGTGGTGTTCAGCTTCGACGGCGACGCGGCCGGGCGGCGCGCGGCGCGCAAGGCGCTCGACGGAGCCCTGCCCTACGCCACCGACACGCGCAGCGTGAAGTTCCTCTTCCTGCCGGCCGAGCACGACCCCGACAGCTTCATCCGCGAACACGGCACCGACGCCTTCGCCCGCCAGGTGGGCGAGGCGCTGCCTCTCAGCCGCTTCCTTTTGGAGGCGGCCCGCGAGAACTGCGACCTGGGCACCGCCGAAGGCCGGGCCCACATGGTGAGCAACGCGCGGCCGCTGTGGTCCGCCCTGCCGGACGGCGCGCTCAAGCGGCAGTTGCTGACCGAACTGGCCGAGCAGGGCCAGCTCGACGCGCGCGATCTGTCCGACCTGTGGAACCAGGCCGCAGCGCAGGACGCCAGCCGCCAGGGCGGCGGCGCGCACCGGACGGCCTCCGGTGGCGCCCCCCCGCCCGCCTACGCCGACGAACCGCCCTGGGGCGCCTCCGCGCAGGACGCCGGCTGGGCCCCGGCCGGTGAGCCGCCCGGCGGCGGCCAAGGCTATGCCGCCAAACCGTTTCGCAAAAACAACGGCGACTGGAAAGGCAAGGGCCGCTGGAAGAAGGAGGACGAGCGACCCATGCAGCCGCGCCTGCCCCGCACCCCGGCGGCGAGCCGCACGGACCACGCGGTGCGGCTTCTGCTGTCGCACATGGAGTTCCTGGAAGAACTGGCCCATGAGGACCACGCGGTGCTGTGCGCCCAGGCGGCACCGCACGGGCCCCTGTTCACCTGGCTGGAAGGCCAATTGCACGAGCACGGCCCGCTGGCCTGGGCCGTGCTGCGCGAGAGCCTACGCGGGCATGAGTGCGAAGGGCTGGCCGAACGCGTGATGACCGGCTCGCACGCCCAGACCGAGGGCGACGTGCAGGAGCTGCGGGCCGAGCTGCGCGACCTGCTCGACCGCATGCTCATCGAGGAGCTCAAGCGCCAGCAAAACGAGCTCATCCTGCTGGCAGCGCGCGACCCGGCGGCTCTGGCGCAATACCAGGCCCTGGAGCAGCGGCTCAAGGCATTGCGCGGAATTTCGCTCAAGCCGGCTTGAAATTCCCCTGGGCCGCTATAATGTAGGGTTCATCGGCAAGAGCGACAGCAGCACCTCCGGGCCGGGCAACCGTGACACACACGCACGACCGCCCTTCACACCGCAAGGACTGCACACCAAATGTTCGCCCACACATCTTGCCCCTGAGGGTCGCTCCCTCGAACCGCGAAGGCTCCGGCCTTTGCCGTGCCACCCGCGCCGGGATCCATGGCGCTTGCGTTTTCTTTGTGTCCGTTTTTGATCCTGAGGTGTCCATGCCTGCTCAAAAGTCCGCGAAGTCGCCCAAGTCCGCCCCAGACACCGCCGCGAAGGCCGCTTCCAAACCTGCTGCCAAAGCCGCAACGACCGAGCCCAAGAAGGCCCTGGCCGCCGCTGCTCCAGCCGCCAAGAAAGTCCATACCGTGCCCGTGAACAAGTCCTCTGACAAGGCCGAAGCCTCCGAAGAAACCAAGAAGCCCGCCCGCGCCAAGGCCGCCGCGGCCTCCGCCGACGACGAAACGCCCAAGAAGCGCCCCGGCCGCCCGGCCAAGGCCGCCGGTGCCGCCGCAGCCGACAAGACCCCTGCCAAGCGGGGCCGCAAGCCCAAGGCCGGAGCGGACGACGATGCGGTGGGCGACGATGCCGACCTGTCCGACATCGAGGCCGACCTCGAAGGCGAACCCGAAGCCGAAGCCACCCCCACGGCCACGGTCGAGAAGGTCAAGCCCCTTCGCATGAAGATCAGCAAGGCGAAGGAACGCGCCTTGATGAAGGAATTCGGCCTCGACGAGACCGTCCTGTCCGAGGAAGACCTGGCCAAGCGCCGCTCGCGCCTGAAGACCCTGATCACCCTGGGCAAGACGCGCGGCTACCTGACGCAGGTCGAAATCTCCGACCACTTGCCCGACAAGCTGGTCGATGCCGAGACGATGGAAGTCGTGGTCACGATGCTCAACGACATGGGTGTGGCCGTGTACGAGCAGACGCCCGATGCCGAGACCCTGTTCCAGAACAACGTGACGCCCACCGCGGCGACCGTCGAGGAAGCGGAAGAAGAAGCCGAAGCGGCCCTGTCCACCGTGGACAGCGAATTCGGCCGCACCACCGACCCCGTGCGCATGTACATGCGCGAAATGGGCACGGTGGAGCTGCTGACGCGCGAAGGCGAAATCGAAATCGCCAAGCGCATCGAAGGCGGTCTGCAGGCCATGATGGAGGCGATCAGCGCATCGCCCGCCACCATCGCCGAGATCCTGAACATGGGCGAAGAGATCCGCGAGGGCAAGGTCGTCATCTCCACCATCGTGGACGGCTTCTCCAACCCCAATGAAGCCGACGACTACGTGGCCGAAGAAGACTTCGACGAATTCGACGAAGAGGACGACGACGACGGCAAGGGCGGCTCCAAGGCGCTGACCAAGAAGCTGGAAGAACTCAAGCGCGAAGCCCTGTCCCGCTTCGACACCATGCGCGACCTGTTCGAGAAGGTCCACAAGATCTACGACAAGGAAGGCTACGGCACGCCCGCGTACATGAAGGCCCAGCAGGCCCTGTCGGCCGAGCTGATGACCATCCGCTTCACCGCCAAGACCATCGAGAAGCTGTGCGACATGGTGCGCGGCCAGGTGGACGACGTGCGCAAGAAGGAGCGCGAGCTGCGCCGCATCATCGTGGACAAGTGCGGCATGCCGCAGGAAACCTTCATCAAGGAATTCCCGCCCAACCTGCTGAACCTGAAGTGGGTGGAAAAGCAGGCGGCGTCCGGCAAGCCCTGGAGCACCGTGCTGCAGCGCAACATTCCGCCGGTGCAGGAACTGCAGCAGCGCCTGATGGACCTGCAGGCGCGCGTGGTGGTGCCGCTGCCGGAGCTCAAGGACATCAACAAGCGCATGAACGAGGGCGAATCGTCCTCCCGCGATGCCAAGAAGGAAATGATCGAGGCCAACCTGCGCCTCGTGATCTCCATCGCCAAGAAGTACACGAACCGCGGCCTGCAGTTTCTGGACCTGATCCAGGAAGGCAACATCGGCCTGATGAAGGCCGTGGACAAGTTCGAATACCGCCGCGGCTACAAATTCTCGACCTACGCCACGTGGTGGATCCGCCAGGCCATCACGCGCTCGATCGCCGACCAGGCGCGCACCATCCGCATCCCGGTGCACATGATCGAGACGATCAACAAGATGAACCGCATCTCGCGCCAGCATCTGCAGGAGTTCGGCTTCGAGCCGGATGCGTCCATCCTGGCGGCCAAGATGGAGATCCCGGAAGACAAAATCCGCAAGATCATGAAGATCGCCAAGGAACCGATCTCCATGGAAACGCCGATCGGCGACGACGACGACAGCCACCTGGGCGACTTCATCGAGGACGGTGCCAACACCGCCCCGATCGACGCCGCCATGCAGGCCGGCCTGCGCGATGTGGTCAAGGACATCCTGGACGGCCTCACGCCGCGCGAAGCCAAGGTGCTGCGCATGCGCTTCGGCATCGAGATGTCCACCGATCACACGCTGGAAGAAGTCGGCAAGCAGTTCGACGTGACGCGCGAGCGCATCCGCCAGATAGAAGCCAAGGCGCTGCGCAAGCTCAAGCACCCCAGCCGCAGCGACAAGCTGCGCAGCTTCATCGACTCGCTGTAGTCAGCCCGCGGCCGCCCTCCGGGCAGCGTCCATCGAAAAGCCTGCCCCCGCCTTGCGGGAGCAGGCTTTTTTCATGGCTGGACGTTTTCGCGGAAGCACCCCTTGGCCCGCACGGGAAAGAGCCCCACCACCCTTCGGAAGATGGCTGGACGCCACATGCGGCGCTTGGCGAGACATGCGAAATTGGCACGTGTTGCTTTCCAAAATTTCGCTTTGGATTTGAAAATCTGAAACATAAACTTACGAACGACATTGCACTACCAGCAAGTTTCCACGCAGATGGACAGGGAGGGAGGGTAGAAGCCGAAGCGGCTGACCCATGGGGCGAACCGCACGCCGCAAGAGGAAAGCATTGAAGTGCGCGCCACCTGCAACTCCGCCCCGGCACTTGCGGGTGGCGCATTTTTTTCTGCCCACCAAGAAAGAAAGAGCCACTTCCATGAACCACCGATTCTTCGGAAACCTGCGCATCGGCCCCCGCATCACGCTCGCATTTCTTTCCACGATCGTGTTGCTGCTTCTCGTGGCCGGCATCTCCATGTCGGCCCTGGGCAACGTCAATCAGGCGCTGACGCTGGTGACCAAGGACTATTACGTCAAGGTCCGATTGCTGAACGAGATTTCCGACGAGGTCGATCAGCAGGCCCGCTACGTGCGCAACCTGGTGATCTTCGATGACGCGGCCCAGCGAGAGCAGGAGATCAAGGGCATCGAAGGCAGCCGCGCACTCATCACCGGCATGTACGCCAAGCTCACGCCCACCGTGCAGAGCGACACGGGCAAGCGGCTGCTCGCAGACACGCAGGAGCAGCGGGCCGCCTACGTGAAGGACGTGGACGCGTTCCTCTCGCTGATCCGCGCAGGCCAGCCCGAGGAAGCCAAGGGCCTGCTGGCCAACACGCTGCGGCGCAACCAGCTGGCCTACATGGCAGCCCTCGACAAGATGTCCGATCACCAGCAGCTGCAGATGGACAAGGCCAGCGACGGCGCGGACCGCGAGGTGAAGACAGGCTTTCAGCTCATCATCGCCATCGCGTGCGCGGCGGTGGCCGTGTCGTTCGTGCTGGGCTGGCTCATCACGCGATCCATCACCCGGCCCATCGGGCGCGCGGTGCAGATCGCCGAAACCGTGGCGGCGGGCGACCTGACGTCGCACATCGAGGCGAACAGCAAGGACGAGGTGGGCCAGTTGCTCAACGCGCTGCAGCGCATGAACGCCAGCCTGGTGCAGATCGTGGGCAACGTGCGCACGAGCGCCGACTCCATCGCCACCGGGTCGGTGCAGATCGCCAATGGCAACGCCGACCTGAGCCAGCGCACCGAGGAGCAGGCCAGCAACCTGGAGGAGACCGCGGCGTCGATGGAAGAGCTGACCTCCACCGTGCAGCAGAACGCCGACTCGGCCCGCCGCGCGCACCAGCTGGCCTCCGGCGCCTCGGCCGTGGCCACGCAGGGTGGCTCGGTGGTGGGCAACGTCGTGTCCACCATGCAGGACATCCAGCAGAGTTCCGGCCGCATGGCAGAGATCATCGGGGTGATCGACGGCATCGCCTTCCAGACCAACATCCTGGCGCTGAACGCCGCGGTGGAAGCGGCCCGCGCGGGTGAGCAAGGGCGCGGCTTCGCGGTGGTGGCCAGCGAGGTGCGGTCGCTCGCGGGGCGCTCGGCGGAGGCCGCCAAGGAGATCAAGGCGATGATCGAAGCCAGCGTGTCGCGCGTGAGCACCGGCAGCGATCTCGTGGCCCAGGCCGGACGCACCATGGACGAGGTGGTGGCGCAGGTCACACAGGTGTCCACGCTGCTGTCGGAGATCAGTGCGGCCAGCGCCGAGCAATCGAGCGGCATCAACCAGGTGGGCGATGCGGTGCAGCAACTGGACCAGGTCACGCAGCAGAACGCCGCCCTGGTGGAGGAGAGCGCCGCTGCGGCCGACAGCCTGAAGTTCCAGGCCGAATCGCTTTCGCGCATGGTGGCCCAGTTCCGCCTGCCGGGCGACACCGATGCCGGCACGGCCGGAACCCCGGCACCCCCCGTCCGCAGCAACAGCCGCACTGGCGCACTGCCGGCGCCCGCGCAGCGGCTGATCGGCTCGTCGGGCGCCTACTGAACCAGCCCGCAACCGGAGATCAGCAGCCGAGCTCCCGCACCTGGAAGTAATCCCGGGCCAGGTCCAGCCAGGCGCGCGCCGCGGGCGTGTGCGGCACGCCGCGGCGCCAGGCCAGCGTGAAGTGCCAGATGGAGGGCAGATCGTCCACATCGAGATAGCGCACGCCGGGGTGCTTGCTCCAGCGCGTGATGGCGCGCGGCAGCAGCATCACGCCCAGTTGCTGCGCCACCAGCTGCACCATGAAATCGACCTGCCCCGTGCCCATCACCGACACGCGGGGGCGCACGCCCTGCCGCGCACAGGCCTGCAGCAGGGCCTGGTTCACGGTGGTGCCCTCCTCGAACAGGATGAGCGGCCATTGCGCCAGGTCCGCGAGCGAAATGCGCGTGGTGCCGGCGGGCACGAAGGCCTGCGGCACCAGGGCCACCACGGGCTCGGTGCGCACATGCTGCCAGTCGAAGTCGTGCGCGGCGGGCGCCACCAGGGCCGCCAGATCCACCTCGCCCGCGCGCAGCTGCGCTTCCAGCCGGTCGAGCGGCTCGACCACCATGGCCACGTCGATGGCGGGAAAGCGCTGCCGGAACTCGGTGAACAGCCCCGCGTAGTACGCGCTGGTACCCATGCGGGGAAAGCCGATGCGCAGGCTTCCGCGCTGGACCTGCTGCATTTCCGCCAGCTCGCCCTCCAGCCCGCGCATCTCATGCAGGATGTTCACCGCGCGGCGAAGCAGCAGGTTGCCGGCGGCAGTGAGGCCCTTGCCCCGGCCCGAACGCGCGAGCAATTGCACGCCCATTTCGGATTCGAGGCCCTTCATCGCCTTGCTGACCGCCGACTGCGTGGCGCACACCACCTTGGCCGCTTCGGCGAAGCTGCCGTGTTTGGCGATTTCCACGAAAAGGCGAAGGGTCTTGATGTCCATGGGAGTGGGTGGGCGCGAGAGGACACGAGAACAATGACCATACAAGCAAATACCGCCCCGTCACAGCGCCTTGGCCAGCATAAAGGCTCGCGCACGCCCCGCGCTACCCCCAAAGGCAAAAGCCCGGCATCGCATGGCGAAGCCGGGCAGCGGGGCGATGCCACCGGGGTATCGATTGTGATCAAACAGGCCTGCAGTGCATATGCTACTAAGGCATATTGCTCATATTTTTATAGCAAAACGCTTCGCCATATTCTCAGGAAGCCAGGGCCCGCATCTCCGCGATCAGGTCGGACTTGCCCTCGAACCCGATGCCGGGCAACGGTGGCAAAGTGACGTAACCGTTTTCGACCTTCACGCCGTCCGGGAAGCCGCCATAGGGCTGGAACAGGTCGGGGTAGCTTTCGTTGCCACCCAGGCCCAGGCCCGCGGCGATGGCCAGCGACATCTGGTGGCCGCCGTGGGGGATGCAGCGGCTGGGGGACCAGCCATGGTCCTTGAGCATGTCCAGCGTGCGCAGGTATTCCACCAGCCCGTAGCTCAAAGCGCAGTCGAACTGCAGCCAGTCGCGGTCCTTGTGCATGCCGCCGTGGCGGATGAGGTTGCGCGCGTCCTGCATCGAAAACAGGTTCTCGCCCGTGGCCATGGGGCCTTGGTACACCTCGCCCAGCCTGGCCTGCAGTTCGTAGTCGAGCGGGTCGCCGGCCTCTTCGTACCAGAACAGCGGGTACTGCGACAGGGCGCGGCCGTAGTCGATGGCGGTCGGCAGGTCGAACCGGCCGTTGGCATCCACGGCCAGCTGCTGGCCCGGGCCGAGGATCTTGAGCACCGACTCGATGCGCTCGCAGTCGTCGGCCAGCGAGGCCCCGCCGATCTTCATCTTGACCACCGAATAGCCGCGCGCCAGGTAGCTCTCCATTTCCTTGCGGAGGCCGTCCAGCCCCTTGCCGGGGTAGTAGTAGCCGCCGGCGGCATACACGAAGACGCGCGGGTCGGGCGTGCCGTTGCCGTAGCGTTCGGCCAGCAGCTGGTAGAGCGGCTGGCCGGCGATCTTGGCCACCGCGTCCCACACGGCCATGTCGATGGTGCCGACGGCCACCGAGCGCTCACCGTGGCCACCGGGCTTTTCGTTGATCATCATGCGGGCCCAGACCTTGTGCGGGTCGAGGTTCTCGCCAGTGCCGTCCACCAGCGTGGCGGGGTCGGCTTCGAGCACGCGGGGGATGAAGCGGTCGCGCATCAGCGCGCCCTGGCCGTAGCGGCCGTTGGAATTGAAGCCGTAGCCGATCACCGGCTTGCCGTCGCGGACCACGTCGGTCACGACGGCCACCAGGCTCAGGGTCATCTTCGAAAAATCGATGTAGGCGTTGCGGATGTCGGATTGGATGGGCCGGGTGGATTCGACGATATCGACGATTTTCATGGTGCTTGGGTGGTTGAGAAAAGAAGGATCAGCGGGCGAGCGAGGAGCCCCCGCAGATGGCGATGTCCTGCCCCGTGATGGCCGCCGCCGGCGGCGACAGCAGGTAGCCCACGAGCGCGGCGATCTCGCCGGGCTCGATGAGGCGGCCGATGGGCGGCAGGCGCGGTGCGCTGCCGGCGCGGGCCGGGTCGTTCAGCATGCCGGTGGCCGTGGCGGCGGGCGAGACGACGTTCACCGTCACGCCCTGCCCCGCCACCTCGGCCGCCCAGCTGCGCGCCAGCGCGACCAGCGCCGCCTTGGTGGCCGCGTACTGGCCGCGCCCGGGCATGCCCTGCGCCACGCGGCTGCCGATGAACACCACCCGGCCGCTCCCACGTGCGGCCATGGCGGGCACGATGGCATCGGCCAGGCGCGTGGCGGCATCGACGTGCAGGCGCCACATCAACCCGCCGCCCGCGTGGTCCAGCTGGCCCAGCGGGCCCACGCGCAGCACACCCGCGGCATGCACCAGGGCCTGGACGGCCTGCAGCCCCGCGGCGGCACGGGCGATGTCTTCGCCATCGGTCAGATCGACGGCCACGGGCGTGAACGCGGCGTGTTCGATGGCTGGCGCGGCCACGTCCAGCCCGCTCACCTGCCAGCCCGCGGCCAGCAGCGACTCGGCGATGGCGCGGCCGATGCCGCTGCTGCTGCCGGTGACGGCGGCATGGGCGCCGGGTGATGGCGAGCCGTCATTCCGCACGGATGTTGCCCTCGGTCACGATCTTCTGGGAGCGCTCCATGTCGGCGCGCTGGAACTTGGCGAAGTCGTCCACGCTGCCCGGCGTGACGAGCAGCCCCTGGTCCTTGAGCTTCTGGGCCATGTCGCCGGCCAGGGCCTTGTTCACCTCGGCGTTCAGGCGCTGCACCAGCGAGGGCGGCGTCTTGGCCGGGGCCCACAGGCCGTACCAGCTGTAGAACTCGAAGCCGGGAAGGGTCTCGGCCACCGTGGGCACGTCGGGCAGGTTGGGCACGCGCTGGGCGGAGGTCACGGCCACCACCTTGAGCATGCCGCTCTTGTGGTACTGGAGCGAGCCGAGGATGGGGTCGATGAAGCCGTCGATCTGCCCGCCGATCAGGTCCTGGAAGGCCGGCGCCGTGCCCTTGTAGGGCACGATGAGGTAGTCGATCTTGCCGGCCCGTTTCAGCAGTTCGGTCGAGAGATGCCCGGCCGAGCCGATGGAGCCCACGGCGAAGGTCATCTTGCCCGGGTGGCTCCTGGCGTAGCCCAGCAGGGATTTGATGTCGGTCACCGGCAGGTCCTTGTTGACCGCCACCGACAGGGGCGCCTTGGCCACCAGCGCCACGGGTGCGAAGTCCTGCGTGACGCTGAACGGCACCGATTTGAGCGTCATCGGCGCGGTCGTGAAGGTGGAGGCGCTGAACAGCAGCGTGTAGCCGTCCGCCGCGGCCTTGGCGACCGCGTCGCCGCCGATCACGCCGCTGCCGCCGGGCTTGTTGTCGATCACGAAGCTCTGCCCGGTCTGCTCGCCGAGTTTTTGCGCCAGCATGCGGCCCACGGCGTCCAGCGTGCCGCCCGGCGGGAACGGGATCACCACGCGCACCGGCTTGTTCGGGTAGGTCTGCGTAAAGCCGCTGGCGGCGGCGGTGAGCGCGAGGGCGCCGAGGACGGCGCGAAGGAATGGCTTGCGTTGCATGGCGTGTCTCCTGTCTTTATGGGGTCGCGAATGTCCGGTGCGGGCCGTGCGGTGCGGCCCGTCTTGTCATGCCATCCGCAGATCAGCGCTGCAGCAGGCCCGCCTGCCGGACGGCGGCGCGCAGGGCCTCGACCTCCTGGGCGTTGGGCGCCTCGGTGGGCGGGCGCACGGTGGCGTCGTCGATCACGCCGGCCAGGTACATGCCGCCCTTCATGCGCGCATGGGCCTCGCCCGTGGGCTCGCCGCCGCCGTACACCGCGTCCTTGAGCGGCGTGATGACGGCCTGCACGGCCATGGCTTTTTTCAGGTCGCCGGCCTTCACGGCGTTCCACAGATCGATGATGAGCTGCGGGATGAAGGTGGCGAAGCCCACCAGCGCGCCATCGACGCCCTGCACCATCGAGGCCAGCAGGTATTCGTCGTGGCAGGTGAGGATGGCCTTGGAGGCGTCGGCCTCGCGGATCGCCTGGATGTCGCGGGCGTACTTGTTCATGTCGCGCTGCCCCACCTTGAAGGCCTGCAGGTAGGGCAGCCGGGCGAGCTCGGCCAGCAGCTGCGACGGGTACGAGGCGCGCGTCCACGCCGGGTACACGTGGCACACCAGGTCCAGGCCCGGCGCGGCCCGGTGGATGGCCTCGAAATACTGCAGCGCATGGCCCGGCGTGAAGCCAAAGCGCAGCCAGTGGTGGGGCGGCATGACATCCAGCGCCACGGCGCCGGCGGCCTGGGCGGCGCGGGCATGTTCGGCGGCCTCGGCCAGGCCCTCGCAGACGATGGAGGAGATGACGGGCGTGCGGCCCTTCAGTTCGTCGGCCACGATGCGCGTGACCTCGGCGCGCTCGGCGGGGGTGAGGGAAAACACCTCGCCGGTGTGTCCGTTGGTCATGATGGCCACCACGCCCTCGTGGCCGGCCAACCAGGCGGCGAGCTTGCGCAGGGCGGGCTCGTCGATGCGGTGGTCGGGGGTGAAGGGGCACGAGATGGCGGGGATGATCCCGCGATAATTCGCGATGGAAGGCATTCAAGGTCTCCGTTATGGGTGCAGGGGAACGACAACGCAGCGGATCTTCCGGCGACGGCCCCGCACCGTCCAATACCCGAATCGCATACATCTATCTGCACGGAACACGACGCCCATGGGACCTGGCAACCGCCCCCTCGATCTCGAATGGCTGGAAGACTTCCTGGCCCTGGCCGAGTGCGGCAATTTCTCGCGCGCCGCCGAGGCCCGGGCCATCGCCCAGCCCGCGTTCAGCCGCCACATCCGCGCGCTGGAGGAATGGGTGGGCGTGGAGCTGTTCGACCGCAGCGCGCACCCGGCCGCCCTCACGGCGGCGGGGCAGCGCTTTCTGCCACTGATGGAGACCCTGCTGGCCAACCTGGAGGCCGCGCGCATCAAGGCGCGCGCCGCGCACGACACGGCAGCCGCCAGCCTGCGCTTTGCGGCCACGCACGTGCTCTCGCTCACCTTCTTTCCGCGCTGGCTGGGCCAGCTGGAGGCGCAGCTGCGCCTGGGGCCCATCCAGACCATGTCGGACAGCTCCCGGGCGTGCGAAGACCTGGCGCTGCAGCGGCGCGTGCAGTTCGTGCTGTGCCACGGCCATGCGGAAGCGCCCGGGCGCCTGGACGAGGCGCAGTACCCCATGCAGCGGCTGTCGGACGACGTGCTGCAGCCGGTGAGCGCGGCAGGCCCCGACGGCGGGCCGCTGCACGCCATCGGCCGGGACGGCGCGCCGCTGCCCCTGCTGGCCTACAGCGACGCCTCGGGCCTGGGCCGCATCATGCGGGCGCGCATGCGCGGCGTGTACGGCGATGGCGGGGAATCGGCCGTGCCGGGCGGCGTGGCGGTGGTGTTCACCGCGCACCACGCGGTGCTGCTCAAGACCATGGCGCTGGAGGGGCGCGGCGTGGCCTGGCTGCCGCGCAGCCTCATCGCCGACGACCTGCGGGCCGGCACGCTGGTGGCGGCCGGCGAGGCGGCCTGGGACGTGCCGGTGGAGATCCGCCTGTACCGCCAGCGCGCCGGCATGTCGGAGGTGGCCGAATCGCTGTGGGCGCTGGCCGGCGGCCAGGCCATCCCGGCCAAATAGCCCCGATGCCGGGAGATCGATTGCCTGTGTAGCTATTATTTTCATAGCAACCGGGCGATCCGGGTGCCTGGCCTCTGGCAGGTTGCCGGCACCCGGCACGGAACATAATGCAGGCCCTTCGCACTCCGACGGCCCCATGTACCGCGCAAGACTCTCCCTGGCATTCGCCGCCCTCGTGGCCCTGGTATGCATCCAGGCCGCGTTCGTGTACTGGGGCACCCACCGCGTCAACGACTACGCCCAGCACAGCCGGCTGGCCAGCGACATCCTCTCGGAGTTGCTGGACCTGTCGGCCAACAAGCAGCGGCTGCGCGTGTGGGCCACCCAGCGCCTGATGAACGCCAATGCCGTGCCCGAGGTGCGCGAGCGGCTGCTCGAACGCATGCACCAAAGCGCGGCCGCCCTGGCGGAGCTGGCCCGCCGCGACCTGGCCCTGTGGCACGAACTGGCCCACCGCGAGGGCATGTCCATGCCCCAGGAGGTGCCGCAGCTCGTGCGCGTGACGGAGCTGCTGGAGGACAACATCCAGGCCGTGGAGGCCCGCCTGGCGCAGCTGCAGCCGCTGGAGCCCGGGGCCGACTTCCCTGCGGTGTGGGAAGAGCTGAACGCCACGTTCGACATGGCGCGCGGCCTGGACCTGCGCGAGCTCATCAACGGCGCCATCGAACGCCAGCGCAGCGCCGTTCCCGTGGCGCGCGCCGCCACCGAGCGCGGGCTGGACGTGCTGCGCCAGCAGGCGATCACGCTGGTGATCGTCACCCTCGCCGTGGCGGCCCTGCTGGCGCTGCACCTGAACCGCCGCCTGCAGCGCCCCCTGGACCGCCTGCTGGCCGGCACGCGGGCCTTGCAGGCCGGCGCGCTGGACCACCGCGTGGCCACCGGCTCGAAGGACGAATTCGACCGCGTCGCCCAGCACTTCAATGCCATGGCGGCGGAGCTGCAGCAGCACCGCGCCCATGCCGATGCGGCGCGCCGCGAACTGGAGGACGCGGTGCAGGCCCGCACGCATGAACTGAGCGTGGCGCACGAAACCCTGCAGCGCGTGGACCAGCGCCGGCGCCAGCTGTTCGCCGACCTGGGCCACGAACTGCGCACGCCCGCCACGGCCATCCGGGGCGAGGCCGAGATCGCGATGCGCGGCGGCGACCGGCCGGCGCAGGAATACCGCCAGACGCTGCAGCGCATCGTCGGCGGCGTCGACCAGCTCACCAAGGTGATCCACGACCTGCTGCTGATCGCCAGGACCGAGGCGGACCAGTTGGTGATCCGCCCACGCCGCATCGACCTGCAGGCCCTGGTGACCGATGCGGCGGAGCAGGCCGCCGCGCTGGGCGGACTGCACGGCGTGGCCGTGGAGCCCCTGCCGCCCGCCCCCGGCGGCCCGCTGATGGTGAACGCCGATGCCGACCGGCTGCGCCAGGCGCTGATGATCGTGCTGGACAACGCGGTGCGCTATTCGCAGCGCGGCGGCACAGTGCGCGTGGGCTGCCAGCCCGGCCCCGACGGCGAAGCCCAGGTGCTGGTGCGCGACGAAGGCATCGGCATCGAGGCCGAGGAACTGCCCGCCGTGTTCCAGCGCTTCGTGCGCGGCCAGCGCGCGCGGGCACACCGCGCGGACGGCACCGGCATCGGACTGTCGATCGCGCAGTCCATCGTGCACGCGCACCATGGCCGCATCGACATCGACAGCCAGCCCGGCGTGGGCACGGTGGTCCAGATCACCGTGCCTTCGGCCAGCCACCCCGAAACCCTGTCCCCCGAGGAAACCGCATGAACATCCTGGTGGTCGAAGACGATCCGCGCGTGGCGGACTTCCTGCTGCGCGGCCTCAAGGCCGAAGGCTACAGCGTGGAGCTGGCGCGCAACGGCCCGGACGGCCTGGCCCTGGCGCGCACCGGCGATCCCGGGCTGCTGCTGCTCGACCTCATGCTGCCCGGCCTGAGCGGCCTGGAGCTGTGCCAGACACTGCGCTCCGAAGGGCGCCACGTGCCGGTGCTGATGCTCAGCGCACTCAGCAACACCGAGGACAAGGTCAACGGCCTGCGGCTGGGCGCCGACGACTACCTCACCAAGCCCTTCGCGTTCGAAGAGCTGCTGGCCCGCATCGAGGCGCTGATGCGCCGGGGGCGCGAGCAGCGCCAGCGCGCCAGCACGCTGCAGGTGGCCGATCTGGTGCTCGACCTGGAGCGCATGCAGGCCACCCGCGCCGGCCAGCCCATCGCGCTGACCGCGAAGGAGCTGGCCTTCCTGGAGCTGCTCATGAGCGCGCCCGGCCGGGTGTACAGCCGCGAGCGCATCCTCTCCAATGTCTGGGGCACCAACGAGGACCCGCTGACGAACGTGGTCGATGTCTACGTGCGCCGCCTGCGCGCGAAAATCGACGAGGGCCATGCCATCTCGCTTCTGAAAACGGTGCGCGGCTTCGGGTACCGGCTGGACGCCGCAGCCGAGTGACACCGGGGCGAAAGCCTGTTCATCCGCGGTTCATTTTTGCGTCATCTGCCCTTCATGGGGCTGCAACGGCCGTGTTCATGCGCGCCTTGAAGAATAGGTCCTGTATCGCATTGAGCGATGCAGTGCAGGCGAAAGCCGGCGCTTGACCCACTTTTCTCAAAGGATCCCATGAAGACGCTTCACACCGCCCTCTCCGCAGCTGCCCTGGCTCTGTTCTCCGTCTCCGCCCCGGCCTTCGCGCAGGGCCAGGGTGAGCCGGTCTGCTTCCCTGCCGACGAAAAGCAGATCTCCGCGCTGTTCGACCGCTGGAACGACTCGCTGCGCACGCTGGACCCTGACAGGGTCACCGCGAACTACGCGCAGGACGGCGTGCTGCTGCCCACCGTGTCCAACCAGCCCCGCACGACGCCGCTGGAAATCCGCGACTACTTCGTGAAGTTCCTCAAGAGCGAGCCGCAAGGCAAGATCGACAGCCGCAAGATCCGCATCGGCTGCAACGTGGCACAGGACGTGGGCACCTACACGTTCCGCTTCAAGGACGGCAAGACCGTGCAGGCCCGCTACACCTACGTGTACGAGCGCGTGAACGGCCAGTGGCTGATCGCCCACCACCACTCCTCGGCCATGCCCGAGACGGTGGCCGCCAAGTAAGCGGCCTTTCCACCGGCGCTCCATCGCCGGGCAGCGCAGGGGCCGGCATGCCGGCCCCTGCGCCGTGGCACCCGGCGTCAATACACGTCGCGGCGGTAGCGCCCGCTGCGCACCAGGCCCTCCATCGCGTCCTCGCCGAGAGCGGCGCAAAGCGCGGCATGCACGCCCTGCGCCATGCCCACCAGGCTGCCGCAGACGTAGATGGCCGCGCCGTCCGCCACCCAGGCACGCAGTGCATCGGCGGCCTCGGCCAGGCGGTCCTGCACGTGCACCCGCTGCGCCTGGTCGCGCGAGAACGCCAGGTCCAGGCGCGTCAGCACGCCGCTGGCCTGCCAGGCCTGGATCTCCGCGCGGTACAGGAAATCGTGCGCCGCCTGGCGCTCGCCGAACACCAGCCAGTTCGGGCCCGCCCCCGCCGCGGCGCGCGCCCGCAGATGGCTGCGCAGGCCGGCGATGCCCGTGCCGTTGCCGATCAAGACGAGGGGCCGAGCAGCGTTGTCCTGCAACCGGAAAGGCCCGTGCGCGCGCAGGCGCAGCGGCACGGCATCCCCCGGCGCCATGCCAGCGCACAGCCAGCCCGATGCCGCGCCGGGCGTGCCGTCCTCGCGCACGGCCTGGCGCACGGTGAGATGGATGCGTCCGTCGCCCGGCACCGAGGCGATGGAATAGTCGCGCGGGCGTTGCGGGTCGGCCGGCGCGCACAGTTGCACCAGGTCGCCGGACGCCCAATCGGCCGCGGTACCGGGCGGGGGCGCCAGTTCGATGTGGAACACCGGCGCTCCCAGGCTGCCCGGGTTGAGGTGGCGGCGCGCGGCCAGCGTCCAGTCGGCGAATGGCGGTGCCTCCCAGGCAGGCGCCCCGTTCAGGTTCGCGACCTGCGACAGCTGGTGCTGCCATGCCAGGAGCGCGGCCGGGGCGCCGTTGTCCATCTCCACCCGCTCGAACAACGGCACCGCGCCCTGCGCGCGCAGCCAGCCGTCCAGCTGGCGGCCGAAGCCGCAATAGTGCGCGTATTGCCGGTCGCCCAGCGCCAGCAGGCCGTACTGCAGGCCTGCCAGCGAGGGCGCCGCGGCCGCGCCCATCCACTGCCCCTGGAAGCCCGCGGCGTTGTCGGGTGCATCGCCCTCTCCGTACGTGCTGGCCAGCAACAGCGCGCGGCGCGTGCGCTGCAGCAGCGCCGCATCCACCGCGCCCAGCGCGCACAGGTGCACGGGCTCGCCGGCCGCGTGCAGCAGGCGCGCGGTCTCGCGGGCCAGCGCCTCGGCCTGGCCCGTCTGGCTGGCATAGGCCACGAGCAGCGGCGGCGCTCCGGCGCGGGCCGAGGCCAGCTCGGCCGCCTCGGCCCGCGCACGGCGTGCGCGGCGGCGCTCGCGCCGTGCGATGGCGGCGCACATCAGCCCATAGAGCAGGACCAGGATGAATGCCGCGGCAAGGCGCGGCACGGGAATCGAAAGAACCATGGGATGCAGCAATCGATGGCGTCAGGCCCCCGCCAGCGCTTCGAAGGCCGGCGTCGCGGCCCAGGACAGGCCCCGCGGCGTGCGCTCGCACACCAGTGCGGCCAGGCCCTGCCACCGCGCGAAGTCCAGGCCGTCCTGCGGGCCCAGCACGGTGATGACGGTGGCCAGCGCGTCGGCTTGCATGCACTCGGCATGCAGCACCGTCACGCTCGCCAGCGCGTGGTGCACGGGCTCGCCGGTGCGCGGATCGATGGTGTGGGAATAGCGGCGGCCCGCATGGTCGAACGCATGCCAGAGGTCGCCCGAGGTGGCCACCGCCATGCCCTGGAGCACCAGCGCGCGCGGTGCATGGCCCGCGGGATCGGCCACGGCCACGCGCCAGGGCTGCCCATCCGGCCGGCGACCGCTGGCACGCAGCTCGCCGCCCACCTCCACCAGAAAATCGGTCCAACCCTGCGCCTGCAGATGCTGCGCCACGCAGTCCACCGCATAGCCCTTGGCGATGCCGCTCAGATCGAGCTGCGCGCCACCCGGCTGCCGGGCCTGGCGGCGCGCAGGCTGCAACGCGATGCGGCCATGGCCCACGCGGGCCCGTGCATCGCTCAGGGCCTGGGGCGATGGGATGCGCGCCACCGGCCCGGCCTGCGGATCGGCCCCCGGGCCGAAGCCCCACAGGTCCACGAGCGGGCCCACGGTGGGATCCCAGGCGCCGCCGCTGCGCTGCGACCAGTCGAAGGCGCATTGCAGCACGGTGAAGAATTCGTCCGGCAGCGTGTGCCAGGTGCCGGCGGCGGCGCGGTTGAAGCGCGAGAGGTCGGAGTCCGGCTTCCAATGGCTCATCTGCTGCACGACCCGGCCCAGCGCGGCGTCGATGGCGGCACGCACCGGCTCGAGCGGCGCGAAGCGCGGGTTGCCCAGGCGCACGCGCCAGGTCGTGCCCATGGACTCGCCCGACAGCGTGTGCAGCGCGGCCGGATCGGCACGGCGCGGGCCCGGCGCCGTGGCGTACCCGGCCGGCACGAACGAAGGCAGGGCCGCGCCGCCCGCTGGCCGCGGCGGCAGCACTTCGGTGGTGGCGCCGCTGCGGCCACCGCCCTGCAGCGGCACGCCCGCATAGCGCACCCGCACGGGGGCGGACGGGGTCAGGGCAGTACCTCCAACGTGCCCACGTACGACAGGCGGCGTTCCTTGGCCTGGGGCAGCGACACCTTGTCGTCCCTGGCATCGGCATCGACCCAGTACATGCCGGCCTGCGGCCAGGTCACGCTGAACTCGCCCTTGGCATCGGTGGTGGCCTTGATCTCGTCCTGCTTGTCGCGGTAGCGCGTGGCACCCGCCACCAGCACCACCTCCAGCCCGGCGGCGGGCTTGCCGTCGATGTGGAAGGCGAAGGTGGCCTTTTCGCCCTTCACCAGGTCGTTGGGGTGCGTCACGGGCACCAGCTCCAGCCCCTTGCCGCTGGCCTTCACGGCGCTGGGCTTGCCCACCGTCACGTAGGTTTCGATGCGCCCGGCCGACTGCGTGACCTTGAGGTCCTGCGCGTCGGCGGGCACCTCGGCCGCGAATTTTTCCGCCGTGCCGCGCCAGCGCCTGGGCTGGCCGGCCTTGTCCTTGTAGGTGGCGAACAGGCCGTTGTTCAGCACGGCCAGGCGGTAGGTGCCGGTCTGCGTGAGGTTCAGGTCGAACACGCTGCGCAGCTTGCCCTTGTGCGCGTTCTCGGGCGCCACGGCACTGCCGTCGGGGGCGGTGACGGTGAGGTTTTCCAAGCCCAGCGGGAAGTGGTTGAAGAAGAACAGGTCGTTGGACACCGCGGCGTCCACCGTGATCCATTCGGCCTTGGACAGCACGGTGGTGGACGGCAGCAGCCACACGTTGTGGGCTTGCGCGGAGGTGAACGCGCCGCAGAGGGCGACGAGGCAGGCAGCGGCGAGGCGCGATGGGGTCTTGGAATGCATGCGGAAACTCCGGACGGATGGGAATGGGGGGTGAAGGGCTTGCCGGGTCAGGGCTTGAGTTCGAGCGTGATCTCGCCCAGCTCCGTGGTGCCCTTGGCCCGCAGGGGCTCGCCCTTGGCGGCGGGCCAGGCGAAAGGCACGGTCACCACCTCGCGGCCACCGACCTCGCGCGCGGCCTCCACCACCAGCTTGTAGTTGCCGGCGGGCAGCCGGGCGAGCGGGTTCGTGCCTTCGGTGAACTGCAGCAGGTGCTTGCCAGCGGGGCGCGTGGGACTGGTCACGCCGTCGATCGGCACCGACAAGTCGCGGCCCGTGCGGCGCCACCACTGGCGCATGTCCTTGAGCCACTTGCTGCCCTCGGCGTCCTTCATCTTCACGTCGTACCAGACGGCCAGGGTGGAGGCCACGGTGGCATCGGCGCGCTCGACCCACACGGCCACGTAGGGGCGGTGGTATTCGGCCACGTCCAAGCGCGGGATCTCGACCCCCACGCCGAGACCGGCCGCGAAGGCAGGCGCGCCCAGGCAGGCCCCCATCGCCACGGTGTAGCGCAACTGCAAATGCTTTTTCATGGGCATTTTTCCTCTTTCGGTTCAGTGGATAAACAGGAACGCCAGCAGGGCCGGCAGCACCAGGCCCAGGCCGACCATCGGCCACGTGAAGGGCCGGTTGCCGGCATGCATCTTCAGGATGAACAGGCCCGTGATGCAGAACACCAGGCAGGCGGCGGCGAAGGCGTCGATGAACCAGCTCCATGCCGCGCCCGTGTTGCGGCCCTTGTGCAGGTCGTTGAAGTAGGAGATCCAGCCCCGGTCGGTGCGCTCGTACTCGGCCTCGCCATCCGCCAGGCCCACGCGGATCCAGGCGTCGCCGCCGGGGCGCGGCAGCGAGACATAGACCTCGTCGGCAGACCACTCGGCCTCGCGCCCTGCCGTGTCGACGGACCACTGCGCCCGCGCCCAATGCTGCAGGGCCGGCGGCCAGGGCGCGCGGGCCTGCCCGACGGGGGGCGCCACAGCCTGGAGTACCGGCGCTGGCACGGTCGCCCGCAGGCTGGTGACCCGGGGCTTGGCCTCGATCTGGCCGGCGTGGTTGAGCGTGAACCCGGTCACTGCGAACAGCAGCATGCCGACGAGGCAGATGGCGGAACTCACCCAGTGCCATTCATGCAGGGTCTTGAGCCAGCGGGCGCGGCGGCGAGGGTCCGAAGGGCGGGTCATGCGGGAACGGAAGGGGCCGGATGGAGGGACAGGGAGCGAGCCACCGCACAGGGTGACGCCCGGGAAAACCCGCAATTCTAGGGCGTCCAATTGAAAATGAATCGCATTTGCAAAATCTTTACCCGGAGGTCGCCGGTGCAGCGATCCGCAGGCCAGGGGTCGCGTGCCGCGCGCCTGGCACCGATGAATGCCCGCTTCGGCGTCGATGTGAAACGCCTGTGACCCACGGGGGGCGCGTCCCCTCCACCAGGCTTGCCGTCACACGGCGGCGACGACGCGATGGCGCGATGACGCGATAGCGGTTGACCGGCTCGGCCGCCCGCCGAGCGCGGGCGCGAACGCCGAAGGCATCCGACCGGCATGGATCTGGCGGCACGGCCCGTTTCGCATCGCGAGGGTGCTCCAGCGCCTGGAGCGCGCCGCACCTGCGTGAACCGGGGCCTGCACGGCCCCTTCTGAGCGCCATGCCGGCCTGCGCGAAGGCCGGTGCGTGGCGGCTGCGTTTCAGTCCATCTTCACGTTCGCGCTTTTCACCACCTGCGCCATGCGTGCGGCCTCGCTGCGAAAGAACACCGCCGCCTGCTCGGGCGGCGTGAGCTTGATGTCGTAGCCCTGGGCCAGCAGGGCCTCGCGCGCCTCGGGCATCTCCATGGCGGCCTTGAAGCCGTTGTACAGCCGCGCCACCTCGGCCTTGGGCAGGCCCGCGGGGCCGATGGGGGCGATCCACCCTTCCAGCTCGAAGCCCGACAGGCCCTGCTCGGCGATGGTGGGCACGCTGGGCAGCGTGGGCACGCGCACGGCGGTGGTGACGCCCAGAGCGCGCAGCGCGCCCGCCTTGATGTGCGCCGCGGCCGGCGCCACGGCCACGACGCCCAGTTGCACCTGCCCACCCAGGATGTCGTTCATCAGCGGCCCCATGCCCCTGTACGGGATGTGCTTGATGTCCACCTGCGCCTGGTCCACGAACATCGCCGCACCCAGGTGCAGGATGGTGCCGTTGCCGGACGAGCCGTAGTTCAGCACGCCGGGTTTGGCCCTGGCATACGCGATCAGCTCCTGCACGGTCTTGGCCGGCACCGACGGATGCGCGACCAGCACGAAGGGCGTGGCACCCAGCACGGTGATGGGCGTGATGTCGGCCAGCGAATCGAACGGAATGTTCTTGTAGACGGCCGGGTTCACCACGTGGTTGTTCGAGACGACACCGATCACCGACCCGTCCCGCGGCGCCCGCACGATCTGCGCCGTGCCGGTGATGCCGCCCGCGCCGGGCAGGTTCTCGATCACGACCGGATGGCCCAGGGCCTTGGCCAGGCTGTTGCTGATGGCGCGGATGGCGCCGTCCGCGCCCGAGCCGGCCGACAGCGGCAGGATCACGCGCAGCGGCTTGTCGCCTGGCTGCGCGTTGGCCAGGCCCGGCACCGCGAGCGCAGCGGCGCCCCAGGCCAGTGCGCGGCGGCGGGTGAGAACGGCGGGGCGCAGCGCCAGTGCGCAGGGGGTGGGCAGCGATGTCATGGTTTGTCTCCGTGATCGTTGGGGGGATGAAGCGGCGGCGCGGTCTTTGCCGCGCTCGCATGCCGGTGTTGGGGCCGAGCCCGTTCTCGTCAGGCCACGGCGGCGGCCCCGTGCAGCGCGGCGATGGCCTCGGGCGCGTAGCCCAGGCCAGCGAGCAGTTCGCGCGTGTGCTGGCCCAGCTGCGGCGGGTCCAGCCGCACGCCCATGCGCTGGCCGTCCAGCCGCAGCGGCAGCAGGGTCACCCGCGCGGTGCTGCCGGCGCGCTCGCCGTCGGGCAAGGTGACATCGGCCAGGCCGCCCGTGGCATTCAGGTGCGGATCGTCGAACAACTGCTCCGGGCGCAGGATGGGCGCGAACGGCAGGCCGTGCTGCTCGAAGATGGCCGACAGCGCCTCGGCCGTGTGCTCGGCCAGGCGGCGGCGCAGTTCGGGCAGCAGTGTGGCGCGGGCGCGCACGCGGTCGTTGTTCAAGGCCAGGCCCGGGTCGGCCTTCAGGTCGGCATAGCCCATGGCGTCGCAGAAGGTGACCCACTGCGCGTCGCTCACGGCGGCCAGAAAGATCTGCCCACCGTCCTTCACACTGAACACGTCGTACACGGCCCACGACGAGATGCGGTCGGGCATGGGCGCGGCGGGCTGGCCCGTCACGGCGTACTGCATCATGTGCTGGCCGACGAGGAACACGTTGTTCTCGAACAGGGCGGAATCCACCTCCTGCCCCCGGCCCGTCTGGGCGCGCTGCATCAGCGCCGCCATGGCGCCGATGGCGCCGAACATGCCGCCCATGATGTCGTTCACGCTGGTGCCCGCGCGCAGCGGATCGCCAGGGCGGCCGGTCATGTAGGCCAGCCCGCCCATCATCTGCACGACCTCGTCGAGCGCGGTGCGGTGCTCGTAGGGGCCAGGCAGGAAGCCCGTGTGGTTCACGTAGACCAGCCGCTCGTTCAGGCGGGACAGCGCGGCGTAGTCGAGACCATACTTGGTCATCACCCCCGGCTTGAAGTTCTGCGCCACCACGTCGGCCGACGAGGCCAGGCGGATCGCCACCTCCAGCCCCTCGGGCTTGCGCAGGTCCAGGGCGATGCTCTTCTTGTTGCGGTTGAACATGGGAAAGAACCCGGCGCCCGCGCCCAGCAGATGCCGCGTGCGGTCGCCGTCCACCGGCTCGACCTTGATGACCTCGGCGCCGAGGTCGGCCAGCACCATGCCGCACGTGGGGCCCATGACCATGTGGGTGAACTCCACCACGCGCAGGCCCTCCAGGGGCAGGCGCGGGCGCTCGGCATTGGGGACGGAAGAAGGATTCAAGGGAGCGTTCATGGGCGCAACGATAAGGGTTCGGTCAGGCAGCGGACGCAACCGCTGCAGTGAGGGACGCGGCCGTGCGGGGCAGTCCGGCCTGCCAGAGCGCTCCGTGCAGGGTCTCCCCCTCCAGCCAGCCGGCCACGCGCTCGCGCAGCGCCAGCAACGCGGCCACGTCGAGGCCGGTGGAAACACCCATGCGCTCCAGCATGAAGGCGAGGTCTTCGGTGGTGACGTTGCCGCTCGCGCCGGGGGCATGGGGGCAGCCGCCGATGCCGGCCAGGCAGGCGTCGAATCGGGTGATGCCGGTCTGCCAGGCGGCGTAGGCGTTGGCCAGCCCCATGCCGCGCGTGTCGTGGAAATGCGCGCAGGCCAGCCGCTCGCCGACGAGTCCGCGGGCTTTCTCGAACAGGCGCTGCACACCTGCGGGATCGGCATGGCCCACGGTGTCGGCCAGGCTCACGCGGTCGGCCCCGGCGTCGAGCAGTGCCTGCATCAGGCGCAGCACTTCGCTTTCGGCCACCTCGCCCTGGAGCGTGCAGCCGAAGGCCGTGCCCACCCCGCCTTCGATCAGGGTGCGGCTGCCCGCCGCATCGCGCGCCGCGCGGATGCGCGCCACCTCGGCCACCACCTCGTCCGGCGTCTTGCGCAGGTTGGCCAGGCTGTGCGCGTGGCTGGCGGACAGCGGCACGACCATCAGGTCGGCCTGGCATTCGATGGCCCGCTCCGCCCCGCGCAGGTTGGGCACCAGCACCGAGGCGACCAAACCCGGCAGGGATTTGGCGTGCGCGAGCACCTCGGCGGTGTCGGCCAACTGCGGCAGCAGGCGCGCCGGCACAAACGAGCCGACCTCGATCTCCCGCTGGCCGGCCGCATAGGCGGCATCGACCCATTCGATCTTGCGGGCGGTGGGCACCACGGTGGCGATGCTTTGCAGGCCATCGCGCAGGCCCACCTCTCTCACGATGGCCTGGGCGGACGAAGGGGGGAGCGGATGGGCGGGCGGGCCTGCGGGCGTGCGGGGGGTCACGGAGTCTCCTGTCTGGGGTCTTGTACAGGCATTCTAGAAATTCCCTTCCATCAATTCATGCCAATTTTGGAAGGCCTAAGATTCCAGGCAGGAAAATCTTGAATCCCTTCCCTTCTTCCACATTCCTTCCATGCGCCTGCCCGACCTCCAGACCCTCAAGCTCTTCGTGGCGGTGTGTGAGCACCGCAACATCGCCCGCGCGGCGGAGCAGGAGTCCATCGTCGGCTCGGCGGTGAGCAAGCGGCTGGCGCAACTGGAGGACACGCTGGGCACGCCGCTCCTGGTGCGCAAGCGCCACGGCGTGGTGCCCACCGCCGCCGGCGAAACCCTGCTGGAACACGCCCGCACCATGCTGGCGAGCGTGGACCGCATCGAGCGCGACATGGCGGCCTTCGCCACCGGCATCCGCGGGCACGTGCGCATGCTGGTCACGGCCTCCGTCATGGCCGAATCGCTGGCGGACGACGTGGCGGCCTTCCTGCAGAACCCCGCGCACCGCGACATCCAGGTGAGCATGGAGGAACGGGTGAGCCCCGAGGTGGTCCGCGGCATCCGCGAAGGCAGCGCCTCCATCGGCATCTGCTGGGACGCGGCCGATCTGCAGGGCCTGGAAACGCGCAGCTACCGGCACGATCACCTGGCCATCGTCGCCCACCCCTCGCACCCGGTGGCGCGCCAGGACAGCGTGCGGTTCGCCGACGTGCTGGGCTACGAGTTCGTGAGCATGCCGGCCCTGAGCGCCGTGCACGTGCTGCTGGCGCGCGCCGCGGCGGTGGAGGGCAAAACGCTGGTGCACCGCGTGCTGGTGTCCAACTTCGATGCGGCGCTGCGCGTGGTGCGCGCCAACCTCGCCATCAGCGTGGTGCCCGCCGAGGTGGCGATGCCGTTCGCCGCGGCCACGGGGGTGCGCATCGTGCCGCTGGCCGACCCGTGGGCCCGGCGGCGGTTCGCGCTGTGTTTCCGGCCGGCGCCGGGCCTGGCGCCGGCCGCCCAATTGCTGGTCGCGCACCTGGTGTCGGCGGGTGCCGCTGCGCGCTGAGGGAGCGTCCACCGGGGCCGTGGCAGGAGTGCAACAATCCTGTAACACCTGAGTATTTTTACCCCGCAGCGCAAGTGGGGTGCTGCTCTGGAGCTATTAAACTTGTAGCAAAATGGTTTCCACGCTATATTCACAGCGTTCCGGCCGCCCGGGTTTTGCCCGCTGCCGGATTTCTATCTCTCTATCGCGCAAGGAGAAGCTTTCATGAGCTCCAAGGAAAACGCCGCCATCAACCAGCTGTTCGAAAAGCTCGAATGCCGCTATGCGTTGCGCGTGCTCTGGGCCCTGCGCGACGGCCACCCCCAAACCTTCCGGCTGCTGCAGGACAGCGTGGGCGGCATCACGCCCAACACGCTGAACACCCGCATCAAGGAACTGCGCGAAGCCGGCCTGCTGGACCACGGCAACGACGGCTACACCGTCACCCCCTCGGGCGTGGACCTGCTCAAGCGGCTGTCCGACGTGCAGGCCTTCGCCACCCGCTGGGTCGCGGCGCGGGTCAAGAAGTAAGTCGAACAAGCCGGCGCGAGGCCCCTCCAGCGTCCGCCACCCTGCCCGACCCGCGCGCTGCGCGGGTTTGGTCTTTTAGGGCTCCAGCGCAATAAGCACTAGGGCATATCGCTATCATTTCAGTAGCACTTCGAAAGGAACACCCATGGCATTCACCACCACCCCCTCCGGCCTGCAATACGAAGACACCGTCGTGGGCGAAGGCGCCGAGGCCACGCGCGGCAACCACGTCAGCGTGCACTACACCGGCTGGCTCTACAACAGCGGCGAGCAAGGCGCCAAGTTCGACTCCAGCCGCGACCGCAACGATCCGTTCGAGTTCGGCCTGGGCGCCGGCATGGTGATCAAGGGCTGGGACGAAGGCGTGCAGGGCATGAAGGTGGGCGGCCAGCGCACGCTGATCATTCCAGCCGCCCTGGGCTACGGTGCCCGCGGCGCCGGTGGCGTGATCCCGCCGAACGCCACGCTGAAGTTCGACGTCGAGCTGCTCGGCGTCGGCGGCTGATCGGCGCGGCGCGGTCCGCACCGAGACCGGCGCCCGGTGGGCGCCGCCTCCCCCCAAAGGGCTGTGCCTTCGCAAGAAGGCATGGCCCTTTTTCCATGTGGAGCGCCCTTGCCTGCCCGCCAGCGCTTCCATTTTCTTTTCACCACCCCCCACAACCTTTGGCAACGCTGCCCGCACTCACGACGGCAGAAAAATGACTGCGATCTTCCAACGGAGCAATCTTGAAAATATCCAGAATCTTGTGGGGTGCGGTGCCGGCGACGGCGTTGGTGCTGGCCGGCTGCGGCGGGAGCGACGCCCCACCGACGGTCACCTCCTTCACGGCCAAGGCCGTGGTGTCCGACGGCAGCATTGCAGGCACGCAGACCGATGCCAACCTGAAGAACGGCTGGGGCATCGCCTTCAACCCGAACGGCTTCGTCTGGGTGACCGCCACGGCCACGCAGAAGTCCACGCTCTATGACGGCAACGGCGTGCCGCAGACCCTGGTGGTAACCGTGCCCCCGGCCGGCAGCGCTCCGGCCAACCCCACCGGCATCATCTTCAGTGGCACCAGCAGCTTCCCGGTCACCAAGAACGGCGTGACCGGCCCCAGCCGCTTCGTGTTTTCCAGCGAAGACGGCAGCCTCTCCGGCTGGAGCCCCGCAGCCGATCTGGCCAACGCCATCGTGACCTACCGGGACGGCGGCGGCGCGGTCTACAAGGGCCTGGCCGTGGCCACCCGCAGCGGCGCGGACTTCCTGTATGCCACCGACTTCCGCAACAACAAGGTCGACGTGTTCGACACCAGCTTCCAGAAGGTGCAGCTGGCGGGCAGCTTCGCCGATCCGCAGCTGCCCGCCAACTACGCGCCCTATGGCATCCAGACCATCGGCACGCGCATCTACGTGACCTATGCGCAGCAGGACGCCAACCGGCGCAACGCCGTGGCCGGTGCCGGCCTGGGCGCGCTGAACGCCTTCAACACCGACGGCACGCTGGCGCAGCGCATCGTCACGCCCGGCGCCACGCTCAACGCGCCCTGGGGCATCGCCCAGGCGCCTGGCAACTTCGCCGGGGCCAGCAGCCGTCTGATCATCGCCAATGAAGGCGACGGCACGCTGCAGGCGTTCGACCCCGCAACGGGCGAATGGAACGGTGCCCTGGCGCAAAAGGACGGAACGACCCTGCAGCTGGACGGCGTGCGTGGCATCGCGTTCGGCAACGGCCTGAACCAGCAGCCGCTGAACACGCTGTTCTATGTGGCGGGTCCGAACAAGGGCGTGAACGGCGCCTACGGCCGCGTGGACGTGCAGCCCTGATCCGCGCCTTCCTGCCGCATCGCCACGGCGCTGCGGCAGGACCGGCCCGCTGCGCAGGGCCGGTCAGCCGAACAGCGCCCGCTCCAGGCGCCGGTATTTTTCATCGCCCACCAGTTCGCGGATCTTCGGCGCCAGTGCGGCGAGGTCGTCGAAACTGCGCGCGCCCTCGACCGCCAGGTTCAGCCGAAAGCCGCGCAGCCCCAGGCTGGACGTGATTTCCGTGGCGATCGGATAGGCTGCCTGGTAGCGCTCCATGGGCGAGGATGCCTCGCCGGTTGCCGGGGCCGCACCCGACGCGTCCGCCGGGGCCGGCATGCCCTCGGGCGACGCGTTCTGCAGGTCCGGCGCACTGCCGTCCGGCAACGACAGCAGGCCCTGCCCGACCATTGCCAGCACGTCGTCCATGCCGATGCCCATGGTCGCGGTGGCCGCCAGTACCTGCGCCAGCGTGCGCTTGCCATCGAACAGGATGAAGGCCGAACGCTGCCGCGAGGTCAGCGCGCCGTGGCGGTCCTTGAGGGCCAGATGGCCTGCAGATGTCTTGACGAGTAGCACGGTTCCCCCTGATCGTGTTCGGCGGCGTCGGGGACACGCGCCCGGCCGATGGTTGGGCGCAGCGTCGCACGCGGTCGGGGCTTTGTGAATCCGGGTTTATCCATAACCACCATCCCCGCCGCATCGCCGCGAGCCCCAGCGTGCGCCGTGGCGCGCGCACCCGCCGTTCACATCCCCGGCAGGCGCGAATGGACCGACGGCCCGGCCCCCGGCGCCCGCGTGAGCAGGCTCACCAGCCACGCGGTCGCAAGGCCCACCGGCACGCCGAACACGCCGGCCGAGATCGGCTGGATGCCGAACCACAGGCCGTCCGCCAGCAGCACGGCAGGCACCACGGCGCGCACGGCCTCCACATGCGACAGCAGGTAGTACACGGTCACGCCCAGCCCGCACAACATGCCCGCCACCGCGCCCTGCCGCGTGGCGCCGCGCCAGAAGATGCCCAGCACCATGGCCGGCACGAAGGCCGAGGCGGCGAGCGAGAACGAGGCCGACACCATGGGCAGGATCTCCGAGCGCTTGAGCGCCGCCACGAACGCGGCGGACAGCGCCACCGCCAGCAGGGTGAACTTGGTCAGGATCACGCGCTGCTCGGGCGACGCCCTGCGGCCCGTCTCGTGAAAGTACAGATCGCGCACCAGCGCATTGCTGATGGTGAGCAGCAGGCCATCGGCCGTGGAAAGCGCCGCCGCCAGCCCGCCCGCGGCGACCAGCCCCGAGATCACATAGGGCAGCCCGCCCAGTTCGGGCGTGGCCAGCATGATCAGGTCGGCGCCGAAGCGGATCTCGCCGAACTGCACGATGCCGTCGCCGTTCACGTCCTCCACCGACAGCAGCGCCGCATCCACCCGTGCCCACTGCCCGATCCAGTTGGGCAGCGCATCGAACGGGCTGCCGACCAGGTTGCTCATGACCTCGAACTTCACCAGCACCGCCAGCGCCGGCGCGCTGAGGTACAGCAGCGCGATGAAGAACAGCGACCAGGCCACCGAAGAGCGCGCGGCCGCCACCGAGGGCACGGTGTAGTAGCGCGTGAGCAGGTGCGGCAGCCCGGCCGTGCCGACCATGAGGCAGAACATCAGCGCGAGGAAATTGCGCCGGGTGTCCTCGTACGCCCGCTGCGCCTCGGGCGGGCCATCCGGGTCGCCCACGTAGGGCTGGCTGTGCGCGGGCAGGCCGCCCAGGGGGCGGGCACGCTCTTCGCTCTCGCGCATTTCGCGGCTCCAGCGCTCGCGGGCCGTGTCCTCGTCGCGCGGCATGGTGGCCAGCTCCCGGCTGGCCGCCACGATGAGGCCGACGTCCGCGTTCTGGTCGCGCAGCTGGCGGATGCGCTGGCGGGCCGCTTCGCGCTCGCGCTCCAGCGCCGCGCCCACGTCCTGCAACCGGGCCTGCAGCTCCTGCGCCCGCGCCTGGTAGGCCGCCACCACCTGCCGCTCCGCGGGATCGGCGAGCAACCGGGCCTCCATGTCGGCGATCTTGCCGATCTGGGTGCCATACACCAGCGGCGCCAGGGGATTGCCCAGCTGCTTGTAGGCCAGCCAGGAGACGGGAATGAGGAACGCGAGCAGCAGCATCACGTACTGCGCCACCTGCGTCCAGGTGATGGCGCGCATGCCGCCCAGGAAGGAGCACAGCAGCACCCCGCCCAGTCCCAGCATGATGCCGATCTCGAACTGCACGCCCGTGAGCCGCGAGGCGATCAGGCCCACGCCGTAGATCTGCGCCACCACGTAGGTGAACGAGCACAGCACGGCCGCGAGCGCCGCGATCACGCGAGGCCAGCGCCCGCCGAAACGCACCTGAAAAAACTCCGGGATGGTGTAGAGGTTCATGGCCCGCAGGTGCGGCGCGATCAGCAGCGCCACGAGGCAGAACCCGCCCGTCCAGCCCAGCAGATAGGCCAGCCCGCCGGCCTGCCCCGGCACGCCCGAGAAGCCCTGCAGGTACAGCGCGCCCGACAGGCTGATGAACGAGGCCGCGCTCATCCAGTCGGCCGCCGCCGCCATGCCGTTGTACACGGGCGGAATGCGGCGCCCCGCGACGTAGTACTCGTCGGCATCGGTCGTGCGCCCGTACACGCCGATGGCCGCATAGACCATGACGGACAGGAACAGGAAGATGGGGCCGATCCAGTGGCGCGACAGGCCGCGCTGCTCGGCCCAGGCCATGATGGCCAGGAAAGCGATCACCCCGGCCACGTAGAGCGCGAGGATGCGGCGCAGCCGCCGGCCGTAGGCGGCTTGCGGCGGCGCGTCAGCCATGCGGCTTGCCGGGGGCGCCCGGGCCCGGCGCGTCGGGGGTGGACGGCGGCGTGCCCGCACCACCGGCCACCGCGTTCGCGTCCTGCCGCTCGAAATGGTTCATCGCCACGCAGTAGATCGCCACGATGCCGATGAACACCAGCACCGCGCCCTGCGACGCGATCCAGTACCCCAGCGGCCAGCCGCCCACCACCATGAACTGCAGGTCGCGGGCGAAGTAGCAGGCCCCGAAGGACACTGCGGCCCAGACCAGCAGCAGGCCCGCCTTCAGCCAGAGGTGGCGGGCATCGTGCAGGTCGGGCGGAAAGGGATGTCCGGCCCCGGGCTCCTCGATCGCCGATGGGCGCGTGGGCATGGTCGCCGGACCGGGCCCGTCAGCGGGCCAGTTGCTGCCAGGTGGCGATCACGCTGTCGGGGTTGAGCGAGATCGACGAGATGCCTTCCTTGGCCAGCCACTCGGCGAAGTCCGGGTGGTCGCTGGGGCCCTGTCCGCAGATGCCCACGTACTTGCCCTGGGCCTTGCAGGCGGCTATGGCGCGCGACAGCAGGGCCAGCACGGCGGGATCGCGTTCGTCGAAGTCCTGCGCGAGCAGCTCGAGCCCCGAGTCGCGGTCCAGGCCCAGCGTGAGCTGGGTCAGGTCATTGGAGCCGATCGAGAAGCCATCGAAGTACTGCAGGAACTCGTCCGCCAGCACGGCGTTGCTGGGCACCTCGCACATCATGATGACCTTCAGCTCCGCCTCGCCGCGCTTCAGGCCATGCTTGGCCAGCAGCTGGGTGACCTTGTCGGCCTGCCCCAGCGTGCGCACGAAAGGCACCATCACCTGCACGTTGGTCAGGCCCATCTCGCCGCGCACGCGCTTGATGGCGTCGCACTCCATCGCGAACGCCTCGCCGAAATCGGCGCTGATGTAGCGCGCCGCGCCACGGAAGCCCAGCATCGGGTTCTCTTCCTCGGGCTCGTAGCGGCTGCCGCCGATGAGCTTGCGGTACTCGTTGGACTTGAAATCCGACAGGCGCACGATCACCGGCTTGGGCCAGAAGGCGGCGGCGATGGTGGCCACGCCCTCGGCCACCTTGTCCACGTAGAACGCACGGGGCGAGGCATGGCCGCGCGCCACCGATTCCACGGCCTTCTTCAGGTCGGCATCGACGGCGGGGTAGTCCAGGATGGCCTTGGGGTGCACGCCGATGTTGTTGTTGATGATGAACTCCAGCCGGGCCAGGCCCACGCCGTCGTTGGGCAGCTGGCAGAAGTCGAAGGCCAGTTGCGGGTTGCCCACGTTCATCATGATCTTGGTGCCGATCTTGGGCATTTCGCCGCGCTGCACCTCGGTCACTTCGGTTTCGAGCAGGCCGTCGTAGATCTTGCCGGTGTCGCCCTCGGCGCAGCTCACCGTCACCAGCGTGCCGTCCTTGAGCAGGCTGGTGGCGTCGCCGCAGCCCACCACGGCCGGAATGCCCAGTTCCCGCGCGATGATGGCCGCGTGGCAGGTGCGCCCGCCGCGGTTGGTGACGATGGCGCTGGCGCGCTTCATCACAGGCTCCCAGTTGGGATCGGTCATGTCGGTGACCAGCACGTCGCCGGGCTGCACCTTGTCCATTTCGGCGATGTCGCTCACCAGGCGCACGGGGCCGGTGCCGATCTTCTGGCCGATGGCGCGGCCCTCCGCCAGCACGGTGCCCGTGCCTTTCAGCTTGAAGCGCTGCTCGGCCTGGCCCTTGGACTGGCTCTTCACCGTCTCAGGACGGGCCTGCAGGATGTAGAGCAGGCCGTCGGTGCCGTCCTTGCCCCATTCGATGTCCATCGGGCGGCCGTAGTGCTGCTCGATCACCAGGGCGTAGTGGGCCAGTTGCTCCACGTCGGCATCGGACAGCGAGAAGCGGTTGCGCTGCTCGGTCGCCACGTCCACCGTCTTGACCAGCTTGCCGGTGGCGGCCTTCTCCTCGGCCGAGGCGAAGACCATCTGCACCAGCTTGGAGCCCAGGTTGCGGCGGATCACGGCCTTGTTGCCCGCCTGGAGCATGGGCTTGTGCACATAGAACTCGTCGGGGTTCACGGCGCCCTGCACCACCGTCTCGCCCAGGCCGTAGCTGCTGGTGATGAAGACCACCTCTTCGAAGCCGGATTCGGTGTCGATGGTGAACATCACACCGGCCGCGCCCAGGTCGGAGCGCACCATGCGCTGCACGCCGGCCGACAGGGCGACCACGTCGTGCGCGAAGCCCTTGTGCACGCGGTAGCTGATGGCGCGGTCGTTATACAGGGAGGCGAACACCTCCTTCATCTTGTGCAGCACGTCGTCGATGCCGACCACGTTGAGAAAGGTTTCCTGCTGGCCGGCGAACGAGGCGTCGGGCAGGTCTTCCGCCGTGGCGGACGAACGCACGGCGAAGCTCGCCTGGGGGTTGCCTTCGGACAGTTTTGCGAAGGCTTCCGCGATCGCCTGCTGCAGGTCAGCCGGGAACGGCTGGGCCTCGACCATGGCACGGATCTCGGCGCCGGCAGCGGCCAGGGCACGCACGTCTTCGGTGTCCAGCGCGGCGAGGCGCTTGCTGATCTTGTCGGCCAGGCCGTCGTGGGCGAGGAACTGGCGGAACGCGTGGGCGGTGGTGGCAAAGCCCGTGGGAACGCGAACGCCCTGGGGCAGCTGGGAGATCATCTCGCCGAGGGAGGCGTTTTTGCCGCCCACCGACTCGACGTCGGTCATTCTCAGGTTTTCAAACGGAACGACCAGGGCGGTCGCGTTGAAGAGTGCAGACATGGGATAGCTCCAGAAGTTGAAACTGGGTCTGCGCCTGCGCTCCGGGGGAGCAATCGCGGGCGAGCGCCCATGCACGGCGTTCGGCTTTGGTGTTGTGGTTGTGGGCCGCCGGGGTGCATGGTGAGAATTTGGATAATGGGCGCCATTGTAGGCTTGCCCTGCGCGGCCGCGCTGGCGGCGGGCTGACGGATCGTCCCCCTTCTTCGGAACCCCTGCCCATGCACACGCGCACCGTTTTCTTCATCTCCGACGGCACCGGCATCACGGCCGAAACCTTCGGCAACGCCATCCTGGCCCAGTTCGACATGAAGCCGCGCCACGTGCGCCTGCCCTTCATCGACACCGAGGACAAGGCGCACCAGGCCGTGCGGCAGATCAACCACACGGCGGACGTGGAGGGCAAGAAGCCCATCGTCTTCACCACCTTGGTCAACATGGGCGTGCTGCGCGTCATCCAGGAAGGCTGCAAGGGCATGCTGCTGGACATGTTCGGCACCTTCATCCGGCCGCTGGAGACCGAGCTGGGCACCAAGTCGCACCACCGCGTGGGGCGTTTTTCGGACGTGAGCCTGAGCAAGGAATACACCGACCGCATCGAGGCGATCAACTTCAGCCTGGACCACGACGACGGCCAGAGCCACCGCGACCTGGCCGGCGCCGACGTGATCCTGGTGGGCGTGTCGCGCAGCGGCAAGACCCCCACCAGCCTGTACCTGGCCATGCAGTGCGGCCTTAAGGTGGCCAACTATCCGCTGATTCCCGAGGACTTCGAGCGGCGCCAGCTGCCCCCGGCGCTGGAGCCGCACCGCAAGAAGATCTTCGGGCTGACGATCCAGCCCGAGCGGCTTTCGCAGATCCGCAACGAACGGCGCCCCAACTCCCGGTACGCGGCGCTGGACAACTGCCGCAACGAGGTGTCCGAGGCCGAGGCGATGATGCGGCGCGCGGGCATCCGCTGGCTGTCCACGACCACCAAAAGCATCGAGGAAATCGCCACGACCATCCTGCAGGAAGTGCGTCCCGAGCGGCTGGTGTATTGAATCGCGGCGATTTCGACAAAGGTAAAAATGCATCCGCAACCCATGAACAAACCTTTGCGGATCACCCTGCATGTAGCGTCCATCCTGGGCCTGCTGATCATGGCGCTTCTGCCACGAAATCAATACGACTTCATGCACGGGATGGACCCGTCCATTCCCGCCAACGCCATCGAAAACGGGTCGGGCAATGCCATCGTGGCGGCGGGTGCGATCTTTGCCCTTGTCGCAGTGGTCCAGATCGCCATCGCGGCGAAGGCCTCCCGGCCACGGGCCCGCGTTCTGCCCGTGGTGCTCGTTCTGCTTGGCCTGGCGATCCTGGCGATCAAGGTGGCCGGCTGAGTCGAAGAGGCCCGATGTCCGGCCCAGTTCTGCCAAAGGTGCGGCAGGACCGCTGGCCTACTGCACCGCCTCCGGTGCCGCGTGCCACAGGGCCTGGGGGCGGGGCTCGGGGTCGCGGTTTTCTTGCGCTGCCGCCTGGCGCTCCGGCCCCGGGGTCCAGTGGGTCTGCAGGCTGCGCAGCATGGTGCGAAAGTGCGAGGTCAGCCCCGGCATCTGCGACAGGGCCTGCAGGTTCACGATGATCTTGCGGGCCATGGCATCGCGATACGGGGCCTCGGCGGTGTGCGCGTGTCCCGTCATGAGCGCCATCGTGCTGGCCAGCAGCGCCTCGGTGCAGGGCAGGCGGTATTCCTCGTCGGTGGGGTTTTCAGTGTCCGGGCACGGTGCATCGGCAGCCATGGTCAAGCCTCCTTCGGAATTGCAACAGACCAGGCCAGCCACACCGCGGGCAGCTTGCGGCCCGGAGGGCCAACGACACCGCACGCCGAATCCACCATCCACGGACCGGACAGCGGATGCGCCATGCGAACGGGCGCAAACCTGGATCATTTGGGAAACGAAAGCGCTGGCTCGGAGCGCCGCACCCCACGGGTTGGCGCCTGGCTGGCTGCAGCACAGTATATGAGAATAATTCTCAAGCCGATGATGTCATTCGGCCCGGTGCTCCGCCGCACGCAGGCTCTGCCTTTAGACTGACAGGCATGCTTCTGGACTACGACCCCAACGACCTCGACGTCAAGATTTCGGAGCTGCTGGTCGCCACCAGCGACTCCGCCGACCCTGAACTTCCTGCCGCCGTCCCGGCGGTGCTGAAACTGCTGCGCACGCGGCTGGGCATGGACGTGGCCTTCGTGTCCCAGCTCACGGACGACCACCGCACCATCATGGCCGTGGACAGCGCGCCGGATTTCTCGCCGGTGGAAGTGGGCCGGTCCGACCCGGTCGAAGAAAGCTGGTGCCAACGGGTGGTCGAAGGCCGGTTGCCGGAACGGATGGAAGATGCCGCGCCCTACATCGCGTCCGGCAAGGCGCCGGACCCGGGGTTCCCCGTCGGCACCCATCTGAGCACGCCGGTGCGCCTGTCCGGCGGGGCGGTGTATGGCACGCTGTGCTGCTTCAGCCGCGGCGTTCGTGCCGATGCGGACATCGACCGGCTGCGTTACACGGCCAACCTGCTGGCCGCGCGGCTGGCGCCGGGTTCGGCAGGGGCTTGAGCAGGCCTTGCGCCATGCCATCAGGGCGGCGAATGCGCGCCGGCCTTCAACGCCCCTGCCCTTCGAATTCAACCGGCTGCGTCAGACCACGGCATGCATCTGCAGCAGGCGCTGCCGCAGGGCCTCGGCCACCGGGCTGAGTTCGCGCGAGCGCCGCTGCAGCAGCCCCAGGGTGCGCCACAGGTCGGGCCCGGTCAGCGGCACACCGCACACCTGGGAATGCGCGGGCGGCAGCGCCAGCTGCGGCAAGGCCGCCAGCCCCAAACCGGCCTCGACCAGGGCCAGCGCGCCGGTCACATGGTTGCATTCGTACCAGGCGACGGGAGGATTCGGCAGTTCCGCCATGGCCTGGTCCAGCAGCAGGCGGTTGCTGCTGCGGCTGGAGACCGACACCAGCCGCTGGCCGGCCAGTTCCTCCCAACGCACCTCGGTGCGCCGGGCCCAGGCGTGGCTGCGCGGCATGGCCAGCACGTAGCGTTCGCGCAGCAGCGGCTGGAACAGCAGCGCCGACTCCTGGGTGCCAGTGAAGCTCAGGCCGAAGTCCGCCTCGCCGCGGGCCACGGCTTCCAGCACCTGCTGGGCGTTCTCGTCGATCACGTGCACCTGCACATCGGGCATCGCCTGCGCGAAGGACTGGAGCGCCCGCGGAAGCAGGTGGTTGGCCACGGACGGCACGCAGGCAATGGTCACGCGGCCCCGGCGCAGCTGCACCTGGTCGCCGAAGCGCTGAACCGCCTCGTCCAGCCCGGTCAATGCCATGCGCGCCTCGTGCAGGAACTCCTGGCCCATGGCGGTCAGCTCCACCGTGCGGGTGGTCCGCTCCAGCAGCCGGGCACCGAGCGCGGATTCCAGCCGTTCCACCCGCCGGCTCAAGGCCGGGGCGGACAGGCACAGGATCTCGGCCGCCACGCGGAAGCTGGACTGGTCCGCGGTGACCACGAAGGCCTGCAGTTCCTTGAGGTCGAATTTGATGCTTCGCATGCAACAGTCGTTTCGTAAATTGCAATTTACGGATCATTGTGCCCCTCCTACGATGCGCCCTTGATCGCCAGGCCAACGACCCGGCGGCGCTTTCCCGGAGACATACCCCATGCAACGACGCCCCCTCATCGCGGCAGCCTTCCTGGCCGCCAGCTTCCCCCTCGCCAGCACCGCCCAGGCGCAGGACTTTCCGCCCAAGAAGCCGGTGACCCTCGTGGTCGGCTTCGCCGCAGGCGGCTCGGCCGACATCGCCGCCCGCATCATCGCCAAGAAGCTGGGCGAGAACATCGGCCAGAGCGTGGTGGTGGACAACAAGCCGGGAGCCGGGGGCAACCTGGCCCATGCCCAGGTGGCCAACGGCCCGTCGGACGGGTCCATGCTGCTGTTCGGCTCCATCGGGCCGCTGAGCATCGCGCCCCATTTCATGAAGGTGGCGTACGACCCGCTCAAGGACCTGGCGCCCATCTCGATGGGCGTGGCCTTCCCGAACGTGCTGGTGGTGCCCGCGAGCACCGGCATCAAATCGCTCGGCGATTTCGTGGCCAAAGCCAAGCGCGAGCCCGGCAAGCTGGACTACGCCTCCACCGGCCCGGGCTCGGCCGCGCACCTGGCGGGAGAACTGCTCAACGACGTGGCGAAGATCGACACGCTGCACGTTCCCTACAAAGGGGGCGCCCCGGCGCTGCAGGACGTGCTGGGCGGGCGGGTCACCGCGTTCTACGCCGCACCGCCCTCGGCCCTGCCCCACATCGAATCGGGCAAGCTCATTCCCCTGGCGACCACCGGCCTGACGCGCCCGGCATACCTGCCCAACGTGCCCACCGTGGCGGAGACCTACCCGGGCTTCAACGCCACCAACTGGTATGCCTTCGTGGCCTCGGCCAAGACGCCCAAGCCCCTGCTGGACCGCTGGAACACCGAGATCGTCAAGGTGCTCAACACGCCGGAGGTGCGCGACAACCTGCTCAAGCACGGGCAGACCGCCAGCCCCACGGGCCGCGAAGAGCTTGGCCAATTCATCGCGGCGGAGCACGCCAAGTGGGGCCGCATCATCCGCGAACGCAAGATCACCGCCGACTGAGACGGCAGGCCGGACGCATTCCCCCAAAAAAATCAGGAGACAAAGGACATGCCGCTCAACCTCCCGCTCACACCGGCCCCCACCACGGCCACGCCCAGCAACGCCCGGCGCCGCATGCTGCGCACCCTGCTGGGCACCGCCCTGGGCCTGGGCCTGGCCCTGGGAGGCGCCGCGCCGCCCGCTGCCCAGGCCTCGGAGATCCGCGTGGTCACCTCCGGCGGCTTCTCGGCCGCCTACGACCAGCTGGTGCCGCTGTACGAGCA
The DNA here is from genome assembly GCF_030158935.1 of Acidovorax sp. SUPP950. Classification (NCBI taxonomy): domain Bacteria; kingdom Pseudomonadati; phylum Pseudomonadota; class Betaproteobacteria; order Burkholderiales; family Comamonadaceae; genus Acidovorax; species Acidovorax sp. SUPP950. The sequence goes on along the minus strand of NZ_BQXE01000002.1, from coordinate 934,240 downwards.
GGCCACCGGCCACACGGTCGTCACGGCGCGTGGCGCATCGCTCGGCAACGCGCCCGACTCCATCCCCAGCCGCATGGCGCGGGGCGAGCAGTTCGACATCGTGATCCTGGCCGATTCGGGGCTGGACGAATTGACGGCGCAGGGCAAGGTGCAAGCGGGCAGCCGCGTCGACCTGGCCCGTTCCATGATCGGTATGAGCGTGCGCAAAGGCACGCCCAAGCCGGACATCAGCAGCCCCGAAGCCCTCAAGCAGACGCTGCTCCAGGCCCAATCGGTCGCCTATTCCGCCAGCGCCAGCGGCACCTACCTGGTCAACGAACTGTTCCCGCGCCTGGGCGTGGCCGAGGCGATGAAGACCAAGGCCACCAGGATCTACAGCGAACGCGTCGGCGCGGTGGTGCTGCGGGGCGATGCGGAGCTGGGCTTCCAGCAGGTGAGTGAATTGCTGCCGTTCAAGGAGCTGGAATTCGTCGGCCCCTTGCCGGACGCCGTGCAGCAGCGCGTGTTCTTCTCGGCTGGCGTGGCCGAGGGCGCGCAGAACGCGGATGCCGCGCGCCATCTGATCCGCTTCCTGGCATCGCCAGCGGCCGCCCCGATCGTGCGCAGCACGGGCATGGAGCCCGCGGCCACGCGCTGAGCGGGCGGGCGCTGAGCGGGCGGGCGGTCCGCACCGGCAATCGCCCTGGAGAGGCCTGAGGCCAAAACGGCCTCCAGCACAATAAACACTAGGGCATTACGCTATACAAAATATAGCAAACCCACTACGACGGTGCCTCGGTGAGGCTGCTGCGCCCCCACCCGGGCGGCGCGGGCAGGCCCCTTCCTTGGCGATCAACGGCCGCCCTGCCCCATGGCGGGATCGCTGAAGCCGTCGCGGCCCGTCTCCACCCGCCCGGCAAAGCGGCGGACGAACCCCGGCAGCGCGCTGCACGTGACCTGGAAGTCGTACCAGCGGGCGCTGCCGCCCAGGTCCCACTGCAGGTCCTGCGCCTGGCCCGGCGCCACCGTGGCGGTCCAGGGGCCGTCCTGGCGGTAGGCCAGGGCCTGCACGCGCAGCACGGCTTCCGCAGCGCCCGCGTTCATCAAGGTCAGGTGCACGTTGCCGTTGGCGATGTCGTAGCACACCCGCACTTCGGGCTGGGGCACGCCGGGGGCGCGCAGCGCGCCGAGCTGGCCCGCGAAGCTGCGGTGGAACCCGTTCGGCCCCAGCACCCACAGGTCGTAGGCGCCCGCATCGTCCGTGCCGGCATTCCAGCGGTCGTCGAGCTGCTTGCCCGCCTCCACCACGTAGCGGCGCGGGGCGCGGTCCAGGTGCAGCCGGTCGTAGACGTGGAAGACGGCCGCGCTGGTGCCGGTGTTCGAGAACAGCAGTTGCACCGTGCCCGCGGCCGGCTCCGCCCGGGCGCTGGTGTGCAGCTCGTACGGCAGCGCGCGCGAGGGCCGGGCCTGCACGGCCTGCTGCGGCAGGGCCTGCGGCGTGGGCACGGCGATCTGCGGCAGCGCCCCTTGCGCGGCGCGCAGGGCGTCGGCATCGTCCCGCGTGCGGCGGCCGGCGAGCGTGGCGAGCGGCCCGTCGTTGGGCGTGGCGAAGTTGAAGGCCGTGGTGAGGTCGCCGAACACCGCGCGGCGGTAGGGGCTGATCTGCGGCTCCTGCACGCCGAAGCGGGCTTCGAGAAAGCGCAGCACGGAGGTGTGGTCGAAGTTCTGCGAATTCACCCAGCCGCCGCGGCTCCACGGGGAGATCACCCACATCGGCACGCGCGGCCCGGGGCCGTAGCAGTCGCCATCGGGCGGCGGCATGCCGGTGCCGGGGACCGGGGTGTGCGTGTAGTACTCGTAGGCCATGTCCCGGTCGCTCAGCGTGGACTTGCCGATCTTGCCGCCGCTGGCATCCAGCGACGGCGCGCACGGCGGCGGCAGGTGGTCGAAGTAGCCGTCGTTCTCGTCGAAGTTGATGAGCAGCACGGTCTTGCTCCACACGTCGGGATTGGCCGTGAGGGCATCGAGCACCTCCTGCACGTACCAGCCGCCCTGCACCGGGCTGGAAGGGCCCGGGTGTTCAGAGTACGTGGCGGGCGGGATGACCCACGACACCTGCGGCAGCGAGCCGTCGAGCACCGCTTTGCGGAAGGTGCCGAGAAAGCCGCCGTCCGGCATGGTGTTGGCAATGCCCTTGTAGAGCGGGTTGCCGGTGTTGTCGCTCGCGGGGTCGTAGGCGGGGTTGACGTCGCGGTCATGGTAGACCGGCTTGCCCGAGGCGAGGTTGGCCTGGCGGTACTGCGGAAAGCCGAAGAGCGGGTTGTCGGTGAAGTTGTCGGGCATGTTCTGGTAGACCATCCACGAGACGCCGGCCTTTTGCAGGCGCTCGGGGTAGGTGGTCCAGTCGTAGCCGCCGGTGCGGATGTCGGTGTCCGAGTCGAGCTCGTCCAGGGCGTTGTTCACCACCACCCGGCCGGAGGGACCCGTGGCGCCGTTGGTGCCGGTCCAGTGGAACAGCCGGTTGGAATTGGTGCCGCCGTGCAGCGAGCAGAAGTACGCATCGCACACCGTGAAGGCTTCGGCCAGGGCGAACTGGAACGGGGCCTCCTGCTGGGTGTAGTAGCCCATGGACTGGGGCTGCTTGTAGCGCGCCCACTCCTGCATGCGGCCACGGTCCCAGGCGTTGCGCGCGTCGACCCAGCTGTGGGGCGTGCCGCTCACGCGCTGGGCATTGCCGGCCTTCTGGTCCAGGTGGTAGGGCAGCACGGGCGCGCCGTTCTTGTCCAGTTGCTGCCACACGCTGCGGCCGCCGGCCACGGGGATGGTGAAGCGGTCGCCGAAACCGCGCACGCCGGGCAAGGTGCCGAAGTAGTGGTCGAAGGAGCGGTTTTCCTGCATGACGATCACGACGTGCTCCACGTCCTGGATCGTGCCGGTGCGGTGGTTGGCCGGAATGGCCAGAGCCCGGCGGATGCTGGGCGGGAACAGGCTCAGCGCCGCGGCGGACGCGGTGGTGCCGGCTGCGGCCTGGAGGAACTTGCGTTTCCGGGAATCGATGGTCATGGTGTGCTCTGCGTGGGTTCGACGGGGAAGGCGTGCGCGATCAAGGGGCGCAGCGCAGCTGGGTCTTTTCGGCGCCCGGGGCATCGGCGGAGGTGCCGCCTCCCCCACTGCCGCCGCAGCCCGCCAGGGCCAACGCCATCGCCGAACCGGCCAGGAACAAGAAAAACGGCCGCGCCCAGCGGGGGCGCGATCGGGGGGCTGCAGGGATCAAGGTCATGGAAAGGTCTCGCGGGTCGAGTGGATCAAGCGGCGGACTGGGCCAAAGACCGAACTTCGGGGCGACCGCCTTGCAGTTGCAGAAAAGTGCATAAACGCAGGAATCTGCAACCCGAATGATCCGCCCGCACCGTGTCAGCGCCATGACGGCAGTGGCCTTCCAGGGGCAGGGGCGCCCCTCCCCCGCGCACGGCAGAACGGCAAAAAGCACAAGGCGGCCCCGAAGGCCGCCTTGTGCTTTGAAAAGACAGAAAAGAAGGAGCGGGGCGCCGTGGCGCCCCGTCATCCACCAGGCGCCCGGGCGCCTGCGATCACGCCGGTGCGGTGGTGCGGATCAGGTGGTCGAATGCGCCCAGGGCCGCCTTGGCGCCCTCACCCGCCGCGATGATGATCTGCTTGTACGGCACCGTGGTCACGTCGCCCGCGGCGAACACGCCCGGCACGTTGGTGCGGCCATGCGAGTCCACCACGATTTCGCCGAACTTCGACAGCTCCACCGTGCCCTGCAGCCACTGGGTGTTGGGCAACAGGCCGATCTGCACGAAGATGCCTTCCAGCGCCAGTTGCTTCGCTTCGCCGCTCGCGCGGTCCTGGTAGGCCAGGCCCGTCACGCGGTTGCCGTCGCCCAGCACCTCGGTCGTCTGCGCCTGGGTGATGACGGTCACGTTGGGCAGGCTGCGCAGCTTGCGCTGCAGCACGGCGTCGGCCTTCAGATCGGCCGCGAACTCCAGCAGCGTGACGTGCGCCACCACGCCGGACAGGTCGATGGCCGCCTCCACGCCGGAGTTGCCGCCGCCGATCACCGCCACGCGCTTGCCCTTGAACAGCGGGCCGTCGCAGTGGGGGCAGTAGGTCACGCCCTTGGTGCGGTACTGGTCTTCGCCGGGCACGTTCATGTTGCGCCACCGCGCACCGGTCGAGAGGATGACCGTGCGCGAGCGCAAGGTGCCGCCGTTTTCCAGCTCGACCTCGATCAGGCCGCCTTCCGCCGCGGCGGGCTTCAAGGCCTTGGCGCGCTGCAGGTTCATCAGGTCCACCTCGTAGTCGCGCACGTGCTGCTCCAGCGCCGCGGCGAATCGGGGGCCGTCCGTCTTGCTGATCGAGATGTAGTTCTCGATGTCCAGCGTGTCGTTGACCTGGCCACCGAAGCGCTCCGCGGCCACGCCGGTGCGGATGCCCTTGCGGGCGGCATACACGGCGGCCGCGGCGCCGGCCGGGCCACCGCCGACCACCAGCACGTCGAAGGCCTCCTTGGCCGAGAGCTTGGCCGCATCGCGCGCCGCCGCGCCGGTGTCCAGCTTGCCCACGATCTCTTCCACGGTCATGCGGCCCGAGCCGAATACCTGGCCGTTCATGAACACCATGGGCACCGCCATGATTTCACGGTCGGTCACTTCCTGCTGGAAGGCGCCACCCTCGATCACCGTGGTCTTGATGCGCGGGTTGAGGACGGCCATCAGCGACAGCGCCTGCACCACGTCCGGGCAGTTGTGGCAGGTCAGGCTCATGTAGACGTCGAACTCGAAGTCGCCATCGATCGCCTGGATCTGCTCGATCACGTCCTGCTCGACCTTCGGGGGATGGCCGCCGGTCCACAGCAGGGCCAGCACGAGCGACGTGAATTCATGGCCCAGCGGCAGGCCGGCGAAGCGCAGGTGGGTCTGCGTGCCGGCGCGCTGCAGGGTGAACGAGGGCTTGCGCGCGTCGTTGCCGTCGGTGCGCAGGGTGATCTTGTCGCTGCGCAGGCCCTGGATGGTTTCCAGCAGTTCGCGGGTCTGGGTGGACACCTCGCTGCCGTCCAGGGACGCCACGATCTCGAACGTTTGCGTCACGCGCTCCAGGTAAGCCGAAAGTTGGGTTTTGAGTTGGTCGTCGAGCATGGTGGTGTCCTTTGCGATTCGAGTTGTGTCGTTGGGCGGTGCGGCCAGTGCCGGGCACGGAGCGGAGAAATCGGGGATGAGCGGGCGAAAAAAAGCCGGACGGCATGGCGCGCACGCCATGCTGCTGTCCGGCCAGGGGCGCCCGAGGCGCCCCGCTCCTGCGGGAGGCCGAGGGGCTTAGATCTTGCCGACCAGATCCAGGGAAGGCGTCAGCGTCTTGGCGCCTTCCTTCCACTTGGCGGGGCAGACCTGGCCTGGGTTGGCGGCGGTGAACTGGGCCGCCTTCAGCTTGCGCAGGGTTTCCGACACGTCGCGGGCGATTTCGTTGGAATGGATTTCCTGGGTCTTGATCACGCCATCGGGGTTGATCACGAACGTGCCGCGCAGTGCCAGGCCTTCTTCAGGAATGTGCACGCCGAACGCGTTGGTCAGCTGGTGCGTGGGGTCGCCCACCAGGGGGAACTTGGCCTTGCCGACGGCGTCGGAAGTTTCGTGCCACACCTTGTGCGAGAAGTGCGTGTCGGTCGTCACGATGTAGACCTCGGCGCCGGCCTTCTGGAACTCGGCATAGTTGTCGGCCGCGTCTTCGATTTCGGTGGGGCAGTTGAAGGTGAAGGCCGCCGGCATGAAAATCAGGACGGACCACTTGCCCTTGAGGTTGGCTTCGGTCACTTCAATGAAGTCGCCCTTGCCGTCGCGGTTCACGAAAGCGGTGGTCTTGAAGGGCTGGACTTGCGTATTGATCAGGGACATTGCTGTTTCCTAGGTTGATGGCTGAACACGAAAACCTGAAGTTTAGGCGCTCCCAAGCCATCAATCCAATTAATTGACTTCATCAAGTCGATTGCCACAGGCTATAAAAAGTAGCGACTCGATGGCGTGGGCCAGGAGCGAACGACTGTATCTGAGGACGCCCAACGCGAACACAACTCAGCATCAAACGCAGCCATACCGTCCGGGCAGGGAGATTGCCTTGCGCCACGTGGCCCGCGTCATGACAATCGCACCCCAAACCCACACAAGGAGAATCTCCATGCAAGGCGACGCACAGGTCATTTCGCATCTGCAGGCCCAGCTCAAGAACGAACTGACGGCCATCAACCAGTACTTCCTGCACTACCGGATGCTCAAGCACTGGGGCTTCGACAAGCTGGCGAAGAAGGAATACGAAGAGTCGATCGGCGAGATGAAGCATGCCGACAAGCTCATGGACCGCATCTTCATGCTGGACGGCCTGCCCAACCTGCAGGACCTGGCCAAGCTGCAGGTCGGCGAGGACGTGCCCGAGATCCTCGAATGCGACCTGCGCTCCGAGCGCGGCGCCCAGGCCACCATCAAGGACGGCATCGCCCACTGCGAAACGGTGCGCGACTATGTCTCGCGCGATCTGCTGCAGGGCATCCTCGACGACACCGAAGAGCACATCGACTTCCTCGAAACGCAGATCGACCTGCTGGCCAAGGTCGGGCTGCAGAACTACCTGCAGTCGCAGATGGGCGAGATCGAATAACGCACCACCTGCCCGGCACCCGCCCCCGGGTAACCCGTGCTCCAGCCGGCCTTCGGGCCGGTTTTTCGTTTCCGGCCCGGTCCCGCCCCTCAAAGTGTGGCGCGCACGCATCAGGTGGCGTGCCCATCGCGCCCAAGTTCCCACTGTTTGTTGCGATTGCACACAACGGAATGCGAACGATTCTCATGAAACCTAGAATACCGGCCTAGCCAGCCAGTCAGTCCGCCCCGGGCCCCGTGCCCCGCCTGCAGCCAGCGCCCCAACCTGCATGGAGCCTTTCGATGCTGCACTGTCCTGCGCGCGCCTGTTTCGCCACCCCGGCCGATCACCCCTTTTCCGACACCCATTCCTGCGCGGCCGCCATCGCTTTGGTGGGCGCCGCCCGGCCATGAAGGCGGCCCGCGTCGACTGGCGCTACCGCCTGGCGATCACCTCCCGCGCCCTGGCGGGGGGGCTGGGTGGCTACGCGCTGGCGGCGGCCGCCACCGCCGCCCTCACCCTCGGCCTGATGCCGTTCATGCCGCGAGTGGAGGCGGTGCTCACCGCCACGCTGCTGTCGTGGCTGGTTTATGCCTGCGCCGTGGCCTGGGCCTTCTATGCACGCACGGCCTGGGGCGCCTGGGCCGCTCTCGGGCTGCCGGCGCTCGCCCTGGGCGCGCTGGCGATGGCGCCCCGCTGGCTGGGGGGCGCATGAAGCCGAAGACCGCACCCGAGCGCGAGGGTTTCCGCCAGGCCATGGCCTGGCTGCACACCTGGTCCGGCCTGATCCTGGGCTGGCTGCTGTTCGCCATCTTCTTCACCGGCACGCTGAGCTTTTTCAAGACCGAGTTCAACCTGTGGATGCGGCCCGAGCTGCATGCCCTGCCGCCCGCCAGCGCCGACGTGGCCGAGCGCGCGCAGCAGGCGCTGCACCGCAAGGCGCCCGACGTGACGCAGTGGTTCATGCGGCTGCCCGACGAGCGCCAGCCCGGCGTGACCATCCTGTGGCGCGGCAAGGAGGGCGGGCGCTTCAAGACCTTGCTGATGAACCCGCAGACCGGCGAGGCCATCGAGACGCGCGACACCATGGGCGGCGAGTTCTTCTACCGCTTCCACTTCGAACTGCGCACCGCGCAAAAGGGCCGCTGGACGCTGGAGGGCCGCTGGGTGGTGGGCGTGGCCACCATGCTGATGTTCATCGCGCTGCTGACCGGCGTGGTCACGCACCGGCGCATCTTCAAGGACTTCTTCACCTTCCGGCCCACCAAGGGCGGGCAGCGGGCGTGGCTGGACGCGCACAACGTCTCGGGCGTGCTGGTGCTGCCGTTCTATCTGATGATCACCTTCAGCGGGCTGATGATCTTCCACTCGATGTACATGCCCTCGGGCATTGCCGCGGCCTACCCCGGCCCCAAGGGCACGGATTCGCAGACCTACTTCGCCGAGATGCAGGGCGACACGGCCTCGGGGCGCAGCGCGCGCCGCGCGCCGGGCGAGGCCTTGCCGGCGCTGCCCCTGACCGATCTGGCGCCCGTGCTGGCCAGCGCGCACCGCACCTGGGGCGATGCGCGCATCGGCGGGCTCAGCGCCCGCCGCGACGGCGACCGGGCGGTGATCGAGGTCACCCGCCACGACGGCGACCGCCTGCAGTACGGCCCCGCCCGCATGCGCTTCGATGCCGCCACCGGCGAGACGCTCGCGCTGATCGACCCCGATTCGCCCGCCCTGCGCACCTACCGCGTGCTCTACGGCCTGCACCTGGCACGCTTTGCCGGGCCGGGCATGCGCTGGGGCCTGTTCGGCTTCGGCGTGCTGGGCAGCCTGATGATCGCCACCGGCATGGTGCTGTGGAGCGTCAAGCGCCGCCAGCAGGCGCAGCGCAAGGGTGCCGCCGCGCCGCCGCTGCGGCGCGGCGAGCGCCTGGTGGCCAGCCTCAATGTGGCCCTGCTGGGCGGCCTGCCGCTGGCCACGGGCGTTTTCCTGGCCTCCAACCGGCTGCTGCCGCTGGACCTGGACGGCCGCGCCGATGCCGAGCTGTCGTGCTTCTTCGGCGCGTGGGGCCTGGCCCTGCTGATCGGCATCGTGCGGCCGGACCGCTGGGGCTGGAGCGCGTTGCTGGGCCTGGCGGGCGCGGTGTTCGCCGCGCTGCCGGTGTTGAACGCCTTCACCACGCACACCCACCTGGGCGTGACGCTGCCGGCCGGCGAATGGATGTGGGCCGGCATGGACCTGTCGTTCCTGGCCACCGGCGCCCTGCTCGGCTGGATGGCCTGGCGGCTGCGCCCCGCGCGCGGCGCTACAGCGGCCGCCGCCCAGGGCCGGTCCACCACCGAGACCGGCTCCGCCACGCCCCCGAGCACCCCCTCCACCCCTGCCGCAGGAGCCTGACCGCCATGTTCGAATTCTTTCTCTGCTTTGCCGGCTGGTCGGGCCTGGCGCTGGGCATGGACCGCCACCACCAGGACGCCTGGAACCGCGAAGGCGGCGAGCGCCAGCTGCGCACGCTGCGCCGCGTGGGCTGGGCGCTGCTGGCGTTGTCGCTCGTGCATGCCGCCGCGTGGCCGGGCGACAGCACCGCCGCGCTCAGCGTGACGTGGTGGACCATGGCCCTGTCGCTGGCCGCCGTGTGCGCCACGGCCGTGGCCACCTGGCAGCCCCGCCGCCTGCCCGTGCTGGGCCTGGTGGCCGGTGCCGCGGCCCTGCTGGCGCTGGCGCTCTAACCCAGGGCCCGCCGGCCGGGTTCGCGCCCGGTTTCGTTTCTCCAGCCACCCGCAGCCCCCCGGCGCGCGGGAAGCCATGTTCTCCACGCCGTGTCGTTTCTTTCATCGACGGAAAGCCTTTCATGCGATTGCCTCCCCTGAACGCCATCACCGCGGCCGCATGGCTCGCCGCAGCCACCACCGCCCACGCCCAGACGGCGGCGCCCACCGTGGCCCTGCCCGAGGTGAAGGTGACCGATGCCCCGCAGGGCGAGGCCACCGAGGGCTCGGGCCAATACATCGCCCGCGAGATCAGCGTGGGCAAGCTGGTGCAGTCGCCGCGCGAGACGCCGCAGTCGGTGAGCGTGATCACGCGCCAGCGGCTCGACGACATGAACCTCACCAAGCTGGAAGACGCCGTCAAGCAGACCACCGGCGTGAACGTGACGCGCCTGGATGGCGCCGGCAACTACAACACCATCCAGTCGCGCGGCTTCGACATCGGCGCGCTGCTGCTGGACGGCGTGCCGATCCCGCAGGGCCCCAACTACGCCACCGCGATGGACACCGCCATCTACGACCGCATCGAGGTGCTGCGCGGCCCGTCCGGCCTGCTGCAGGGCGCGAGCGAACCCGGCGGCACCATCAACCTGGTGCGCAAGCGCGCGCAGTCCGCATTGGGGCTGAACGCCAACGTGTCCGCGGGTTCGTGGAACATGCGCCGCGCCGACGTGGACCTGACCGGCGCGCTCAACGCCGCGGGCACGCTGCGCGGCCGCGTGGTGGCGGTGAAGGACGACCGCGACAGCCACGTCGCCACGCTGAAGAACGACAAGACCCTGGGCTACGGCACGCTGGAGCTGGACATCACCCCGTCCACCACGCTGTCGGTCGGCCACACGCGCCAGAAGGTGCGCGCCACGGTGGACCAGGGCCTGCCCGCGTATGCCGACGGCCGGCTGCTGGACGTGCCGCGCTCCACGTTCGCGGGCATCGCCGCCAACCGCCAGGACCTGGACAACACCGACACCTTCGCGGAACTGGAGCACCGCCTGTCCAATGGCGGGCAGGTCAAGTTCGTGGCGCGCGACGTGCACCGCGAATCGCTGTACCGCTCGGTGCGGGCCAACTCGGCCGTGGCGGCCAACGGCAACTACCAGCTGCAGTCGGTGGACTTCCAGCAGGACCTGAAGGACCGCAACTACGACCTGTACATCGCCTCGCCGCTGTCGCTGGCCGGCCGCACGCACCGCGTGCTGCTGGGCGTGAGCCACACGACCAGTGAAAGCCTGGACGGCAACTCCGCCTTCGGCGCGCCCCGCACCGCCAACATCTTCAATCCGCAGTACGACCTGCCCTACCCCAGCATCACGCTGCCCGGCTTTCAGAGCGCCACCCGGCGCACCGAGAACGCGCTGTACGGCCAGGCGCAGGTCAGCGTGGCCGAGCGCCTGAAGGTGCTGGCCGGCGGGCGCCTGTCCTGGGCCAAGGCCGAGACGCGCACGCTGAGCACGGGCCAGACCACGGCCACCGCCGACCCTGGACGGCAGTTCATCCCCTCGGTGGCCGCGATCTACGAGCTGAACGAAAACCTGTCGGCCTACACGAGCTATGCCGAGACCTTCGTGGTGCAGTCCAGCCTGGACCGCGCGGGCCGCCTGCTCACGCCGCGTTCGGGCTCGCAGATCGAGGCGGGCGTGAAGGGCGAGTTTTTGAACAAGCGCCTGCAGACGCACTTCGCCCTCTTCCGCATCCTGGACAAGGACCGCGCCATCGCCGACCCGGACGTTCCCACCGCCTCCCTGGCCGGCGGCAAGGTGCGCGCGCAGGGCTTCGAGACCGAGGTGAGCGGCCAGGTCGCGCCCGGCTGGGACGTGCTGGCCGGCTACGCCTTCACCGCCACCAAGTACCTGCAGGCCCCCGTGTCGCAGCAGGGCCAGGTGTTCAGCCCCATCACGCCGCGCCACAGCGTGAACCTGTCCACCCGCTATGCCTTCAAGGGCCCGGTGCTGCAGGGGCTGAGCGTGGGCGGCGGCGTGAGCTACCGCAGCGAGTTCTTCGCGCAAAGCGGCACGGTGCGCCTGACCTCGGGCGACTACGCGCTGTTCAACGCCCAGGTGGCCTACCAGATCAACGACAAGCTTTCGGTGAGCCTGAACGTGGACAACCTGTTCGACAAGACCTACTACGAGAAGGTCTCCAGCCTGGGCCGCCAGAACTTCTACGGCGAGCCGCGCCGCGTGACGGTGGCGCTCAAGGCGCGCTACTAGGCGCACGGCCGAGCGGGGCCCCAATGCAGCCGGCCGCCATGGCCCTTTTGCATCAAAACGGCCTCCAGCGCATGTTCTTCTAGGGCATACCGCTATTTATTTGATAGCAAACGTTTTTTCAACCTCTGTTTCACAGGAGCTTTCCGATGTCCACCTTGCTCAAGCCCATCACCGCCGCCGTGCTGTCCGCGCTGGCGGCCACGGCCGTCCAGGCCCACCAGGTCTGGATCGAGGCCAGCGGCGCCCAGGCCCGCGTGCAGTTCGGCGAGTATGCCGACGGCCTGCTGGAAAAGTCGCCCGGTGCGCTCGACAAGTTCAAGGGCGTGCCGGTGCTCGAGCAGCAGCCACGCGGCGGCGAGGCCCGGCGCATCGAAGGCCAGCGCACCGCCACCGCGTTCACCTACGCCCTGCCGGCGCCGGCCGACACGCTGTTCGCCGAGGCGCCGTATCCGCTGATCGACCGCACCAAGGCCGGCCAGCCACCGCTGCTGTGGCGTCCCGCCGCGCGCTGGGTGGCCAGCCTGGCGCAGCCCGTGGCCGCCACCGCGCCGCTGGACGTGGTGCCCACCGGCAAGGCGGGCGAACTGCGCGTGGTGTTCAACGGCAAGCCGCTGCCCAAGGCCCAGGTGACCCTGGTATCGCCCTCGGGCTGGGCCCGCGAGGCCGCCACGAATGCCGAAGGCACGGTGCACTTCGAGCTGCCCTGGAAGGGCCAGTACGTGGCCGAGGTCAAGCACAGCGACAAGCAGCCCGGCGAACACGCAGGCGAGAAGTACGGCGAGGCCAGCTACCTCACGACGCTCACCTTCGTGCAGGCGGCCGGCATGGAATCGCCCCCGCTGCCCGCCCCGGCCGCGCACTGACCGCCGCGCCGGCCCGGCGCTGACCGGCCCACCGTCCCCGAAGACCTTTCACGGCCGCCGCGCCGTGACGGCGGCGGCGCCCTGCGCGCCGCATTTTTGAACCAAACAGCCCTCCTGCCAGCGGATTCATTGCCAGGAGCGCTATTGAAAAAGTAGCAAAATGACCTCGCACCTCCCTTCCCCGCATGCCCACGGCGCGCCCTGCCGCCCCTTGCCCCTGGCCGCCGCCCTGCACACCGCGATCGCGCTGCTGTGCGGCCTGGGCGCCAGCGCCGCCCAGGCCCAGTCCGCCGCGCCCGTGGCGGAAACCACGCTCGCCCCCGTGACCGTCAAGGCCGGCGCGGACCAGGAAAGCCCCACCGCGCCCGTCAGCGGCTTCGTCGCCAAGCGCGCCCTCTCGGCCACCAAGACCGACACGCCGCTCATCGAAACCCCGCAGGCCATCAGCGTGGTCACGCGCGACCAGATGGAGGCGCAAGGCGCGCTGACCCTGCGCCAGACCACGGCCTACACCGCCGGCATGGTCTCCAACTACTTCGACAGCCGGGTGGACAACTTCACGGCACGCGGCGGCAGCGTGACGCAGTACCAGGACGGCCTGCTGCGCACCTACGGCACCTACAACAACACCAAGGCCGAGCCCTACCTGCTGGAGCGCGTCGAATTCCTGCGCGGCCCTTCGTCCGTGCTGTACGGCCAGGGCAGCGTGGGCGGCGTGCTCAACCTCACCAGCAAGCGCCCGCAGGCCGAGCCGCTGCGCGAAGTGCAGGTGCAGTTGGGCAACTACGCGCGCAAGCAGATCGCCGCCGACATGACCGGCCCGCTCACCCAGGACGGCGAGTGGCTCTACCGGCTGGTGGCCGTGGGCCGCGACAGCGACTCGCAGGTCGACCACGTGAGCGACGACCGCCTCATCCTCGCTCCATCGCTCACCTGGAAGCCCAACGCCGCCACCTCGCTCACGCTGCAGTTCACGCACCAGAAAGACCAAAGCGGCTCGCTGATCGGCTTCTTTCCCTGGCAAGGCACACGGCTGTCCAGCCCCTACGGCCAGATCCCGACCTCGACCTTCATCAGCGAGCCGGGCTGGGACGCCTTCGACACCGAGAACAACTCCTGGGGCTATCTGTTCAGCCACCGCCTGAACGACCAGTGGACGGTGCGCCAGAACCTGCGCCGCACGGTGAGCGAGGTGGACTACCGCAGCATCTACACCAGCTTCAGCGCCAACCGCGCCACCGGCCGGCCGGCGCGCCCGGTGTTCAATGCGGACAACCGCACCTTGCTGCGCGACGCCTCCTGGCAGATCAACTCCAGCCGCCTGCTGCTGGCGGACACGCAGATCGAAGGCAAGGTGCAGGCCGGCGCCACCGAGCACACGCTGCTCTTCGGCATGGACGCGCAGCGCAACGAAACCAGCCAGTCCTCGTGGTTCCAGACCATCTCGGGCATCGATGCCTATGCGCCGGTGTACGGCAACTTCACTGCGCCCTCGGCCTCCGCGCTGGTGCGCCAGCCCAACGTCACGCAGCGCCAGCTGGGCTTTTACGCCCAGGACCAGATCCGCTGGGGCCGCTGGACGGCCACGCTCGGCCTGCGCCACGACAGCGCCAAGACCGAGACGGTCGGCCGCCCCGCCGCCGCCGTGGACGACACCGCCTGGACGAAGCGCGTCGGCGCCACCTACCAGGCCGATGGCGGCTGGGCACCGTACGTGGGCTACTCCGAATCGTTCCAGCCGCTGGGCGGCGTGGACTTCTTCGGCACCCCGTTCAAGCCCCAGCGCGGCGAGCAGTGGGAAGCCGGCGTGAAGTGGCAGCCGCAGGACCGGGGCATCAGCGCCTATGCCGCCGTGTACCAGCTGCGCGAGAAGAACCGCAAGACCAACGACCCCTCCAACCCGCTCAACAGCCTGCAACTCGGCGAGGTGAAAACCAAGGGCTTCGAGACCGAGATGACCGCCAGCCTGGCCCGCAACTGGGACTGGACGGTGGGCTACGCCTACACCGACGCCGTCATTTCGCGCAGCAACGCCGGCGACCAGGGTCTGCCCGTGGCCAGCGTGCCCAAGCACACGGCGTCGAGCTGGCTCATGCACCGCTTCGCGGCCGAAGGGCGCGGCGGCTGGACGGTGGGTGCGGGCGTGCGCTACACCGGCTCGCAGTGGACCGGCACCACGGCCATCACCACGCCATCGGCGCTCATCGCCGATGCCATGGCGGCCTACGACGCCGGCAGCTGGCGCCTGGCCTTCAACGTGGTCAACCTGGCCGACAAGGTGCAGATCACCCAGTGCCTGGCGCGCGGCGACTGCTTCTACGGCCAGCGCCGCACGTACACGATGACGGGCACCTACCGGTTCTGATGGCGGTGCCGCACCGGGGCCTCACCCCAGCCACCACCGTGCCAGGGCGCCGTACAGCGGAATGCCCAGCACGAGGTTGAAGGGAAAGGTGATGCCCAGGGACAGGCCCACGTAGAGCGCCGGCCGGGCCTCCGGCATCGCGTGGCGCAGCACGGCGGGCACGGCGATGTAGGAGGCGCTGGCGCCCAGCACGGCCAGCAGCGTGGCCTCGGGCACCGCCAAGCCCGCCAGCTTGGCCAGCCCCAGGGCCAGCAGCCCGTGCGCCACCGGGCCCACCACGGCGAACAGTGCCAGCGGCAGGCGCTGCGCGCCGAGCCCGGCCAGGCCCGGGAGGCTGCGCGCCGTCATCAGGCCCATGTCCAACAGGAAGAACGCCAGCAGGCCCTTGAACAGGTCCACGGTGAAGGGATGCATGGCCTGTTCGCCCTGCGCACCCGTCAACAGCCCCACCAGCAGCGCGCCCAGCAGCAGCACGGCGCCGCCGTCGGTCAACGCCTCGCGCAGCACCGGGCCCAGTGGCGAGCCCACCCGCGCCGGCCC
Organism: Acidovorax sp. SUPP950; assembly: GCF_030158935.1. Lineage (NCBI taxonomy): Bacteria > Pseudomonadati > Pseudomonadota > Betaproteobacteria > Burkholderiales > Comamonadaceae > Acidovorax > Acidovorax sp. SUPP950. The sequence goes on along the minus strand of NZ_BQXE01000002.1, from coordinate 918,876 downwards.
GATGCCCGGGCCGCCAGCCATCACGGCCTGCGATCCCACGGCAATGGGGGCCACCGAGGCCGGGGCGCGCAGCCAATGCGCCATCACCACCGCCAGCACGATGGCGGGCGACTCCATCAGCGCCATGGCCGCGGCCATGTAGCCGCCGGCAGGGGTGCCCTGCTGCTCCAGCAGGTGGCTGGCGGTCACGAACGTCACGGCGCTGACGCTGCCGTAGGTGGCCGCCACGGCAGCCGCATCGAAGGGCGGCAGCAGGCGGCGCAGCACGCACCATGCGATGGCCGGCACGGCGACGGCGAGCACCAGGGCACTGACCAGGGCGGCCGAGACCTGCACCGTCCAACCGGATTGGGCCAGAGCGAATCCGCCCTTGAGGCCCAGCGCCATGAGCAGGTACAGCGACAGAAAGCGCGACAGCGGCGCGGGAATCTCCAGGTTGGAGCGCAGCAGCCCGGCCGCCAGGCCGAGCACGAAGAACAGAATCGCGGGATCGAGCAGGTGTTTCATGGGGCGCGATGCTAGGCGGCAATGGCGATGAAGGAAAATCGATACTGTCGATCCGACCCATCGGGATTCCTCTATGCATGCCACTTTCCGCCAATTGCAGATCATGCTGGCCCTGGCCGAGACCGGCTCCATCACCGGGGCCGCGCGCCACTGCCACGTGACCCAGCCCACGGCATCGATGCAGCTCAAGGAGCTGTCGGACGCCATCGGCCTGCCGCTGTACGAGCGCGTTGGCCAGCGGCTGCACCTCACCCAGGCGGGCGAGGCGGCGGCGCAGACGGCACGCGCCATCGCGGCCGACTGGGAGGCATTGGAGCAGCGCGTGGCAGCGCTCAAGGGCGTGAGCCAGGGCCGGCTGCGCATCGCGCTGGCCAGCACCGCCAAGTACTTCATTCCGCGCATGCTGGGCCGCTTTTGCGAAGAGCATCCGGGCGTGGACGTGGCGATGCAGGTGCTCAACCGCGATGGCGTGGTGCAGCGCCTGCTGGCCAACGAGGACGATCTCTACATCCTGTCCATCCCGCCGCGCGGCGTGCCGCAGGAACGGCAGGTGCTGCTGAGCAACCCGCTGGTGGTCATCGCCGCGCACGACCATCCGCTGGTCGCGCGCCGGCGCGTGCGGCTGGAGCAATTGCTCAAGGAGCCGTTCATCCTGCGCGAGACGGGCTCGGGCACACGGCTGGCGACGGAGGAGCATTTCAAGGCCCTGGGCTTCGCGCCGCGGGTGCGCCTGGAACTGGGCAGCAACGAGGCCATCAAGCAGTCCGTGGCGGCACGCATGGGCCTGGGGCTGGTGTCGCGGCATGCGCTGGCCGCAGACCCTGCCAGCGAGGGCGTGGCCATCCTGGCGGCGGAGCGCATGCCCGTGCCCTCGTCATGGTATGTGCTGTGGCCGCAGGGCAAGCGGCTGTCTCCCATTGCCGAGACCTTTCTGCGGCAGCTGCTGCAACAGGCGCGCCGATGGGAAGTGCACTCCTGATGCCAGCGAGCGGCACGGCGCGGCGCAAGCGCTTTTTCCCACAAGACAATGGCCTGCGACGCCCATGCCCCCCGCGATCGCGATCCCGTCGATAGGCCGGGGTTCAGCGGCCCGCGATCATCTTCACGCCCAGGCCCACGAACACGGTGCCGGCCACACGGTCCAGCCACAGGCCGGCGCGCGGCCTGCGCTGGAGCCAGGCGCCAATGGCACCCGCAAAATAGCCCAGCAGCCCGAACAGCACCGCCGCCTGCAGCGTGAACAAGAGCCCCAGCAGGCCCAGTTGCAGGGCGACGTTGCCTTGCGCCGGCACCACGAACTGCGGCAGGAACGACAGGAAGAAAAGCACCACCTTCGGGTTGATCGCGTTGGCGAGCATGCCCTTGAAGAACAGGCTCCGGAGCGACTGCGCCGGTGCGCCCGTGGCATCGACGCGGCCGGCGCCCGGGCTGCGCAGCGCCTGAATGCCCAGCCAGATCAGGTAAGCCCCGCCCAGCCACCGCAACGCCGTGAAGGCGACGGGCGACGCGGCGATCAGCGCACTCACGCCCACCACGGCCAGCAGCGTGTGGCTCAGGCACCCCAGCGCGCAGCCCAGCCCGAACACGATGCCCTGCCAGCGCCCCCTGGACATCCCCATGCCCAGCACCAGCAGGTTGTCGGGACCGGGCGTGGCCGTGATGAGCACGGCGGTGAGCAAGAACGCGAGCAGTTGGGCGAAGGTGAGCATCGGACGATGATATTCGCGTGCGGCTCCCTCTCCACCAGCCTGGAGCGCAGCATGCCTCGACCCCAAAAAAAGGCCGCGCTGTGCAGCGCGGCCTTTCGACGAACCGGTGGCGATCACACGTTCATGATCGACACGAGGCGCGTGTTCAGATGGGCTTCCACGGCCTCGGAGCCGCCTTCGGAGCCGTAGCCCGAATCCTTCAGGCCGCCGAAGGGCAGCTCGGCTGCGGGTGCGGCGGCCTGGTTGATCCAGAGCATGCCGACCTCCAGGCGCTGGGCCAGCAGGTGCGCGTTCTTGAGCGAGCGCGTGAAGGCATAGCCCGCCAGGCCGAACGGCAGGCGGTTGGCCTCGGCGATGGCGTCCTCGATCTTCTCGAAGCCGCGCACGGCGGCCACGGGGCCGAAGGGCTCTTCGTTGAAGATGCGGGCCGACAGGGGCACGTCGTTGAGCACCGTGGGCTGGAAGAAATTGCCTTCGCTGCCGATGCGTTCGCCGCCGGTGGCCAGTTGCGCGCCCTGTTGCACCGCGTCGGCCATCAGGTCGGTCATGGCGGTGATGCGGCGCGGGTTGGCCAGCGGGCCCATCTGCGTGCCGTCGGCCAGGCCGTTGCCCACTTTGAGGCCCTGCGCGTGGCGCGACAGCGCGGCCACGAACTCGGCGCGGATGCTCTCATGCACCAGGAACCGCGTGGGCGAGATGCACACCTGGCCCGCGTTGCGGAACTTGGCGCCGCCGGCGGCCTTGATGGCCAGCTCGACATCGGCGTCTTCCGCCACGATCACCGGGGCGTGGCCGCCCAGTTCCATGGTCACGCGCTTCATGTGCTTGCCGGCCAGGGCGGCCAGCTGCTTGCCCACGGGCGTGGAGCCGGTGAAGGTCACCTTGCGGATGATCGGGTGCGGGATGAGGTAGTTGGAGATTTCCGCCGGGTCGCCATAGACCAGGCCCACGGCGCCTGCGGGCACGCCGGCATCGGCGAACGCGCGGATCAGCTCGGCCGGGCTGGCCGGGGTTTCTTCCGGCGCCTTCACGAGGATGGAGCAGCCGGCCGACAGGGCCGCGGCCAGCTTGCGCACCACCTGGTTGATCGGGAAGTTCCAGGGCGTGAACGCGGCCACAGGGCCCACGGGGTCCTTCACCACCATCTGGCGCGCGGCCAGGTTGCGGGACGGCACGATGCGGCCATACACGCGCTGCGATTCGTCGGCGAACCACTCGATGATGTCGGCGGAGGCCATGGTTTCCATGCGGGCCTCGGCCAGGGGCTTGCCCTGCTCCTGCACCATGATCGCGGCGATGGCGTCGGCGCGCTCGCGCATCAGGGCGGCGGCGCGGCGCATGGTCTTGGCGCGGTCCACGGCGGGAATGTCGCGCCAGGCCTCGAAGCCCTTTTGCGCGGCCTCCAGGGCACGGTCCAGGTCGGCCTTGCCCGCATGCGCCACGCGCCCGATCTCCTTGCCGGTGGCGGGGTTGTGCACGGCGATGGATTTGCCGTCGGCGGCGTCCTGCCATTGGCCGGCGATGAAAAGGCGGGTGCTGGGGTAACTCATTGTGCGAATGCTCCTGCTGTCGGGGGTGGGTGGAAGGAAGAAGGGGGCGAACCCCTGCCGCGGCGGACCCTGCCGCGCGGCGCCAACGGGCAACTATAGGCCCGTTCGCCGGGCCGTGCAGTCCGCGCGGTTACATCCCCAAAGCCCGTGCGGGGCCCGGCCGTGCACACACGGGGTGCCCAGCGGATCAGGGCCGCGCTGCCGCCACCTGCGCGGGCGCGTCGCCCCAGCCACCGCCCAGCGCGCGGATGAGCCCCACCGTCGCCGTGTACTGCGCGGTGCGCACCTGCAGCGCCTGGCGGCGGTTGCGCAGCTCGCTGCGGCGCGCGTCCAGCAGTTCGAGCTGGCTCACCAGGCCGTTGCGGTAACGCGAGTCCGACAGCTGCGTGGCGCGCGCGGCGGCCTGCACGGCGCGGCCCTGGGCCTCGGCCTGGCCCGCCAGCAGGCGCAGGGCGCCCAACTGGTCCTCGACCTCGCGGAACGCGGTGAGCACCTGCCCCCGGTGCGCGGCGAGCGCCCCTTCCAGGCGGGCACGGGCGCCCTCTTCCTGCGCGGCGCGCTGGCCGCCGTCGAAGATCGGCAGCGACAGCAGCGCACCGATGCCCCACGACCGGGCCGACCACTTGAACAGGTCGCCCAGCTCGGGCGAGGCGTAGCCGCCGTTGCCCGTGAGCGTGACGGCCGGAAACCACGCCGCCTGCGCCACGCCCACGCGGGCCTGCGCCGCCAGCACCGAGGCCTGCGCCGCCGACACGTCGGGCCGGCGCGCCAGCACCGTGCCGGGCACGCCGGCCGGGATCACGGGCAGCACCGCTTCGCCGGCAGCGCCTGCAGTGCCCGCAGGCGCCACGGCGAAGCCGCTCGCCACGTCGCCCACCAGCACGGCCAGGGCGTTGTTCAGCAGCACCTGCTGGCGCTCCAGCGCGAGCGCCTCCGATTCGGTGGCGGCCACTTCCGTCTGCACGCGCGCCAGGTCCAGCTCGGCCACATCACCGGCTTGGTAGCGGCGCTGCGTGAGGCGCAGCGTGTCGCGGTACGCGGCCAGGCTTTCCTCCACCAGCACGCGCTCGGCCTGCACCGCACGCCATTGCAGATAGGTCTGCGCCACGTCGGCCTGCACCATGAGCCGCGTGCTCTGCAGCAGCGCATCGCGTGCCTGGGCGTCGAGCCGCGCGGCATCGCTGGCCTGCGACAGGCGGCCGAACAGGTCGAGCTCATACGACACGTTCAGGCCCGCCGTGGCCAGCGTGGCCGGCACCGGGCCGCCCGTGGCGGTGTTGGCGCCCGCCTGCCGCGATACACCGGTGGACACGCCGACCTGCGGGGCGCGGTTGGCATCGGCCGAGCGCAGCAGCGCCCGCGCTTCGGCCAGCCGCGCGGCGGCCTCCTGCACGGTGGTGTTGCCGCGGCCGGCACGCTCCACCAGGCCGTTCAGCACCGGGTCCTGGAACCCCAGCCACCACTCGCCGCGCGGCTGCGCCTCGGCGGGAGGCGCGGTGGTCCACGACCGCGCGCCGTCGGCCTCGCTGAACGTGGCCGGCACGGCCACGCCCGCATGCTCGGGCGCGGGGGCGACCGGGCTGCTCATGCAGCCGGCCAGCACCAGGGCGGCCGCCAGCGGTGCCAGGCGGGACCAGGACGGCAGAAAAATCGACTTCAAGGGGGCAGTCATCGCACGAACTCCTTCGCTCATTCGTCATGCCCGCGCGGCGACGCCAGCACGGGGTGGGCCACGGCGCCAGGGCCGGTCCCGGGGGTATCGGTCAGGGGCGCGGTGTGGCTGCCGTGCTGCTGCAGCGGCCGGTTGCCGGCCAGGCGGCGCAGCGCCACGTAGAACACCGGCGTGAGGAACAGGCCGAAGGCCGTCACCCCGATCATTCCGGCGAACACCGCCACGCCCATGGCGCTGCGCATCTCGGCGCCGGCACCGGTGGACAGCACCAGCGGCAGCACGCCCATCACGAACGCCAGCGACGTCATCAGGATGGGGCGCAGCCGCAGGCGGCTGGCCTCGATGGCGGCCTGCACCGGCGTGCGGCCGGCAAACTCCAGTTCGCGGGCGAACTCCACGATCAGGATGGCGTTCTTGGCCGACAGCCCCACCAGCACGATAAGCCCGATCTGCGTGAACACGTTGTTGTCGCCACCGGACAGCCACACGCCCGTCATCGCGGCCAGCAGGCCCATGGGGACGATCAGGATGATGGCGATGGGCAGCGTGAGGCTTTCGTACTGCGCGGCCAGCACCAGGAACACCAGCAGGATGGCGATGGGGAAGACCAGCACGGCGGAATTGCCGGCCAGGATTTCCTGGTAGGTCAGCTCGGTCCATTCGAAGCCGATGCCCTGCGGCAGCGTCTCGGCGGCGATGCGCTCGATGGCGGCCTGCGCCTGGCCCGACGAAAAGCCGGGCGCGGGCCCGCCGTTCACGTCGGCCGACAGGAAGCCGTTGTAGCGCATGGCGCGCTCGGGCCCGAAGCTGGGCTCGATCTTCATCAGCGCCGACAGCGGCACCATCTCGCCGGTGGTGGAGCGCACCTTGAGCAAGCCCACGTCCTCGGCACGCGCCCGGAAGGCTGCATCGGCCTGAACGCGCACGCTGTAGGTGCGGCCGAACTGGTTGAAGTCGTTGGCGTACAGGCTGCCCAGGTAGATCTGCAGCGTCTCGAAGATGTCCGTCACCGGCACGCCCAGCTGCCGCGCCTTGGTGCGGTCGATGTTGGCGTACAGCTGCGGCACGTTGACCTGCCAGCTCGTGAACAGGCCGGCGAGTTCCGGCGTCTGGTACGCCTTGCCCATGAAGGCCTTCACGGCGGCGTCCATGGCCTCGTAGCCCAGCGAGGCGCGGTCCTCGATCTGCAGCTTGAAGCCGCCCGTCGTGCCCAGGCCGGCCACCGGGGGCGGCGGGAACATGGCGATGAACGCATCCTGGATGCTGCCGAAGGCCTGGTTCAACTGGCCCGCAACGGCACCGCCGCTCTGGTCCGCGCGGCCGCGCTCGGCGAAGGGCTTGAGCGTGACGAACACGATGCCCGAATTGGAGCTGTTGGTGAAGCCGTTGATCGACAGCCCCGGGAAGGCGATGGCGTCTTCCACGTTCGGGTTCTTCTTGACGATCTCGCCCATGCGGCGGATCACGTCCTCGGTGCGGTCCAGCGTGGCACCGTCGGGCAGCTGCGCGAAGCCCACCAGGTACTGCTTGTCCTGCGCCGGCACGAAGCCGCCGGGCACGACCTTGAACAGGCCCCAGGTCGCGGCCACCAGCGCGGCGTAGATCACCAGCATCAGCGCCTTGCGGCCGATGACGCGCTTGACGCCGCCGCTGTAGGCCTCGGAGCCCCGGTGGAACACGCTGTTGAAGCGGCGGAAGAACCCGCCCAGCACCTTGTCCATGCCGCGCGTCAGCGCATCCTTCGGTTCATGGTGGCCCTTGAGCAAGAGCGCGCTCAGGGCGGGCGACAGCGTGAGCGAGTTGATCGCCGAGATCACCGTGGAGATCGCGATGGTCACCGCGAACTGGCGGTAGAACTGCCCCGTGAGCCCGCTGATGAAGGCCAGCGGCACGAACACCGCCACCAGCACCAGCGCGATGGCGATGATGGGGCCGGACACTTCGCGCATGGCGCGGTAGGTGGCCTCGCGCGGGGTCAGGCCCGCCTCGATGTTGCGCTCCACGTTCTCCACCACCACGATGGCGTCGTCCACCACGATGCCGATGGCCAGCACCAGCCCGAACAGGGACAGCGCGTTGATCGAAAAGCCCAGCAGGTGCAGCACCGCGAACGTGCCCACCACCGACACCGGCACGGCCAGCAGCGGAATGATGGAGGCGCGCCAGGTCTGCAGGAACAGGATCACCACGATCACCACCAGCGCCACGGCTTCCAGCAGGGTCTGGATGACGGATTTGATGGAGGCGCGCACGAACTGCGTCGGGTCGTAGGCGATGCGGAACTCCACGCCCTCGGGCATGTTCTTTTGCAGTTCGGCCATGGTCTTGCGCACGTTCGACGAGATGTCGAGCGCGTTGGAGCCCGGTGCCTGGAACACGCCCATGCCCACGGCCGGGTCGTTGTTGAGCAGCGAGCGCAGCGAGTAGTCGGCCGCGCCCAGCTCCAGCCGGGCCACGTCGCGCAGGCGCGTCACCGCGCCGTCGCTGCCGGTCTTGACGATGATGTCGCCGAACTCCTCTTCGGTCTGCAGGCGGCCCTGCGCATTGATCGACAGCTGCATGTCCACGCCGGGCAGGCCGGGCGACTGTCCCACCACGCCGGCCGCAGCCTGCACGTTCTGGCCGCGGATGGCGGCCACCACGTCAGCCGCCGACAGGCCGCGCTGCGCGACCTTCTGCGGGTCGAGCCAGGCGCGCATCGAATAGTCGCCGCCGCCGAAGATCTGCACCTGGCCCACGCCCTGGATGCGGGCGAGCCGGTCCTTCACATTCAGCACGGCGTAGTTGCGCAGGTAGTCGATGCCGTAGCGGCCGTTGGGCGAGACCATATGCACGACCATGGTCAGGTCGGGGGCGCTCTTGACCGTGGTGACGCCCAGCCGGCGCACTTCCTCGGGCAGGCGCGGCTCGGCCTGCGAAACGCGGTTTTGCACCAGCTGCTGCGCCTTGTCGGGGTCGGTGCCCAGCGCGAAGGTGACGGTCAGCGTCATCACGCCATCGGTCGTGGCCTGGCTGCCCATGTAGAGCATGCCCTCCACGCCGTTGATGGATTCCTCCAGCGGCGTGGCCACGGTCTCGGCGATCACCTTGGGGTTGGCGCCCGGGTACTGGGCGCGCACCACCACGGAGGGCGGCGCCACCTCGGGGTACTCGGAGATGGGCAGCGCGCGCAGCGCGATCAGCCCGGACAGGAAGATGAGCACCGACAGCACCCCGGCGAAGATGGGGCGGTCGATGAAGAAGCGAGAGAGATTCATGGTGTTCTTTCGGTGCGCTCCGCGATCACGCCGCGGGCTGCTTGGCGGCGGCGCGGGCCTCGGCGCCATCGCCGGCCATGCCGGCCTTGGCGGTCATGGGCACGTCCTGGGGGGCGACCTGGGCGCCGGGGCGCACGCGCTGCAGGCCGTTGACGACGATGCGTTCGCCGGCCTTCAGGCCCGAGGTGACGACGCGCAGGCCGTTCACCGGCGCGCCCAGCTGCACCTCGCGGTACTCGGCCTTGTTGCCCTCCCCCACCACCATCACGTACTTCTTGTTCTGGTCCGTGCCCACGGCGCGCTCGTTGATGAGCACGGCCTGGGTGTTCTTCACCTGGCCCATGCGGATGCGCGCGAACTGGCCCGGCATGAGCACGCCGTCGGCGTTGTCGAACACGGCGCGCACACGCACCGTGCCGCTGCGGGCATCCACCTGGTTGTCGATGAGCTGCAGGTGCCCGGTGTGCGGCGTGCCGCCGGCCGTGCCCGTGCCCATCTGCACCGGAATGCTCTCGATCAGGGTGCGCGCGCTCTTGCCCGAACGCAGGCCCTCCAGCGCCTTCGCCACGATCTGCTCGTCGGTGTCGAAACTCGCGTAGATCGGGCTCACCGACACCAGCGTGGTCAGCACCGGCGCGCCGGCGCCCGCGGCCACCAGGTTGCCCACGGTGACCTCGATGCGGCCCACGCGGCCCGCGACCGGGGCGCGCACCTGGGTGTAGCCCAGGTTCAGGCGCGCCGTCTGCAGCGCGGCCTGCGCGGCGCGCAGGTTGGCGTCGGCCTCGCGCTGGGCATTCATGCGTTCGTCGTGCTCGCGCTGGGCGATGGCACGCTCTTCCCACAGGCGCGTGGCTCGCTCCATTTCGCTGCGGGTGTAGGACACGCGGGCCTGCGCGGCGACCACCTGGGCCTCGGCGCGGTCCACCTCGGCGGCGTAGGGCGCGGGGTCCACGGTGACCAGCAGGTCGCCCTGCTTGACCAGCGAGCCTTCGCGGAAATGCACGGCCTGCACGGCGCCGCCCACACGCGGGCGGATGTCCACGCGCTGCACGGCTTCGAGACGGCCCGAGAACTCGTCCCACAGCGCGATCTCCTGCTGCAGCACGGCGGCCACCGAGACGGGCACCGCGGGCGGCGCGGCTTCCGGAGCCGGGGATTCGGCATGCGAGCTGGGCAGTCCGAAGAGCGTGCCGCCCGCGGCGGCGATGGCGGCCGCGGCGCCGGCGGCAGCCCACCAGCGGCGACGGGAAGGGGAAGTGTGTTGCGGGTTCATGGTGGAAGTCCTTCGGGGTTTTTCAAGGCAAAGGCAAAAAGTCGAAATCGATCGGGCAAGGGTTGCCCCTTCCGGCCCATGGGGGCCAGAAAACAAAAGGGACGCAGCAAACAGCGGAAAGGCGGCGAAAGGCAGGTCGTGCGGCTCGCCGAAGCGGATCGCAGTATCAAACCTCAACCGGGGTTGAGGTCAATGCACCCCGCGGGTCAGCGCGCGGGCAGGTCGGTGGTGGTGAGGGTCAGGGCGCAGGACATCGGGTGGCCTCGAAGAAACGGCTGAACTGCGCCTGAACCTCGGGCGCACAAGGACATTCGCCCGAACCGGGCTGCAGCAGGGCATCGGGCCACTGGTTCGCCTTAGCGAACACGTGCTGCGTGACTTCCAGTCCCGCCGCCTGCAGCCGGTTGGCGTAGGCGAGGGCTTCGTCGCGCATGGGATCGTCGTCGCCCACCAGCACCAGCGTGTGCGGCAGGCCGGCCAGCCGCTGCGCCATCGCGGGCACGGCATAGGGGTGTTCGGCATCGCGGGTGCAGCGCAGGAACTGCAGCCAGCCATCGGCCCACTTGCAGGCGGTCGATTCGCCCATGGCGGCACGCACCGAGGGCGTGGCGCCGCAGGGGTCGAGCATGGGCGACAGCAGGATCTGTCCGGCCAGCGGCGGATGGGACTGGTCGCGCGCCATCAGCGCCACGCCCGCGGCCAGGTTGCCGCCGGCCTCCTCCCCCGCCACGTACACTCCGGCGCCGGGACCGGCCAGGCGGGTGCGGTGCTTGTGCGCCCACTTGAGCACCAGGTAGCCGGCGTCCACCGGCTGCGGGAAGGGATGGTCGGGCGAGAGCGGGTACGCCACCGACACCACCAGCGCGCCGGCGCGCTCCAGCAGCCGGGCCACCGTGCAGCCGTTGTCCAGATCGCCCGCCACGAAGGCACCGCCATGGAAGTGCACCACGAGCGGCAGCGTTTCCTTGGGCTTCTTGCGGCCGTACATGCGCACGGACACTTCCTGCCCCTTGGCCACCTCAATGGTGGTGTCGGTGCAGGTGGAAGACGATGGCGATGGCGACGGGGTGAAGGTGCTGGACATGGCGGTGACCGGACAAGACCGGGTGATGTGAAATGTAGCGACGCAGCCGCCGACGATAAACCAGCCAAATGCCACAGCTCTGTTTCCGATTGCCGAACAATCGGCGGCACGGGCCCGTGTGAGAATTCCTTGGCCCCATTCGGGGCCAGAGAGAAGGAGGGCCCATGGACCAGATCCAGGCCATGCGGGTTTTTGCAAGGGTGGTGGAGGCAGGCACGTTCACGCGGGCGGCCGATTCGCTGCAATTGCCCAAGGCAACCATTACCAAGTACGTGCAGGCGCTCGAGGCGCGGCTGCGCGTGAAGCTGCTCAACCGCACCACGCGGCGCGTGACCGTCACGGCCGATGGCGCGGCCTACTACGACCGCACCGTGCGCCTGCTCGCCGATTTCGACGACATCGAGGCGAGCATGACGCACGCGCGCGCCACGCCCAGCGGCCGGCTGCGCGTGGACGTGGGCACTTCGGTGGCGCGGCTGCTCATCATTCCGCGGCTGGAGGAGTTCCATGCGCGGTTTCCCGACATCCAGATCGACCTGGGCGTGAGCGACCGGCCGGTGGATTTGATCGGCGACAACGTCGATTGCGTGATCCGCGGCGGCGAGCTGACCGACCAGTCGCTGGTGGCGCGGCGCATCGGCAACCTGGCCTTCGTCACCGTGGCCGCGCCGGCCTACCTGGAGCGCTACGGCACGCCCACCCACCCCCTCGATCTGGAGGGCGACCACAAGAGCGTGATCTATTTCTCGCCGCTGTCCACACGCCGCTATCCACTGGAGTTCGTGCGCGACGGCGAGATGATCGAGGTCACCGGGCCCTCGCAACTGGCGGTGAACGAGTCCAACGCCTACTCGGCGGCGCTGGTCGCGGGGCGCGGCGTGGGGCAGATCACGCTGTTCCAGGCGGCCCGGCAGCTGGAGCGCGGTGACCTCGTGCGGCTGCTGCCCGAGTGGTCCATTCCGCCCATCCCGATCTACGTGGTGTACCCGCCCAACCGGCACCTGAGCGCCAAGGTGCGGGCCTTCGTGGACTGGGCGGCCGAGCTGTTCGCCAGCGAGCGGTATCTGCAGACCTGAACGTTCGCTATATTTTTCATAGCTAAACGCCCTAGTATCGATTGCACTGGGGCCCTTTTCGATGCACACCCGCGCCAGGCCGCCCCCCACCGGTCGCGCGGGGCCGTATGCTTCCCGGCATGACCGAACCCGAAGTCCCCGAACCTGGCGAAACCCCAGCCCCCACCGGCGCCAACGCGCCCTCCACCCCGAACGCCACGCCACCCGCGCCTCCGGCCAGGCAGCCGCGCAACCCGCTGCATGGCATCACGCTCGAAGCCATCGTGGTCGCGCTGCACGACTACTATGGCTGGGAAGGTCTGGCGCAGCGCGTGGCCCTGCGCTGCTTCGAAAGCGATCCCAGCGTGGCGTCCAGCCTGAAGTTCCTGCGCAAGACGCCCTGGGCGCGCGAGAAGGTCGAGAGCCTGTACCTGTTCATGCTGCGCGAGCACAAGCGCCAGGGCGGCGGGCCGGGCTGAACGCGGCCGGCCCTGACAACCAACCCATCCCTGACGGCCCATTCGCGCTGCGCCAGCGCAGCTCAGGCGCCCGGGCCGTGCGTTCGTCGCAATCGGCTCGCGGCGGCAGGCCCCGGTGGGCACATTGGAGGCACGGAGAGGCACACGCCTGTCCTGATCCCCCAACCCGCCCCAGGAGCCTTCCATGCCCACCGTTTTCGACCGCCGCAACACCATCGCCTCGCCCCACGCCCTGGCGCGCACGGCCCTCGCCGCCTGCGCCCTGCTGGCCGGCTCCCTGGCCATGGCACAGACCAGCGCGCCGCCGGATGCGGCCACCGCAGCCGCGACTGCGCCCCGAGTGGTTGCGATGGATGCCCCCGCAGGCCGCACGCGCGCCGAGGTGATCGCCGAGCTGCAATGCGCGCGCGCCTCGGGCGAACTGGAGGCCATGGCGATGCAGTCCTATGGCATGCCCACCCCGCCCGTGAACCGGGCCGTGCCCGAGTGCGCCGCAGCGGGCGGCACGGCCGTGGCCGGCAGCGCCGCCTCGCGCCCGGCCCCCTGAGCCGCGGCGGGCCGTGCTTCAGGCCGGCACGGGCACCAGGAAGTCGCGGCTGATGCCCGCGCCCAATTCGTTCACCCGGTCCAGGAACTGCGTGAGGTACGCATGCAGCCCGGTGGACAGGATCTCGTCGATGCGGCCGTAGCGCAGGTCGGCCAGCAGCCGGCCCGCCTTGCGCTGGGTCTCCGACGACTGGTCGTTGGCCACCACCGCCAGGTTCTCGCCCACCTCGTGCAGGCTGGCGTGCAGCGAGCGCGGCATGTCGCGGCGCAGGATGAGCAGGTCGGCCACACGCTCGGGCGTGATGACGTCGCGGTACACGCGGCGGTACACCTCGAACGCCGACACGCTGCGCAGGATGGCGCTCCAGTGGTAGAAGTCGAACTCCTGCGGCGCGGCCCGGCTGCGGTCGCGCGTGCCCGATCCGTGGAAGTCGCTCTGCACCGCGTGGAACTTCACGTCCAGCAGCCGCGCGGTGTTGTCCGAGCGTTCGAGGAACGTGCCCAACCGCAGGAAATGAAAGGCCTCGTCCTGCAGCATGGTGCCCAGCGTCACGCCGCGCGACAGGTGCGAGCGGTACTTGACCCATTCGAAGAACTGGCCCGGATCGCGCTCGAACAGGCTGCCTTCGAGCTGGCGGTGCAGCTCCAGCCAGGTCTGGTTCTGCGTTTCCCACACCTCGGTGGTGAGCGCTCCGCGCACGGCCCGGGCGTTCTCGCGCGCGGCGCGCAGGCACGACAGGATGGACGACGGGTTGTTGCCGTCGCGCACCATGAACTCCAGCACCCCTTCGCGCGTGACCTCGCCGTGCCGCGCGGTGTAGGCGGGGATCAGCTCGCTGATGGACAGCAGGCCCAGCCAGCTCTCCTGCGCCACGTCGGCCGACTGCGGGAGCAGCGAAGTCTCGTAGCTCACGTTGAGCATGCGGGCGGTGTTTTCTGCCCGCTCGGTGTAGCGGGACATCCAGAACAAGTGATCGGCAGTGCGGCTCAGCATGCGGTCTCCTCGGGCAGCAAACCCTGCACGCCTTGCGTACCAAGGCCATGGGATGATGAAAAACGATCGTGGGCCAGCCGCTTCATGCAACGCTCCCTTCTTCTCCCAGCACCCAGGTGTCCTTGGTGCCGCCGCCCTGCGATGAATTCACCACCAGCGACCCTTCCTTGAGCGCCACGCGCGTCAGGCCGCCGGCGGCCATCTGCACCTTCTGGCCGCTCAGCACGAAGGGGCGCAGATCGATGTGGCGCGGGGCGATGCCCGATTCCACGTAGGTCGGGCAGCTGGAGAGCGACAGCGTGGGCTGGGCGATGTAGCCCGAGGGGTTGGCCAGCACCGCGGCGCGGAACTCCTCGATCTCGGCTTTCGTCGCAGCCGGGCCGATCAGCATGCCGTAGCCGCCGGCGCCGTGCACTTCCTTCACGACCAGTTCGTGCAGGTGGTCCAGCACGTAGGCCAGGTCGTCGGGCTTGCGGCACACCCAGGTGGGCACGTTGGCGAGGATGGGCTCCTCGCCCAGGTAGAAGCGGATCATGTCGGGCACGTAGGGGTACACCGACTTGTCGTCGGCGATGCCCGTGCCCACGGCGTTGCAGATCGCCACATTGCCTGCGCGGTAGGCGTTCATGAGGCCTGCGCAGCCCAGGGTGGAGGTGGGCCGGAAGACCTGGGGGTCGAGAAAGTCGTCGTCCACGCGGCGGTAGATCACGTCCACCTGCTTGAGGCCGCGCGTGGTGCGCATGTACACGAAGTTGTCCTTGACCACGAGGTCCTGGCCCTCGACCAGTTCCACGCCCATCTGCTGCGCGAGGAAGGCGTGCTCGAAGTACGCGCTGTTGTACATGCCGGGCGTGAGCACCACCACCGTCGGCTGCGCCGTGGCGGCGGGGGCGCTGGCGCGCAGGGTGTCCAGCAGCAGGTCGGGATAGTGGGCGACCGGCGCCACGCGGTGCGTGCGAAACAGCTCCGGGAAAAGCCGCATCATCATCTTGCGGTTTTCCAGCATGTACGACACGCCCGAGGGCACGCGCAGGTTGTCTTCCAGCACGTAGTAGATGCCGTTGCCGCTCGCGTCCGGGGCGCGCACGATGTCGATGCCGGCGATGTGCGCGTACAGGTCGCGCGGCACGTCCACGCCGGCCATCTCGGGCCGGTACTGGGCGTTCTTGAGGATCAGGTCCGAGGGGATGATGCCGGCGTGCAGGATGTCCTGGCCGTGGTAGACATCGTGGATGAAGCGGTTGAGCGCCGTCACGCGCTGTACCAGCCCCTGCTGCATGCGCGCCCATTCGTGCGCGGGGATGATGCGGGGGATCAGGTCGAAGGGAATGAGCCGCTCGGTGCCGGCGCCATCCTCGTCCTTGGCGCCGTACACCGCGAAGGTGATGCCCACCCGGCGGAAGATCATCTCGGCCTCGGCGCGGCGCGCCTGCATGGCCTCGTCTGGCTGGCCCGACAACCATTGGCCGTAGCGCTTGTAGTGGGGGCGCACGTCGCTGCCGTCGAACGGCAGCATCGTGTACATCTCATCGAACTTCTGCATAACTGGTGCCTCCTGTAACCAGCATAGCAAGTTGTGAGCCGGGTTTTGGCGACCGGCGGGCACGGGCGCGTTTTACCGCCGGCACGCCGGGGTGATGGCGCGCCGTCCTCACGGCAACGGAGCGGGTGCATGGTGCCAGTAGCGCCGGCCCGCGTCGCGTTCGCACCGCCACTGGCCGGGCGCCTCGGACGCCCAGGTGGCGGCGCCGCAGCGCGGCGAATCGAGCAGCACGGCGCCCCGCTCGCGGTACCGCGCCACCACCTCCGGCGCGGGATGGCCGAAGCGGTTGCGGTAGCCGGCCTGCACCAGCGCGGTGCGGGGCCGGGCCGCATCCAGCAGCGCGGGCGTGGAAGACGTCTTGCTGCCGTGGTGCGGCACCAGCAGCACATCGACCGGCGCGATGGCGCCGCGCGCCACCAGCGCGGCCTCCTGCGCCTGCTCGATGTCGCCCACCAGCAGCGCGGACGGCGCGGCGCCCTGCCCCGAGGTGCCTTGCGGCGCCGGGGCGGCCGTGATCCGCAGCACGCAGCTCAGGGTGTTGGGCCGCACGGCAGGCCGGGGCCCCTCGGATGGCAGCGATGCCTGCGCCTCCAGCGGGTGCAGCACCTCGAACAGCACGCCGTCCCAGGCCCACCGCTGGCCCGCCAGGCACGGCGCCGCGGGGCGCAGTTGCCGCAGGGCATGCTCGTTCTCGATCGAACCCATGAGCCCCGCCTGCGGCTGCTGCGCCAGCACGGCGGCGGCCCCGCCGGTGTGGTCGGTGTCGCGGTGGCTCAGCATCAGCAGGTCGATGCGCTCGCCCATGCTGCGCAGCAGCGGCACCAGCACGCGGTCGCCCGCATCGCTGTCCAGCCCATAGCGGGGCCCCGCGTCGTACAGCATGGCGTGGCGCGCGGTGCGCACCAGCACGGCCTGGCCCTGCCCCACGTCGGCGGCCAGCAGGTCGAACTGGTCCGGCGGCGGGCGGTGCGGCTGCCACCACAGCACGGGGATCAGCAGCGGCACGCCCAGGGCCCGCAACGGCCAGGGCCAGCGCAAGGCCAGCAGCGTGCCGCCCGCCACCCCGGCCACGCCCGCCCACACCGGAGCGGCGGGCAGCGACACCGCGGCCCACGGCAACGCGGCCAGCCACTGCAGCAGGCCGGCAAACGGCAGCACGCACCACGCGGCGGCGGTCCACAGCGGCGCCCACAGGGTGCCGGCCAAAGCCAGCGGCGTGACCAGCAGCGTGATCCAGGGAATCGCCACCAGGTTGGCCAGCAGGCCGACGACGGACACCTGCCCGAACAGCAGCAGCGTGAGCGGCGTGAGGGCGAGCGTGACCACCCACTGCTCACGCAGCATGGCGGCCAATCGGCCCGATGCCCTAGATTCATTTGCCTCCTTTGCTATTGAATCAGTAGCAAAAAGCACCGCCACCGCGATGAAGCTCAGCCAGAACCCCGCCTGCAGCAGCGCCCAGGGATCGGCCAGCACGACCACCGCGCAGGCCAGCAGCCAGACCTGGGGCCAGGGCCAGCGCCGCCCGGAAAGCCGCAGCAGCGCCACAGTGGCCAGCATGCACACCGTGCGCTGCGCCGGCACGCCCCAGCCGCTGAACACGGCATAGGCCCAGGCCAGCAGCACGCCCCCGGCCAGCGCCGCCGTCGGCGCCGGCAGGGCCAGGCACCAGCGCGGCACGCGGCGCCACAGCGCACCGACCACTGCGGCGGCCAGCCAGGCGAACAGCGTGATGTGCAGGCCCGAGATGCTGACCAGGTGCGCCACGCCCGTGGCCCGGAACACGTCCCAGTCGGCCCGGTCGATCGCGCGCTGGTCGCCGGTGACCAGCGCGGCCACCACGCCCGCTGCGCGGGTGCGGGCGGCGTTGCCGCCTTCGTCCAGGCCCGTGCCGACATCGACCGGCGCGAGATGGGCCAGGATGGCATCGCGCACCGCCTGGCGCGCCCGCTGCACCGGGTAACGCCAGGTCGCCTCCAGCCGGCGGGGCGGTTCGTCCCGCGCGCCGGTGCGCACGTAGCCGGTGGCCTGCACGCCCTGCTCCCACCACGCCAGCTCGGCATCGAAACCGTGCGGGTTGCGCAGGCCGTGGGGTGCCTTCAGGCGCACGGTCATGCGCCAGCGCTCGCCAGCCTGCACCTGGGTGGACAGCCGCCGCACGTCCGCCGCGCCAGCGGCCTCGCCGAAGGTGCCCACGTACCAGGCCACATCGATCACCGGCGGCACCGCGACCGCCTGGCCCTCCAGCACCGCCGATTCCACCGCCATGCGCAGGCGCACGCCGGATTCGCCGGTCTGCGGCATGGCAGCCACCACGCCCACGATGGCAACGTCGCGGCCTTCCAGCGCCGGCGGCAAGGCCCCCTGCAGGAACAGCAGCGCCCGCAGCCCCGTCGCGCCGCCCATGAAGACCAGGCCGCAGGCCAGCATCCACCCGCGCGAGCCGCACCAGGCAAGCCGCCGCACGCGGCCCGACGGCACCACCGCCGCCACGGCCCCCAGCAGCCCGCCCAGCGCCGCCGCCGCATAGGCGGCCAGCGGCCACAACGTCGCCTGCGTGAGCTGCAGCGCCGCTCCCGCGAGCACCCCGGCCAGCCACCAGGGCCAGCGCCAGGGGCGCGCCATGGCAGGCGTGGCGAGGACGGCAGGGGCGGGAGACGGCTGCGGCATGCGCGCATGCTAATGGCGGTCGACGGCAGCGTTTCCTTTTCGCTACAGCCCGGTGCTTTCCGCCTATTGGCATAGCCCAACTTCATGGCCAATCTAGGGTCGATTCACCTTTACTTTTACAGAATGTTGCTTATCATTTGAATCATATTTATCAAATAACCCATTTGGAGTGCCCTATGTCGCTGCGAAATCTCACCGTCAAAGCCCAGTTGACGCTTTCCTTCGGGGTGCTGGCCTTGCTCGTGCTGCTGGCCTCCAGCGTGGCGGTGTGGGGGCTGAACGGGGCTAACGAGAACTTCAGCGATTACGTGCACGGCGTGGCCGCCCGCGCCAAGCTGTCCGAGCAGATCCGCATGGCGGTGGACCGCCGGGCCATCGCGGCCCGCAACCTGGTGCTGGTGAAGAGCGATGCCGACGTGGCGGTGGAGAAGGCGGCGGCGATCGAGGCGCACAAGGACGTGCAGGCCAACATGGCCAAGCTGAAAGACATGGTCAGCCACGGCGAGGTCCCCCCGGCCATCAGGACCCTGGTGGGTGAGATCGACAAGGTGGAGCAGGCCTACGGCACCGTGGCCCTGGACATCATCAACCTGGCCGTGTCGGGCCAGCGTGAGCAGGCCACCACCAAGATGAACGCGGAATGCCGCCCCCTGCTGGCCGCGCTGATCGCCAAGACGAACGAATACTCGCTCGCCACGGACCAGCGGGCGACCGCCATGGTCAAGGAGGCGGAGGCCGAGTTCCGGTGGCAGCGGTCCCTGCTGCTGGGCGCCTGCCTGCTGGCCTTCGCCGCAGCGGCCATCGCCGGCGTGCTGATCACGCGCAGCCTCACCCGCTCGCTGGGCGCAGAGCCTTCCGAACTGAGTTCCGCGGCCCAGCGCGTGGCGCAGGGCGACCTGTCCGACATGGCCGGCCTGTCCAACGCCCTGCCCGGCAGCGTGCTGGCCTCGCTGGGCACCATGCAGCAGAGCCTGGTGTCCATCGTGGCGGAGGTGCGCAACGCCAGCGACTCCATCGCCACCGGATCGATGGAAATCTCCACGGGCAACACCGACCTGAGCCAGCGCACCGAAGAACAGGCCAGCGCGCTGGAGCAGGTGGCATCGACCATGGAACAGTTCAGCACCACGGTGCGCAACAACGCCGACAACGCCAAGCAGGCCGATCAGCTGGCCCAGGACGCGACCACGGTGGCCACCCAGGGCGGCGGCGTGGTGACCCAGGTGGTCAAGACCATGAAGGACATCAACGACAGCTCGCGGCAGATCTCCGACATCATCGGCGTGATCGACGGCATCGCCTTCCAGACCAACATCCTCGCCCTGAACGCCGCCGTGGAAGCGGCCCGGGCCGGCGAGCAGGGCCGGGGCTTTGCCGTGGTGGCCTCCGAGGTGCGCAGCCTGGCCGGCCGTTCGGCCGACGCCGCCAAGCAGATCAAGGGCCTGATCGGCACCAGCGTGGAGCGGGTGTCGCAGGGCTCCGAACTGGTGGACGAGGCTGGCCGCACGATGCAGGAAGTGGTCGGCGCGATCCAGCGCGTGACTGAAATGGTGGCGCAGATCCGCGGTGCCAGCGCCGAGCAGAGCGCTGGCGTCGGGCAGATCAGCCAGGCCATCAGCCAGATCGACCAGACCACGCAGCAGAACGCCGCGCTGGTGGAGGAAAGCGCCGCCGCCGCGCAGAGCCTGGAGCAGCAGACGCGCCGGCTGGTGGACGCGGTCGCGATCTTCAAGCTCGATGCCCAGGCCGTGCTGTCCGCCCCCGGCCAGCCCGCCCTGCGCAGCCCCGCCAAGGCCGCCCTGCCCCCGGCCTTCCAGCCACGCCGCCCGGCCATCGCCTGAGCGGGCGGCCACGGGATGACCGATCCCGGCGCGTGAGCGGGACCGGCGCGCCCCAGGTGCCGGCGCCGCCGCGAGGAACGGCGAACGCAGAGAACCGCCAGCCGGTTGTGCAACACTTGCGCGCTGCGCCGCAGGCCCCCGGGGCTTGCGGCCTTTTTCTGCCTTCTCACTCCTCCCGTTGCCAAGGAACACCATGAGCGTTTACGACAAGCTGAAAGAACTCGACATCACCCTGCCCCCCGTCTCGGTCCCCGCCGCGGCCTACGTGCCCTACGTGCAGACCGGCAACCTGGTGTTCCTGAGCGGACACATCGCGCGCAAGGACGGCAAGCCCTGGGCCGCGCAGTTCGGCCGCAGCATCACTACCGAAGAAGGCAAGGCGGCCGCGCGGGCCGTGGCCATCGACCTGCTGGGCACGCTGCATGCGGCCACCGGTGGCGACCTGAACCGGGTCAAGCGCATCGTCAAGGTGATGAGCCTGGTCAATTCGACGGGCGAGTTCACCGAACAGCATCTGGTGACCAACGGCGCGAGTGAACTGTTCGGCCAGGTGTTCGGCGACCGGGGCGTGCACGCCCGCAGCGCCTTCGGCGTGGCGCAGATCCCCATGGGTGCGTGCGTCGAAATCGAATTGATCGCCGAACTGGGCTGATCGCGCGCCCCCGTTGGCGCAAGGGGTGGCTGGCGCAGGCCTGGGCCTGGGGCACCCACCCCGTCGAGACCGGGACCTGCCCGCGCTGCGGGTCACCCCTGCTTTCGAAGGCCATCCCGCGATGGCCCCACAGCCGGCAGCCCCCTGATGCATCGGGGGCGTCGCAGCCGGTGCGTGTCAATGATTCCCTAGAACGACGTCCAGTCATCGTCCCCACCGCCCGCCGTCGCGCGTGCTGCGGCTGCGGGCTTCGGGGCAGGCGTGCTGCCCTTCGGTGGGGGCGGACTGGCAGGCGCGGGGCGGCCGCCTGCGGCCGCTGCGCTGGCCGATGATGCGCCTGCCGCCTGGAGCGCCGGCGCAGGCGTTGGCCTGGCCCCCTGGGCCGGAACCTGGGCCGGCGCCTTTGACGGTACGGCAGCGGCACGCGGTGAGGGGTTCGGTGCCGGACGCGGCGCAAGGCGCGCTGCAGGCGCGGCCACCGGGGCCGACGCCGCCGCGGCACCCGGCGCAAAACCCACCCCGTGATCCACCCGGAACACTGAAACGGTGCGGGTCAACTGGTCCGCCTGCTCGCGCAGGCTCTGGGCCGCAGCAGCGCTCTGCTCCACCAGCGCCGCGTTCTGCTGCGTCATCTGGTCCAGGTGGCCGACGGCCTGGTTCACCTGCGAGATGCCGGCGCTCTGCTGCGACGTCGCGGCCGTGACCTCGCCGATCATGTCGGCCACGCGCTGCACGGACTGCACGATGTCCGCCATCGTGGCGCCCGCGTCCTGCACCAGGCGCGAGCCCGCATGCACCCGCTCCACCGAGGCGCCGATCAGGCCCTTGATCTCGCGCGCGGCCTCGGCGCTGCGCCCGGCCAGCAGGCGCACCTCGCCCGCCACCACCGCGAAGCCCCGGCCCTGCTCGCCGGCCCGCGCGGCCTCGACCGCGGCGTTGAGCGCCAGGATGTTGGTCTGGAAGGCAATGCCATCGATCACACCGATGATGTCCTCGATCCTGCGGCTGCTTTGCTGGATCTCCTCCATGGTGGCCACCACCTGCGCCACCACCTCGCCGCCGCGCCGCGCCACGCCCGAGGCGCCCTCGGCCAGGCCGCTGGCCTCGCGCGCGCTGCCGGCGCTTTGCTGCAGGGTGCTGGAGAACTGCTCCATGGTCGCGGCGGTCTGCTGCAGGTTGCTGGAGGTCTGCTCGGTGCGTGCCGACAGATCCTGGTTGCCCGCGGCGATCTCCGCGCTGGCGATGGCGATGCTGTCGGTGCTGCGGCGCACCTGCTGCACCACGCGACCCAGCGAATCGCCCATGGTCTGCAGCGAGCGCAGCAGGTCGCCCAGCTCGTCGCCCCGCACCGAGGCCTGGGTGCCACTCAGGTCACCGCCCGCGATGCGCGCGGCCAGCGCGTTGGCCTCGGCCAGCGGCTGCTGGATGCTGCGGATCAAAAAATAAGCCCCCGCCACCATGCCCGCCACCAGCAGCGCCACGGCCAGGGCGCCCATGCGCACGGTCACGAGCCGCTCCGCGGCCACGGCCTGCTGCCCGGCCTGGGCATTGCGCTGCTGCAGCTGCACGAAGTCGCGCAGCGTCTGCAGATAGGCGGACACGGCCGGGTTGTAGCTTTGCTTGACCAGTGCGGTGGCTTCGGCCTGCTGCCCCCCAGCCTTCAGCTGGCGGGCCCGCGTGCGCAGGTCGATCGTCGTCTTGCGCGCGGTGGCGATGGTGGCCATCTGCGCCTTGTCGGCTTCTGACAGCGGCAGGGCCTCCAGCGATTTCTGCACCTCGGTGATCTGCGCGGACGTGGCCGCGATCAGGTCCTTGAACTCCGCCTCCACGGCCGGATCGCTGCTCACGATGACGGCCTGCGTGCGCGCGGCATTGGTCTCGGTGAGCCCGGCCCAGCGCAGGGCCGCTTCCACCCGCATGGCCATGTCGGCCGTGACCTGCGCGGAGCGGGCCTGCGTGGCGGCCGAGCGGTAGGCCGAAGTGCCGACCACGGCGGCCAGCGCGATCACGATCGCGGCGACAGCCCCCCAGAGCTTGTGGGAAATGCGCAGATTCTTCATGGCCGATCTCCGTTGGCTCCAACAACCCAGGAAAGAGGTCTCCATGGTGCGCATGGTTGGATGGCCTTGTGCAGGGCACAAACCCTTGGGCGCGGACCCGCGCGCCTGCGCAGCCCCAGCGCCCGTCGCCGCGGGCCGCTGGGCGGCTGCGCGGCGACCGGGGGGTTATTCGACCCGGAACACCGCCGACGGCTTGAAGCCCAGATCGGCGGCCTTGCCCTTGCGCCCGCGCGGCGAGCGGGCGTTGTTCAGCGAACGGATCTCCAGCGTCTCCTCGCGCTCCTTGCCGCCGCGCCCCAGGCCTTCCAGGCGGATGCTGCGCGTGTACGCCACTGCGCCCGCCAGTGTGTCCTTCGGCTCCAGGTCGATCAGCATCAGGCCCCGGCCGCCGTTGGCCATGGTCTTGAGCTCGCCGATCTCGAAGGTCAGGATGCGTCCGCCCGCCGATGCGCAGGCCACGTGCGTGGCCGGCGCCAGCAGTTGCGCGCCACTGGTGCCCCAGGCGTGGGACGGGCGGCATACGGTCTCGCCCTCGCCCAGCGAGAGGAAGGCCTTGCCGCCCCGCTGGCGCGCCGTCATGTTCTCGACCGAGGCGAGGAAGCCGTAGCCGCCCGAGCCCGCCAGCAGCAGCGTGGCGACCGCCGGCCCGGCGAAATAATGCAGCAGCTGCGTGCCCGACTCCAGCTCGATGAGCGTGGTGACCGGCTGGCCATCGCCGCGCGCGCCGGGCAGCAGCGACACCGCCACCGAGTACACCCGGCCGTTGCTGCCGAAGGCCAGCAGCGTGTCGACCGTGCGGCATTCGAAGGTGGCATACAGGCCGTCGCCCGCCTTGAAGGCGAAGCTGCCCGGCTCGTGCCCATGGCCGCTGCGCGCGCGCACCCAGCCCTTTTGCGAGACGACCACGGTCACGGGCTCGTCCACCACGCGCACCTCCGCGATGGCCTTCTTCTCGGCCTGGATGAGCGTGCGGCGCGCATCGGCGAAGGTCTTGGCGTCGGCCTCGATCTCCCGGATCATCAGGCGCCGCAGCGAACCGGGGTTGCCCAGGATGTCCTCCAGCTTGCCCTGCTCGGCGCGCAGCTCCTTCAGCTCCTGCTCGATCTTGATGGCCTCCAGCCGCGCCAGCTGGCGCAGGCGGATTTCCAGGATGTCCTCGGCCTGCCGGTCCGACAGCGCGAAGCGCGCGATCAGCGCCGCCTTGGGCTCGTCGCTGGCGCGGATGATGGCGATCACCTCGTCGATGTTGAGCAGCACGATCTGCCGCCCTTCGAGGATGTGGATGCGGTCCAGCACCTTGCCCAGGCGGTGCTGCGAGCGCCGCACGATGGTGCCCTGGCGAAAGGCGATCCATTCCTCCAGCATCTTGCGCAGCGACTTCTGCACTGGCTTGCCATCCAGCCCCACCATGGTCAGGTTGATGGGCGAGGAGGTCTCCAGGCTGGTGTGCGCCAGCAGCGTGGTGATCAGTTCCTGCTGCGGCACCTTGCCGGTCTTGGGCTCGAACACCAGGCGCACCGGCGCGTCCTTGCTGGACTCGTCGCGCACGGCATCGAGCACAGCCAGCACGCTGCCCTTGAGCTGCACCTGGTCCTGCGACAGGGCCTTCTTGCCGGCCTTGACCTTGGGGTTGGTGATTTCCTCGATCTCCTCCAGCACCTTCTGCGTGCTGACGCCGGGCGGCAGCTCGGTCACGATGAGCTGCCACTGGCCGCGCGCGAGGTCTTCGATCTTCCAGCGCGCGCGCACCTTGAGGCTGCCGCGCCCCGTGCGGTAGGCGTCGGCGATGTCGCCCGCCGTGCTGATGATCTGGCCGCCGCCGGGGTAGTCCGGCCCGGGCACGATGGCCATCAGCTCCGCCTCGGACAGCTGCGGCGCCTTGATGAGCGCCACGCAGGCATCGGCGATCTCGCGCAGGTTGTGGCTGGGGATTTCGGTCGCCAAGCCCACCGCGATGCCGCTGGCGCCGTTGAGCAGCGCGAACGGCAGGCGCGCGGGCAGCTGGCGCGGCTCCTGCGTGCTGCCGTCGTAGTTGGGCATGAAATCAACCGTGCCCTCGTCGATCTCGTCGAGCAGCAGGCTGGTGATGCGCGACAGCCGCGCCTCGGTGTAGCGCATGGCCGCGGCGCCATCGCCGTCGCGGCTGCCGAAGTTGCCCTGGCCATCGATCAGCGGGTAGCGCTGGTTGAAGTCCTGCGCCAGGCGCACCAGCGCGTCGTAGGCCGACTGGTCGCCGTGGGGGTGGAAACGGCCCAGCACGTCGCCCACCACGCGGGCGCTCTTGACCGGCTTGGCCGCCACGTTGCGGGTTGGGCCCGAATACCCCAGGCCCATGCGGTCCATGGAATAGAGGATGCGGCGCTGCACGGGCTTGAGGCCGTCGCACACGTCGGGCAGCGCGCGGCCTTTGACCACGGACAGGGCGTACTCCAGGTAGGCGCGCTGGGCGTAGCCGGCCAGGCCCAGGCTGTCGTCCGATTCGGGCGGGGAAAGATCGAGAGGGGTTTGGTCGCTCATTCGGGAAATCGAAGGTCAAGGGGCGCGCGGGGCGCCGACGGTGCGGGCCGGCTGGCCGGCCGCAGCGCTTTGGGAAGGGGTGTCATCGGAACCGGCGCCCAGTTCCATGCGCACGCGGCCCGGCGTGGCCCGGTGGGCCAGCAGCGGTGCCGGGGGCTTGAGCTGGGCATACAGGCCCAGCACGCTTTTCACGTAGTTCTGCGTTTCGCGGTAGGCCGGGATGCGGTTGCCGGCGCGCTGCACGGCGCCCTCGCCCGCGTTGTAGGCGGCCAGCGCCAGGTCGGTGCGGCCGTCGAAGAGGTCCAGCAGGTGCCGCAGGTAGCGCGTGCCGGCCGACACGTTGATCGCCGGTTCGGTGAGCTTTTGCTCCACCGAGCGGCGCGCCTCGCCCGCCACGCCGAAGCGGGACGCCGTGGCCGGCATGAGCTGCATCAGTCCCACCGCGCCCTTGGGCGATACGGCGCGCGCGTCGAAGCCCGATTCGGTGGCGATCAATGCCTGCAGCAGTTCATAGTCCACGCCGTTCTGGCTGGCCGATGCGCGCAGGTGGTGCTTGACGCGCTTGTAGTCGGGGGAGATGTCGAAGAAGGCCAGCAGCCGGGCACCGGACGGCGTGGCCGCGGTGGCGCCCGCGGATGCCGCCGCCGGGCCGTCGCGGGTGGAGTCGAAATCGTTGCCGCGAAAGAACAGCCCGTAGCGCCCGTCCACCTGCTCGGCCGCGAAGTGGGTCACGCCGCGCTCGTCCACATAGGCCCACAGGTCGGCGCGCGCCGTTTGCTGCAAAAACAATAGCAGCATGCCGGCGCAAACCATGCGCCAGAGACCTGAAAGGTCTGAACGTCCGAACCGGTCGCGCCAGGCCATGGCTCAGATGTCCACTTCCACGGCGTCGCCGTGCAGTTCCATCAGTTCGCGGCGCGCGGCGGCCTCGCCCTTGCCCATCAGCTTGGTGATGAGGCCCTCGGTGGCGGCGAAGTCCATGTCGCCCAGCTGCACGGGCAGCAGGCGGCGCGTGTCGGGGTTGAGCGTGGTTTCCCACAGCTGCTCGGCGTTCATCTCGCCCAGGCCCTTGAAGCGGCTGATCTGGCACTTCTCGCGCGCCACGCCGTCCTTGGCGCATTTGTCGAGAATGGCCACCAGTTCGCCCTCGTCCAGCGCATACATCTTGGAGGCCGGCTTCTTGCCGCGCGCCGGCACGTCCACGCGAAACAGCGGCGGGCGCGCCACGTAGATGTGGCCGGTCTCGATGAGCTTCGGAAAATGGCGGAAAAACAGGGTGAGCAACAGCACCTGGATGTGCGAGCCGTCCACGTCGGCATCGGACAGGATGCAGACCTTGCCGTAGCGCAGGCCCGAGAGGTCGGGCGAATCGTTGGGTCCATGCGGGTCCACGCCGATGGCCACGGAAATGTCGTGGATCTCGGTGTTCCCGAAAAGCCGGTCGCGGTCCACCTCCCAGGTGTTGAGCACCTTGCCGCGCAGCGGCAGGATGGCCTGGCTTTCCTTGTCGCGGCCCATCTTGGCGCTGCCGCCGGCCGAGTCGCCCTCAACCAGGAAGACTTCGTTGTGGGCCAGGTCGCGGCTCTCGCAATCGGTGAGCTTGCCCGGCAGCACGGCCACGCCGGAGCCCTTGCGCTTTTCGACCTTCTGGCCGGCCTTCTGGCGCGTCTGCGCGGCCTTGATGGCCAGCTCGGCCAGCTTCTTGCCATAGTCGACGTGCTGGTTCAGCCACAACTCGAGCGCCGGGCGCACGAAGCCGCTCACCAGCCGCACCGCGTCGCGGGAATTCAGCCGCTCCTTGATCTGGCCCTGGAACTGCGGGTCCAGCACCTTGGCCGACAGCACGTAGCTGGCGCGGGCGAAGACGTCCTCGGGCAGCAGCTTGACGCCCTTGGGCAGCAGCGAATGCAGTTCGATGAAGCTTTTGACGGCATTGAACAGGCCGTCGCGCAGGCCGCTTTCGTGCGTGCCGCCCGCGCTGGTGGGGATCAGGTTGACGTAGCTCTCGCGCACCGGGTGGCCGTCTTCGGTGAAGGCCACGCACCAGGCGGCGCCCTCGCCTTCGGCGAAGCTCTCGTGGTGCCGGTCGGCGAAGCCTTCGCCTTCGAACAGCGGGATCACCGGATCGGCGTTCAGCGTCTGGCCGAGGTAGTCGCGCAGGCCACCCTTGTACTGCCAGGTCTGCGTCTCGCGCGTCTTCTCGTTCACGAGGGAGACCGACACGCCGGGCATCAGCACCGCCTTGCTGCGCAGCAGGTGCGTGAGCTCGCCCATGGGCAGCGCGGTCGCCTCGAAGTACTTGCCGTCGGGCCACACGCGCACCGTGGTGCCCTGCTTGCGCTCACCGGCGGCCAGCGGTCGGGCCACCAGCGGCTCGGTCACGTCGCCGCCTTCGAACACCAGGCGGGCCACCTTGCCCTCACGGTGGGTGCTGGCCTCCAGACGCAGGGCCAGCGCATTGGTCACCGAGACGCCCACGCCGTGCAGGCCGCCCGAGAAGCTGTAGGCGCCGCCCGAGCCCTTGTCGAACTTGCCGCCCGCGTGCAGGCGGGTGAACACGAGTTCGATCACCGGGGCCTTTTCTTCGGGGTGCAGGCCGAACGGGATGCCGCGGCCGTCGTCTTCCACGCTGACCGAGCCGTCGGCGTGCAGCGTGACCTTGATCTTCTTGCCATGGCCGGCGAGCGCCTCGTCGGCCGCGTTGTCCAGCACTTCCTGGATGATGTGCAGCGGGTTGTCGGTGCGGGTGTACATGCCCGGACGCTGCTTGACGGGTTCCAGTCCCTTGAGGACGCGGATCGAGCCTTCGGAGTATTCGCTTGGCGGGGTGGAGGAGGGTTTGGCTGCCATGGGGGCGGATTGTAGTGCCGCAGGGCCGGATGGGCTGGATATAAACCCAGCCCTCTTTTCACCCGCCGCCGATGCCCGCGGTGGAATGGGTCGCGAAGGCGTGCACGCGAATGCGCCGCTTTGGCTACATTTGCCGGATGCCTCAAGACCCCCAGAAATTGTCCATGGCCCAGGTATTGGCGTGTGGCGCCGCCATCGTCACGCTGTCCATGGGCATCCGCCACGGCTTCGGGCTGTGGCTGCAGCCCATCACCCAGGACATGGGCTGGACCCGCCAGTCGTTCGCGCTGGCCATCGCGGTGCAGAACCTCGCCTGGGGCTGCTTCGGCATCTTCGCGGGCATGGCGGCCGACCGGTTCGGCGCCTTCCGCGTGCTGATCGGCGGGGCCGTGCTGTATGGACTGGGCCTGGTCGGCATGGCCCTGTCGCCCACGCCGGCGCTCTTCGCCCTGACCGCGGGCGTGCTGATCGGCGCGGCGCAGGCGGGCACCACCTATGCGGTCATCTACGGCGTGCTGGGCCGGCAGATCGCGCCGGAGAGGCGCTCCTGGGCCATGGGCGTGGCGGCGGCGGCCGGCTCGTTCGGGCAGTTCCTGATGGTGCCGGTGGAGGGCCAGCTCATCGTGCGCCTGGGCTGGCAAGAGGCGCTGCTGGTGCTCTCGGCCATGGTGCTGCTGATCGTGCCGCTGGCCTTCGGCCTGCGCGAGCCGGGCTTTCGAAGCCGCACCGCCACCCCGCGCTCGCAGACGGTGGGCCAGGCCATGGGCGAGGCGCTGCGCTACCCGAGCTTCCTGATGCTGACGGCGGGCTACTTCGTCTGCGGCTTCCAGGTGGTGTTCATCGGCGTGCACATGCCCAGCTACCTCAAGGACCACGGCATGTCGCCGCAGGTGGCCAGCTACGCGCTGGCGCTGATCGGTCTGTTCAACGTGTTCGGCACGTACATCGCCGGCACGCTGGGCCAGCGCAATCCCAAGCGCTACATCCTCGCCTTCATCTACTTCGCCCGGGCCGTGGCGATCAGCGTGTTCCTGCTGGTGCCGCTGTCGCCGCTGTCGGTGTACGTGTTCTCGGCGGTGATGGGCGTGCTGTGGCTGTCCACCATCCCGCCCACCAACGCCACGGTGGCGCAGATCTTCGGCGTGCAGCACCTGTCCATGCTGGGCGGGTTCGTGTTCTTCAGCCACCAGATCGGCAGCTTCCTGGGCGTCTGGCTGGGGGGCTACCTGTACGACACCACCGGCAGCTACGACCTGGTCTGGTACCTGGCCATCGGCCTGGGCGTGCTGGCCGGACTGGTGAACCTGCCGGTCAAGGAAAGCCCGATCCACCGGGCGCCGCAACCGGCCTCCGCCTGAAAAGCGCCGGAACATGCCGCCCACCCCGCACCCCTCGCCGGGCCCTGCCCGCACCGCGCGCCCAGCTCGCGCCCACCGGGCGTGGGCCTGGGGCGCCGCCGGCGCGGTGCTGCTGGCCGCCGTGTTCCTCCTGTATGCGGAGCCGGACTTCGTGGTGATGATGGCCGACCAGCTGTGGGCCTGCTTCTGACGATGGCGCCAAATCGCCTTCATGCCGGCGATTTCATTGCCTTGAATGCTATTATTTTCATAGCAAATGCCAGCCATTCACAGCCTTGAGCCGCCTTCGGAATGGGTCCGGCGCTGGGCCCATCTCCTGCCGCCCGGCGCCAGCGTGCTGGACGTGGCCTGCGGCAGCGGCCGGCACCTGCGCTGGCTCCACGGGCGCGGGCATCCCGTGACCGGCGTGGACCGCGACCCCGACGTGCTGGCCCCGCTGCGGGGGCTGGGCGAAATCCTCTGCGCGGACATCGAAGCCGGGCCCTGGCCGTTGGCGGGCCGCACCTTCGGCGCCGTGGTCGTCACCCGGTACCTGTGGCGGCCGCTCCTGCCCACGCTGGTGGCCAGCGTCGCGCCCGGCGGCGTGCTGCTGTACGAAACCTTCGCCGCGGGCAACGAAACCGTCGGCCGCCCGGCCCGGCCGGACTTTCTCTTGCGGCCCGGGGAACTGCTGCAGGCCTGCGCGGGTCTGTGCACGGTGGCCTATGAAGATGGCTTCCTCGATGCACCGGAGCGATTCGTCCAGCGCATCGCCGCGGTCCGGCTGCAAGAGGGGGCCGCACCGGCACGCCACCGGCTCGCACCGCCGCTCTAGTTAGAATGCTCCTTTACCCGTTTTCCACCGCGGACATGACCCCTCCCAGCTCTCTCACCGGCAGCATCGTCGCCCTCGTCACCCCCATGCACGAGGACGGCAGCGTGGACTACCCCACCCTGCGCCAACTGATCGACTGGCACGTCGCCGAAGGCACCGACTGCATCGGCGTGGTGGGCACCACCGGCGAGTCGCCCACGGTGAACGTCGAAGAACACTGCGAAATCATCCGCGTGGCCGTCGAGCAGGCCGCCAAGCGCGTGCCCATCATGGCCGGCTGCGGCGCCAACTCCACGGCCGAGGCCATCGAGCTGGCCCGCTTCGCCAAGAAGGTCGGCGCCGACTCGCAACTGCAGGTCGTGCCCTACTACAACAAGCCCACGCAAGAGGGCCAGTACCAGCACTTCAAGGCCATCGCCGAAGCGGTGGGCGACCTGCCCATCGTGCTGTACAACGTGCCCGGCCGCTCCGTGGCCGATATGCTGCACGACACCGTGCTGCGCCTGGCGCAGGTGCCCGGCATCATCGGCATCAAGGAAGCCACCGGCAACATCGAACGCGCGCAGTGGCTGATCCGCGACGTGCCCAAGGGCTTCGCCGTGTATTCCGGCGACGATCCGACGGCCGTGGCGCTCATGCTGTGCGGCGGCCAGGGCAACATCAGCGTGACCGCCAACGTGGCGCCACGCCTCATGCACGAACTGTGCGTGGCCGCGCTGGCCGGCGATGTGCGCCGCGCCATGGAAATCCAGTTCCAGCTCATGCCCACCCACAAGCAGCTGTTCGTCGAAGCCAACCCGATTCCGGTGAAGTGGGCGATGCACCGCCTGGGCCGGTGCGGCGGCGCGATGCGCCTGCCCATGACCCCGCTGAGCCAAGGCAACGAAGCCGTGGTGGAAGCCGCCCTTCGCGCCAGCGGCCTGCTGTAAATCCATCAAAGCCTGCCGCCTTGCCTGCCCCGCTCTCCCCAGACACCAAAGAGGATTTCCGCGTGAACGCTATCAACCGCCTGGGCCTGCTGGGCCTTGCCATGGCCCTGTCCGCCTGCTCCGTCCTGGAGAGCGACAAGATCGACTACAAAAGCGCCACCAAGGGCGCGACGCTCGAAGTGCCGCCGGACCTGAACCAGATCTCGCGCGACTCGCGCTACGCCGTGCCGGGTGGCGTGGTGTCGGCGGCCGCCTTCGAGGCCGGCCAGTCGCAAAAGCCCGTGGGCGCCGTGAACGCGGCCACGCGCAACATCGGCGACGTGCGCATCGAACGCGACGGCAACCAGCGCTGGCTGGTCGTGAGCCGCCCCGCTGACGTCCTGTGGGACCCGGTGCGCGACTTCTGGACCGAGAACGGCTTCGTGCTGGTGCAGGACCAGGCCAACCTCGGCATCATGGAAACCGACTGGGCCGAGAACCGCGCCAAGCTGCCGCAGGACATCATCCGCTCCACCATCGGCAAGATGTTCGACTCGGTCTACTCCACCGGCGAGCGCGACAAGTTCCGCACCCGCCTGGAGCGCGGCCCCAATGGCAGCACCGAAATCTTCATCAGCCACCGCGGCATGGTCGAGGTCTACACCTCCGCCCAGAAGGAAAGCACCGTGTGGCAGCCCCGCCCGGTCGATCCGGAACTGGAAACCGAATTCCTGCGCCGACTGATGGTCAAGTTGGGGGTAAGCCAGGAACAGTCCCGCGCCATCGCCGCCGCGCCCGCACAGCAAGTGCCCACGGCCCGCATGGCGCGCCAGGGCAATGTGCCCGTCGTGGAACTGGACGAGAACTTCGACCGTGCATGGCGCCGCGTGGGCCTGGCGCTCGACCGCACCGGCTTCACCGTGGAAGACCGCGACCGTGCCCAGGGCATCTATTTCGTGCGCTACGTCGAGCCCACCGAGAAGAAGGACCCCGGCTTCTTCGGCAAGCTGCTGGGCCGCTCGTCGGATGCCGCGGCACCGGTCAAGTACCGCGTCGTGGTGCGCAGCGCCGAGAACAAGAGCACGGTGTCCGTCCTGAACGCCGCCGGTGCGCCCGAGACGTCGGCCAACGCCGAGCGCATCGTGCGCGTGCTGACGGACGACCTGAAGTAATTCAGGGCCCGGGACTGCGTGCTGCGTTTCAAGAACCTGGGCAGCGGCAGTTCGGGCAACGCCACGGTGGTGGAGGGGCGCTGCGGCACGCAGGTGCGGCGGTTGCTCATCGACTGCGGGCTGGGGCCGCGGCAACTGGCATCGCGCCTGGCCGCTGCCGGGCTGTCGATCGACGACCTCGACGCCCTGTTCATCACCCACGAGCATTCGGACCACGTGGGCTGCATGGAGAAACTGGCGCTCAGGCACCGCATTCCGGTCTGGATGAGCCATGGCACCTACGCGGCCATCGGCGCGCCCGAACTGGACGGGCTGCTGAACATCGCACAGGATGGCCTGCCCATCGATCTGGGCGCGTTCGAGGCCCTGCCCTTCACCGTGCCGCACGACGCCCGCGAGCCGCTCCAGCTGCGCTGCAGCGATGGCGCGACGCACATCGGCCTGCTGACCGACCTGGGCCATGCCACCGACCATGTGCTGGCCCACCTCAAAGGCTGCCATGCGCTGCTGCTGGAATCCAACCACGACCCCGATCTGCTCGCCGTCTCCAGCTACCCGGCGTTCCTGAAGCGCCGTATCAGCGGCCTCTACGGCCACTTGGCCAACACCGTGGCCGCCGACATCCTGCGGGTCATGCAGCACACGGGGCTGAGCCGCGTGGTGGCGGCCCACCTCAGCGCGCAGAACAACCGCCCCGAACTGGCCCAGGCCGCGCTGGCCTCGGCCTTGGGGTGGGAAACCTCGCGCGTGGACGTGGCCAGCCCGGTCACCGGCTCCGGCTGGATCGCCTGCGGCTGATCTTTCGGCAGGCCGCGGACTTGGTAAGGCCTTGAGGTCCGCAAGGCATCTCGCATTTCGTACCCCTTCGAAACCAGCCAAAACGGCCCGCCCAATAAAAAAAGCCCCGACCTGGTGGTACGGGGCTTTTTGCCAGACTCCGGCACGGTGTGCCGAAGCCGGTTGGAGCGATCGCTTACTTGGCGGTGGAAGCGCCGGCAGCGGCTGCTGCTGCAGCATCGGCAGCGGCCTTGGCAGCGTCGCCTGCGGGAGCGGAAGCAGCGTCGGATGCGGGAGCGGTCATGGCAGGGGCTGCGTCGGAAGCAGCAGGCGTCACCACGGGAGCGGGAGCCGGTGCTGGTGCGGGTGCTTCCACAGGAGCGGGAGCCGGTGCAGGCGCAGCGGCTTCTTCCTTCTTGCCGCAAGCGGCGAGAGCGACGGAGGCGACCAGGGCAGCCAGAACGAGAGAGTTCTTCATTTCAGTTTTTCCTATTGGACAGACGGATATTGGAATTGCCGCCATTGGCGCCCTCTTGCAGCGTGCTCTTTGGCGGTGCTTGGCGCTCAGGGGCGCCTTTTTTTACTTCAACCGCAAATTATAGGGAGATTCCGTCAATACAGACTAACACCGACGGGACGTTTTGTTTCTCTTCGGTAAATCGCAAAAATGGGGAGCGCATTATTCACAGCCCCAGCGTGGTCGCCGGGAACCCCGGTGAACTCTTGCGCAGCAGCCATTCGTTGAGGGCCTCGCGCGCCAGCAGGCGGCGCTCGGGCTCGCGGCCTGCTACGCCGGCGCAGCGCTCAGGGTCCAACCGTTGCAGCACCCAGGCATCGGACCAGAGCACGCTGGGCAGTTCCAGGCGGTCTGCCGTGGGCGCGCGGCGGCATTCGATCACATGGTCCCACACGCCCCGCCAATGCACGAAGCGCGCGTGGCGCCGCACCATTTCGTCATACGTTCCGGCCAGCATCGTGAGGCGGCGCCCGCGGCGCGCCCAGGACTGCAGCGAATCGATCACCTCGCGCTCGCCAAGCGGCCAATCATGAAAGTCGAAGTCGCTCAGCACGATCTCGTTCCAGCCTTCCCGAGCCGCGCAAGCCAACGCGTCGCGCACCCATTGGCGAAAGTCTTCCCGGCCGTTGAAACGCCCGGCGGGCAGTGCGGCGACCGCTTCGGGATGGCGGGGGAGTGCATCGGACATCGGTGGCTCCTTAAGGTGACTGCACCTTTGCGCGTTCAAAGGCCCATCAATCAGGCGGCGACCAGGCGTGCGCCCAACCCGTTTCGCACCAGGACGACAACAGCTCCAGCGCATCGTCGCTGGCGCGCGCGAGATCGCGGGGGCGCAGCACGCGCTCATCGGCCAGCCGGCGCATGAGGGTGGCGTCGCGGCCTGCCGCCAGGTAGCTGTCGCCGTTGATGAACACATGGCGCACGTCATACGCCATGCGGGTGCGGCGGTCCAGTTGAACGCCTTCCAGCAGGCCGCCCACCGCCCCGGGCTCGAACCACACGTTGGGCTTGGGCTCGGTCAGGCTCTCGCCCAGGGCGCGCTCCAGTGCCAGCGGCTCGGACAGGGCGCGCTCCAGCGCCTGGCGGGCAAAGGCCTGCAGCGCCGGGGGAATCTCGCCCGGCTGCGCCACCGCGGCCTGTGACGGATCGCGGTACAGCTGGGGTGGCGCATCGTCATCGGCGGCATCATCGGCCAGGCGCGACAGCAACTCCTGCGCGATCCCGTTGCGTGCGGGGGAGCGGAACCCGATGGAGTAGGTCATGCATTCGCCTTCGGCGATGCCATCGTGCGCATAGCGCGGCGGCAGGTAGAGCATGTCCCCGGGCTCGAGCACGAACTCCTGCTCGGGCTCGAACTGCGCCAGCACCTTGAGCGGAATGCCCTCGCGCAGCGTGAGGTCCTTCTGCCGGCCGATGCGCCAGCGCCGACGCCCCCGGGCCTGGAGCAGGAAGACGTCGTAGCTGTCGAAATGCGGTCCGACGCCGCCGCCATCGGAGGCATAGCTGATCATCAGGTCGTCGAGCCGCGCGCGCGGCACGAAGCAAAACTGCTCCATCAGCGCATGCACCGCGTCGTCATGCAGATCGACGCCTTGCACCAGCAGCGTCCACTCGCGCGTGGTGAGCGGCGGCAGTGAACGGCGCGCGAAAGGGCCGTGGCGCAGCTTCCACGCGCCGGCCTTGTGCTGCACGAGGCGCGATTCGACGCCCTCTTGCGCGGCGAGCGCGAACAATTCGGCACGTTGCACCGGCGGGTCGAACGCGGCGATGGCCTGGCGAACCAGCAGGGGCTTTTTCTGCCAGTGGCGGCGCATGAACTGCGCCGGCGTGAGCCCGCC
This sequence comes from Acidovorax sp. SUPP950, assembly GCF_030158935.1. NCBI lineage: Bacteria > Pseudomonadati > Pseudomonadota > Betaproteobacteria > Burkholderiales > Comamonadaceae > Acidovorax > Acidovorax sp. SUPP950. The sequence goes on along the minus strand of NZ_BQXE01000002.1, from coordinate 883,233 downwards.
CAGCAGCGCCAGAGGTTGTTGAACATCCATGGGGAATTGATGCCGCGTGCGCGGACGAGGGTCGAACTGCGACAATTCTCCTATGGAAATCAACCAACAATGTGTGGTCGCTTTGACCTGGATCCTGAAAGACACCCTGGGCGAGGAACTGGACGTGCTCGATGAGCCGGTGGAGTTTCTCGTCGGCGGCGACGATCTGCTCGCGCGCATCGAAGAGGCCCTGCAAGGCCATGCCGCGGGCACGTCGCTGTCGCTGCACCTGGAGCCCGAGGAAGCCTTCGGCGACTACCAGGACCAACTGCTGTTCCTCGAACCGCGCAACCTCTTTCCCGCCGATCTGGAAGAAGGCATGACGGTCGAAGGCAGCGCGCTGCCGCAGGGCACCAACCCGGCGGCCCCGCGCGACGTGCTGTACACCGTGGCCCAGATCTATCCGGAGCACATCGTGCTCGACGGCAACCACCCGCTGGCAGGCATCGCGCTGCGCCTGCACCTCACGGTGCAAAGCGTGCGCGAGGCCACCGAGGAAGAGATCGGCCGCGGCTCGGCCGGCACCGGCTTCTTTCGCATCCAGCCGCCCGCGGCGGACGCGCCGACCCTTCACTGACCGATTCATCGACCCATGCAAAACGGGCCCCGAGGGGCCCGTTTTGCATGGGTTGCCTGCCACGCGTGCGCGGCAGGCGACGAGAGCATGGCAGGTCAGATGCGCGAGATCTGGCCGCCATACAGGCGCACGCGGTCGCCGGTGCGCAGGTCTCCTGGCGTGGTCACGTCATAGACGCGCTGGCCGCCCTGATCCAGCTGGATCGTCAGGCGGTAGCCCTCGGCCTGGCCGTCGTTGTTGTTGCCGGTGCGGCCTTCGATCTGGTTACCCACCACACCGCCGCCCACGGCACCCAGCACGGTGGCTGCGGCGCGGCCGCTGCCCTTGCCCACCTGGTTGCCCAGCACGCCGCCGGCCACCGCGCCCAGCACGGCACCCGCGCCGCTGGTGCCGCGGTTGCGCGCATGCAGGGTTTCGATGTTGGAGACCACGCCGAACTCGGTGCCGTTCTGGTTCTGGTTCTGCGCAGCGGGGTAGGAGGAATAGCCCGGCTGGGGCTGGGCGGGGTAGTTGTTGGAATAGCGCGGTTGCTGGGCGCAGGCCGAGAGCAGGGTCACCAGGGCGACGGAACCTGCCAGGGTGGCGGAGCGGATGAAACGGGACATGAGAGTTCTCCTTCAGAGCGATGCGCAGGCCTTCAAAGCCTTTGACGTGAAGCGGATTGCACCATGCAGCCCACCCCGGAACCCGACGGGCAATCGCGGCCCGGCAGGCAAGACAGATACCGGCAGCCATGTCGGCGCCGGCCTACAAAAGATCGGAAACAGATGGCGCGGCAGGCCGTTCAGGCCTGACCCGTCGAGCCGTAGCCGCCTTCGCCGCGCTGCGTGGCTGGAAAGTCGCTGACCACGTTGAACTGCGCCTGCACCACCGGCACGATGACCAGTTGGGCCAGCCGCTCCATGGGCTCCAGGGTGAACGCCGTGTTGCTGCGGTTCCAGGCGCTGACCATGAGCTGGCCCTGGTAGTCGCTGTCGATCAGCCCCACCAGATTGCCCAGCACGATGCCATGCTTGTGCCCCAGGCCCGAGCGCGGAAGGATCAGCGCGGCATACCCGGGGTCTTTCAGATAGATGGCGATCCCGGTGGGTACCAGTTGCCAGGCGTTGGGCTGCAGCGTGAGCGGCTCGTCCAGGCAGGCACGCAGGTCGAGGCCGGCGCTGCCCGGCGTGGCGTAGGAAGGCAGCTGCGCTGCCATGCGGGGGTCGAGAATCTTGACGTCGATCTTCACAGGTTCAATTCACTTCTTGGGAAAACGGGAATTCGGGGGCTGGCGCGCCGCCTGGCGCAGCGCCTCCAGCACGGTTTGCAATGCCGCGGCGCGGTCGGTGCCGGGCGATGATGGCGAGCCGCCGGACAGCAGGCGCCCTGCCGCGCCCAGGCCCCACCACAGCAGGCCGAGCGAGACGACGCCGAACAGCGAACCCCAGGCGAAAGCCAGCCACGCCACCGCTTTCGCCAGCACCAGCAGGAGCAGCACCGCCCGTGCCAGGCGCAACAGCCGGAGCCCTTGGGCGCCCGGCATCGTCAGAGAGGCCTGACGCGTCACCGCATCGCGGACGGGCGCCTTCAAGGCTGCGCCTTTCGCAGCCGTACCAACGACAGTCGGGCGGGCGCCGTAGTGGCCAGGCTCCTCACCGGGCGCCAACGAATGGGCCGGATGCTGCATCCGGCTGAGCCGCTCCACGTAGCTTGCGAAATCGCCGTCGGGCGGCGTGTCCCATTCGGGGCGCAAGGGATGCTGCACGGGTTGGATCGGTTTCAGACGGGATGTCAGGCGGCGCCCGCAATGCGCCGGGCGATCTCGGCCACCAACTGGCGGGCCAGCTCGCGCTTGGAGGCGCGTGGCAGTTCGCGGTGCCCCTGGGCATCGATCAGCAGCAGCGCGTTGTCGTCCTGCCCGAAGGTGGCTGGGCCGATGTTGCCCACCAGCAGCGGCACGCCCTTGCGCTCGCGCTTGGCGCTGGCGTGGCGCAGCAGGTCTTCGCTCTCGGCCGCAAAACCGACGCAGAACAATTGCCCCGAGAGCGCGCGCTCGGATTTCGCGACCTGGGCCAGGATGTCCGTGTTCTCCACGAACGCCAGCGCAGGCACCTCGCCGGAGCCGTCCTTCTTGATCTTGTGGCGGGCTGCCTGCGCAGGGCGCCAGTCGGCCACGGCAGCGGTTGCTACAAAAACAGTAGCATCCGAGGCATATTCCACTACGGCATCGAGCATGTTTTGTGCCGATTGCACGTCCACGCGGCGCACGCCGCGCGGTGTGGGCAGGTGCACCGGCCCCGCCACCAGCGTGACTTGCGCGCCGGCCTCGCGCGCGGCGCGGGCGATGGAAAAGCCCATCTTGCCGCTGGAGCGGTTGGTGATGCCGCGCACCGGATCGATGGCCTCGAACGTGGGGCCCGCCGTCACCAGCACGTGCTGGCCGGCCAGCACCTTGGGCGCGAAGAACGCCGTCAGTTCCTCCAGCAGTTCGGCCGGCTCCAGCATGCGGCCGTCACCGGTCTCGCCGCAGGCCTGGTCGCCGTTGCCCACGGCCAGCACGACGGCGCCGTCGCGCGCGACCTGCGCCAGGTTGCGCTGCGTGGCCGGGTGCGCCCACATCTCGCGGTTCATGGCGGGGGCGAGCAGCAGCGGCACGCGGTCGATGGGCCGGGCCAGGCAGGTCAGGCTCAGCAGTTCGTCGGAGCGCCCCTGCGCCAGGCGCGCGATGAAGTCCGCGCTGCACGGCGCGATGACGATCGCGTCGGCCTCGCGGCCCAGGTTGATGTGCGGCATGTTGTTGGGCGCGCGCGCGTCCCACTGCGAGTGGTACACCGTGCGCCCGGTCAGCGCCTGCATCGTGACGGGGGTCATGAACTGCGCGGCCGCCTCGGTCATCACGACCTGCACGGTGGCCCCGGCCTTGATGAGCAGGCGGGCGAATTCGGCCGATTTGTAGCAGGCGATGCCGCCGGAGAGTCCCAGGAGAATGTGTTTGCCGGCGAGCTCGTTCATGGCGCGCAATTTAGCAGACGGAGCCTGCGGGCTTGCAAAGCGCCGGCCGGGGCCTTGATGGCCGCCCTCTATAATCCCGATTTCCCACCACCAAAAAAGACATGACCAAATTTGTCTTCGTCACCGGCGGTGTGGTGTCTTCCCTGGGCAAGGGAATCGCCTCAGCCTCCCTTGCCGCGATCCTCGAATCGCGGGGCCTCAAAGTCACCCTCATCAAGCTCGACCCGTACATCAACGTGGACCCGGGCACCATGTCCCCGTTCCAGCACGGCGAGGTCTTCGTCACCGACGACGGCGCCGAAACCGACCTCGATCTCGGCCACTATGAGCGTTTCATCGAAACGCGCATGAAAAAGACCAACAACTTCACCACGGGCCGCATCTACCAGAGCGTGCTGGAGAAGGAACGGCGCGGCGACTACCTCGGCAAGACCGTGCAGGTCATTCCGCACGTCACCAACGAAATCCAGGAATACATCAAGCGCGGCGCCGGCGTGGGCACGGGCGACGCGGTGGACGTGGCCATCGTCGAGATCGGCGGCACGGTGGGCGACATCGAGTCCCTGCCCTTCCTGGAAGCGGTGCGCCAGCTGAGCCTCAAGCTCGGCCCCAACAACGCCGCCTTCGTGCACCTGACCTACCTGCCGTGGATCGCCGCCGCGGGCGAGCTCAAGACCAAGCCGACCCAGCACACCGTGCAGGAGCTGCGCAAGATCGGCATTCAGCCCGATGCGCTGCTGTGCCGCGCCGACCGCCGCATTCCCGAGGAAGAGCGCGGCAAGATTTCGCTGTTCACCAACGTGCCCGAGTGGGGCGTGATCAGCATGTGGGACGTGGACACCATCTACAAGGTGCCGCGCATGCTGCACGAGCAGGGCCTGGACGGCCTGATCTGCGACAAGCTGCGCCTGAACACGCCGCCCACGACCCTCAAGCGCTGGGACCAGCTCGTCTACGAGACCGAGCATCCACAGGGCGAGGTCACCATCGCCATGGTGGGCAAGTACGTGGACCTGTCCGACAGCTACAAGTCGGTGAACGAGGCGCTGCGCCACGCCGGCATGAAGAACCATGTGCGCGTGAAGATCGAGCACATCGATTCCGAGACCATCGGCGCCGCCGACGCGGCCGAAAAACTCGCTAAATACGATGCCATCCTGGTGCCCGGCGGCTTCGGCGCGCGGGGCGTGGAAGGCAAGATCAGCACGGCCCGCTATGCCCGCGAGCACCAGGTGCCCTATCTGGGCATCTGCCTGGGAATGCAGGTCGCCACCATCGAGTACGCGCGCCACGTGGCCGGTCTCAAGGACGCCAACAGCACCGAGTTCGAGCCTGCCACGCCCCACCCCGTGATCGCCCTGATCACCGAGTGGAAGGACGCCGACGGCACGATCAAGACGCGCAACGAAAACTCCGACCTGGGCGGCACCATGCGCCTGGGCGCGCAGAGCTCGGACGTGGCGTCCGGCACGCTGGCGCACGAGATCTACGGCAACATCGTCACCGAGCGCCACCGCCACCGCTACGAAGCCAACGTGAACTACCTCGACCAGCTGCGCAAGGCGGGCCTGGTGATCTCGGCGCTCACGCAGCGCGAGCAGCTCACCGAGATCGTCGAGCTGCCCAAGAGCGTGCATCCCTGGTACATCGGCGTGCAGTTCCACCCCGAATTCAAATCGACGCCGTGGAACGGCCACCCGCTCTTCAACGCCTTCATCAAGGCGGCCGTGGAGCGCCAAAAGAGCCAGCAGCCAGCCCTCGCGGCGGCCTGAAAGCCTTCTTCCGAAGCAACGACGAGAAAAGAAAGAACCCCTGCCATGAAACTCTGCGGCTTCGACGTCGGCCTGGAACACCGCTTCTTCCTCATCGCGGGCCCCTGCGTGATCGAGTCCGAGCAACTGCAGATGGACGTGGCGGGTCAGCTCAAGGAGACGGCGGCGGCGCTGGGCATTCCGTTCATCTTCAAGAGCAGCTTCGACAAGGCCAACCGGTCTTCGGGCACCAGCTTTCGCGGCCCCGGCCGCGAGAAGGGCCTGGAGATCCTGGCCAAGATCCGGCGCGACCTGGACGTGCCCGTGCTGACCGACGTGCACACCGAGGACGACATCACCGAGGCCGCCAAGGTGGTCGATGTGCTGCAGACGCCCGCCTTCCTGTGCCGCCAGACCGACTTCATCCGCGCGGTGGCGCAGTCGGGCAAGCCGGTGAACATCAAGAAGGGCCAGTTCCTCGCGCCGCACGACATGAAGAACGTGATCGACAAGGCTCGCGCCGCCGCGCTGGAAGCCGGCCTGCCCGAGGACAGCTTCATGGCCTGCGAGCGGGGTGCGAGCTTCGGCTACAACAACCTCGTGTCCGACATGCGCGGCCTGGCCATCATGCGCGAGACCGGGGCGCCGGTCGTGTTCGACGCCACCCACTCGGTGCAGTTGCCGGGCGGCCAGGGCACGAGCAGCGGCGGCCAGCGTGAGATGGTCCCGGTGCTGGCCCGCGCCGCCGTCGCCGTGGGCGTGGCGGGCCTCTTCATGGAAACGCACCCCGATCCGGCCAAGGCCCTGTCGGACGGCCCCAACGCCGTGCCGCTCAAGCACATGAAGGCGCTGCTGGAAACGCTGGTGGCGCTGGACACCATCACCAAGCGCAACGGATTCCTCGAAAACAACTTTGGAGCCTGAGCCATGAGCAGTGGTTACGTCATCGCATCCGTCACCGTCACCAACCCGACGCAGTACGAGGAGTACAAGAAGTGGAGCACCCACGCCATGCAGGTGCATGGCGCCGAGGTCTGCATCCGCGGCGGCAAGGTCGAGGTGCTCGAAGGCGACTGGAACCCCGGCCGCACCGTGCTGCTGAAGTTCCCGAGCTTCGAGGCGGCCCGCGCGTTCTACGACACGCCCGAGTACCAGAAGGCCAAGGCGGCCCGCGAAGGCGCGGCCGTCATGCGCATGGTGTGCGTGGAAGGCGTGTGAGCCGAGCACCTTCATTTTGCTGATTGATCAAATCTGCTGCACTCGCAACCAGCCGATGGCTTACTTTCCAGTGGTCGTGCTGTCTTCGGTGGTGATGGGGTTGTTGCTTACTCCAATGATCTATGTCGCCATTGGTGCGCTCAGCGGTTTCGCAATGGCATTTGCGTTTCTCTCCTTGCCATCGCTGCTTGCTTGCACGCTGATTCTCTCGTACCGATTTCTCGCGCGGCCTGGGGTGCGTGAGTCTTCAAGAGCAAGGTTTTCAGCAGTCGAGTCCATTGCCTGGCTTTTGGTGGGCTCTTTCTTGTTTGTCATTTCAGATTTCACCCTGCTGACTCTCTCAGAGCGCGTCGGTCTGTTTTGCACGTTGCTGTTGATTGCATCCTTTTTGGCTGCGCCCTGGATGGCACTGCGCCCCTGCGCGCTGGTGGTCCGCATCGCGCAATGGCCTAAACCACTGGTTTTGGCATGCTCATTGAGCGCAACCGTGCTTTTGATCATGGGTTCCGCGATCTACCTATACAAACCCGACCCATTTTTATAGCCCCACACCCTTTGCTGCATGGGTGAGTGCGGAGGATGGTAGCGATCGTCGTTGCCGTTGCCAGAGCACTACCTGGGGCCAATCGATAATTCTTTAAAACTGGAGAACCTTGAATGAGTGCCATCGTTGATATCGTAGGTCGCGAAGTGCTGGACAGTCGCGGCAACCCCACCGTCGAATGCGACGTGCTGCTGGAATCGGGCGTGATGGGCCGCGCGGCCGTGCCCTCTGGTGCGTCCACCGGCAGCCGCGAGGCCATCGAGCTGCGTGACGGCGACAAGGGCCGCTACCTGGGCAAGGGCGTGCTCAAGGCCGTGGAGCACATCAACACCGAGATTTCCGAGGCCGTGCTGGGCCTGGACGCCTCCGAGCAGGCCTTTCTGGACAAGACCCTGATCGACCTGGACGGCACCGACAACAAGAGCCGCCTGGGCGCGAACGCCATGCTGGCGGTCTCCATGGCCGTGGCCCGCGCCGCTGCTGAAGAGTCCGGCCTGCCCCTGTACCGCTACTTGGGCGGCATGGGCGGCATCCAGTTGCCCGTGCCGATGATGAACGTCATCAACGGCGGCGCGCATGCCAACAACAGCCTGGATCTGCAGGAATTCATGATCGTCCCCGTGGGTGCGCCGAGCTTCCGCGAAGCCGTGCGCTGGGGCGCCGAGGTGTTCCATGCCCTCAAGAAGATCATCAACGACCGCGGCATGAGCACCGCCGTGGGCGACGAGGGCGGTTTCGCCCCCAGCGTCGAGAACCACGAAGCCGCGATCCAGCTCATCCTGCAGGCCATCGACGCCGCCGGCTACACCGCCGGCGAACAGATCGCCCTGGCCCTGGACTGCGCGGCCAGCGAGTTCTACAAGGACGGCCACTACGTGCTGGAAGGCGAAGGCGGCATCCGCCTGACGGCCCAGCAATGGACCGACATGCTCGCCGCGTGGGTGGACAAGTACCCCATCATCTCCATCGAAGACGGCATGGCCGAAGGCGACTGGGACGGCTGGAAGCACCTGACCGAACGCCTGGGCGAGAAGGTGCAGTTGGTGGGCGACGACCTGTTCGTCACCAACACCAAGATCCTGAAGGAAGGCATCGACAAGCGCATCGCCAACTCGATCCTCATCAAGATCAACCAGATCGGCACCCTGACCGAAACCTTCGCTGCCATCGAGATGGCCAAGCGCGCCGGCTACACGGCCGTGATCTCGCACCGTTCGGGCGAGACCGAGGACAGCACCATCGCCGACATCGCCGTGGGCACCAACGCGGGCCAGATCAAGACGGGCTCGCTGTCGCGCTCGGACCGCATCGCCAAGTACAACCAGCTGCTGCGCATCGAGGAAGACCTGGGCGACATCGCCCACTACCCCGGCCGCGCTGCGTTCTACAACCTGCGCTGACCTGAACCCACCGCCGTGGCACGGTCCTCCCTCCTTCTGTGAGGGCCGTGCCACGGGCGGTGACCGATCCCTTTCCTGCCGCCTGATCTGACCGCCATGAGTCCCCGCATCGTTCCGCTGGTGCTGCTCCTCCTCCTCGTGGGGGTGCAGGCGCAGCTGTGGTCCGGCCGCGGCAGCGTCCACCACGTGCAGGAAATGAAGGAAAAGATCGCTGCGCAAAAGCAGGCCAATGCCGAGGCCCGCCAGGCCAACGAACGCCTCACCTCCGAAGTGCACGACCTGCGCGAAGGCCTGGACATGGTCGAGGAAAAGGCGCGCAACGAACTGGGCATGGTCAAGCCCAACGAGATCTACGTGCAGGTGACCCACCGCTGAGCGGACGGGGCCTCTGCAGCGTTCATTCCCACCGCCCCCCGAGTCCCTTGGCCGCCGATCCGGTCCGCATCGCCCTGCTGGGCGCCCCCGGCACCGGGCTGGAGGCTTTAGCGCGCGCGGTGGCACGGCACCTGCAGCCGGGGCATGCCTTGGTCGATGCCTGCCCGGCGCTGCATGCGGCCGTGTCGCGCTGCCTGCAGGCGCCGGTGGGCCCCTTGCAAGATGCGGCGCAGCAGGCGCTGGCAGCGCTGGCGGCGACCCATGCGGCAACGTGCCGAGCCACGCTGCTCGGCGGACTGGACGGCGCGACGCCCTCGAAAGCCTCGGGCCAGACACCGCAGCCCTGCGGGCAGGAGCGGTTCGATGCCTGCCTGCGCGGGGCGCTTTCCGAGGCCGGTGTGGCCTATCGCGTGCTGTACGGCAGCGAGAACGAGCGGCTGCGGGCGGCCCTGGATGCTATTAAAAAAATAGCACCCAGGGCATATGATCCGCCGGCACCCACCGTTTTTGATCAAGAAGCGCCGGCACGGCCTGCCCGCCTTCGTGCATGGTCGTGCGAGAAGTGCAGCGACCCCGAGTGCGAGCACAAGCTGTTCACGGCGCTGCGCGGCTGATGCGGGACCCGCGGGCCTTGCAGCCGGCGGCTACTGAACGCTGGACGGCCCCGGCAATTGCTTGCCGGGCTCGGTGAAGATCTGCGCCGCATCCACCGCGTCGTAGCGGTACTGCTGGCCGCAGAACTCGCAGGCCACCTCGATGTCGCCGCGCTCGGCGAGGATGCTCTCGGCCTCTTCCACCCCCAGGCTGCGCAGCATGTTGCTGACGCGCTCGCGGCTGCAGGTGCAGGCGAACCGCGGGCCGTCCACGCCCTGCTGGGGCACGAAGCGCAGCAGTTTCTCTTCCCAGAAAAGGCGGCGCAGGATGGTGTCCACGTCCAGGCCCAGCAGTTCGTCGCGCGTCAGGCTGGCCGCCAGGGTGGCGATGCGGTTGTAGTCCTCGTTGTGGCCGATCTGGTCCTCGTTCTCGCGGTGGGTCAGTTCGCCGGCGAGGTTGCCCTCGCCCTTGATCGGCATGCGCTGGATGAGCAGGCCGGCGGCCACCTGGTCGTCGGCGGCCAGCACCAGCGTGGTGTCCAGCTGTTCGGACTGCAGCATGTAGTGCTGCAGCACGTCGCTGAGCTTTTCGATCTTCTCGTGGTGGTCGCCATGCAGCGGCACCACGCCCTGGTAAGGCTGCCGGCCCGGCAGGCGGTCCTTCGGATCGAGCGTGATGGCGCAGCGCCCGCCGCCGCCCACGTTCACCATGTCGCTCAGGCGGGCACCGTCCGGCACTTCGCCGTTCACCGAGGCCGTGGCGCGCAGGCTGAGGTCCGACTGCACCTCGGCCACCGCCAGCTTGACGGGGCCGTCGCCGAAGACCTGCAGCACCAGCGCCCCGTTGAACTTGATGTTGGACTGCATCAGCACGCCGGCCGCGGCCATCTCGCCCAATAGCTCGCGCACGGGCGGCGGATAGGCGCCGGAGGTGGTGTTGCCGGCGCGCCGCGCGAGGATCTCGGTCCAGGCGTCGGTGAGGCGCACGATCATGCCGCGCACGGGCAGGCCATCGAAAAGAAACTTGTGGAGTTCAGACACCCTGGTTTTCCTGAAATGTTGGCGCCGCTCAAGCCAGCTTGCGCAACCCGGCTCGAAAGCGCTGGGCGTTGTCGATGTAGGTCTGCGCATTCCGGCGCAGGCCCTCGATCTGCTCGGGCGAGAGCTGGCGCACCGCCTTCGCGGGACTGCCGATGATCATGGAGCCATCGGGAAACTCCTTGCCCTCCGTCACCAGCGCGCCGGCGCCGACGAGGCAATGCCTGCCGATCTTCGCACCGTTGAGCACCACCGCGCCGATGCCGATGAGCGATTCGTCGCCCACCGTGCAGCCATGCAGCATGACCTTGTGGCCGATCGTCACGCGCTCGCCCAGCACCAGCGGCTGGCCGGGGTCGGAGTGCAGCACGCTGCCATCCTGCACATTGGTGCCGGCGCCGATGGTGATCGGCTCGTTGTCGCCGCGCAGCACGGCCCCGAACCAGATGCTGGACGACTCTCCCAGCACGACGTGGCCGATGACTTCGGCACTGTCCGCCACCCACGCCGACGGCGCGGTGCGGGGAGAAATGCCATCGAGTTCGTAAAGCGCCATCCAGGTCTCCTTTTTTGTCAGCGGGGCCGAATCCTAGAATTGTAGGGATGGACCTTCGCCAACGTGCCCTCGAGGCCCTGTGCCTGACAGACCCCCAGGCCAAAGCCGCCGCCACCCTGGACCTGCACGCGCGTGCGGCCGACCATGGCGTGGCCGCGACCAGCCCGCAGGGCCCCGCCGACCCCGCCACTCTGCCCGGCCGCCCCGAGCGGCCCGCCCTGCTGCGCCACACGGAGGTGGCGCGCCGCTCGCCGGCCACGCACGAGGGCCGCGCGGTGCTGATGCACGCCATCGCGCACATCGAATTCAACGCCATCAACCTCGCCCTCGACGCGGTGTGGCGTTTCGACGGCATGCCGCCGGACTTCTACCTCGACTGGCTGCGGGTGGCGGCCGAAGAGGCCAAGCACTTCGGATTGCTGCGCGAACACCTGCGAAGCATGGGGCACGACTACGGCGATTTTCCCGCCCACCAGGGCCTGTGGACCATGTGCGAGAAGACCGCGGGCGACATCGTCGCGCGCATGGCCCTGGTGCCGCGCACGCTCGAGGCCCGCGGCCTGGACGCCACACCGCTGATCCAGCGCAAACTGCGGCAGGTGGGCACCGCCGACGCGCTGGCGGCTGTGGACATCCTGGACATCATCCTGCGCGAGGAGGTCGGGCATGTGGCGATTGGTAACCATTGGTATCGCTTCCTGTGCGATCGGGAAGGGCTGGACCCGATGGCGCACTACGCCCTGCTGGTCCGGCGCTACGAGGCGCCACGCCTGAAACCGCCCTTCAACGCCGATGCCCGCCGCGCGGCGGGCTTCAGCGACGCCGAAATGGAGTGGCTGCAGCATGGCTGACCCGGCCGCGTGGGCAGCCGTTCTTTCCTACAATGCGCCCAAGCCCCGCAACCCCTTTGCCGAAGGGACGCGGCCCCTCCACCGATCGCCTTCCGTTCGCCATCCATGCCCCACACGCCTGTCGCCGGCAATTCCCCGTCCATTGCCCCCGAGAGCAGCCCTGCCGGCGCCATGATCGCCCGCCAGGCGATCATGAACGGGCAGCAGGCCGTGGTGGGCTATGAACTCTTCAACCGCTCGCGCTCCGGCCATGGCCACACGGCGGCAACGGACGTGTTCCTGGTGTTTACCGCGCTGTCGCACGCCGGCAGCGAGGAACTGGTGGGCAAGAAGCTCATCTTCGTCAACTGCACGCACGAGAGCCTGTCCGGCGGCCACCTGGAGCTGGTCGATCCCGACAAGGTCGTGCTGGAGATCCCGCCCCTGGGCCACGCGGCCGCCGAAGAGGTGAGTACGCGGCTGCCGATCCTGTCGGGCCTGCGCGAGCGGGGCTTCCACCTGGCCTTCAACCACACGGTGCTGGAATCGGCCTATGCACCGTGGCTGCCGCTGGCCGACTACATCAAGCTCGACCTGTCCGTACTGGCGCCGGACCAGCTGGCCGTGCTCATCAAATATGCCGGGCGGCACTCCAAGGCCGAGCTGATCGCCGAGAAGGTGGAGACGGCCAAGCAGTACGACATGGCCTCCAGCAAGGGGGTGCAGCTGTTCCAGGGGTATTGGTTCTCCCGCCCCTCGCTGGTGGAGGCCAAGCTGCTCACCCCCGCGCAAAGCAGCATCATCCAGCTCATCAACCTCGTGCGCCAGCAGGCCAGCACGGACGAAATCGAAGAGGTTCTCAAAAAGGACGCGGGCCTGGCATTCAACCTGATGCGGCTCATCAATTCGTCGGGTTTCGGGCTCTCCCGCGAGATCACCTCGTTCCGGCAAGCCGTGATGCTCATGGGGCTCAAGAAGCTCTTTCGCTGGGCCGCGCTGCTGCTCACCGCCTCGCGCGGGGGCGGCATCTCCGCCGCCGTCGGCCACACGGCCGTGGTGCGTGGGCGGTTGATGGAGCTGCTGGCCCTGGAGACCATGTCGCAGGAAGACGCCGATCAGGCCTTCGTGGTGGGCATCTTCTCGATGCTCGACCGCATGCTGAGCATGCCCATGGAATCCGCTGTGGGGCTGCTGCACGTGCCCGGCACCGTGTCGGACGCCCTGCTGCACCGCGCCGGCACGCTGGGCGAACTGCTGCGGCTCGCCGAAGCCTGCGAATCCAGCGACGACGCCGCCTTCGATCAGGCCGCCAGTTCGCTGCAACTGTCCAGCCAGCAAATCAACATGGCCCATTTGCAGGCACTGGCCTGGGCGGACCAGTTGACGGAATGAGCCCCAGAGTGGGCGACAGCGTGCGGCTCTGGTGGTAAGGTCACCGAATTCATCCCACTCACTGACGCAGACCCTCCATGTCGAGCAACTCAGACAACGTACCGGCTTTCGAGAACACCGCCCCGCAAGGGGAGGACGAGGACTCGAGCAACCTGGCGATCATTGCGCGCCAGGCGATCGTGGATGAGCAGCGTGCCGTTTTCGGCTACGAGCTGTTCGACCGTTCCACCGCCTCCGATGCCCACACCGCGGCCAGCGATGCCGCCCTGCTCTTCAATGCACTGTCGTATGCGGGCACCGAGGCCCTGGTGGGCAAGAAGACGGTGTTCATCAACTGCACGCACGAAAGCCTGGCCGGCGGCCACCTCGAACTGATCCACCCCGAAAAGGTGGTGCTGGAAGTGCCCCCGTTGCACGACGGCGCCACGGCCGAAGAGATCGAAGGGCGCGTGTCCACGCTCGAAGGCCTGCGCACGCGTGGCTTTCGCCTCGCCTTCAACCAGAACGTGCTACGCCGCACCTATGCCAGCTGGCTGCCGCTGGCGGCCTTCGTCAAGCTGGACATGCAGGCCTTCCGGGCCGAGCTGGCCGAGCCCCTGGTGAAGTTCGCGCGCGCCAACTCCAAGGCGACGCTGGTGGCCGAAAAAGTCGAGACCGCCGAGCAGCACGAGCGCATGTCCGCCCTGGGCGTGAAGCTGTTCCAGGGCTACTGGTTCGCCCAGCCCGCGCTGGTGAAGGCCCAGACCATCCGGCCTTCGCAGGCGACCATCATCCAGCTCATCAACCTGGTGCGAAAGCAGGCCAGCACGGCGGAGATCGAGGAGCTGCTCAAGAAGGACCCCACGCTGTCCTTCAACCTGCTGCGGTTCATCAACTCGTCGGGCTTCGGGCTGTCGTGCGAGGTCACCTCGTTCCGGCACGCCGTCATGATCCTGGGGCTCAAGAAGCTGTTCCGCTGGGCGGCGCTGCTCATGACCACATCGCGCGCCGGGGGCTCTCCACCCGCCGTGGGCCAGACCGCCGTGGTGCGCGGCCGCCTCATGGAACTGCTCGCCGCCGAACTGCTGCCGCCCGAAGAATGCGACAACGCCTTCGTGGTCGGCGTGTTCTCGCTGCTGGACACCATGCTGGGCGTTCCGCTGGAAAAGGCGCTCGACTCCGTCGCGCTGCCCCAGCCCGTGATCGATGCGCTGCTGCACAACACCGGCGTGTTCGCGCCGTTCCTGGAACTCACCAAAGCCTGCGAAAGCGGCGACGAGGTGGCGTTCGCCCGCTCGGCCGACGCGCTGCACCTGTCCAACCGACAGGTGAACTGGGCCCACTTGCAGGCGCTGACCTGGGCGGAAAGCCTGGGCGAGTGAGCGGCAAGGCCCCCGGTCGGTCCAGGCCGGGCCGGGGCTGGTTCCACGTTCTAACCAGCGTGTAACAGTGGGCTTTCACCCCGTTGCCTGCGACGAAACTCCGCAGGAGAACAGCGCACTTCGCGTTTGAAGAATTTGGTGAAGTTGGTCGCCTCGTCAAAGCCCAGCCTGTCGGCAATGGCGCCAATGGGCAAGTCCGTGTGCACCAGCAGCCGCTTGGCTTCGAGATTGATCCGTGCCGCGATCCACCCTTTGGCGGTCATGCCTGTAGCGGCGGCCAAAGACCGGCCCAGACTCTTTTCTGTATATCCGAGGTGACTGGCGTAATCGGCCACCTGATGCCAATTCGCAAAGCGCTCTTCAACCAGCGCCTGAAACCGTTGGAAGCGCTGTGACGCAGCGGAAACCGGCGGCTCATCCAACGGCCGCTGCCTTCCTTTCAGAAGGCTCAATCGTGCCAGCAGGGCGTGAAGTTGATGGCGCAGCAGAGCGTGCACGTGATCGAGGGAAGCCTCGAGGTGCGCGTCCTCGTACATCTGCTGAATCGAGCGACTCACCGTTCTCAACTGATCCTGGTCCAGAAGCAGCTTTTCCGGCAACCCGACCCGATCCGACACGAGCGCGGGGTCGCCCGATGCAGCAGATACGGGCATCGCAAACTCCGAGCGAAACAGGACGATCCAACCCTCCCAGTCTTCATCGCTCCCGAGGTTATGGGCCTGCCCTGGTCGAAGAATCAAAAACGTCCCTTGTTCGCAGGCAAACGGCTGGAAATCCACCCATTGAACGCACTCTCCTTGCGTGATGCACACCAGCATGAAAAAGTCGTAGCGATGGGTCGTTTGCACTTTTTCCTTGCCGCCGCGGCGCCATAGATCACCCGCCGGATAGACCTCCAGATCGAGCCGGTAGGGCGCCGTGGGGTCGTACTTCAGCCGCGGGATACCCGCATTGCTCATCCCTTTTGGAACACTCGCCACCTTCGACATCACTTGCCTCGCCTTTTGCATGAATGTCCCAAAAATACCATTTATTGTCCCAATAACATCGGGCAATTGGCCTTTATTTGTCCAACAATCACCATTCATATTTTATTGAAAGGTGATTTTTCATGACTGGCATCGACATTTCCAAGGCCTATATTCATGCGGTCCAGACGGGCGATCAGACGGCATTGATCCGACTGATTTCTCCCGATGTGATCTGGCACCAGCCAGGCAATCATCAGTTTTCCGGAACGCATCGCGGCATGGCGCAAGTCGGTCCGATGCTGGGCAAGATGATGGAAATCTCCAAAGGCACCTTCACGATCACCCACGCCAGTCACTACATGGCCAATGGCGACTGGGTTGCCGTGACGCTGGAGTTCGCTGGCGAGGCCAACGGCGTCAAGTTGAAGCAGCCGGGGGTCGATCTGATCCGCATCGAGCACAGCCAGATCGCCGAAGTTCGTCTCTTCTCCAGCGATCCAGCTCAAGAAGACTTGTTCTGGGGACGCGGCGCGGAGAATGAACCAGAAAGCGCCGTTCGCGCTCCTTCTACCGGCCCGCGCGCAGCTGCGTAGCGGAGTGAGTGTCGCGCATGCTCAGCCAAACGACCCCGCCACCTCCTGACAGCCGCATCAGTTCATCTGAATGCCCGCCGCGCGGATGATGCGGGCGTTGTTCTGCGACTCCTCAGCAATCTGCCGCACAAAGTCAGCCGCCTTGCCCCCTTGGGGCACGTTGTCGGTGGCTTCGAGCCGGGCGCGCAGGTCCGGCAGGGCCAGGGCGCGATTGATCTCGGCATTCAAACGCTCCAGGATTGGCGCCGGCGTGCGCGCCGGCGCGAACACGCCAAACAGCGAACTCACGTTGGCGGCCGGAATGCCCAATTCGGCCAGGGTGGGCACGTCGGGCAAAGTGTCGAGCCGGGCGGGCGCACCCACGGCCAGCGCGCGCAGCTTGCCGGCCTGGATGTGCTGCATCACCGCGGGCCCGGCATTGGTGGACAGCACTTCGAACTGCCCGCTGAGCGCATCGTTGAGCTGCTGGCCGCCGCCCTTGTAAGGCACATGCGTGATCTGCGCCTGGGTGGACTGCATGATCTGCTCCAGCATGATGTGCCCGAGTGACGCCAGCCCCGAGGTGGCCCATCGCACCGCCCCTGGCTGCGCCTTCGCGGTGGCGAGCAACTGGCGGAAATCCTTGGCCTGGCTGGCGGGCGTGCCCAGCAGCAGCACGGGAGAGACCATCACGCTGGCCACCGGCGCGATGTCCTTGGCCGGATCGAACGGCGATTTGCCCAGGTGCGGGTTCAGGACCAGCGGGCTGATGGACGAAAAGCCCAGCGTGTAGCCGTCCGGCGCCGCCTTGGCCACGGCATCCATGCCGATGGAGCCGCCCGCCCCGGCCTTGTTGTCCACCACCACTGAAGTGCCCAACTGGGCCGACAGCTTGTCGCCCAGGGCCCGGGCGACCACGTCGCTCACCCCGCCGGCGGGATAGGCCACCACGATGCGGATGGGGCGGGACGGCCAGGCGGCTGCCTGCTGGGCGTGGGCAGCGAACGGCAGCGTGGACAGCCAGGAACAGCTGGCGGCCAGCATCCATTGCCGGCGGGAAAGATCGGTCATGCAAAGACTCCGGGTGCACAAAAGGAAACCGCGATTGTCCGCGCCCTGCGCAGCTCCCACCCGCTTCCCGGCACCCAACTATCCGCGGGGATGGTGCTGCGCGTGCAGCGCCTTGAGCCGTTCGCGCGCCACGTGGGTGTAGATGGTGGTAGTGGAGATATCCGCATGCCCCAGCAGCAGCTGCACCACGCGCAGGTCCGCCCCGTGGTTGAGCAGGTGCGTGGCGAAGGCATGGCGCAGCGTGTGCGGCGACAGCGGCACGGTGATTCCCGCCGCATGCGCCTGCTTTTTCACGATGACCCAGAACATCGCCCGGGTCATGCCCGCGCCGCGCTGCGTCACGAAAAGATCGTCGGTCTGCTGCCCGCCCAGGATGGCCGCGCGCGCCTCGCCCAGGTAGCGCTCCAGCCATGCCGCCGCTTCGTCGCCGAAGGGCACCAGCCGCTCCTTGCCGCCCTTGCCCATCACCCGCAGCACGCCTTCACGCAGGCCCACCTGGAAGGTCTTGAGCGTGACCAGCTCGGTCACGCGCAACCCGCTGGCGTACATCAGCTCCAGCATGGCGCGATCCCGCAGCCCCAACGGGTGGCCGGTGTCCGGGGCGCGCAGCAGGGCCTCCACATGGGCTTGCGAGAGCGTCTTCGGCACGCGCAGCGGCTGGCGCGCAGCCTGCAGCCGGACCGTGGGATCGGCCGCGATGCGCCGCTCGCGCAGCGCCCAGTGGAAATAGCGGCGCAGCACGGTCAGGCGCCGATTGGCCGAGGTGGCCCGGGTCTGCCCATGGCGGGCCGCGAAATAACCCTGCAGGTGGTGTTCCTGCGTGCTGTCGATGGCCAGCGCGGACGGTTGCTCCGCCAGCCACTGGGCATACAGCGTCATGTCGCGCCGGTAGGCCGCCAGGGTGTTGCGCGAGAGACCGTCCTCCAGCCAGAGCGCGTCGATGAAGGTGTCGATGGAGGTCTGGCTTTCGGGCAGCATCGCAAAACCATAGCACGATAAAAAAGGCCCGCAGGCGGTGCCGGCGGGCCTGGTCTGAGCAAGCGAAGACGCGCTGGCTCAGTCGAGCGACAGCTTCTGCTTTTGCACCACGGTCTTGTAGACCTCGAACTCGGCCTTGATCTGCTCGGCGAACTGCTCGGGCGTGTTGCCGACGATGATCGAGCCGGTGTCCTCGATGCGCTTGCGCACGGCCGGATCTTCCAGCGCCTTGCGCACGCCGGCGTTGATCTTGTCCACCACGTCCTTGGGCAGGTTCTTGGGGCCCAGGATGCCGTAGTACGCCATGCGGTTCACCGGTTCCAGGCCCACTTCCTTGAAGGTGGGCACATTGGGCAGCGCGGCCACGCGCTGGGGCGCGGCGACCACGATGGGCACCAGGCGGCCATCCTTGATGAAGGCCAGCGCCGAAGGCAGGTTGTCGAAGATCATCGGCACCTGGCCGGCCACCGTGTCGTTCAAGGCCGGGCCCGCACCGCGGTAGGGAATGTGCGTGACGAAGGTGTCGGTCAGGCTCTTGTACAGCTCCATCTGCAGATGGCCGATGCCGCCCGTGCCGGACGACGAGTACGAATACTTGCCCGGCACCTTCTTGATCTCGGCGGCGAAGCTCTTGTAGTCCTTGGCGGGAAAGCTGGGGTTCACCGCAATGATGTTGGGCGTTGCGGCGATGTTGATGATCGGCGTGAAGTCCGTCAGCGGGTTGTAGGGCGTCTTGGGGTTGATCGCCGGGTTGGCCGCCGTGGTGGACACGGTGGCGATGCCCAGGGCATAGCCGTCGGGCGTCGCCTTGGCCGTCTCGGCCGCGCCGACCACACCACCGCCGCCCGCGCGGTTGTCCACGATCACGGGCTGGCCCAGCGCGCGCGACAGCGGATCGGAGATCACGCGGGCGATGATGTCAGTCGTCCCCCCAGGAGCAAAGGGCACCACCAGCCGGATCGGTTTGGTGGGATAGCTCTGGGCCATGGCACTGCCCGTGGCCACGAGGACGGCCAGACCCAGCCAGTTTCGGCGCTGCATAGAAGTCTCCTTGTACTGCTTGAACACGATGAAAACGATGGTGTGCATCCTAATCGCTGACGCACGCCGATCGTGGTCCGCATGGCAGTCCACAGTGAGGGATTTCCCGCACGCGCAAGGGCGGTTCCCGTTGGCAGGAGAAGGGTTCAGTGCCGTCGTTGAGGGGGTGGCGTTGCTCCTTGCAAGTCAGAAGCACGGGCCGGACGGGCCCCATGCGGAGGACGGTACGGCATCACGCCATCGCGTCCCAGATCAGCTTGACGCCGACCAGCATCGTGCCTGCCAGAAACACGGTTTTCATGCGCTCGGGCGACAGCACCCGGGCCACCCAGGCGCCCATCACACCGCCCAGGGCGCAGCCGATGAAGAGTGGAATGCCCCACTGGAAATCGACCGCGCCGTGGGTGATGAAAGTCGTCACGGACGAGCCCACCACGAGCAGGTTGAGGCGCGTCATGACCGAAGCGCTGTCGGAAAACGAAAGGCCGAAAAAATGCATCAGCGCAAAGATGAGAAAAGTGCCGAAGCCCGCGCCGAAAAATCCCGAATACACGCACAGCGCGAACACCGTGGCGATGCCGGCCAGGGGCAGCCGCGCGGCTGGCGCCGAGGTGGCTGCGCGTGCGGAAAAATCCGTCCGGTAGGTGATCCACAACACCACGGCCATCATGGTGGCGACGATGATTCGCAGCACCCGGTCATCGACCCCGGTGACGATCAGCGAGCCCATCACGGACCCCGCTGCCGCCAGGGGCCAGAGCACCCAGGGAATGCGCACCGGGGCCGCCACGCCACGGCGGTGGGCCAGCGTGCCGGTGAAGAACGAGCCCACGAGCGCGAACTTCACGGTGGCGATGGCCGCGGCGGCGGAATGCCCCATCAGCAGCAGCAACGGCACGCCGATGGTGACGCCCCCTCCGACCGTCACGGCCACGCCACCCACAACGAGCCCCATCAGGGCCATTGCGCAGAGCATCACCATGCGAGGGACAACTCGTCGTTGCTGAGCACGTCGATCGCGCGGCGCGACAGCGCATCCGCCGCCAGTCCCCTGGCGCCACCACCACCGTTGCCGCCGCTTCCTCCCCCCAGCGGCTGCGTCATGTAGCGCCGCAGCACGGCCATGCGCAGCGGCACGCCGTACGCGGCCTGCAGGAAATACTTGTTTTGCGGGGTCGGGTCCACGTCGGTGTCCAGCTCGTCCGTGCGAGGCAGGCAATGCATGACCGCCAGCCACGGTGGCGCCTTGGCCAGCAGCGCGCGGTGCACGCGGCATTTTTCCAGCTGGCGCTGGTACAGCGCGGCGTCGCTGAACATCTCGCGCTGCACGCGCACGACGTACAGCAGATCGACATGGCCCAGCATGGCCTGCACCGAATCGTGCAGATGGATGGGGCGGCGCGCCGCAGCGGCGAGGTCGGCCGGCAAAGGGCTGCCGTCGTCGGCTTCGCTGGCGGCATCGACGGCATGCAGCTCGACGTCGCGGAACTGCCCGAGGCCGACCAGCAGCGACTTCACCGCACGCGAGTAGCGCAGGCCGCCCACCAGCCCCACGCGCAGGCCATCGAGGGTGTCGAAATGCTCGCGGGCGGTGTACAGGTCGATCAGCGTCTGGGTGGGGTGCCGGGCGAGCCCTTCGCCGGCATTGATCAGCGGCACGTCGAGGGTGCCCTTGATCTGCTCCATCACGCCATGGTCGGCGTGCCGCGCGACCAGCGCGTCGGAGTAGTAGCCGGCCATGCGGGTGGTGTCGAGCAGGCTCTCGCCCAGGGGTTGGCGGGTGCTGTGCATGTCGCAAACGCTCAGCACGCGCGCGCCGAGGCGGTAGGCCGCGGATTCGAAACTCAGCCGCGTTCGCGTACTGGGCTGGCAAAACAGGGTGAAAACGATTTTTCCGGCCAGCGCATTTCCAAATTCCCCGGGAAACCGCCGAATGTCGTCGACATCGGAAAACAGCGTCTCGATTTCGCTGCGCGAAAGGTCTTCGATGGATATCAGGTTTTTTGAGGCCATGCGCCATCAATCATTGCAGCCGACAAATACAAGGCGCTATCGGTGCGCCAATGCGCACCGATAGCAGCTTGCTCCTCCCCTCCCGGCTTTTATTCAAGTCTCTGGAGTTTTTGCACGGGATGAATATTGACGGCATTCAATCCATAAGTGAAGATTTGCCGTCTTATACAAAACATAAGCTAAGCCTATGGAACGTACCTTGGATCTCGATCAATTACGGACCTTCGCGCTGGTGCTGGAATTGGGGAGTTTTTCTGCTGCGGCGCAACGGCTGGGAGTGACCCAGCCCGCGGTGAGCCTGCAGGTGAGAAATCTGGAGCGCCGGCTGTCGGTGCGCCTCATCGAGCGCGTGGGCCGCCGCGTGGGCCCGACCTCAGCCGGCGCGGATCTGCTGGCCCATGTGCCGCATGTGACGGCTGCAGTGGCCAATGCCGTGAGCGCCGCCACCTTTCATTCGGCCGGGGTGACGGGGCGCGTGCGGCTGGGCACGGGCCTGACCTCGTGCCTGTACCTGCTGCCGCCCATCCTGCAGGACCTGCGCAAGCGCTTTCCATCGCTGAGCATCCTCGTGAGCACGGGCAACACGGAGGACTACGTGCGCCGCATCGAGGACAACTCGATCGATGCCGCCATCGTGACGCTGCCCATTGTCTCGCGTGCGGTCGCCGTGGTCCCCATCCTGGAGGACGAGCTCATGGCCATCTCCCGCCGAGGCACCTGCCACTGGCCGCGGGCGGTCACCGCGCAGATGATGAACCAGCACCCGCTGGTGAAGTTCGAGACGGGCAGCAGCACGCGCGGGATCGTGGACGACTGGCTGAGCGCCGGCGGCACCCTGCCCACGCCCGCCCCCGTCATGGAGTTCGACAGCGTGGAGGCCATCAAGGCGATGGTGGCGGCCGGCCTGGGCTGCGGCATCCTGCCGCGCATGGCGCTGTCGGGCCACAGCCGCCGCCATGAAGACCTCGAACTGCGGCCGCTGGACCCGCCCCTGTACCGCACCCAGGCCCTCATCACCCGCCACGACAAGCCCATGAACCGGGGGCTGCAAAAGGTGATCGAGGCCATCGTCGAGGGCGGCAGGGCCGCGGCGCGGCCTGGTCCCTGAGGCGTCACCCGGGCCCGGCTTCGGGGGCCACCGGGGCGGGCCGCGCGGTATCCTGCGGGCCGTGAATTACGCGCAGCTCCTCCTTCCCGACTTTGCCCTCATCCTGTGCGGTTACCTGGTCTGCCGCTACACGGCCCTCAACCGCACTGTGTGGCAGCCGGTGGAAAGCCTGGTGTACTACCTGCTCTTTCCCATCCTGCTGTTCCAGTCCATCGTCAAAAGCCCGATCCAGATCGGCGAGGCCTCGGGGCTGATCGGTGCCGGCGTGGCAACGGGCCTGGTCGGCATCGCGCTGGCCTACAGCCTGCCGCGGCTGCCCGGCCTGCGTGGCCGCATCGACCCACGCGACCACGCGGCCAGCGCCCAGGTGGCTTTCCGCTTCAATTCCTTCATGGGCCTGGCGCTGGCGGAACGGCTGGCGGGCCCGCAGGGCCTGCTGCTCATCGCCGTGCTGATCGGCGTGTGCGTGCCGCTGTTCAACGTGGCCGCGGTGTGGCCCATGGCGCGCGCGGGCCAGCACGGTTTTTTCAAGGAGCTGCTGCGCAATCCATTGATCGTGGCCACCGGATCGGGGCTGGCCGCCAACCTGCTGGGCTTTCACATTCCCGTGTGGATGGAGCCCACGGTGAGCCGCATCAGCGCGGCGTCGCTCGCGCTCGGGCTCATGGCGGCCGGCGCGGGCATGCAGTTCGGCCTGCTCACGCGCGGCAAGCTGCTGTCGGCATCGGTGCTGGCGATCCGCCACCTGGTGCAGCCGGTGATCGCGTTCGGCATGGCGCGGCTGCTGCGGCTGGACGGGGTGCAGACCACGGTGCTGATGGCCTTCTCCGCCCTGCCCACCGCGTCCACCTGCTACGTGCTGGCGGCCCGCATGGGCTACAACGGGCCCTACGTGGCCGGGCTGGTGACGCTGTCCACCGTGCTGGGGGTGGTCAGCCTGCCCTTCGCGCTCGCCGTGCTGCGCTGACAAACCCATGCGGCCCACGGGCCGCTCACCACACGCCGGCCCAGTGCAGGAGCGCCGCCATCGCTGGCATGAGCAGCGCCGTGGCGATGCCGTTGAGCGCCATGGCCAGCGCGGCGAACGAGCCGGCGGTGGCGTGGGTCTGCAACTCGCGCGCCGTGCCGATGGCATGCGCCGTCAGTCCCACGGCGAAGCCGCGCACCACCGGGTCGCCATCGAGTCGCAGCGCGCGCAGCAGCGGGCCGGCCATCACCGCGCCGGCAATCCCGGTGACCGCCACGGCCACCGCCGCCAGCGATGCGATGCCGCCCAGCCGCTCGGCCACGGCGGTCGCGATGGGAATGGTGGCCGACTTGGGCGCAAGCGACATCAGCGTCTGCATCGACCCGCCCAGCGCCCACGCCACGAGCACGGCCGACCCGATGGCCGCCACCGATCCGGCGAGCAGCGCGATCGCCACCGGCCGCCAGATCTGCCGGATCCGGCCCAGTTGCCCGTACAGCGGCACTGCCAGCGCCACCGTGGCCGGGCCGATGAAGAAATGGATCAGCTGCACGCCCTCGAAGTACACCGGGTACGGCACGCCGAGCGCCAGCAGCACGCACACGATGCCCACCACGGCCGTGAGCACGGGCAGCAGGAACGGGTTGTGGCCGCTGCGACGGTACAGCCACAGCGCTGCGAGGTAGGCCAGCAGCGTGAGCGTGAGCCAGGTCAGCGGGGAGCGCTCCAGCGCCCCCAGCGCGGCCAGGCCGGTGGTGGGATCCGTCATGCGGGCGCCTTCATGCCGGCGGACCCGCGCGCCGACCCCGCGACAGCAGCCAATGCAGGGTGAGGGCCGTCACGGCCATCGTCACCGCCGCACCGACGATGCAGGCGATGAGGAAGGGCTTCCACTCGTCCGCCACCCGGCCGAAGTGCACCATCACGCCGGTGACGGTGGGGATGAACAGCAGCATCATGTGCTGCAGCAGGGTGGACGCGGTGGTGGCCAGCGACTCGGGAACGCGCCGCCGCCAGGCGAGCCAGGCCAGCAGCCAGAGCATGCCGACCAGGGCGCCCGGCAACGGCCAGCCCGTCAGGCGCACCGTGGCCTCTCCGAGCAACTGGAAGGCGATGAGAAGGCACAGGGCTTGGATCATGGGCAGGCCGGTATTGTCGGCCAGCCGCAGCCCGCCCGCACCCGGGCGTTTTGCCGCAGGCGAATGCTATTTATTTAATAGCACAATGCCCTAGTACTTATTGCGCTGGAGGCCGTTTTTGCTCCAAGCCC
This sequence comes from Acidovorax sp. SUPP950, assembly GCF_030158935.1. Taxonomy (NCBI): domain Bacteria; kingdom Pseudomonadati; phylum Pseudomonadota; class Betaproteobacteria; order Burkholderiales; family Comamonadaceae; genus Acidovorax; species Acidovorax sp. SUPP950. The sequence continues at coordinate 858,583 of NZ_BQXE01000002.1, read as the reverse complement.
CAGGCCACGTGCTCCCGCACCAGAGCGCTGGCGTCGGCGGCGCGGGACCGCAGCGCGGCCTCGATGCCGGCGTCCCCCGTGGCATGCAGCGCATTGCCCAGCGCCACGGCCACGTTGCGCAGCCACCGTTCGTGGCCGATGCGGCGGATGGGGCCGCCTTCCGTCATGCGCAGGAAGGTGGGCTCGTCCCAGGCGAACAGGTGCGCGAGCTGCTGCCCGCCCAGGCCGGGCCGCGCGTCGAAATCGGGCAGCCCGCTGACCTGCGCGAACTTGTTCCAGGGGCAGATGAGCTGGCAATCGTCGCAGCCGTAGATGCGGTTGCCCATCGGGCGGCGCAGTTCGACGGGAATCGGCCCCGCATGTTCGATGGTGAGGTAAGAGATGCAACGCCGGGCGTCCACTCGGTGCGGCGCGACGATGGCCTGCGTGGGGCACACGTCGATGCACGCCTGGCAACTGCCGCAATGCGCGGTCACGGGCGCGCTGGGCTCGAGCGGCATGTCCACATAGATCTCGCCCAGAAAGAACATGGAGCCCGCCTCGCGGTTGAGCACCAGCGTGTGCTTGCCGCGCCAGCCCTGCCCGCTGCGGCTGGCCAGCTCCGCCTCCAGCACGGGCGCCGAATCGGTGAACACCCGGTGCCCGACCGGCCCCACGGCCTCGCCGATGCGGTCGGCCAGCTTCTGCAGCCGCTGGCGCAGCACCTTGTGATAGTCGCGCCCCCGGGCGTACACCGACACGATGCCTTCGGAGGGGCGCTCCAGCCGCGCGAACTCCACGGCCTGCCAGCCAGGGCCGGCGCCCGGCGCGCCGTGCGCGGGCCCGGCTGGCGTGTCGCGCGGCAGGTAGTCCATGCGCGCGGTGATCACGCTCACGGTGCCGGGCACCAGTTCGGCGGGCCGGGCGCGGCGCAGGCCGTGGGTTTGCATGTAATGCATGTCGCCATGGAACCCTTGCGCCAGCCACTGCATCAACCCCGGTTCTGCGGACGACAAATCCACACCGGCCACGCCGATTTGGGAGAATCCCAATTCGCGGGCCCAGCCTTGCATTTGAGGAACGAGTTGACTGCTGCTGAACATCACCCCCGGATTGTAGAAAGCCCCCCCGCGGACACGCCCGTCGCACTGCGCTGGGAAAGCGAGGAAGACACCGCCGCCTTCGCCGCCCGGCTGGCCGCCCAAGCCCCGATCGCCAACGCCTTCATCACCTTGCACGGCGACCTGGGCGCCGGCAAGACCACGCTGGTGCGCCACCTGCTGCGTGCGCTCGGCGTGCAGGGCCGCATCAAGAGCCCGACCTATGCCGTGGTGGAGCCGCACGAGGCACCGGGGCTGGCCATCTGGCACTTCGACTTCTACCGCTTCAACGACCCGCGCGAGTGGGAGGACGCGGGCTTTCGCGACATCTTCGCGGGGCCGGGACTCAAGATCGCGGAATGGCCCGAAAAGGCCGCCGCGCTCATCCCCGTTGAAGACCTTGCTATACACATTGAAGCAGGGGATGATGGCGAGCGGCACGTCACCCTGCAGGCCCGCACCGCATCGGGCCGCACCCTTGCACAAGGATCGAAGGCATGAGCGAAGCGCCACCTCCCCATCCACCCACGCGGCGGTCGCTGCTCCAGGCCGGCACGCTGGTGCTGCTGCTGGGCACGCAGCAGATCGCGCGCGGTGCCAGCATTCTGGCCGTGCGCGTCTGGCCCGCGCAGGACTACTCCCGCGTCACCATCGAATCCGACCGCCAGCTGGTGGCCAAGCAATTTTTCGTGACCACGCCGCCCCGCCTGGCGGTGGACATCGAAGGCATCGACCTGAACCCCGAGCTGCGCGAACTGGTCGCCAAGGTGAAGGCGGACGACCCCAACATCGCCGGCATCCGCGTGGGCCAGAACGCGCCCAACGTGGTGCGGCTGGTGCTGGACCTCAAGCGGCCCGCCCTGCCCCAGGTGTTCACGCTGCCGCCGATCGCGGCCTACCAGCACCGGCTGGTGTTCGACCTGTACCCGGCCGAGCCCGAAGACCCGCTGGAGGCCCTCATCGCCGAGCGCCTGCGCGAAGTGCCGCCGACCGCGCCCCTGCCCAACGTCGCCGCCGCCAAACCCGGCACGGCGGGCGATCCGCTGGGTGAGCTGATCGCCCAGCAGATCCAGCGCCCCGGCGCGCCGCCGCCGCCGGTGGGCCTGCCCGCCCCGGCCGCGCCCGCCGCGCCGCCACCGGCCGTGGCAGCGGCCGCTGCCGCCCCCACCCCGCCGCACGCGCCCTCGCCGCCACCGGCCGCGCCCGCTATCGCGAAGGCGACCGACCGGCTCATCATCGTGGCGCTGGACCCCGGCCATGGCGGTGAAGACCCCGGCGCCACCGGCCCCGGCGGCACGCGCGAAAAGGACATCGTGCTCAAGGTGGCGCACCTGCTGCGCGACCGCATCAACGCCACCACGGTCGGCGGCAACCCGATGCGGGCCTTCCTGACCCGCGACGCCGACTATTTCGTGCCGCTGGGCGTGCGGGTGGACAAGGCCCGGCGCGTGCAGGCCGACCTGTTCGTGAGCATCCACGCCGACGCCTTCACCACGCCCGCGGCGCGCGGCGCCAGCGTGTTCGCGCTGAGCCAGGGCGGTGCCTCCAGCTCGGCCGCGCGCTGGCTGGCCAACAAGGAAAACCAGTCCGACCTCATCGGCGGCCTGAACGTCCGCGTGCAGGACCGGCACGTGCAAAGCGCCCTGCTGGACATGAGCACCACGGCGCAGATCAACGACAGCCTGAAGCTCGGCAGCGTGCTGCTGGGCGAGATCGGCAGCATGGCCAAACTGCACAAGCCGCGCGTGGAGCAGGCCGGCTTTGCCGTGCTCAAGGCGCCGGACATTCCGAGCGTGCTCGTGGAAACCGCCTTCATCAGCAACCCCGAGGAAGAGGCCAAGCTGCGCACCGCCGCCTACCAGCAGCAATTGGCCGACGCGCTGATGCGAGGGATCACGCGATACTTCGCCAAAAACCCGCCGCTGGCACGCAGCCGGTCCGTCTGACGGCTCGGCGGGCCTGCGAGCGTGACCTGAAACCACGAGGAGAACCCCATGGCCCTGCACCACGCACGTTCCGGAGAAGTCGTCAGCCTGAGCCCGCTGGGCGACCGGCTGGCGGGCGCCGCCACCACCGCCATCATCAAGGCCGCCCAGCTGGAAGTGATCCGCGTCGTGCTGCCGGCCGGCAAGGATTTGCGCCAGCACGACACGCCCGGCGAGATCACCGTGCAGTGCCTGGAGGGCGAGGCGGAGTTCCACACCGCCGGCGGGGCGCGCCTGCTGCGCCCGGGCGACTTCGTGCACCTGCAGCCCCGCGCCGCGCATTCGCTGCGCGCGGTGAGCGATGCCTCGCTTCTCGTGACCATCTGCCTGGCCCCGGGCTGATCGGCAGCGCCGCGGTCAGGTGGGGCACCTCCTACAGCAGGCGGCCTCGCCTGCCTACACCGCAGGCGCGGTGCCGGGGCGATAGTGCAGGCATGGGTTGGGACAGGCAAATGCAGCGGTTTGAACGGATCGCTGCCCTGTCCGGATCCCATGCCCTCACAGATACCAGGAGCCAAGTCATGAACTACCGCCATCTCGTTTCCGCCGCCGCTGTCGCAGCCGCACTCGGCCTCGTCGGCTGCTCTTCCAACCCCACCAATGCACAGATCGGTACCGGCGTAGGCGCCGTGGCCGGCGGCGTGTTGGGCAGTGCCGTCGGTGGCACCACCGCGACCGTGATCGGTGCCGGTGCAGGCGCGCTGGTCGGCCACGAACTCGGTGAAGACCGCGATCAACGCCGCCGCTGATCTCACGGGGATGGTTTAACTCCCATCCTTCCGATCACAAAACGCCTGCAGGGCCCCAGTGCCCTGCGGGCGTTTTTGCGTGGATGCCAATCGGCGCCTCCCACCAGCACCGGTGCAAAACGATAAGGCGTTCTTCCACTAAACGATACGTTTTAGTACATTTAAAGCGCGTGGGTGCGGCTAACATTCTTGGCCTGTTCCACTCTGCAGAATCACTCCATGCGCCCGTCGCCCCTGGCCCTAGCCAATGACCCTCTTTCACCCGAGCCTGCCCTGAACCGCCGCCGTGCCGCGCTGCAACTGATGGCCATACCCGCCGCCATCGCGTCGGGCAGTGCCCTGGCGAACGGCACAGCGGATGTGGCGAGCGCTGCAGCCAAGAAGCGATTCACCACATCGCAAGGCTGCCACCTGCACTACCAGGATCGTGGCCAGGGCCCGGTCGTGCTGCTCGGGCACAGCTACCTGTGGGATTCTTCGATGTGGGCGCCCCAGATCCAGGCGTTGTCGCGCCACTTCCGGGTCATTGCCCCCGACCTGTGGGGCCACGGCGCGTCGGGGCCGCTGCCCGCCGACACGCAGGACCTGAAAGGCCTGGCGGCGCAGATGCTGGAACTGCTCGACGCCCTGCATGTCCGCGAATGTGCCGTGGTCGGCCTCTCGGTCGGCGGCATGTGGGGAGCGGAGCTGGCGCTGAAGGCGCCGGAGCGGGTTCGCAGCCTCGTGATGATGGACACCTACCTCGGGGCCGAGCCCGAGGCCACGCGCCTGCGCTACTTCGGCCTGCTCGATGCGATCGAGGCCGGCGGGCAGATCACCCAGCCGCTGGTGGATGCCATCGTGCCGATCTTCTTTCGGCCCGGCACCGATCCCTCGAGCCCCCGCCCTGCCGCGTTCGGCCGCAGCCTGGCGGCGATGGCGCCCGATCGATTGCGCCAATCGGTGGTGCCGCTGGGCCGCATCATCTTCGGCCGCGCCGATGCGATGGACCGGCTGGCGGCGCTCCGCCCCCAGGCCACGCTGCTCATGTGCGGCGACGAGGACATTCCCCGCCCGCCGCACGAGATGCACGCCATGGCCGAGGTGATCGGCTGCGATGCCGTGGTCATCCCCGAGGCCGGGCACATTTCGAACCTGGACAACCCGGAGTTCGTCACCCGCCAGCTGCTGCAGTGGCTGGACCGCACGATGCGCTGACAGCGCATTCGCTCGGGCAACCGGAGGACGGGGCGCGGTACCCCCGGCTCCCGCTCAGGCCGTTTTCTGGCGGCCGGCGCGCCAGCCGCCGTAGAGCGCGATCAGGCCCGGAACCAGGATCAGCGCCCAGATGATCTTGTCCAGATTGGCCTGCACCCACGGGAAGTTGCCGAAGAAGTAGCCCGCCGTGCAGATGCCCAGCACCCACAGCAGCGCACCGCCCACGTTGAACGCCGTGAACTTCGCCCGGCCCATTTCGGCCACGCCGGCCACGAAGGGCGCGAAGGTGCGGATGAATGGCATGAAGCGCGCCAGCACGATGGTGACGCCGCCGTAGCGTTCATAGAAGTCGTGCGCCTGCTGGAACGCGCGCCGGTTGAACCAGCGCGAATCGGGCCACTGGAACACCTTGGGCCCGAAATAGCGCCCAATGGTGTAGTTGCACTGGTCTCCGAGGATGGCGGCCGCGATCAGCACGGCGCAGGCCAGCGGAAAGTTCATGAGCCCCGCACCGCACAGCGCACCGACGATGAACAGCAGCGAATCGCCGGGCAGGAACGGCATCACCACCACACCCGTCTCGACGAAGACGATGAGGAACAGCAACGCGTACACCCACGGGCCGTAGGCGCTGACGAAGGCCGCCAGGTGCTTGTCCACGTGCAGGATGAAGTCGATCAGGAACTGGATGATTTCCAAGGGCGGACCTTCTGAGGAAAGTGGGATGGCGGGATTGCCAATGCGGCGCGTACTCTAACCGCACTGCCTAGAATGCCGGGCAATGACCACAGAGCCCACCCTGCGCCGACCGATCCGTGACCTGCCCGACGAACTCATCAGCCAGATCGCGGCCGGCGAGGTGGTCGAACGGCCCGCCTCGGCCGTGCGCGAACTGGTGGACAACGCGCTCGACTCCGGAGCCACCCAGATCGCCGTGCGCCTGCTGGCCGGCGGCGTGCGGCTGATTTCGGTGGAAGACGACGGCAGCGGCATCCCCCAGGAAGAACTGCCGATCGCCCTGCGGCGCCACGCCACCAGTAAGATCACCAATCTGCACGACCTCGAGTCCGTGGCCACCATGGGCTTTCGTGGCGAGGCCCTCGCCGCCATCGCTTCGGTGTCGGAAATGGCCCTGCTGTCGCGCACCGCGGAGCAGGCCAGCGCTTTCCTGCTGGATGCGCGCAGCGGCGAGCTGCGGCCCGCCGCACGCAGCCAGGGCACGACGGTGGAAGTGAAGGAACTGTTCTTCGCCACGCCAGCGCGGCGCAAATTCCTCAAGACCGACGCGACCGAACTGGCCCACTGCATCGAGGCCGTGCGCCGCCACGCGCTCGCCCGTCCCGATGTGGGCTTCGCCATCTGGCACGAAGGCAAGCTGGTCGAGCAGTGGCGCGCCACCCTGGCCGCTGGCGACGCGTCCGATGGCGCGCTGCAGCAGGCGCTCGACCGGCGGCTGGCCGACGTGCTGGGAGACGACTTCCTCGCGGAATCGGTCGCCGTGCGCCACCGCCACGGCGCCATCACGGTGACCGGCCGCGCCGGCCTGCCGGATGCGGCCCGCTCGCGCGCCGACCAGCAGTTCTGCTACGTGAACGGCCGCTTCGTGCGAGACAAGGTGCTCACGCACGCCGCGCGTGCCGCCTACGAGGACGTGCTGCACGGGCAGAAGCAGCCCGTGTATGCGCTGTACGTGGCCATCGACCCGCTGCGGGTGGATGTGAACGTGCACCCCACCAAGATCGAGGTGCGCTTCCGAGACAGCCGCGAGGTTCACCAGGCCGTGCGCCATGCGGTGGAGAACGCCCTGGCCGTGCCCCGTGCCCAGGCACTCGCCGCGAGCGGCGCCACCGAGACGGCGCCAGGGGCGGCCGCCCCGGCGCCCGCTCCCGGGATGGCGCCCGGCTGGAAGGCGCAGGCGGCGATCCGGTTCGACGAGCCCGTGGTCGGCCACCGGGTGACCGACCTGCAGGCGCTGTGGGGATCGCCGAAGGGGCCCGGCGTCGGCGCACAAGACGGCGCCTTCCCGGCCAGCGTGCAGGAGCCGCGCGCCGAATGGGGCCATCCCGGCGCAGCCGGCGCCGCGGCGGCCGGCACCGTTGCCTGGACTCCGCCCCCCTCCCTGCAAACCATCCCCCCTTCAGCGGCCGACGTGACGCCTGCGCCGCCCGCGCCGGACGACAACGCGCCGGCCTGGCCCCTGGGCCGGGCCGTGGCGCAGATCCAGGGCGTCTACATCCTGGCGGAAAACGCCCACGGCCTGGTGATCGTGGACATGCACGCCGCGCACGAACGCATCGTGTACGAGCGGCTCAAGGCGCAGGTGGACGGCACCGAACGCATCGCCAGCCAGCCGCTGCTGATCCCCGCGACCTTCGCCGCCACGCCGCAGGAAGTGGCCACGGCCGAAGCCCAGGCCGACACGCTGTCGATGCTGGGACTGGAGATCGCCCCCTTCTCCCCGAAAACGCTGGCCGTGCGCGCCGTGCCCACCTCGCTGGCCCAGGGCAATGCGGTGGAACTGGCACGCAGCGTGCTCGCGGAGTTGTCAGCACACGACGCCAGCACCGTGGTGCAGCGCGCCCGCAATGAAATTCTGGGTACGATGGCCTGCCACGGCGCGGTGCGCGCCAACCGCCGGCTCACCCTCGATGAAATGAACGCCCTGCTGCGCCAGATGGAAGTCACCGACCGATCCGACCAGTGCAATCACGGCCGCCCCACCTGGCGGCAACTGTCCATGCGCGAGCTGGACGCCCTCTTCCTGCGCGGACGCTGATCCCTGGGCGCTGCAGGCCATACGGATCCCACCCATGCCACTGCGCCGCCACCACCCCCATCACCTTCGCTCCGCCTGCCAGGGCTATGGCGTGGCGGCCCTGGCGGCCATCGCCGCCGTCACGCTACCGGCCCACGCGGGGCGGCCCCTCACGGTGGACGACGCCGGCGTGAATGCCCCCGGCGAAGGGCACGTGGAAGTGTGGTGGGAGGGCGTGCACCGCGACCGCGGCGCCTTCTACGTGGCGCCGGCCTATGCCCCGGTGGCGCTGCCGGGTCTGGAACTGGGCGCCCTGCTGGCGCGCGATCTGGACGGCCGCGCCACGGTGCAAAGCGTGGTGGCCAAATGGCAGTGGACGCCGCCGCCCGAGCAAGGCTGCCATGCGGCCAGCAGCGTGGGCCTGTGGCACACCCACCGGGAGCCGCGCAGCACGCGGGCCCTCAACCTGCTGGGCACCTGCATCGCCAGTTGGGGGGCCGTGCACGCCAATGCCGGCACGCTGCACACGCCCGACCACCGCTGGCTGCCCACCTGGGGTGCCGCGGTCGAATCCACCTGGGGCGCGGTCACGGCGCACATCGAGGCGTTCGGACAGCGTGGCAGCCCGCCCACCTTCCAGACCGGCGCGCTGTGGGAATGGACACCGGGCTGGCAACTGGACGGGGTCGTCGGGCGCCGGCAGGGCCGGACCCTGCTGAGCATCGGCGTCAAGCACAGCTTCTGACGCGCCCCGAAACGGTGGCCTGCCGCCGGCAGGCCGTCGACCGAGGGATCAGTCGTCCCGCGCCGCCTTGGCATGGTCGGGGAAGTCGGCGAACACGCCGTCCACGCCCAGGCGGTAGAACATGCGGTATTCGGCCTTCGGGTCGCCCTTGAAGTCGGAAGCCAGGCGGCGCGCCTCGCTGCGGAAGGTGTACGGGTGCACGAAGAGGCCGGCCGCGTGCGCGTCGGACACGACAGAGGTCGCGGGCATCATCACGCGGTCGCGCTCGTCGATCTTGCCGTCGCCGTTCAGGTCGTCGGGCTGGCCGTCCTTGTTGTCATCCACCAGCTTCGAGGGGATGAGGTACGGCTTCCAGGGGCCGATGCCGTCCGCATACGTCCTGACCTCCTTCAAGCCCGCAGGGGTCAGCAGGCTGGCAAACGTGCGCTGGTCGCCGGCCACGGCGAAGTCATAGGGCTTGTCGTAGGGCGCGGTCAGGTCCATGCTGCCGTCGGCCTTGATGTCGTTGGCATCCACCAGTTGCACCAGGCGCACCTGGGTCTTGGTGCGCAGGTACTTGAGGTTGGACACTTCGAACGACTGCAGGATGACGGGCGACGCCGCGGTGGTGTAGCCGTACTGCGAGAGCGTGGTGAGCAGCCGGTCCTCGAGCTTGAGGTTCAGGTTGGCGTGGTAGGTGGGGTGCTTGGTTTCGATGTACACGCCCACGGTGCGGCCCACGCGCGTGCCTTCGGACCGGGCGAGGTCCAGCACTTCGACCAGCGTCGGGATCTGGTACTTGCCGTTGAACGACTGGTCGCGCTCGGCCAGGGGCTGGATGGCGCGCAGGGTCTTGATCTCCGCCAGGGTGAAGTCGGAGGCGAACCAGCCTTCTTCCTGAACGCCATCGACCATCTTCTTGGTCTTGCGGCTGGCGAATTCCGGGCGCTGCGACACGTCGGTGGTGCCGGTGATGTTGGGTTCGTGCCGTGCGATCAGCACGCCGTCCTTGGTGGCCACGAGGTCCGGTTCGATGAAGTCCGCGCCCAGTTCGATGCCCTTCTTGTAGCCTTCCAGCGTGTGGTCCGGCAGGTAGCCCGCGGCACCGCGGTGGCCGATCACCAGGGGCTTGGCGCCGTTCAGCGTGGGGAAATCATCGTCGTTGCCGCCACAGGCGGCCAGGGCGGCAGCGGCGGCCAGGGCCAGCGCGGCCCCTTTGAAACCAGACAGGTGCATTGCTCTACCTCGTTGATCGTTGAAGTGCGCCACTGTGGAGGCGCCACATGACAGGACGGTGACTCGGGGAACTTTGTCGCGGCAGCGGTATCTCGGCGCCGAACGCACCGTTGTTGTGCGTTGTTGCCCTCCTTTGCCCCCGGAGTGCGCATCCTACGGGCCACCCAGTCCGGCCGTCACGGCCTATCGATGCTGCGCTGCAGCGTCAATGGGCGCTTTTCCGGGCTCCGGCCCTGGGCAGCGGTGCCGAAATCAGGCCATCTCTCCAGCACAATCCGGATGTAACAAAGCGCATCGACGGGCGCGTTTCTTGCAAAAGGCGGAAAAGCCGGGGATTTCCCGATTTGCTATTGAAAAGTGAGCAACCAAGGCAATCAAGACGCCGGCATACCCGCTGAAACACTGCCATAGAACTTTCCCGACACCGCGGCACTCAGTCCTACCCATGAAACGCTGGCCCCTCCTTTCATCCATCGCCCTCGCCATGGCCGTCACGGCAGGTTGCGCTACCCTCGACGCCAAGCAGCGCGAGTGGATCTTCCAGCCCAGCGACCGTGCCTGGGGCGGTGCCCAGTCCACCGACGACATGGAAGATGTCTGGATCGCATTCGACTCGAAAGCCACCGGCAAGCCCGAGAAGCTGCACGGCCTGTGGCTGCCGGCCGCCAAAGCCGATGCGCCCGTGCTGCTGTACCTGCACGGCGCGCGCTGGAACGTGTCGGGATCGGCAGGCCGCATGCGGCGCATGCAGAGCATGGGGTTCTCGGTGCTGGCGGTCGACTACCGCGGCTTCGGGCGCAGCAGCGCGGCCTTGCCGTCGGAGACCACGGCCCTGGAGGACGCCCGCGCCGCGTGGGACTGGCTCGCGCAGCGCGCGCCCGACCAGCCGCGCTACATCTTCGGCCACTCGCTCGGCGGCGCCATCGCCATCGACCTGGCGGCGATGGTGAACGACGAGAAGGGCACCATCGTGGAAGGCACCTTCACCAACATCCCCGAGGTCGTGGCCACGTTCAAATGGGGTTGGCTGCCGGTATCGGGCCTCATCACGCAGCGCTTCGAGTCGGCGCGCAAGGTCGCGCACATCGGCTCGCCGCTGCTGGTAGTGCACGGCAGCGACGACAGCCTGATCCCGCCCACGCTCGGCCGCAAGCTGTACGACGCCGCCCAGGAGCCCAAGCGCTTCGTGCTGGTGGAAGGCGGCACGCACCACAGCACGAACACGGTGGGCGAGCCGCAGTACCGCGCCGCGCTGGCGGACCTCTTCCAGGTGTACTGATCCGGCCGGCATGCGCGGCGACGGCCATCTGCGCTCCCGGTCGGGTGGCGCCCATCTGGTAGGCTCGCCCGCATGTCCGTCCCCCCTTTCGCTGCGGCGGGCCAGGAGCCGCCGGCCGTGGCCGTCGCGCCGGGTCTGGCCATCACCGTGCTCGCGCTGCTGCTGAGCCTGCAGCCCGTCACCACCGATCTCTACCTGCCTGCGCTGCCCTCGCTCACGCGCAGCCTGGACGCACCCGTGGCGTCCGCCCAGCTCACGCTCAGCGCGCTGCTGCTGGCCTTCGGATGCTCGCAACTCGCCTGGGGGCCGCTGTCGGACCGCTTCGGCCGCCGGCCGGTGCTGCTGGCGGGTCTTTCCATCTACACCCTGGCATCCATCCTGAGCGTGCTTGCCCCGTCGATGCAATGGCTGATCGGCTGGCGCGTGGCGCAGGGCGCGGCCATGGGCGCGGTGGTGATGTGCGCCCGCGCCATCGTGCGCGACCTCTACACGCCGGCGCTGGGCGCGCGGGCGATGTCGCGGGCCCTCACCGGGCTGGGCATCGCGGCCAGCCTGTGCGCACCGGTGGGCGGGCTGCTGACGGAGTGGCTGGGCTGGCGCGGGGCGCTCTCGGCCCTCACCGCCTACGGCGCGGCCACGCTGGCCGTGGTCGCCCTGGGCCTGCCCGAGACGCTGGCGCGGCGCAACCCGCACGCCCTGCGGCCGGCCACGCTGGCACGCACCTGGGCCACGGTGCTGCGGCACCGCACGTTCTGGGCCTATTCGCTGCTGACCACGGCCAGCTACGGCGGGCTGTTCACGTTCCTGGCGGCATCGTCGTTCGTCTTCATCGAGGCCCTGGGACTGTCGCGACCGCAATACGGCGCCGTGCTGCTGTCGACTGCGCTGGCTTACCTGGTGGGCACCGTGCTCTGCCGGCAGTTGCTCGCGCGCCTGGGCGTGCGGCGCACCGTGGCGGTGGCCGGCGGCGTCAGCCTGCTCGGCGGCACGCTGATGGCCGCGGTGGCCTTCGCCGGCTGGCACACGCCGCTGGCACTGCTGCTGCCGATGTGCGTGTTCATGGTGGCGCATGGCATCCACCAGCCCTGCGGGCAAAGCGGTGCGGTGGGCCCGTTTCCGCAGGCGGCCGGCGTGGCCTCGGCCCTGAACGGCTTCATGATGATGCTGGTGGCCTTCGCCGTGGGCCGATGGGTCGGCGCGCGGCTGGACGGCACCGTGTGGCCGCTGGTGCACGGCGTGTGGGCCTGCTCGGCCGCGCTGGCGCTGACCGCCTGGACGCTGGTGCAACGACACGGAGAGCCCCATGCGCCTGCCTGAGACGCTGCCCTGCATCGCGCTGGCCGGCCCCACCGCCTCGGGCAAGACGGCGGGCGCACTGGCGCTGGCCGCATCGCTGGCGCCGCATTGCCCGGTGGAGATCGTGAGCGTCGATTCGGCGCTGGTGTACCGCGGCATGGACATCGGCACGGCCAAGCCGACGCCCGCCGAACTGGCCGCGGTGCCGCACCACCTGATCGACATCCGCGACCCGTTGCACGCGTACAGCGCGGCCGAGTTCGTGGCCGACGCGACCCGCCTCATCGCGCAGATCCGCGCCCGCGGCGCGCTGCCGCTGCTGGTGGGCGGCACCATGCTGTACTTCAAGGCCCTGCTGGACGGCATCGACGACATGCCGCCCGCCGACCCCGCCGTGCGTGCCGAACTGGAGGCCCAGGCCGCCGCCATCGGCTGGCCCGGCATGCACGCCGAACTGGCCCGCGTGGACCCGATCACCGCCGCGCGCCTGGCACCGGCGGACAGCCAGCGCATCCAGCGCGCGCTGGAGGTGTGGCGCATCGCAGGGCAGCCGCTGTCGAGCTTTCATACGATTAAAAAAGGAGCAGAAGACGGCGCCAATACGGCGGTGGATGCCCTTTTCTCTCTGGAGCCCGAAGACCGCGCCTGGCTGCACGGGCGCATCGCCCAACGCTTCGACGCCATGCTGGACGCGGGCTTCGTCGATGAAGTGCGCCGGCTTCGGGCGCGCGGCGACCTGCACCCCGACCTGCCCTCCATGCGCTGCGTGGGCTACCGCCAGGCCTGGGAGGTGCTGGATGCCGAGGCGGCCACCGGCACGCTCGATGTGGCAGGCCTGCGCGAACGCGGCATGGCCGCCACCCGCCAGCTTGCCAAGCGCCAGGTGACCTGGCTGCGCAGCATGCCGGCACGCCACGCCATCCCCTGCGATGCCCCCGGCGCCACCGAACGGCTGGTGCAGGCCGTGCACCGGCGGCTGGCCGACGAGGCCGCGGCATGAGCACCGCACCGTCCAGTACCGCCGGCTCCGCGAACGCCGTGCTGCGCGTCGAACAACTGGGCAAGCGCTACGGCGAGGCCGACGTGTTCGCGCAGGTGGACCTGGCCGTGCACCCGGGCGAGTTCGTGGCCATCGTGGGCGAATCGGGCGTGGGCAAGTCCACGCTGCTCAACTGCCTGGCGGGCCTCGATACCTGGGACGCGGGCCGCATCGTGCACGGCGGCACCGACCTGTCCACGCTGGACGACACGCAGCGCGCACTTTGGCGGCGCGCGCACGTGGGCTTCGTGTTCCAGGCCTTCCACGTGCTGCCGCACCTGGACGTGGCGCAGAACGTGGCGCTGCCGCTCATGCTGCTGGGCCGCACCGATCCGGCACGGGTGGCGCACATGCTGGCCGCCGTGGGCCTGGAGGGCCTGGGCGATCGCCTGCCCCAGCAACTGAGCGGCGGGCAACTGCAGCGCGTGGCCATCGCCCGCGCGCTGGTGCACCGCCCGGCCCTGCTGCTGGCCGACGAGCCCACGGGCAACCTCGACCCCGCCACGGCCGCCCGCGTGATGGACCTGCTGCTGGCCCAGACGCGCGAACACGGCGCCGCGCTGGTCCTGGTCACCCATTCGGACGCCGCCGCAGCCCGGGCGGACCGGCGGCTGCGCCTCACGGCCAGTGGCATGGCACCTTCCGCCGGCCAATCCGGTCCGGTTGTGCCGCCCGCGACCTGACTTGCACCGGCCTCCATTCCCATGCTTCGCCTGCTGCGCACCTTCTCCTGGCAGGAACTGCGCCACCACCCCTGGCGCGCCGCAGCCGCCGTGGCCGCCGTCATGCTGGGCGTGGCGTTGGCCTTCGCGGTCCATGTGATCAATGCATCGGCCCTGTCCGAATTCGCGCAGGCCGTGCGCAGCATCAACGGCCAGCCCGACCTGGAACTGCGCGCCACGCAGGGCAGCCTGCCCGACGCGCTGTATGGCCCGGTCGCCACGCACCCGCTGGTGGCACGCGCCGGGCCGGTGCTGGAAACGTCCGCCCAGGCCAGCCTGCCCGGAACGGCGGGGTCCGCGGCGGTGGCCTTGCGCGTGCTGGGCGCCGACGCGTTGCTGCTGCCGGCGATGGCCCCCGCCCTGGTGCCCCGGGCCTTCGAAGGCGCCGACCGGCTGGCGCTGCTGGCGCCGGCCACGGTGTTTCTGAACGGCGCGGCCCTGCAGGCACTCGGGCTGCGCGGCGATGCCGTGGTGCCGGCACTGCAGCTGCGCACGGGCCTGCAGGTGCACACGGTGCGCGTGGCGGGCACGGTGGCTGCGGGCGGCGCGCCGCTGGCCGTGATGGACATCGGCGCGGCGCAGGACCTGTTCCAGCGCGGCGGGCAACTGAGCCGCATCGACGTGCAGCTGCGCCCCGGCGCCAGTGCCGACGCCTTCCGCCAGGTGCTGCAGGCCCTGCCCGGCGCATCGGCCGGCGTGGCCGTGCTGCAGCCCGGGGATGCCACCGCGCGCACCAGCAACCTGTCGCGCGCCTACCGCGTCAACCTGACCGTGCTGGCGCTGGTGGCGCTGTTCACCGGGGCCTTCCTCGTGTTCTCGGTGCTGGCCCTGAGCGTGGCGCAACGCGCGCCGCAGTTCGCCCTGCTGGCCGTGCTGGGCGCCACGCCCCGACAGCGGCTGGCCCTGGTGCTGGCCGAGTCGGCGGCGCTGGGCGCGGCAGGCAGTGCCGCGGGCATCGCGCTGGGCACGGCGCTGGCGGCCCTGGCGCTGCGCTGGCTCGGCGGCGATCTGGGCGGCGGCTACTTCGCCGGCGTGCAGCCGGCCCTGCAATGGAGCGCACCGGCCGCGCTGCTGTATGGCCTGCTGGGCCTGGCCGCAGCGCTCGTGGGCGGCTGGTGGCCGGCCCGCGCGGCCCAGCAGTTGCCGCCCGCGCAGACGCTCAAGGGCCTGGGCGCGGCACTGGGCGGATCGCAACGCGGCGGGCTGGCGCTGCTGCTGATGGCGGGCGGCGCGCTGCTGGCCGGCGCGCCACCCGTGTTCGGCATTCCGCTGGCTGCTTATGTGTCGGTGGGCCTGCTGCTGGTGGGCGGCATTGCCCTGCTGCCGTGGATCGTGGGCGGGCTGCTGCGCGGGCTGGCCCCCCTGGCCGGGCGGCACCTGCTGCCCTTGCTGGCGCTGGAGCGCGCCCGCCGCACGCGTGGCACCGCCGCCGTGGCGGTGGGCGGCGTGGTGGCCAGCCTGAGCCTGGCCGTGGCGCTCACGGTGATGGTGAGCAGCTTTCGCGGATCGGTCGGCCAGTGGCTGGATGCGGTGCTGCCCGCGCCGCTCTACCTGCGCCTGGCCAGTACGGCGGGAGCCACCGCCGGGGTGGACGATGCCGCGGCCTTTCCCCCCGGGTTCGACACCGCGGTGGCCCGGCTGCCGGGCGTGGCGCGCGTGCAGGCCCTGCGCACCAGCAGCCTCTTGCTGGACCCCGCCCGCCCCGCCATCGCACTGCTGGCCCGGCCGCTGGACGGCGACCCGGCCCAGGCGCTGCCGCTGGTGGGCACGCCGCTGCCCGTGCCGCGGGGGCGCATCGGCGTGTACGTGAGCGAGGCGGTGCTTGACCTGTACGGCGTGCAGCCCGGCATGGACTGGCCGGCACTTTCACAGTCTTTTCGGCCGCTGGCGCAAGAAAGCTCCCGGCAGGTTGCTCCGTTTTTCATAGCGGGCGTGTGGCGCGACTATGTGCGCCAGTTCGGTGCGGTGACGCTGGACCGTGCGGACTTCGTGCGCCTGACCGGCGACACGCGCACGAACGACCTGGCGCTGTGGCCGCAACCGGATGCGGACGAGGCGGCGCTGCGCCAGTCGATCGAGCGGCTGGCCAGTGCCTCATCGGACGCGGCGGCAGCGGGCGGCGCGGCGATCCCGACGGGGGGCGCGCTGGAATTCGCGTCGGCGGCGGGCATCCGCGAACGCTCGCTGCGCATCTTCGACCGCAGCTTTGCCGTCACCTACTGGCTGCAGGCGGTGGCGATCGGCATCGGCCTGTTCGGCGTGGCCGCCAGCTTCAGCGCCCAGGTGCTGGCGCGGCGCAAGGAATTCGGGCTGCTCGCGCACCTGGGCCTGACGCGCCCGCAGGTGCTGGCCGTGGTGGCCGGCGAAGGCGCCGCCTGGACCGCCATCGGTGCCGTGGCGGGCACCGTGCTGGGCCTGGCCGTGTCAGTGGTGCTGGTGCACGTCGTCAACCCCCAGAGCTTTCACTGGACCATGGACCTGCGGGTGCCATGGCTGCGGTTGCTGGCGCTGTGCGCGGCCGTGCTGGCCACCGGCACGGTGACCGCCTGGCTGGCGGGGCGCGCGGCCGGGGGACGGCAGGCTGTGCTGGCCGTGAAGGAAGACTGGTAGGCGGGCTGACCTGCATCAACGAACGTGTGTGATCTGGCCTTCGCCATGGGCGTTTTCCCGAGTGATGCACTGTCGTCACAGGCGTTAAATTTTGTTTGCAAGACAGTATTTATTTAGCGATGATGCGGCGTCGATAGTCAATTAGAAAACCGCAATGCGGACTCACACGGACATGGCTGACCGGGCAGGAGTGACCCGGTCGTCGAGCCTGTCCGGTCAAATCAAGGAATTCGGTATGAAACAAGCACTCGGGCGGCTCCTGGTTGGGTTGGCGACCGCTTTGGTCCTGTGCAGCCCCGCTGCCGCGCAATGGGTCTTTCCACCCGGTTCGTCGCTCGACGTTCCTGCGGGAGGCCAGACGGATCTGGGCTGCTCCGCGCTCGACATGCAAGGCACGCTGAACCTCAATGGCGGCACGGTGACCGTGGACACCGACGCCACCTTCAGTTCGGGCTCCAATGTCACGGGCAGCAATGGCGTCATTTCGGTGGGTGGCAATCTCATCTCCGGCGGCAACATCAATACCGGCAACAACACCGTGGTGCTGCGCGACGGCTGCGATCCCGGCAACACCAGCCAGATCAGCGGCAACTTCGTGTTCCAGAACCTGACCATCTCCAGCACCACCGGCCGCACCTTCGTGCTGCCCGCCGGCACGAACATCACCGTGCTGGGCACGCTCACCGTGCAAGGCGCTCCGGGGCAGAACGTGCAGCTCGTGTCGTCCAGCGGCAGCACGGCCGTGGTCAACCTGGGTCCCAACGCCACCGTGGTGCGCAACTTCGCCACTGTGACCGGCACTGTCCAGATCGGCGCCGCAACCGCCGTGGCAGCCATTCCGACGCTCAGCGAGTACGGCCTGATGCTGCTGTCGCTGCTGATCGGCATGGCCATGTTCTGGAAGCGGCGCGACATCGCGGCCCCTTCCCGCCGGATCGGCTGACGGACATCACCAGCGGGCCCAACCGCTGGAAAAGACATTCAACACACTGCTAGACAAGAGAGGGTTTCCCCATGTCCAAGAATCGCCTGCACCGCTACTGGGTCGTTCCCGCACTGAGTTCCGTCCTGGCCCTGCATGCCGCCGGTGTGCTGGCCGCGGACATCACCGTCACGCCCCCTGCCGGCGGAGGCTTCGTGGTCAAAGGCCAGGGCGGCCAGGAGCGCCTGCGCGTGCAAGGCACGGGCGAGGTCTATGTGCCCGGCCTGTCCGCCTCGCCGACCAACAGCAACCTGACCTGCTACGACGCCGGCACGGGCCAGTTGACGCAGTGCGCGGCGGGCGTGGGCACGGGCGCGACCGGCGCCACGGGTGCGACCGGGGCCGTCGGTCCCACCGGCGCCACGGGCCCGGCGGGAGCCACCGGGGCTACGGGAGCCACCGGAGCAGGCGTGACCGGTGCCACAGGCGCAACGGGGGTGACCGGTGCCACGGGCGTCACCGGGGCGACCGGCGTGACGGGCGCCACTGGCGTCACGGGGGTGACCGGTGCCACGGGAGTGACCGGCCCCACCGGACCCCAGGGGATTCAGGGCGTCACCGGCGTCACGGGCGCGACGGGTGTGACCGGCGCGACGGGAACCACCGGCGCAACAGGGCCGACGGGGCCTCAAGGCGCTCAAGGCAATCAGGGAGTTCAAGGCATCCAGGGCGTGACCGGTGCCACGGGTGTGACCGGTGCCACAGGCGCGACCGGTGTGACGGGCGCCACTGGCGCAACGGGGGCCACGGGCAGCGTAGGCTCGTTGACCACATCCCAGTCTGCTGCCACCAATTGCAACGGCGGTACTGGCGAGGACACCCGGACGGCGACCTGCAGCGCGGGCAACGTCGTGTCCGGCGGGTGCAATTCGACCGACTTCCGCAACGTCATCGCATCATCCTATCGCTCGTCCGCAACGCAGTGGTCCTGCAAGTTCAACTGCACCGAAGTCGCCAACGTGGTGGCTGAAGCGTATTGCCAGTAACGCCCCTCCGTGAGGCATCCCGGGATATGAACGCCTTCGGCTTTCCGTGCCTGCGGGTGCCACGGCACCCACAGTGATCCGCCCCCGCGTCTGCCTGAACATGATCGTGAAGAACGAGGCACCGGTGATCACCCGGTGCCTCGCTTCGGTGCGGCCGTTCATCGACCATTGGGTCATCGTGGACACGGGCTCCACGGACGGTACGCAGGACATCGTTCGCCGCTTCATGCACGACCTTCCCGGCACGCTGCACGAGCGCCCTTGGAAGAACTTCGCGCACAACCGCAACGAGGCCCTGGAACTGGCCCGCCCGCATGCCGACTACCTGCTGTTCATCGACGCCGATGAGCAGCTGCGCATGCCGGCGCAGTACCGGTGGCCGGCGCTCGACGCGGACGGCTACCTCTTCCTGTGCGACATGAACGGCTGGGAATACCAGCGCAACAGCATGGTGGCCACGCGCGTGGACTGGCGCTGGGAAGGCGTGCTGCACGAGTACCTGGCCGCGCCCTCGCACGGGCCCTGGCAGACGCTGGCGGGCCCGGTCATCGAGGTGGCCCATGACGGCGCGCGCGGGCGCGATCCCGACACCTACCTGCGCGACATCGCGGTGCTGGAGCAGGACCTGCGCGAGCACCCGGACAACACCCGCAATGTGTTCTATCTGGCGCAAAGCTACCGCGACGCGGGCCGCCTGCAGGACAGCCTGGAGTGGTACCGCCGCCGCGCCGGCATGGGCGGCTGGGAAGAGGAATCCTGGTACGCACTGTTCCAGGTGGCGGTGCTGACCGAGCGCCTGCAGATGCCCGACAGCGCGGTGCGCGACGCCTACCTCGCCGCCTACGCACAGCGGCCCCAGCGCGCCGAGCCGCTGTGCGAGCTGGCGCGCTACCACCGCCTGAGGTCGGAGTTCGCGCTGGCGCACCTGTATGCCCAGCAGGCCGCGCGCATCCCGAGGCCGGCGGACATCCTGTTCGTGGACGGCGCGGTGTACGCCTGGCGCGCGCTGGACGAACTGGCCGTCAGTTCCTTCTACGCCCCCGGCGCGCAGGACCAGGGCCGGGACGCCTTGCGCCAACTGCTGCGCGACCAGCGCTTTCCGGCATCGGAGACCGCGCGCATGCAAGCCAATCGCACGTTCTACGGGCTGTGATGCCCCGCTGAGGAAACGGTCGCAGGCGCTGCGGCGCTCCCCGCCTGCCAACCCACCACGGGACGGTCTGCCGGCACCAGCCACCGCGCCATGGGGCTGGCCACGTGCAGGCACCGATCGGTTTGCGCCAACCGCTTTTTTCCGCGCGGTGACAATGGCTGGATGCCCCTGCCTGCTTTCGTCATCCCCCTTGCCACCCGCCGCACCCTGCGTGCGCAAGGCCACCCGCCATGCACCCCATGAAACCGCCAGCGCCCCCTGCCCCGCCCGCCGGCTGGACGCGCCGCTCCTGGTTGGCGGCCACGGCCCTGGCGGGCGGCGCGCCCTGGCTGCCCGCCCACGCCCTCGCGCCCCGCACGCTGGTGTTCCCGCAGGACCATGGCAGCCATCCGGCGCTGCGCACCGAGTGGTGGTACATCACCGGACAGGCGCGCGCGGCGGGGCAGCTGTGGGGGTTTCAGGTGACGTTCTTTCGCTCGCGGGTCGAGGCCGCGCAGCCGCTGCAGTCGGCCTTCGCCGCCAGACAACTGGTGTTCGCGCATGCCGCGCTGACCGACCTGGGCGGCACCGCGCTGCACCATGACCAGCGCATCGCGCGCGCCGGCTTCGGCATCGCCGGAGCCAGCGAAGCCGACACCGACATCCGCCTGGGCGACTGGACGCTGGCTCGCACTCCCCGCGGTGCGGGGAGCCGGTATGCGGCCCAGGTTCGCGCGGCCGACTTCGCGCTGGACCTGCAATTCGACACCACGCAGCCCGTGCTGCTGCAGGGCGCACAGGGCCTGTCGCGCAAGGGCCCGGACGCCACCCAGGCCAGCTACTACTACAGCCAGCCACAAATGTCCGTGACCGGGCACCTGCAGCTCGCGGGCCGGCGCATGGCCTTGGAGGCCGCGGCACCGGGCAGCCTGGACAACCGCGCCTGGCTGGACCACGAATGGAGCGATGCACTGGTGCACCCCGATGCCGTGGGCTGGGACTGGATCGGCATGAACCTGCAGGACGGCAGCGCGCTCACGGCGTTTCGCCTGCGGCGCGGCGACGGTTCGGCGCTCTGGGCTGGCGGCTCGCTGCGCGCGGCCGGGGGCACCACGCAGGTGTTCGGGCCGCAAGCCGTCGCGTTCACCCCGCAGCGCCACTGGACCAGCCCCGCCAGCCAGGCACGCTACCCGGTGCAGTGGCGCGTGGACACGCCGGCCGGATCGTTCGAAGTGCATGCGCTGCTGGACGCGCAGGAGCTGGACAGCCAGGCCTCGACGGGCGCCATCTACTGGGAGGGCCTGAGCGAGCTGCGGGACGGGGCCGGCCGCGCGGTGGGGCGCGGCTACCTGGAGATGACCGGCTACGCCCGGCCGCTGCGGCTGTAGCCGCAACAGGGGCCTATGCGAATCGCCCCGGAGTCAGCCACGTACCCCGCGCGCTTCACCCCCCTTGGGCTCAGGTCTTGCGCCCGGCGCGCCGCGGCAGGCGCGCGATGATCTCGCCCATGATCCCGCGGCGGAAGGCCAGCACGCACACCACGAAGATGAGGCCGGTGACCATGGTGACCGACTCGCCCAGGGTGTTGAACCAGTCCACGCCCGTGATCGAGGCGACCAGGTGCCCAAACTCGCCGATCTTGTTTTCCAGCAGCACGACCACGGCCGACCCGACCAGCGGGCCCGACAGCGTGCCCAGGCCGCCCACCAGCGTCATCAGGATGACCTGGCCCGAGGCCGTCCAATGCACGTCGGACAGCGTGGCGAAGCCCAGCACCAGGGTCTTGAGCGAGCCCGCCAGCCCGGCGAGCGCGGCCGAGATCACGAAGGCCAGCAGCTTGAAGCGGTGCGTGTCGTAGCCCAGCGAAATGGCACGCGGCTCATTTTCCTTGATGCTCTTGAGCACCTGGCCGAACGGCGAGTGGATGGTGCGCACAATCAGCAGGAAGGCCAGCACCACCACCACCAGTGCCACGTAGTACATGGTGAGGTCGCTGGACAGGTCGATGAGCCCGAAGAGCTTGCCGCGCGGCACGCCCTGCAGGCCGTCCTCCCCGCCCGTGAACGGCGCCTGCAGGCAGGCGAAGAACAGCATCTGCGCCAGCGCCAGCGTGATCATCGAGAAATAGATGCCCTGGCGCCGGATGGCCAGCCAGCCGAACAGCAGCCCCAGCAGCGCGCCGCCGGCGGTGCCGGCCAGCAGGCCCAGTTCGGGCGTGAGGCCCCAGACCTTGATGGCGTGGCCGGCCACGTAGGCCGCGCCGCCCAAAAAGGCCGCATGGCCGAACGACAGCAGTCCGGTATAGCCCAGCAGCAAATTGAACGCCGAGGCGAACAGCGCGAAGCACATGAGCTTCATCACGAAGACCGGGTAGGCGCCCAGGAAGGGCGCCGCCAGCAGGGCGGCAAGCAGCAGGCCGTAGCCGATGGGGGCGAGTTTTTGGGAGTTCATGCGTGCGGCCCCTGCTTATCTCTCTTTGCCGAACAGGCCGGCGGGGCGGATGAGGAGAACGATCACCATGATGACGAACACCACGGTGGAAGAAGCCTCGGGATAGAACACCTTGGTGAACCCTTCGATCACGCCCAGGCCCAGCCCGGTGAGGATGGAGCCCATGATCGAACCCATGCCGCCGATCACCACCACGGCGAACACCACGATGATGAGGTTCTGCCCCATGAGCGGCGTGACCTGGTACACCGGCGCGGCCAGCACGCCGGCGAAGGCGGCGAGCGCCGCGCCGAACGCGTAGGTGAGCGTGATCATCACCGGCACGTTCACGCCGAAGGCCTCCACCAGGCGCGGGTTCTCGGTGCCGGCGCGCAGGTAGGCGCCGAGCTTGGTCTTTTCGATCACGTACCAAGTGCCCACGCACACCACGAGCGAGGCCACCACCACCCAGGCGCGGTAGTTGGGCAGGATCATGAAGCCGAGGTTGGTCGCGCCTTCCAGCAGTTCGGGCGTGTCGTACCCCAGGCCAGAGACGCCGTAGATGGAGCGGAACACCCCCTCGATCAGCAGCGTGAGCCCGAGGGTCAGCAGCAGGCCGTAGAGGTGGTCGAGCTTGTAGATCCAGCGCAGCAGCAGCCGCTCGATCAGCACCCCCAGGATGCCCACCACCACCGGCGCCGCCAGCAGCATCACCCAGTAGTTGATGCCCAGGTAGGTCATGCCCATCCAGGTGAGCATCGCGCCCAGCATGAACAGCGCGCCGTGCGCGAAGTTGATCACGTTGAGCAGGCCGAAGATCACCGCCAGCCCCAGGCTGAGGATGGCGTAGAACGACCCGTTGACCAGCCCCAGCAGAAGCTGGCTCAACAGGCCCGGCAGTGAGACACCGAAGATTTGCATGGGAGGGCGCGAGTGGCGGTGAAGCGGTGAAAAAAGAGGGTCAGCGGAACGGGCGGCGCGTCAGGGGTGTCATTTCCAGGCCGCGCACTTGCTCTCGGCCTGGGTGGCGAACACTTCCTCGCCGGGCAGCTTCTTGACGAGCTTGTAGTAATCCCATGCACCCTTGGATTCGGCCGGTGACTTCACCTGCATCAGGTACATGTCGTGCACGTAGCGGCCATCGGGGCGCAGCGTGCCGGAGCCGAAGAAGTCGTTCATCTTCATGCCGCGCCAGGCCTGCATCACCTTGTCGGCATCGGTGCTCTTGGCGGCTTCGACGGCCTTCAGGTAGTTCATGGTGGCCGAGTAGTCGGCCGCCTGGATCTCGGTCGGACGGCGCTTGGTCTTTTCCATGAACTTGTCGGCGAACTTGCGCGTGTCGTCGTTCAGGTCCCAATACCAGCTCGTCGTGAACTGCAGGCCCTCGGTGGTCTTGAGGCCCAGGCTGTGGATGTCGCTGAAGAAGATCAGCAGGCCTGCGAGCTTCATGCTCTTGCCGATGCCGAACTCCTTGGCGGCCTTGATGGAGTTGATGGTGTCGCCACCCGCGTTCGCCAGGCCCAGCACCTGGGCCTTGGAGTTCTGCGCCTGCAGCAGGAAGGACGAGAAGTCCGACGCGTTGAGCGGGTGCTTGACGCTGCCCACCACCGTGCCGCCCTTGGCCTTGACCACCGTGCTCGCATCGGCCTCCAGTGCATGGCCGAACGCATAGTCCGCCGTGAGGAAGAACCAGCTCTTGCCCCCGCCATCGACGATGGTGGCGCCCGTGCCCTTGGCCAGCGCCACGGTGTCGTAGGCATAGTGCACCGTGTAGGGGCTGCACTGCTCGTTGGTGAGTGCCGAGGTGGCCGCACCGTTGTTGATGAACACGCGCTTTTTCTCCTGCGCCACCTTGGCCATGGCCAGGGCTGTGCCGGAATTGGTGCCGCCGAACACCAGGGTCAGGCCCTGTGTGTCGATCCATTCGCGCGCCTTCGATGCGGCGATGTCGGCCTTGTTCTGGTGGTCCGCGCTCATCAGTTCGATCGGCATGCCCAGCACCTTGCCACCGAAGTCGTCGATGGCCATCTGGATCGCCACCGCGCCGTTCTTGCCTTCCACGTCGGCGTACAGGCTGGACATGTCGGTGATGAAGCCGATCTTGACCTTGTCCTGGGCCTGCACGGCCGATGCGGCCAGGCCCAGGGCGCCCAGCACCAGGGTCAGTCGGGTGAGTTGTCTGTTTTTCATGGCTTTGTCTCCTGATCTCGGATGTGTTTTTTTCGATCGTGCGCGTCAGCTCATTTCCACAGCGCGCATTTGCTCTCGGCCTTGGTGGTCCACACTTGGTCCGCAGGCAGCTTGCTCACGACCTTGTAGTAGTCCCAGGGCTCCTTGGATTCGGCCGGGGCCTTCACCTGCACCAAGTACATGTCGTGCGCGAAGCGGCCGTCCGGGCGGATCACGCCCTTGCCATAGAAGTCGTCGATGGGCGTGGACTTGAGCTTCTCCATCACCTTATCGGCATCGAGCGTCTTGGCGGCCTCCACGGCCTTCAGGTAGTTCATGGTGGCCGAGTAGTCGGCCGCCTGGATGTCGGTCGGCATGCGCTTGGTCTTGGCGAAGAACTTGCGGCCGAAGGCGCGGGTCTTGTCGTCCAGGTTCCAGTCCCAGCTGGTGGTGAGCAGCAGGCCTTCGGTGTTCTTCAGGCCCAGGCTGTGGATGTCGGTCACGAAGACCAGCAGGCCCGCCATCTTCATGGTCTTGTTGATGCCGAACTCGCGCGCGGCCTTGATGGCGTTGATGGTGTCGCCGCCGGCATTCGCCAGGCCCAGGATCTGCGCCTTGGAGTTCTGCGCCTGCAGCAGGAAGGACGAGAAGTCCGACGCGTTGATCGGGTGCTTCACGCTGCCCACCACCTTGCCGCCCTTTTCCTTGACCACCTTGGCCGTATCGGCCTCCAGCGCGGCGCCGAACGCATAGTCCGCCGTGAGGAAGAACCAGTCCTTGCCGCCCTGCCCCACGATCGCGCCGCCCGTGCCCTTGGCCAGCGCCACCGTGTCGTAGGCGTAGTGCACGGTGTAGGGGCTGCACTGCTCGTTGGTGAGCGCCGAGGAGCCCGCGCCATTGACGATGAACACGCGCTTTTTCTCCTGCGCCACCTTCGCCATCGCCAGGCCCGTGCCCGAATTGGTGCCGCCGAACAGCATCGTCAGGCCCTGCGTGTCGATCCACTCGCGCGCCTTCGATGCGGCGATGTCGGCCTTGTTCTGGTGGTCCGCGCTCAGCAGTTCGATGGGCTGGCCCAGTACCTTGCCGCCGAAGTCGTCGATGGCCATCTGGATCGCCACCGCGCCGTTCTTGCCTTCCACGTCGGCGTACAGGCTGGACATGTCGGTGATGAAGCCGATCTTCACCTTGTCCTGCGCCTGCGCGGAGAACGTCGCGAGGCCCGCGGCCCCCAGCAGCACGGCGAGCGCCTTGAGGTTCATCTTTTTCATGTCGTTGTCTCCTTGGGTCTTCGATGGAAAGGGGGATCGGGGTGCTCTGGGCGAAGGCGGTGGTCGAAGCCGTCCCGCGCCGGGTCAGACGCCCAGCAGCTCGTTGAGCACGGGCATCTTGGCTTGCAGCTCGGCGGCGCCGAACTGCTCCACGATGCGGCCGTGCTCCATCACGTAGAAGCGGTCGGCCAGCGGCGCGGCGAAGTGGAAGTTCTGCTCCACCATCACCACGGTGTAGCCCTTCTGGCGCAGCGTGGTGATCATGCGGGCCAGGGCCTGCACGATCACCGGCGCCAGGCCTTCGGAGATTTCGTCGAGCAGCAGCAGCTTGGCCCCGGTGCGCAGGATGCGCGCCACCGCCAGCATCTGCTGCTCGCCGCCCGACAGGCGCGTGCCCTGGCTGTGGCGGCGCTCGGCCAGGTTGGGGAACATGGCGTAGATCTCATCGACCGACATGCCCTGCGTGCCGGTCTTGAGCACCGGGGGCAGCAGCAGGTTCTCTTCGCACGACAGGCTGGAAAAGATGCCGCGCTCTTCCGGGCAATAGCCCACGCCCAGGTGGGCGATGCGGTGCGTGGGCATCTGGATCGTCTCCTGCCCGTGGATGCGCACGGAGCCTTTGCGGGCGCCCGTCAGCCCCATCACGGCGCGCATGGTGGACGTGCGGCCCGCGCCATTGCGGCCCAGCAGGGTCACCACCTCGCCGGGCTGCACCGTGATGTCCACGCCGTGCAGCACGTGCGACTCGCCGTACCAGGCCTGCAGGCCACTGATTTCGAGGGCCGGCGCGCTCATGCGTGGGCCCCCTGCAGCTGGCCATCGGTGGTGCCCATGTAGGC
Organism: Acidovorax sp. SUPP950; assembly: GCF_030158935.1. Lineage (NCBI taxonomy): Bacteria > Pseudomonadati > Pseudomonadota > Betaproteobacteria > Burkholderiales > Comamonadaceae > Acidovorax > Acidovorax sp. SUPP950. The sequence goes on along the minus strand of NZ_BQXE01000002.1, from coordinate 832,103 downwards.
CTCCATCACCTGCGGGTTGCGCGAGACCTCTTCGTACGGCCCCTCGGCCAGCACGGCGCCGCGCTGCAGCACGGTGATGCGGTCGGCGATCGTGGAGATCACCTTCATGTTGTGTTCCACCATGAGGATGGTGCGGCCGGCCGAAACCTTCTTGATGAGCTGCGTGACGCGGTCCACGTCCTCGTGGCCCATGCCCTGCGTGGGCTCGTCCAGCAGCATCAGCTCGGGCTCCATGGCCAGCGTGGTGGCGATCTCCAGCGCGCGCTTGCGGCCGTAGGGCAGGTTCACGGTGGTCTCGTCGGCCAGGTCCTGCAGGCCCACTTCGGCCAGCAGCTCCATCGCGCGGCCGTCGAGCTGCTGCAGGCTGCGTTCGCTGCGCCAGAAGTGGAACGCCGTGCCCAGCTTGCGCTGCAGGCCGATGCGCACGTTCTCCAGCAGCGTGAGGTGGGGGAACACGGCGGAGATCTGGAACGAGCGGATCACGCCGCGCCGCGCGATCAGCGCGGGCCGCTCGCGGGTGATGTCCTCGCCGTTAAAGCGGATCACGCCGGAGGTGGGCTCCAGGAACTTGGTCAGCAGGTTGAAGCAGGTGGTCTTGCCAGCGCCGTTGGGGCCGATCAGCGCATGGATGGAGCCCCGGCGGACCGCGAGATTGACATCGCTGACCGCGGTGAAGCCTCTGAACTCTTTGGTCAGGCTGTGGGTTTCGAGAATGACGTCGCTCATTGCGCCTTGGCCGCTCCGTGGTGGTGCTGGGCGGGGCGCTTCGCCCGGGGGAGCGAGGCACCCTGGCCTGCGTTAGGTTGCACCGCATCCTAAGGCGCGCCCCCGCTGCGCAGATACTGGGACAAATGCCTATGTATAAACGCCTACCCGGCCGGCCGGCCGGCACCGCCCCCCTGGGGACGCCCGGGCGCGGTCCGGCCCAAGCCTTCCGCCCCAGGCAGGGCTCTGGATGAAAACTGCTCCATGCCCTAGATCCAATTGTCCGGATAGCTATTAAATTAATAGCAAACCTGTTTCGCGGCAGGCTTCACGGCAAGGCGCATGCCGATCCGGGCGCGGGCTCCTACACTGCGACCATGCCCTCCTCCTCCCCCACCCCCGGCGCCCCGCGCTCGCTCGGCGGCCTGCTGCCCTTCCTCCGGCCCTACGCCGGGCGCATTGCGCTTGCGCTGGTCTTCCTGGTGCTGGCGGCGCTGGCCACGCTGGCGTTTCCCCTGGCGCTGCGCGAACTCATCGACGGCGGGCTGGTGGGCGCCACCCGCGGCGAGCAGGCCATGGCGCTGCGCGAGCATTTCGGGCTGCTGTTCGCCGTGGCCGTGGCGCTGGGGCTGTTCTCCGCCGCGCGTTTCTACACCGTGAGCTGGCTGGGCGAGCGGGTGACGGCCGACCTGCGCAACGCCGTCTATGCGCACGTGCTGGAACAAAGCCCGCAGTTCTACGAAACCACGCAGACCGGCGAAGTGCTGTCGCGCCTGACCGTGGACACCACGCTGGTGCAGACCGTGGTGGGCTCGTCGCTGTCGATGGGCCTGCGCAACGCGGTGATGGGCGTGGGGGCGCTGGGGATGCTCGTGTGGACCAATCCGTACATCATGTCGGTGGTGTTCGCCGCCATCGTGGTCGTGGTGCTGCCCACGCTGTGGATCGGCCGCTGGGTGCGCCGCCTCTCCCGGGCCAGCCAGGACCGGGTGGCCGATTCCAGCGCCATCGCGGCCGAGGTGCTCAATGCCGTGCCCGCCGTGCAAAGCTACACGGCCGAATCGCGCGAGGCCCGCCGGTTCGAAGCCTCCACCGAGAACGCCTTCCAGACCGCCGTGCGCCGCAGCCGGGCTCGCGCGGCGCTGGTGGCCTTCATCGTGATCGCCAACGCGGCGTTGCTGCTGTGGGGCCTGTACCGGGGCACGCAGGCGGTGCTGGCGGGCGAGATGTCGGCCGGCCACCTGGGGCAGACGGTCATCTACGTCATGTTCCTCGCGGGCGCCGTGGCCGTGCTCGGCGAGGTGTACGGCGACCTGCTGCGCGCCGCCGGGGCCACCGAACGGCTCATGGAACTGCTCGCCAGCCGATCGCCCATCGCCAGCCCCGCGCAGCCCGCGGCGCTGCCGGACACGGGCGGCGGGCTGCGCGTGGACTTCGACCGGGTGGCGTTCCACTACCCCTCGCGGCCGCAGGCGCCCGCGCTGCGCGGCTTCGACCTGCACCTGTCGGCCGGCGAAACCGTCGCGCTGGTGGGCGCCAGCGGCGCGGGCAAGACCACGGTGTTCCAGCTGCTGCAGCGCTTCTACGACGTGGATGCCGCAGGCGGCGGCATCGCGCTGAACGGCGTGGACATCCGCCGCCTGGCGCTCGGCGACCTGCGTGCCCACGTAGGCATCGTGCCGCAGGACGCGGTGATCTTCTCCGCCTCGGCCTTGGACAACATCCGCTACGGCCGCCCCGGCGCCACCGAGCAGGAGGTGCAGGAGGCCGCACGCGCCGCCTTCGCACACGAGTTCATCGCGGCCTTGCCCGAAGGCTACGGCACTTTCCTGGGCGAGCGTGGCGTGCGCCTGTCCGGCGGGCAGCGCCAGCGCATCGCCATCGCCCGCGCCCTGCTCAAGAACCCGCCGCTGCTGTTGCTGGACGAGGCCACGAGCGCGCTCGATGCGGAAAGCGAACGCATGGTGCAGGCCGCGCTGGACGCCGCCATGCAGCGCCACAGCGGCCAGCGCACCACGCTGGTCATCGCGCACCGGCTCGCCACGGTGCAGAACGCCGACCGCATCGTGGTGATGGACCAGGGGCAGATCGTGGAGGAAGGGCGCCATGCGGACCTGGTCCGGCAGGGCGGCGTGTACGCCCGGCTGGCGGCGCTGCAGTTCACGCAGTGAAGGCCGGCGGGCCGAGGCCTGCCATCCGGTCGGCGATGCCGACGCACCGGCAGGCGGCTACTGCAAGGTTTCCTTGGCCGCGTCCGGAAGCACCAGGGGCATCACGGCGATCCCCTCTTCCAGCAGTTCGGCCGCTTCCTGGGCACTGGCCTGGCCGCGGATACCGCGCTCTTCGGTTTCGCCGTGGTGCATGCGGCGCGCTTCCTGCGCGAAGCGGGGCCCCACGTCCTCCGTGTGGGCCACGATGTGCCGGGCCACCCGCAACCACGCGGCCTGCAAGGCGGAATCGCCCGGGGGCATGGAAGGGGATGGGTGGGCCACCGCAGTGCTGCCAGCACCGTCCTCGCGGGCGCGCGGGGCAGCCGGGTTGGGCGTTGCGCCCAGATTCAGACGCGGGGCGCTCAGGCCCTTGCGGATCTCGCTGCTGCCGCACAGGGGGCATTGAACGAGATCGCGCGCCAGCTGGCTCTGGAAATCGGCCTCGGACCCGAACCAGCCCTCGAAGGCATGGCCCTGTGCGCAATGGAGATCGAGCACTTTCATGGCAATGGGAATGGAGCAGGCAACGGAGGCAGCCAGCCGGCGATGCGCAGCACCTCAGCCCTTGTTGCGCCGCAGCAGGTAGCGGTAGATGAACCCGGGAAACGCCAGCGTGATGAACAGCGTGGCGGTGATCGCGTAGAACTCCCACTGCTGGGGCGCGATCTGCCCCACGCGGCGCTCCAGCAGCAGCGCGACGCCACCGACCAGAAAGTACAGCAGGGCCATTTCGCCCAGGCGCATCGCCATGGGCTTGGTGAGCGCCGCCTTCGGGCCCACCAGCAGCCAGCGCTGGCTGAAGAACGGCAGGTTGGCCCCGATGGCCGCCAGCACGATCACCAGCCAGATGGATGCGGTGGCGGACACGGGAGGGGCAACGGCCTGGGAAAAGGAAACCCGGGCGCGCTCAGGTCGCCAGCGCGCGCACGACGGCGTCGGCGCACAGCGCCATCAGGCCACCGGGCAGCAGGCCCAGCACCAGCACCAGCGCGCCGTTGAGCGTGAGCACCATGCGCACGTCCAGCGGGGCCGACACGTTCGCGGCGGTGAGCGGCGCATCGAAGTACATCACCTTCACGACGCGCAGGTAGTAGAAGGCGCCGATCAGCGACATCACCACCGCGAAGACGGCCAGGGCGATGTACAGCGTCTGGCCCGAAGCCACCAGGGCCTGCAGCACCGACAGCTTGGCGTAGAAGCCCACCAGCGGCGGCAGACCGGCCAGCGAGAACAGGCACACCGCCATCACGCCGGCATACAGTGGGCTGCGCTGGTTCAGGCCCGCCAGGTCGGAGATCTCTTCGCTCTCGAAGCCTTCGCGGGCCAGCAGCAGGATCACGCCGAAGCTCGCCAGCGTGGTCAGCACGTAGCTCACCACGTAGAACATGGAAGAGCTGTAGGCGTTCTCGACCGCGTTGGCATCCACGTTGCCGTTGACCACGCCCGACAGCAGGCCCAGCAGCACGAAGCCCATCTGCGAGATCGTGGAGTACGCCAGCATGCGCTTGAGGTTGGTCTGGGCGATGGCCGCCAGATTGCCCACCAGCAGCGAGCCGATGGCCAGCACCGCGAGCATCTGCTGCCAGTCGATGGCCAGCGGCAGCAGCCCGTCCACCAGCAGGCGGATGGTGATGGCGAAGGCCGCCAGCTTGGGCGCGCCGCCGATGATCAGCGTCACGGCCGTGGGAGCGCCCTGGTACACATCGGGAATCCACATGTGGAACGGCACCACGCCCAGCTTGAAGGCAAGGCCTGCCACCACGAACACCAGACCGAACACCAGCACCTGGTGGCGAATCTGGCCGGAGTTGACCGCCTTGAACACCTGGCCGATGTCGAGCGAACCGGTCGCGCCGTAGATCATCGACAGGCCGTACAGCAGGAAGCCGCTGGCCATCGCGCCCAGCACGAAATACTTCATCGCGGCCTCGGTCGAGGTCGCATGGTCGCGGCGCAGGGCCACCAGCGCATAGCTGGACAGCGTGAGCAATTCCAGGCCCAGGTAGATCACCAGGAAGTTGTTGCCCGAGATCATGATGAACATGCCCAGCAGCGCGAACATCGACAGCGTGAAGAACTCGCCGCCGCGCAGCATGTCGCGGTCGCCGGCATAGGGGCGGCCATAAACGAGCGTGACCATCATGGCCACAGTGGCGAAGCACTTGAGCCAGTTGCCCATGGCATCGCTCACCACCATGTTGCCGAAGCCGTAGAACGTGTTGCCGGTGTTGGCGTACAGGGCCTGCAGCACGGCCACCACGGTCAGGGTGAGCATGGTGAGCACATAGGTGCCCGTGCGCCGTGGGCTGGTCACGCCCAGGTCCACGAGCGCGATCACGCAGGCCATGACCAGGAGCACGATCTCCGGATACACCGCCAGCCAGCTGATGTTGTCAATCATCTCGAGTCTCTCGTTTCAGTCTGGTCAGTTGAGCTTGGACAGCGCCACGTGCTTGAGCAGCTGCGCCACCGAAGCATCCATCACGTCGGTGAAGGGACGGGGGTACAGCCCCATGTACAGCACGGCAATCGCGAGCACGGCCATCACCAGGAACTCGCGGGCGCCGATGTCCTTGAGGTCTCTCACGTGGTCGTTGGCGACGGGGCCGAGGTAGACGCGCTTGTACATCCACAGCGTGTAGGCGGCGCCGAAGATCAGCGCCGTGGCCGCGGCCAGACCGATCCAGAAGTTGGCCTTGACGGCGCCCAGGATCACCATCCACTCGCCCACGAAACCGGCCGTGCCCGGCAGGCCGCAGTTGGCCATGGCGAACAGCAGTGCGAAGGCCGCGAACTTGGGCATGGTGTTGACCACACCGCCGTAGGCCGCGATCTCACGGGAATGCACGCGGTCGTACAGCACGCCGATCGACAGGAACATGGCGCCCGACACGAAGCCGTGGGCGATCATCTGCACCAGCCCGCCCGACACGCCCAGGTCGTTGAAGATGAAGAAGCCCAGGGTCACGAAGCCCATGTGGGCCACGGACGAATACGCCACCAGCTTCTTCATGTCCTTTTGCACCATCGCCACGAGGCCCACGTAGATCACGGCCACCAGCGACAGCGCGATCATCAGCCAGGCCCATTCGCGCGCGGCGTCGGGGGCGATGGGCATGGAAAAGCGCAGGAAACCATAGGCACCCAGCTTCAGCATGATGGCGGCCAGCACGGCGGAGCCGCCGGTGGGGGCTTCCACGTGCACGTCGGGCAGCCAGGTGTGCACCGGCCACATCGGCACCTTCACAGCGAACGCGGCGAAGAAGGCGAAGAACAGCAGGGTCTGCGAACGGGCCGACAGCGGCAGCTGGTGCCACGTGGCGATGTCGAAGCTGCCACCGGACTGGTTGTACAGGTAGATCAGCGCGATCAGCATCAGCAGCGAGCCGAGCAGCGTGTACAGGAAGAACTTGAACGCCGCGTAGATCTTGTTGGGGCCGCCCCAGATGCCGATGATCAGGTACATCGGGATCAGCGTGGCCTCGAAGAACACGTAGAACAGCAGGCCGTCGAGCGCGCTGAACACGCCGATCATCAGGCCCGAGAGGATCAGGAACGCGCCCATGTACTGGTTCACGCGCTCGGTGATCGACTCCCACGACGCGATCACCACGATCACCGTGATGAACGCCGTGAGCGGCACGAACCAGAACGAGATGCCGTCCACACCCAGGTGATAGTGGACGTTGAAGCGCTCGATCCACTGCACCTTCTCGACGAACTGCGCTGCGGCGGACGTGGCCTCGAAGCCGCCGTACAGCGGCAGCGTGACGGCCAGACCCACCAGCGACCCGATCAGGGCCAGCCAGCGCACGGCGCGTGCGTGCTCATCGCGGCCAAAGGCCAGCAGCAGGGCGCCAAACGCGATCGGCACCCAGATGGCAAGACTCAACAAACCCATTTTTGTTTTCCCTCTACTTGTTGAGCCACACGAAGTACGTCATGAGCGCGAAGATGCCCAGGATCATGACCAGCGCGTAGTGGTAGATGTAGCCGGTCTGGAACCAGCGCACCACCCCCGCCACGCGGCCCACCAGCTTCCACGAGCCGTTGACCAGCGCGCCGTCGATCACGGCCTGATCGCCGCCCTTCCACAGGCCGGTGCCCAGCGCGCGGGCACCCCGCGCGATGATGTTTTCGTTGATCCAGTCGAGGTAGTACTTGTTCTCGAACAGCACGTAGATCGGATGGAAGATGCGCTTGATCGCGGCCGGCAGGGCCGGGTTGACCATGTACATGTAGTAGGACGCCGCCACGCCCGCCAGGGCCAGCCAGAACGGTGCAGTCTGCAGGCCGTGCAGCGCCATGCCCACGGGGCCGTGGAAGATCTCCGCCAGTTCCGCCATCGCGGGGTGCTTGGCGGCATCGACGAAGATCACGTCCTTGAAGAAGTCGCCGAACAGCATGGGCTGAATGAACAGGAAGCCGATGACCACCGAAGGAATGGCCAGCAGGATCAGCGGCACGGTGACGACCCAGGGCGACTCGTGCGGCTTGGCATCGTGGCCATGGCCGTGGTGGTCGTCATGGGCATGGTGGTCGTCGTGGTGCGCATCCGGGTTCTGGTCGTAGCGTTCCTTGCCGTGGAAGACCAGGAAGTACATGCGGAATGAATAGAACGCGGTGACGAACACGCCCGCCAGAACGGCGAAGTGGGCGAAGCCCGCGGCCGGCAGCGTGCTGGCATGCACGGCTTCGATGATGCTGTCCTTGGAATAGAAGCCCGAGAACAGCGGCGTGCCGATCAGTGCCAGCGAACCCAGCAGCGACGTGATCCAGGTGATGGGCATGTACTTGCGCACGGCGCCCATCCAGCGGATGTCCTGGTTGTGGTGCATGCCCATGATGACCGAGCCCGCGCCGAGGAACAGCAGCGCCTTGAAGAACGCGTGCGTCATCAGGTGGAACACCGCCACCGAGTAGGCGGAGGCACCGAGCGCCACCGTCATGTAGCCCAGCTGCGACAGCGTTGAATAAGCCACCACGCGCTTGATGTCGTTCTGGATGATGCCCAGAAAGCCCATGAACAGCGCCGTGATCGCACCGATCACGAGGATGAAGTTGAGCGCGGTGTCCGACAGTTCGAACAGCGGCGACATCCGCGACACCATGAAGATGCCGGCCGTCACCATGGTGGCGGCGTGGATCAGCGCGGAGATGGGCGTCGGGCCTTCCATCGAGTCCGGCAGCCACACGTGCAGCGGAAACTGAGCGCTCTTGCCCATCGCACCGATGAACAGGCAGATGCAGATGACCGTGATCAGCATCCAGCTGGTGCCCGGGAACGACAGTGTTCCGAGCTCACCCGCCTTGCCGAAGATCTCGCTGTAGTTCAGCGTGTTGGTGTACGCCGCGATCAAGCCGATGCCCAGGATGAAGCCGAAATCGCCCACGCGGTTCACCAGGAACGCCTTCATGTTGGCGAAGATGGCGGTCGGCTTGTTGAACCAGAAGCCGATCAGCAGGTACGACACCAGGCCCACCGCTTCCCAGCCGAAGAACAGCTGCAGCAGGTTGTTGCTCATGACGAGCATCAGCATCGAGAAGGTGAACAGCGAGATGTAGGCGAAGAAACGGTTGTAGCCGTCGTCTTCTTCCATGTAGCCGATCGTGTAGATGTGCACCATCAGCGACACGAAGGTCACCACGCACATCATCATGGCCGTGAGGCTGTCCACGAGGAAGCCGACCTCCATCTTGAGGCCGCCGACCACCATCCAGGTGTAGAGCGTTTCGTTGAAGCGCGCGCCGTCCATGGCCACGCTCTTGAGCGTCATGGCGGACAGGACGAAGGCCGCCAGCACGCCGAGAATGGTCAGCGTGTGGCTCAGCCGCCGGCCGATCCGGTTGCCGCCGAAGGCGGTGCCGAAGATACCCGCCAGGGCGGATCCCACCAGCGGTGCCATGGGCACCGCCAGCAGTGTCGAAGCAGAAAGGGTTTGGCTCATTCTTGAGGACCTTGGCTAGTACCGGCGACTCAACCCTTGAGGGTGTTGAGGTCTTCCGCGTTGATGCTGGATTTGTTGCGGAACAGCAGCACCAGGATCGCGAGGCCGATGGCCGACTCTGCCGCGGCGACCGTCAGGATGAAGAACACGAACACCTGGCCGTGCATGTCGCCCAGGTAGTGCGAGAACGCGACGAAGTTCATGTTCACGGCCAACAGCATCAACTCGATCGCCATCAGCAGCACGATCAGGTTCTTGCGGTTCAGGAAGATGCCGATGACGGCGAGCGCGAACAGCATCGCGCCCAGCGACAGGAAATGGCCCAGGGTCAATGTCATGCCTTCTTCTCCTCGGCAGCGGGCATTGCCGCTGCTTCCTCTGCAGGCTTTTGCGTCGCGGCGACCTTCACCAGCGCCACGCGGTCGCTGGCGCGCACACGGATCTGCTGCGATGGGTTGATCGCCTTGCTGTCCTTGCGCTGGCGCAGGGTGAGCGCGATGGCCGCGATCATCGCCACCAGCAGGATGACCGCTGCGATCTCGACGGGGTACAGGTACTCGGTGTAGAGCAGCTTGCCCAGCGCCTTGGTGTTCGAGTAAGGCAGCACATGGCCCGCCGCATCGACCACGGCCGCCACCGCCTTGGGCTCGTCCATGCCACGGAAGCCGCCCATCAGCACGGCCGCCATTTCCAGGGCGATCAGCGCGCCGATGAAGGCCGCCAGCGGAAAGTGCCGCCAGAAGCCCTGCCGGATGGAATCGATGTGGATGTCCAGCATCATCACCACGAAGAGGAAGAGCACCATCACCGCGCCGAGGTACACCAGCACCAGGGCGATCGCGAGGAACTCCGCCTTCAGCAGCAGCCAGATGGCGGCCGCCTGCGAAAACGCGAGGATGAGATACAGCACCGCATGCACGGGGTTGCGCGCGGTGATGACCCGGAAGGCTGCAAAGAGCAGCACGACCGAGAACAGATAGAAGAAACCAGTCTTGGCGTCCATGAATCGGGTCTTTGTAGGGGTTCAGGAGCCGCGCTCAGCGGTACTTGGCGTCGGCCGCCTTGGCTGCAGCGATCTCGGCCTCGTAGCGGTCCCCCACGGCCAGGAGCATGTCCTTGGTGAAGTACAGGTCGCCGCGCTTTTCGCCGTGGTATTCCAGGATCTGCGTCTCGACGATGGAGTCCACCGGGCAGCTCTCTTCGCAAAAGCCGCAGAAGATGCACTTGGTCAGATCGATGTCATAGCGCGTGGTGCGGCGCGAACCGTCCGCACGCACATCGGACTCGATGGTGATCGCCAGTGCCGGGCACACGGCTTCGCACAGCTTGCAGGCGATGCAGCGCTCTTCGCCGTTGTCGTAGCGGCGCAGCGCGTGCAGGCCGCGGAACCGGGGCGACAGGGGCGTCTTCTCTTCAGGGAACTGAACGGTCACCTTGCGCCGAAACGCGTAGCGACCCGTCAGGGCCATGCCCTTGACCAGCTCCACCAGCATGAAGCTCTTGACAAAATCCTTGATCGAAAAGGATGCAGTAGCAGCAACAGCAGTCATCGGTGTCCCCGCTCAATTCCAGATGTTCCATGGCGAGTGCAGCCACGCGCCAACGATAAGCAGCCACACCAGCGTGACCGGAATGAAGATCTTCCAGCCCAGCCGCATGATCTGGTCATAGCGAAAGCGCGGGAAGGTCGCGCGGATCCAGATGAACATGGACACCACGAGGAAGGTCTTGAGGCCCAGCCAGATCCATCCGGGGATGAAGTCCAGCGCCGCCACCGGCGACAGCCAGCCGCCCAGGAACATGAGCACGGCCAGGATGGACACGAGCCACATGCTGGCGTATTCGGCCAGGAAGAAGATGGCGAAGCCCATGCCCGAGTACTCGACCATGTGGCCGGCCACGATCTCGGCCTCGCCTTCGACCACGTCGAAGGGGTGGCGGTTGGTTTCGGCCACGCCCGAGATGAGGTAGACGATGAAGATCGGCAGCAGCGGCAGCCAGTTCCATGACAGGAAGCCAAAGCCCTTCGCGGCTGCCATGCCGGCGCCCTGCCCCATCACGACTTCGGTCAGGTTCATGCTGCCCGACACCATGATGACGACGAGGAAACAGAAGCCCATAGCGATTTCATAGCTCACCATCTGCGCGGAAGCGCGCAGCGCCCCCAGGAAGGCGTACTTGGAGTTGGAAGCCCAGCCAGCGATGATCACGCCGTACACCTCGATGGAGGTGATGGCCATCACCAGCAGCAGGCCGGCATTCACGTTGGCCAAGGCCACATCCGGACCGAACGGAATCGCCACCCAGGCCGCCAGCGCAGGCATGATGGCCATGACGGGGCCGAGCACGAACAGGCCCTTGCTGGCCGCCGTTGGCTGGATGATTTCCTTGGTCAGCAGCTTGAGGCCGTCGGCCAGCGGCTGCAGCAGCCCGAATGGGCCAACCCGGTTGGGACCATGGCGCACCTGCATGAAGCCGAGCAGCTTGCGCTCCCATAGCGTGAGGTAGGCCACGGCGCCCATCAGGGGGGCCACGATGGCCACGATCTTGATCAGGTTCCAGATCACCGGCCACACCGCCGCCGTCCACCAGGACTGGGCGAACAGGTGCAGGCCGCCGTTGTACAGCGCGTCGATCATGCGGCAACTCCTTCAGCGGCGCGGCGTGCATCGGCCGTCAACTGCAGCGACGGCGCACGGCGAACCAGCCCGTCGAGCTGGTAGATGCTGGCCACGACCGGCGCGGCACCCGCACCGGCGGGCACGGCGATGGCAGCGCGCGTGCTGTTGCTCAGGCGGTCGGCAGGCAGTTGGGCCAGCGGAGCGGCCACCGTCGCACCCGTGGCTTTCGCCAGCACGTCCTGAGAGGTCTCGAAGTCGAGGCCCTGCACACCCAGCAGGTTGCCCAGCACCCGCAGCACCTTCCACGCGGGACGGGCATCGCCCAGCGGCTTGACCACGGCGTGGAAGCTTTGCAGGCGGCCTTCGGCATTGACGAAGGTGCCCGAGGTTTCGGTGAACGGCGCGATGGGCAGCAGCACATCGCTGAATTCCATGTTGGCCTTGAAAGGGCTCAGCGTCACGACCATCTCGGCACCCGACAGCGCAGCCTCTGCCTGTGCACCTGCGGCGGAGTCATGGACAGGTTCGGTGTTCAGCAGCAGCGCCGCCTTGAGGCCGCCCGCCAGCATCTGGCCGGCGTTCAGGCCACCCTTCTGCGGCTGTGCGCCGACGAACTGCGCACCCACCGTGTTGGCGGCTTCGGTGAGGTAGCCCACCACCGCCCCCGTCTGGGCACCGATCCACTGGGCCAGCGCCAGCAGGCTCGAGGCCTGGGCGTGGTGCGCAGCGGCGTTGCCCAGCAGGATGGCCCGGCCCTCGCCCGAAGCCAATGCACGGGCCATGCCGGCAGAGGCGTCGGTCACACGGCCGCTGGCCACGGGGGCAGCCACACCGCGGTCCTGCGCCACGGCGGCGGCCACGTCGGCCAGGACCGCAGCCCAGTCCTGGGCCGGCGCCACGATGGACTGCGCCACAGGCATGGCCCAGTCATAGGCAGCGGCGTTGAGGGCGCTGACGGTACAGCCCTTGCGCGCAGCCTGGCGGATGCGCTGGGCGAACAGCGGATGGTCCTTGCGCAGGTTCGAGCCCACGACCAGCACCGACTGCAGCGAGGACAGCGAAGCGATGCTCGTGCCCAGCCAATGGATGCCATCGGCCTGGGTGAACTCGGCGTGGCGCAGGCGGTGGTCGATGTTGTCGCTGCCGATACCGCGCACGAGCGCGCCGGCGAGGAACAACTCTTCCAGCGTGCTGTGCGGGCTCACCAGCGCGCCGATGCTCTGGGCGCCGTGGTCGGTGCGAATGCCCTGCAGGCCATTGGCCACGTATTCCAGCGCGGTTTGCCAGTCGACTTCCTTCCACTGGCCGCCCTGCTTGAGCATCGGGCGCGTCAGGCGCTCGTCTCCGTTGAGGGCTTCGTAGGAAAAACGATCACGGTCGGCGATCCAGCACTCGTTGACGTCTTCGTTCTCGAAGGGAACGACGCGCATCACCTTGTGGTTCTTCACCTGGACGATGAGATTGGCACCGGTGGAATCGTGCGGGCTCACCGACTTGCGGCGCGACAGCTCCCAGGTCCGGGCGCTGTAGCGGAAAGGCTTGCTGGTCAGCGCGCCCACAGGGCAGATGTCGATCATGTTGCCCGACAGCTCGGAATCGACCGTATCGCCCAGCACCGTGGTGATCTCGGAGTGCTCGCCGCGATGGATCATGCCCAGCTCCATCACGCCGGCCACTTCCTGGCCGAAGCGCACGCAGCGGGTGCAATGGATGCAGCGGGTCATCTCCTCCATGGAGATCAGGGGACCCACGTCCTTGTGGAACACCACGCGCTTTTCCTCTTCATAGCGCGAAGAAGAGCCGCCGTAGCCCACCGCAAGATCCTGCAGCTGGCACTCGCCGCCCTGATCGCAGATCGGGCAGTCCAGCGGGTGATTGATCAGCAGGAACTCCATGACCGACTGCTGGGCCTTGATGGCCTTGTCGCTCTTGGTGCGCACGATCATGCCTTGCGTCACCGGCGTGGCACAGGCCGGCATTGGCTTGGGCGCCTTCTCCACGTCCACCAGGCACATGCGGCAATTGGCGGCGATGGAAAGCTTCTTGTGATAGCAGAAATGGGGAATGTAAGTGCCCGCCTTCTCGGCCGCATGCATCACCATGCAGCCCTCGGCGACTTCTACCTTCTGCCCGTCCAGTTCGATTTCAACCATATGCTTTTCTCGCGATCAGGCAGAGGCAGACGCCTGAGGGGTCTTGTTGCGGATCAGCGCTTCGAATTCCGGGCGGAAGTGCTTGATCATGGCGCGCACCGGCATGGCGGCGGCATCGCCCAGGGCGCAGATGGTGCGGCCCTGGATGTTGTCGGCCACCGAATTGAGCAAATCCAGATCGCCGTCGCGGCCTTCACCGTGCTGGATGCGATCGATCACGCGCCACATCCAGCCGGTGCCTTCGCGGCACGGCGTGCACTGTCCGCACGATTCATGTGAATAGAAATACGACAGGCGCAACAGGCTCTCCACCATGCTGCGCGAATCGTCCATCACGATCACGGCGCCCGAGCCCAGCATGGAGCCGGCCTTGGCGATGGAGTCGTAGTCCATCGTGCATTCCATGATGACGGACGCCGGCAGCACCGGAGCGGACGATCCACCGGGAATCACGGCCTTGAGTTGGCGGCCCTTGCGCACGCCACCCGCCAGTTCCAGCAGCTTGGCGAACGGAGTGCCCATGGGCACTTCGTAGTTGCCGGGCTTTTCGACGTCGCCGGAGACCGAGAAGATCTTGGTGCCACCGTTGTTGGGTTTGCCGCAGGCCAGGTAGGCCGCGCCACCATTGCGGATGATCCAGGGCACCGCGGCAAACGTCTCGGTGTTGTTGATCGTGGTGGGCTTGCCGTAGAGGCCGAAGCTCGCAGGGAATGGCGGCTTGAAGCGCGGCTGACCCTTCTTGCCTTCGAGTGACTCCAGCAGTGCGGTTTCCTCGCCGCAGATGTAGGCGCCGAAACCATGGGCGGCATGCAGCTGGAAGCTGAAGGTGCTTCCCAGGATCTTGTCGCCCAGGTAGCCCGCAGCGCGCGCCTCTTCGAGCGCTTCTTCGAAGCGGTCGTAGGTCTGGAAGATTTCGCCGTGGATGTAGTTGTAGCCCACGGAAATGCCCATCGCGTAAGCGGCGATGATCATGCCTTCGATGACGATGTGCGGGTTGAACTGCAGGATGTCGCGATCCTTGCAGGTGCCCGGCTCGCCTTCGTCGGAATTGCAGACAAGGTACTTCTGGCCAGGGAACGAGCGGGGCATGAAGCTCCACTTGAGGCCGGTGGGAAAGCCCGCACCGCCACGGCCACGCAGGCCCGATTCCTTGACGGTCGCAATGACCTGGTCCTGGGTGAGGCCCACGCCTTCGCCCTGCTCCAGGATCTTGCGCAAGGCGGCATAGCCACCCCGCGCTTCGTAGTCCTTGAGGCTCCAGTTGGTGCCATCCAGACCTGCATAGATCTGCGGATCGATGTGGCGGTCGTGGAAGCAGGTTTGAACGCCCGTCGCCTGGAATTGCGACAGGATCTTCTGCGCAGCGGTCGTCATGCTTGCCCTTCCGCCCGGGCCGGGGATGCCACGCCTTCGGCTTGGCGCAGGCCATCCACGAGCTGATCGAGCTTGTCGTTGTCCATGAAACTGCACATGGTGCGGTCGTTGACCAGCATCACGGGCGCATCGGCGCAGGCGCCTAGGCATTCGCACTGCTGCAGCGTGAACAGGCCATCGGCCGTGGTCTCGCCCATCGCCACGCCCAGTTTCTTTTCCAGGTGGTGCAGCGCCTTCTGGCCATCGCGCAGCTGGCACGGCAGGTTGGTACAGACGTTGAGCTTGTACTTGCCCGTCGGCTGCTGGTTGTACATGTTGTAGAACGTGGTGACTTCGTGCACGGCGATCTGGGGCATGCCCAGGTAGCTGGCGATCACGGCCTCGTTCTCGGTGCTGACCCAGCCCAGCTCCTGCTGGACGATGGCCAGGCAGGCCATGACGGCCGACTGCTTCTGTTCCGCAGGGTACTTCGCCACTTCGCGCGCAAAGCGCGCCAGCGTCGCGTCGGTGATCTGGGACGCGGCGGGCACCACCGTCTTCGTTTCGGTATTCATCGGTCAATCTCCCCGAACACGATATCCATCGTGCCAATGATGGCCACGGCATCGGCAATCATGTGGCCACGGGCCATTTCGTCCAAGGTGGCCAGGTGGGCAAAGCCGGGCGCGCGGATCTTCAGGCGGTAGGGCTTGTTGGCGCCATCGCTCACCAGGTAGATGCCGAACTCGCCCTTGGGGTGCTCCACGGCTGCATACGCTTCGCCTTCGGGCACGCGGAAACCTTCGGTGAAGAGCTTGAAATGGTGGATCAACTCCTCCATGTTCGACTTCATGGATTCGCGCGAAGGGGGTGCCACCTTGTGGTTGTCCGTGATCACCGGGCCGGGGTTGGCACGCAGCCAGTCCACGCACTGCTTGATGATGCGGTTGGATTGGCGCATCTCCTGCACGCGCACCAGATAGCGGTCGTAGCAGTCGCCCGTCTTGCCCACCGGCACGTCGAAGTCCATGCGGTCATAGACGTCGTAGGGCTGCGTCTTGCGCAGATCCCATGCGATGCCAGAGCCGCGGATCATTGGGCCGGTCATGCCCAGATTGAGGGCGCGCTCCGGCGTCACGACACCAATGCCGACCGTGCGCTGCTTCCAGATGCGGTTGTCGGTGAGCAGTGTTTCGTATTCGTCCACGCACTTCGGAAACCGTTGCGTGAAGTCGTCGATGAAGTCCAGCAGGGAGCCGCTGCGGTTCTGGTTCAGCGCCTCGATGGCCTTGGCATTGCGGATCTTGTTGACCTTGTACTGCGGCATCGAATCCGGCAGGTCGCGGTACACACCACCCGGACGGAAATACGCCGCGTGCATGCGCGCGCCGGAGACCGCCTCGTACATGTCGAACAGGTCTTCGCGCTCGCGGAAGGTATAGATCAGGATCGTGGAGCTGCCGCAGTCGTTGCCGTGCGAACCCAGCCACATCAGGTGGTTCAGCAGGCGCGTGATCTCGGAGAACATCACGCGGATGTACTGCGCACGCACGGGCACATCCAGGCCCAGCAGCTTCTCGATGGCCAGGCAGTAGGCGTGCTCATTGCACATCATCGAGACATAGTCCAGGCGGTCCATGTAGGGCAGCGACTGGATGAAGGTCTTGTGCTCGGCCAGCTTTTCGGTGGCGCGATGCAGCAGGCCGATGTGCGGGTCGGCACGCTGCACGACTTCGCCGTCCAGCTCAAGCACGAGGCGCAGCACACCGTGTGCGGCCGGATGCTGCGGCCCGAAGTTCAGGGAATAGTTCTTGATTTCAGCCATGGTGGATCACTTTTCGGCGCGAGCGCCTCAGTGCAGGCCTCCGTACTTTTCTTCGCGGATGATGCGGGGCGTGATCTCGCGCGGCTCGATCGTGACCGGTTCGTAGACGACGCGGCGCTGCTCGGCGTCGTAGCGCATTTCCACGTGTCCGGACAACGGGAAATCCTTGCGGAAGGGGTGGCCGATGAAGCCGTAGTCGGTCAGGATGCGGCGCAGGTCGCTGTGCCCGTCGAACACGATGCCGTACAGGTCGAACGCCTCGCGCTCGTACCAGTTGGCAGAGTTCCAGAGGTCCGAGACCGACGGCACGACCGGAAAATCGTCATCCGGGCAGAACACCTTCACCCGCACGCGCTGGTTCATGCTGACCGACAGCAGGTGCGAGACCACGCAGTAGCGCGGCCCCTCAACGCCGACGTCGCCATAAGAGGAGTAGTCCACACCGCACAGGTCGACCAACTGTTCGAACCGGCAGCCCGGCGCATCGCGCAGCAACTGCATGGCCGCCAGATAGTCCGCGGCAGAGACCACCAGGGTCACCTCATCCAGCGCCACCGAAAGCTGGCGCACCTTGTCGCCGAGCGCAGCGGCAATCGCGTCCCGAAGTGCTTCGGGTCGAATAGCAAAGGCAGTCATCGTCAACCCTTCAGACGCGAGCGATGGTGTTGGTGCGGCGGATCTTCTGCTGAAGCTGGATGATCCCGTAGATCAATGCCTCGGCCGTGGGCGGGCAACCCGGCACGTATACGTCCACCGGAACGATGCGATCGCAGCCGCGAACCACCGAATAGCTGTAGTGGTAGTAGCCGCCACCGTTGGCGCACGAACCCATGGACAGCACCCAGCGTGGCTCGGACATCTGGTCGTACACCTTGCGCAGGGCTGGCGCCATCTTGTTGCACAGCGTGCCGGCCACGATCATCAGATCGGACTGGCGCGGACTGGCGCGGAACACCTCGGCACCGAAACGGCCGATGTCGTAACGCGCCGCCGCGGCGTGCATCATTTCCACCGCGCAGCAGGCCAGACCAAAGGTCATGGGCCACAGCGAGCCGGTCTTGGCCCAATTCACCACCGAGTCGTAACTGGTGGTGATGAAGCCTTCCTTCATCACGCCTTCAATCATCGTGTCATTCCTTATGAAGACCGGTCATTCCCAATCCAGGGCACCCTTTTTCCACTCGTAGGCGAAGCCCACGACCAGGATGGCCAGGAAGATGACAACGGCAATGAAACCCGTCAGCCCCACTTCGTGGAGCGAAACCGCCCACGGAAACAGGAAAGCGATTTCCAGATCAAAAAGAATGAAGAGGATGGCGACGAGGTAGTAGCGCACATCGAACTTCATGCGCGCGTCTTCGAAGGCCTCGAAACCGCATTCGTAGGGGGAGTTTTTGGCCGCATCCGGGCGATTGGGGCCGAGGACATAGCCCAGCACCAGCGGCACGACGCCGACACCGATGCCGACCAAGATGAACAAAAGAACGGGGAGGTACTGATCGAGGTTCATCTGGAGGATGTGCTCACCGCTGAAGCTGCACCCAGACGCCCCAGGATGGGCGTGTTGGATGGGCTTTTGTTTTGGTGCCGTCGGCGAGACTCGAACTCGCACAGCTTTCGCCACTACCCCCTCAAGATAGCGTGTCTACCAATTTCACCACGACGGCTGATTTATGCATCTGGATGGCATGAGGAACCCGTTGGGTTTTTGGCTTTCCAGACAATCCGGGATTCTACTCCGGAAAAACCCTGCTCCGAGGAGCAGGATCAAATTTTGCGCTTTTCTTCTTACTTGGTGGGAATCTGCCCAGCACCGGAGGCCGGCACCACGGGTGCCGCAGGCACCTCGGACGCCGCACCGGAAGCCGGCTGAGCGGGCGCCACGACCCCAGGCACTTCCAGCACGCTGCCAACACCCGCAGGCCGGACGTTGCCAAAATATGCCAGCGCCAGCGTCGCCACGAAGAACACCCCCGCCAGCACCGCTGTGCTGCGCGACAGGAAATTGGCACTGCCGCTGGCACCGAACAGGCTGCCGGAGCTTCCGCTGCCGAAGGCTGCCCCCATGTCGGCACCCTTGCCATGCTGGATCAGGATCAAACCGATCATGCCCAGTGCAGCCAGAATCTGCACTGCCAAAATCACATTCACAAGCGCGTTCATTCTCTATTTACTCCTAATTTGATAGCTGTATGCCGGCGTCTTTATTGCACCGAAGCGATGATTTGCAAAAAGTCCTGGGCCTTGAGCGACGCCCCACCCACCAGACCGCCGTCAATATCGGGCTGGGCCAGCAACTGGGCGGCATTTGCCGCGTTCATGCTTCCGCCGTACAGCAAACGGATGCGATCCGCCTGAGGGCTTGCCGCCGCCAATTGGGCGCGCAGCACCGCATGAACCTCCTGCGCCTGCTCGGGCGTGGCGGTGCGGCCCGTACCGATCGCCCAAACGGGCTCATAGGCCACCACGATCTCGCTGATGCAGTGCCCGTTCGCGTGCACCACGGCCGCTAACTGGCGCTTGACGACGGCCTGCGTCTGCCCCGCTTCGCGCTCTGCCAGCGTTTCTCCGACGCAGACGATGGGCGTGATGCCCGCCACCAGCGCACGCTGCGCCTTGGCCGCGACCACCTCGTCGGTTTCTCCGTGGTACTGGCGCCGCTCGGAATGCCCCACCAGTACGTAGCGCACCCCGAACTCCAGCAGCATGGCGGCAGAGGCCTCGCCAGTGTAGGCACCGGACTCGTGCGCCGATACATCCTGCGCGGCGACTACGACAGCGGAACCCTCGGCCAGGGCCTGCACTTGCGCCAGGTAAGGCGCAGGCACTGCCACCACCACGTCGCAGCCGGGTTGCCCCATGCCTTGGCGCAACGCGTTCACCAATACCTGATTGGAAGCCAGGCTGCCATTCATCTTCCAGTTGCCGGCAATCAATTTCTTTTTCATGCGGTCCACGTCAAAACAATTTTCCCTGCATGCTGGCTGGACTCCATCAGCGCATGCGCCTTGGAAGCCTCCGCCGCGGCAAACGTGCTGTGCACGATCGGTCGAACCTTCCGGGATGCCAGCAGCGGCCACACCTGCTCGCGCAGGGCACGGGCAATCGCGCCTTTGAACGCCACGGACCGGGGCCGCAGCGTGGAGCCGGTGACGGTAAGACGGCGGCGAAGCACGAGGCCCGCATTCAACTCTGCCTTGATGCCGCCCTGAACGGCAATGATCACCAGGCGCCCGTCCTCCGCCAGACACTCGATCTCGCGGGCAACGTAATCGCCTGCCACCATGTCCAGCACCACATCCGCGCCCTTGCCACCGGTGATGCGCTGCACCTCCGCGACGAAGTCCTGGGTCTTGTAGTTGATGGCGTGATGGGCACCGATTTCCAGGCAGGCCGCACATTTTTCATCGCTGCCGGCCGTAACGATGACTGTGGCGCCGAATGCACGCCCCAATTGAATGGCCGCCACGCCGATGCCACTGCTTCCGCCCTGCACCAACAGCGTTTCACCGGATTGCAGACGACCGCGGTCGAACACGTTGCTCCACACCGTGAAAAGCGTTTCTGGCAGCGAGGCCGCCTCGACGTCGCTGAAACCGTCGGGCACGGGCAAACATTGTTCGACGGGGGCTACGCAGTACTCGGCGTAACCGCCGCCAGCGACCAGCGCGCAGACGCGGTCGCCCACCTTGAGGCCCGCCTTGTCCATCGCAGCCTGATCGCCCCGCTCGATCACCCCTGCCACCTCGAGCCCCGGCAAATCCGACGCGCCCGGCGGCGGGGCATAGTGCCCCTTGCGCTGCAGAACGTCGGGCCGGTTGATGCCACTGGCAGCGACCCGAATGAGCAACTCACCCTGGGCCGGCTCGGGCATCGGGCGCTCTGCCAGACGCAGAACCTCGGGGCCGCCCGGGCTTTCGATTTCCACCACACGCATAGCCATCACCTTGCTACAAAAGTCGAGATGAATAACGCGCCGGCGCAGACAAAGCCCGCGCCGGCAGCGCTCATTTCAATCGCGCAGGGGCTCAGGCGTCCATCTGACCCGACGAATCGCCGGAAGCCAGGGACTGTTGCTGTTGATCGGCACCGTCGCGGCGCTCACGGCGCTCACCACGGTCCGAGCGCTCCCCCCGCTCGGCAGGTGCAGGACGGCCGCCGCTGTCGCCCATGGGGCGATCGGCCAAAGCCTTCATCGACAGCTTGACGCGACCCTTCTCGTCCGTCTCCAGCACCTTGACCTTGACGATCTGGCCCTCGGTCAGATAGTCGGTCACCTTCTCGACACGCTCATGAGCGATCTGGCTGATGTGCAACAGGCCGTCCTTGCCGGGCAGCAGGTTGATCAATGCGCCGAAGTCCAGGATCTTGACGATGGGGCCTTCGTAGATCTTGCCGATCTCGACTTCCGCCGTGATCTGCTCGATGCGGCGCTTGGCCTCGTCTGCCTTGGCACTGTCGGTGGATGCGATCGTGATGGTGCCGTCTTCGTCGATGTTGATCTGCGTGCCGGTTTCTTCCGTCAGGGCACGGATCACCGCACCGCCCTTGCCGATCACGTCACGGATCTTCTCGGGGTTGATCTTCATCGTGAACAGCTTCGGTGCGAAGTTGCTGACCTCGGTCTTGGCCTCGCCCATGGCTTCCTGCATCTTGCCCAGGATGTGCAGGCGCGCTTCCTTGGCTTGCGCCAGTGCGACCTGCATGATTTCCTTGGTGATGCCCTGGATCTTGATGTCCATCTGCAGCGCGGTGATGCCACCCGTGGTGCCGGCCACCTTGAAGTCCATGTCGCCCAGATGATCCTCGTCGCCCAGGATGTCGGTCAGCACGGCAAAACGGTTGTCTTCCTTGATCAGACCCATGGCGATACCCGCCACGTGCGCCTTCATCGGCACGCCTGCATCCATCAGCGACAGGCAGCCGCCACACACCGAAGCCATCGAGGAAGAGCCGTTCGACTCGGTGATTTCAGACACGACGCGCATCGTGTAAGGAAACTCTTCCTTGGTCGGCAGCACTGCCACCAGCGCGCGCTTGGCCAGACGGCCGTGGCCGATTTCGCGGCGCTTGGTCGAACCCATGCGGCCCACTTCGCCCGTGGCGAAGGGAGGCATGTTGTAGTGCATCATGAAACGGTCTTCGTACTCGCCGGCCAGTGCGTCAATGCGCTGGGCGTCCCGCTCGGTACCCAGCGTGGAAACCACCAGTGCCTGGGTTTCGCCGCGCGTGAACAGGGCGGAACCGTGGGTGCGGGGAAGCACACCATTGCGGATTTCGATGGGACGGACCGTGCGGGTATCGCGGCCGTCGATGCGGGGCTCGCCCGCCAGGATCTGGCTGCGAACGATCTTGGCTTCGATGTCGAACAACAGGCCTTCGACCTTGACGGCGTCAAAGTCAGCACCTTCCGCCTTCAAAGCCGCCAGAACGGAAGCCGTGGCTTCGCGCAGAGCCTGCGTGCGGGCCTGCTTACTACGGATCTGATAAGCCGCGCGCAGCTTTTCTTCCGCCAGGGCGTTGACCTTGCCGATGAAGGGCTCGTCCTTGGCTGGCGGCTGCCAGTCCCAGACGGCCTTGCCAGCGTCGCGCACCAATTCGTGGATTGCGTTGATCGCGATGTTGCCTTGCTCATGGCCGAACACCACGGCGCCCAGCATGATCTCTTCGGACAGCTGCTGCGCTTCCGACTCGACCATCAGCACGGCGGCTTCGGTGCCCGCCACCACGAGGTCCATCTGGGAATTCTTGCGGGCCGTCTGGCCGGGGTTCAGCACATATTCGCCATTGATGTAGCCCACGCGAGCCGCACCGATCGGGCCGTTGAACGGGATGCCGGAGATGGAGAGCGCAGCGCTCACGGCGATCATGGCGGCGATGTCCGCATCCACTTCAGGATTCAGCGACACCGTATGGATGACCACGTGCACTTCGTTGAAGAAGCCTTCGGGGAACAGAGGGCGGATCGGGCGGTCGATCAGGCGGCTCGTGAGCGTTTCATGCTCGCTGGGCTTGGCTTCGCGCTTGAAGAAGCTGCCAGGGATCTTGCCTGCAGCGTACGTCTTCTCGATGTAATCCACCGTCAAGGGGAAAAAGTCCTGCCCGGGCTTGGCGGTCTTGGAGCCCACCACCGTGGCCAGAACGACGGTGTCATCGATGTTGACCAGCACGGCGCCGGACGCTTGGCGGGCGATTTCGCCCGTTTCCATGACGACGGTCTTGTCGCCCCACTGGAAGGACTTGGTGACTTTATTGAAAATGCTCATGTTTGCTCCATTTTTAATCGCTGGCTACACAGAACCAGCCTGCAAAGGAGTGCAATTCAGAACACGATGCCATTCCAGTGGCCCTGCCCTTTTCCTCGATGGAACAAGGCCATTGGAATGACACAGCTTCGCTCTGTTTTGCGGCTCCGAAGTAAAAAACGCCTGAGCTAGCGTGCTAACCCAGGCGTTTCGGCATGCGAATGCGCTTACTTGCGCAGACCCAGCTTGGCGATCAATGCCGTATAACGCTCAGCGTCCTTCGCCTTCAGGTAGTCCAGCAGCTTGCGGCGGCGGCTCACCATGCGCAGCAGGCCACGGCGACCGTGGTGATCCTTGGCATGGGTCTTGAAGTGAGGGGTCAATTCGTTGATACGGGCCGTCAGAAGGGCCACTTGAACTTCCGGGCTACCGGTATCGTTGGCAGCACGGGCATTGGCCTTGACGACTTCGGCCTTGATAGAGGATGCGATCATTGGTTTTCCTTGAATTGCGGGGCCGGTGATTGCAGCGCATGGCTGCCCTGCCCCTGTCTTACTTGCGCAAGCGGCTGGAATGGCCACAAGCGTGCGTCTTGCACCATGCAAAACCTAGCGATTATACCCCGAGCCATGTTTTGAGCCGTTGCACCCCTTGCACCAACCGCTCAGGATCGCGGGAGGCAAAGCACCAACGCAACCATCCTTGCGCCTCCAGACCGAACGCGTTGCCCGGTGCCAACCCCAAACCGGCTTCCCGCACCAACCGCTTGGCCAAATCCAGAGAGTCGCCCTGGCCGGGCAGCCGAAAGAACGCATACATGCCGCCACGCGGACTGGCGACCTCAATGCCCGGCAGCGCCTGCAGCAAGGGAACCAACGCATCCCTGCACACCTGGAGATGAGAGACGACACGGGGCGTGATTTCTGACGCATGCTGCAAAGCCGCAATGCCCGCCTGCTGCGTGAAGACACTGGTGCAAGACGTATTGAATTCGATGAGCTTGCCCATGTGATGGGTCATCTCGGCCGGCATGACCAGCCAACCCAGACGCCAGCCCGTCATGAGGAAGCTTTTGGAAAAGCTCTGCACCACGACCAATCGGTCCTCAGCCTCTGCCAGATCCAGAAAGCTGGGCGCGCACACCGAGTTGGATGGATCGTCGTAATAAAGCCGCTCGTACACCTCGTCGGCCAGTATCCACGTGCCCGTCGTACGGCAGTGCTGGATGATTTGACGCTGTTCGTCACGCGTGAGCGTCCAGCCCGTGGGATTGTTGGGTGCATTCACGATCAGCAAACGCGTGGAGGGGGTGATGGCAGCCAACAGCGCATCCATGTCCAACACCCATGCGCCCCCCGGCTGGGGACGCAACGGAATGCATCGCAGCCGCGCGCCCATGATCTGGGGCTGCGCCGTCAGGTTGGGCCACACCGGCGTCACCGCCACCACCTCGTCGCCAGGGTCGAGCAACGCCTGCACGGACAGCATCAGCCCGTTCACCCCGCCCGAGGTCACGGCCACCCGGTCTGCAGCGATCGGCCCATGCAATGCGCTCGTGTACGAGGCGATCGCGCTGCGCAGCTCGGACAGCCCCAGGTTATGAGAGTAGAAGGTTTCTCCCCGCCCAAGAGACTCCATGGCCGCCCGCCGCACAGGCTCAGGGGTGACCTCATCGCTTTCGCCAAACCAGAAAGCGAGCACATCGCTGCGGCCCATTCCCGCATTGGCCACTTCACGGATTTTGGATTCTTCAAGGTGGATGACGGTAGCGCGCATCGAAACTTCCAGAGCAAAAGATCAGCGGGCATCGTAGCGGCTTCCACCATGCTCTTGCGCCACAATATCCTGAAATCAAAATCCCAGGGAGGAACCCATGCCCACTCGAACCGCCAAACACCTTGCAGGATTTGCCTTCCTGCTTTGCGCCGGAGTCTCACTCGGCATGAATACGCTTGCGGCCCATGCAGCGACAACGACCGATGCCTCGAATTCAGCGCAGGACAACAAAAGAAAGAATACGGTCAAGTTGAAAACGACCACTCCACGAAGCACCTCCGAAGAGTCGACTGCCGAACGCGATCGCAGGCTGTACAGAGAATGCAAAGGGCGACCGAACGCCGGGGCGTGTCTTGGATATGCCAAGCCATGAGCCTTCAAAAAGCCAAAGCGAAAATCGGGTCTTAAAAATCAGCGTGGCCGGACAGCCGCGCGACCACGCGCAGGTCCGGGCCGACCATCTCGACCGATTGGAATGCCATGTCGGTTCCGTCGGATAGCCTGGACAATGCCACCCGGTGCGCAATGCCCAATCCAGGCCCCAACAATTTGGGGGCCAGATAAAGCAGCACATCGTCCACCAACCCCGCTTGCAGTAGCGCGCCATTCAACTGGCTGCCCGCTTCCACATGCACTTCATTCATTTGCAGGCGACCCAGATCCAACATCAGGGCAGCCAGGTCGATGTGCCCTTCCGCATTGGGCAAATGCAGCACGGTGACACCGCGCGAGGCGAGTAACGCCTCCTTTTCAGGGTTTTGGATGGCCGTGTAAATAAAAACCCGGCGCTCGGCTTTGAAAATGGCCGCGTGCAATGGCACCCTCAACTGACTGTCCAACAAAATCAGGTCAGGTTGGCGAGGAGTCTCGACCTCCCGGACATCCAGCCGTGGATCATCCGCCAGAACGGTGCCGATGCCAGTCAACACTGCACACGCCCGCGCACGCCAGGCATGGCCATCGGAGCGTGCCAAGGGCGACGTGATCCATTGGCTTTCACCTCCATGCAAGGCCGTCAAGCCATCCAGAGAGGCAGCTGCCTTCATGCGAACCCAGGGGCGTCGGCGGATCATGCGGCTGAAAAAGCCCAGGTTTAACTCGCGGGATGCTTGCGATTCAAGGCCCACGTCTACTTCCACGCCACGCTCGCGCAATCTGCTCACCCCTTGCCCCGCCACCATGGGATTGGGATCGGTGATAGAGGCAAACACCTTGCTCAATCCCGCGTCAGCCAAAGCATCGCAGCACGGACCGGTTCTCCCATGATGCGAACAGGGCTCCAAAGTGACATAGGCAGTGGCCCCTTCTACCGACAACCCACGCCCATGGGCATCGCGCAGCGCCATGATTTCAGCGTGCGCCTGACCTGCCGGCTGTGTAGATCCTTCGCCCAGCACCGTGCCAGAAGCATTGACGATCACGCAGCCGACTCGTGGATTGGGCGAGGTTCGAAAGAGGCCTTGCTGCGCCAGTTCCAATGCCCTACTCATGAAATTTGACTCTGCTGACTTGTTCATACGGCCTGAGAAAACTCCAGTCTTGGATGCCACGGTTGGCGGGCAGCCGCCCATTCTGCCGCCAAACGGTCAGCCTTATGGAGCCAACGGCACAGGAGGGGCGGGCGAACTGAAGGAGACCTCCGTAACATTCGCACATGACATTCTCTGCCCTGTTACCACCGTCCAGGCTGGCCGCCAAAACCCTTTCCTGTCCACGACCTATCAGGCAATCCCGGGGCTTCACCTTGGTTGAAGTCCTGGTCGCGATCATGGTGCTGTCTTTCGGCATGCTGGGCTTGGTTGGCATGCAGGCTTTCGCCCTTCAATCCAATAGAGAGGCTCGACTGCAAGCACAAGCAGCGATGTTGGCAAGAGAGTTGGCGGAGATGATGCGGGGCAATAAAGAAATCGGTGTAAAGACAACAACTGCCGATAACCCGTATCTTGTTTCACTGTCGAGCGGGTCCATGGTGCCAGCCACTCCATCGTATTGCTTGAGCGTGGGCAATGCTTCCACGGGTTGCACATCAGCGACTGATATTGCCAATGCCGAGATGACGGATTGGCTCGCCCGGGTAGACAACACCCTGCCAGGAGCTCGCGTAGTTATCTGTTTTGACAGTGCTCCGTACAACAGCAATGGAATACCCCAGTGGGCCTGTACCTCATCCGGAGCCACTGCGAATGAGATCGCCGTAATAAAAATTGGATGGACTCGCAATTCCACTGATAGAAGTAAAACTGGAAACGACGTATTGGAGCAGGCCAGTAGCTCAGGAAGCGTTCCCTACATTATTTTCCCAGTGACCAGTGGCAACGCCAGTTCAATATGAAAAAAAACAACTACATGCCACATTATTTGGCAACCAAGGGGCAGCAAAGGGGCTTAACCCTTATCGAACTGATGGTGGCAATGGTCATCAGCTTACTGATTGTGCTGGTCGCAGTAGCAGCATTGGTCGTTTCGAGGCAGGGCTTCAGCAGCGTGGATGCAGCGTCACAACTTCGAGACAACAGCAGATTTGCCGTCGATCTGATTCAACGCTTGGGCGTACAGGCGGGATATAAGGATGTGAGAGACGCGGCCACTCCAGTACCCAATAGTACTGCTGGCATTGAATCGAATCCACCGCCAAACATCTACGGTATCAATAACCAAAAACGCAGTGAAACCGACGCATGGGATGAAAGCTCCAATTGGGGCTCAGGCGTAGGTGCAGGCAGTGATATTCTGGTGTTGAGAAATCAAACCAGCCAACTGGTGCCGACAGCCACGACTTCCGATCAAACCATGATTGATTGCATGGGGGTGGCACCATCAGCGGTACCCGTTGATCGATATGACCGCATATTGAGCATATTGCACGTTGGTATCGGACAAGACGGCGAGCCGTCTCTCATGTGCACCCATATTGGTTCAACCGGTTCTCTGGAAGCGGAGCCTCTGATCAGGGGCGTGGAAAACTTTCAGGTGCTTTACGGGGTTGATGGTATCGGCCCGAACAACGCCACTTTGCCGGCAAGTGCAGCAAGTTCACCAGAAAATGGGCCTGAGCGTTATTTAAGGGCCGACCAGATCACCAACACGTCAAATGCGGCCGTCAGCTATTCCAATTGGCGACGCGTCAGGAGCCTGCGCATCGGCATGGTTATCAGAGGCCCCAGCGGCTCGGCTATTGACAAGAGCTCTCAAACCCTCTATCCGCTGGGTATTGCCAAAGGTTCCAGTTCTGGCGCGATAGGCAGCGGCCTGGCAGACGCCACCAATGATCCAGGCACCGTTTTCACGTCATCCGATGGAAGATTGCGACAAACCGTTACATTCACGGTACACCTGCGCAACTATCAACAAGACAATTAGCATGCTGAAATTCCAAGATTTATCTGTGAAATTCGCAGTTTTACCCCGGGCTTCAAAAGAACAAGGAGCGTCATTAATTGTAGTGATGCTGTTGCTGGTGATTGTTTCCATATTGGGAATATCAGGAGTGCAGATTTCGATGATGGCGGAGCGCGGCACCCGAAATGACCGAGATACTCAAATTGCTTGGCAATCCACCGAAGCTGCATTGATGGATGCGGAATTTGACATCCTGGGACAACCTGCGAGCTCTTCCACCAAGAGAAATAGCATCTTCAAACGAGGCAGTACAGATATTGCGCAGTTTGTTCAGGACTGCGGTACATCTGGCAACACGATTGGGTTATGCGCCCTCAATGCCACGGGTAAGCCGGCTTGGTTGGCCGTGGACTTCACGAATATATCAAACAGTGCGCCTACCACTGTATTCGGAACCTATACAGGACGGACATTTCCATCTGGAAATGCAGGAATTCAGCCCGCTCAACCTCCGCGCTATGTGATAGAGCCAATTCCCGATCCCTCCATGTCTCGCACAAAAGATCCAAAAGACGTCAAGTATATTTACAGAATCACTGCCATGGGCTTTGGTCCGAATGCGGATACTCAAACAGTATCGCAAGTAATTTTCAGAAATTGAAGAGGACTATATGAACAACTCTGATAGCTCCAGGACTGCGGCAGCAATAAAAATAATTGCAGGCTGCAAAGAGAGCATTCAAAAATCGTCTTCTGCGAAGTGGATTGCATTGGCAGCCGTGCCAATCATGGCAACCATTTCATTTGTTGCATTCAGCGCGGGCACTGCGCCTTCCATACCTGCAATTAATATTTCCGCAGATCCACTCTACGCAGCAGCGGCAGTGGACAAGCCCACTTTGGCTCTGGCTTTATCCGTTGAATATCCCACAGTAGGCTCACAATACCCATCAGGGGGCGCCACAGACAATACTTATTCCAATTTAAATGAGTATTTGGGATATTATGACGCGGAAAGTTGCTATGTATACAACGATTCTCCATCGGAAACACCTGCAAGCGGCTTGACAACGGCAGACTACAAGCGTTTCGATCGCAGCGGTGCTGCAACCGCACGGAAGTGCACCAATGCCTTCAGCGGCAATTTTTTGAACTGGGCCAGCAGTTCAGCCATTGATATGCTCCGCTTGGCATTGTCAGGCGGTGATCGATACATTGATACAGCCACTACCAACTCTTCCCTGACCATACTTCAACGGGCAGTCATTCCCAATGGGGACCCGGTCTGCATGTGGAATACCAGCAATTTTCCGGCCAAGCAACTGCAAAAAAATGGTGGAAGTGCAGGGACTTATTGGGGAGCTGTCCCTACAGCAATGATCACAGCTGCCAATGGAAACGATATATGGGTAGCCAATACCCTGAATAGAATCTATTTTGGCACTTCCAATACCGGAAACTGTTCGACAGGCCCGGCATCATATAAATTGGGCGCGCCAACCACTAATTCATCCGTGGGACCGGTCAGCGATGCATCAACAGATCGACCCGGCGGTACAACTCAATGCGCTACTGAAAATAATACCTGCAGTTTTACAGGAACGAAAGAGGTTTGGTATGGAGTCAAAGTCAATGGTGTGAATTACTGGAAGGTGGCTCCCGCATCGAATGGCGTGGCTTGTACCAATGACATCTTTGGCGACCCGAAGAGCGGCACTGCTAAACAGTGTTACTACCGAAACTACAGCGGATCGTGGACACCGCCTGTGAACGCAAACTTGAATAGCGATGGCTTTTTCTATGCACGCGTTCAAGTCTGCGATACCACCTCTGGCGTTTTGCAAGACGTGCGTGCTGCATACAATTTGTGCAGGCAGTACCCCAATGGCAATTACAAGCCAACCGGTGTTATTCAGAAATACAGTGATCAGATGCGATTGGCTGCCTTTGGTTATCTTATGGACCAGACGGCAAGCTATAACAACGGCCGCTATGGCGGGGTGCTTCGAGCACCGATGAAATATGTCGGCAGCAAAACTTTCAGCACCACGGGACAGGACAACACCCCCAGCGGCGGGAATCCCAATGCAGAATGGAATGCCAACAACGGAGTATTCCTATCCAATCCCGACAACAATACCAGTCAAACGCCGAACATTAGCGGCGTCATCAACTATCTGAACAAATTTGGCAGAACCGGACCTGTACCTGGTCGCTACAAAATGTATGACCCTGTCGGTGAACTCCATTACGAGACGATCAGATACCTGCAAGGCTTGCAGCCAAGCACCGCTGCGACGAGCAATATTTCATCTGATATGTATGATGGTTATCCGGCTTACTCGACCTGGACCGACCCATATGACAACAGAAGCAATGCATCGGATTATTCTTGCTTGAAAAGCAACGTGGTTGTCATTGGAGACGTGAACACCCATGACGGAAACAGACTGCCAACGCCTGATTTGGCAAATAATATTCCAAACATTAATGCATGGCGTAGTACGGTTCAAGCTTTTGAGCGAAATCAAGCAACGACCTATCAAGATGGTCAAAATGTGACCCGAACCACTGGCAATCCCAATGGGGCCAACGGTAGCGTGCCGAGTGGTACCCAAACCAGCCAGATCATGGGGTCGGCATATTGGTCTCACACGCACGACATTCGTGGAACCGATTGGACCGCAGCCCCTGCAAAACAGCGTCCAGGACTCCGAGTCAAAACGTTCCTTTTCGACGTCAATGAGTACGGGGACCAAAACAACGTCTCAACACGCCGTTTTGCCAATCAGTTTTTCATGGCCTCCAAGTATGGCGGCTTCGAATCGGATCCCAGCAACGCTGCAGCCAGGCCGTATAACACCTATGGCAATCCTTTCAAGCGCCAAGACGGCACCAATGACAACAATGTCTGGCAAAAGCAAAATGATCCTGGCGAGGCTGGCACCTACTACCTTCAAAGTAGTGCACGTGGCGTCCTTTCAGCCTTTGACGATATTTTCAGCAGGGCGTCGACCCAAGCCAGAAGCATCGCAGGCAGTTCAGCCTCTACCACGACCATCAGCAGCACGTCGGGAAGCGTCGTGTATTCTGCCAAGTTTGATACGAGTAACTGGAGCGGAGACGTTGTCGCCGAACCTCTGACAGCCTCCGGCACCAGCCTCAACGTGGGTTCTCAGAACTGGAGCGCAGCAGACCGTTTGTCGGTGATGGCTTCGCCCGCTGCCAATCGCAAGATTTTTGTGGGAAATACCGCCGGAAATGCGAATCCAGTGGCGGCGTCATTTACTTGGGCAACGATTGAAAGCGCCTTGCAAGGCTATCTCAATAAAGCAGAACCTACCGCATCTTCAGATGGGCAAGGTTCAGCGCGTGTCAGCTTTTTGAGGGGAGACCGAACCAAGGAAGGCAATCCTTTCCGGGTGCGCAGTTCGTTGCTCGGAGACATCGTCAACTCCAGCGTTGTGTATTCAGGTGCACCTACCGCGGCCTATTCCGGTGCCGGGTATGCTGCCTTCCGGAATAGCTATAACAATCGCACGCCAGCTGTTTTTGTTGGAGCAAATGACGGCATGCTGCATTCATTCAACGCGGGTACTGGCGACGAATTGTTTGCCTATATTCCCAGCTGGATGGGCCCCAAACTCTCAGCACTGACAAACACGAGCTATGTGACTAACCATCAAAGCTATGTCGATGCGCCACCAGTTGTGGGAGAGGCGCAAGTGGCATTCAATGGCACGGCATCCGATTGGAAAACTGTCCTGGTCTCGGGAACAGGCGGAGGAGGTTCCGGGGTTTTTGCATTGGATGTGTCTGACCCGTCCAATTTTGCTGCCTCCAACGTGATGTGGGAATTCAAGCGTTCCGACGATGCAGATATGGGCCAGGTAATCGGGAAACCGCAGATTCTAAAGCTGAAAACCAGCGGGAGCGCCAGCACCAGCACCTATCGTTGGTTTGCAGTCGTGGCAAGCGGTGCGAACAATTACGTGCCCGATGTCAATGGGGTATTTAGTACGACCGGACAGCCCGCCCTTTTCCTGCTGGCATTGGACAAGCAGCCTGGAACCTCGTGGACCTTGGGAACCAATTATTTCAAGATATCCTTGCCCATCGATAGCACGCTGAGCTCCACCAAAGCGACGGGGCTTGCCAATTTTCAGCCGCTCTGGGGCAGTGCTGGCGAGGTCACGCAGATCTACATGGGAGACTTTCATGGCAACCTCTGGAAACTTGATTTTTCAAAAAATCTGCCTACCAGCGATTGGAATATGAATAAATTGACGGCATTCAACAAAGGCACTGCAGGGTCGCCTGTGCCCTACCCCTTGTATATTGCCAAAGATTCGAGCAATACCATCCAACCGATTACTGCAGCACCAGCCATATTCTCGGGACCAACAGTATCCGGCTTGGAAACTTTTTATGTCACCTTCGGCACAGGAAAATATCTGGAGACGACAGACAACACGTCGACTGCAACCAACAGTTTCTATGCCGTTTACGACAATGGTCTTACGGCTGCAGACAGTTCCCCTGCGGCGGCAAGTGTCATCAGCGGACGGGCGCGGCTGAAACAAGGCGCCATCAATACCGGCACAAGGGTCATCACGGTGGGTGCATTCAAATGGGGCCGGGCCATGTCGGATACCGATGCAACACAACGTTCTGGGTGGTATTTTGATATGCCGGTTTCTGGAGAAAAATTGGTCAGTGCCATTGGTGACCAAGGCAGCCTTTATGCCACCTTTAATACGATCATTCCTGGCGCCACTGGTGCTACCGGAACTTGCACCAACACGCCCGGAACCAGCAATGCCTATGTGGTCAACATTGGCGATGGCTCAGGGAAATACAACCTTTCGACCGTGGGTCTGTTGGGACCGAGCATGTTCTTCGTGAATGAATCCGAAACGCCGCCCACTCCACTGGACAGCACCGGTCGGGGATGGAGAACCACGACGTTGAGGAGCACAACGATCGGGCAATCCGGCGCCAGCACAAGCACGCAGGTCGTCAGCATTACCGAGGCCGTGGGTCGTCTAAGCTGGCGCCAGATCAACAACTACCAAGACATGAAAAACAAGTGAGTCAAGCTATGAACGCGCAAGCAAACCGGGGGTTCACCCTGATAGAACTCATGATCGTGGTGGCAGTGATTGGCATTCTGGCAGCAGTTGCTTATCCTGCTTACAACGACTCCATTCTGAAAGGCCGGCGAGCGCAAGGGCGGGCCGCCTTGGCAGAGCTTCTTCAGCAGCAGGAGCGATACATGACACAAAATAATTGCTACTTGGCATTCAGCAACAGCAGCGGGACTGTTGCTGCCTTAGCCCCCTCTCCATCCACTGCCTGCGGGGGTGTCACGGCCTCCACGGTTCCCTTTAAAACATTTTCTGGCGATGGAGGCTTGTCTGCGGCGGCATACCTCCTGTCTGCCAGTACATGCCCTGCAACTGGCACCGGGACGTTGCCCATTTCACAATGCGTTAGAGTGATCGCAACTCCAGTAAAGTCAGATCCAGTCGTCGGCAATTTGGAATTAATGAGCAACGGCACAAAAAAATGCAGCGGCAACACAAGCAATCCCAGGCTTTGCTGGCCATGAGTAAAACATCAAAATCGCAGAATGGCTTTACCCTGATTGAACTGGTAATAACAATGGCCATTGCTGCAATACTGCTTTTGGTGGCCGTGCCAGGGTTCCAGGCCTTTCAGCGGAATTCTCAGCTATCTTCGCTTGCCAACTCTCTTCTGGTAGCCATCAATACTGCAAAAGCAGAGGCAATGAAGCAAAATGCCAGTGCCTATGTCATTCCAGCCAGTGGTGCCGATTGGGGCACCGGTTGGATCGTTTTCGTTGATAAGGATCGCAGCCAGACCTATAGCGAAAGCGGGGATGGAACTGTCATGAAGCAAGAGGCCCCAGCAAGTTATTTCACCATATCGGGAAACGGTACGGCCACTGGTGCCGATCCTTATTTAACATTTGACAGTTCCGGATTTTCTCGAAAAAAAGATGGAAGTTCTCCAGAAAATCTCACCTTGACCATCAAGCGGAATGATGTATCGACGGCCACTCAAAATGAAGAGATGCGAAGAATCATTATTTCAAAGACAGGCAGAGCACGATCTTGCAAACCATCGACCGACTCAAGCTGTACCGCAACGGCTTCGAACTGACCAACTAACCATCCAGCCCACAGCACCGGCACATCCATAAAAACCTAACGAGTGAGACATCCCAGTTTGTATATTTCGCGCGGTATTTCAGCACTCGTCGCATTGCTCTTCATTTCAGGTTGTGCCGGTCTGCCAGATAGAGTCGACCGTCCTGTCTCACGAGCAGAGTTACCTGCCAGCAATACAGTCTTGTCCAAGGTGCTGGAGGATCGCCGCCGCGCTGACCAAGCACGCCACGACTCCGGCTTTCTCCTGCTCAGCGGCCCCCAGGAAGCCTATGGCAGCCGCCTCGCCCTGGTGGAGAACGCACAGAAAACACTGGACCTGCAGTACTACGCCATCCATGCGGATGCCAGCAGCGAGCGGTTGCTGCGCGGCATTGCAGCGGCGGCACGGCGCGGGGTACGTGTTCGCATTCTCCTGGACGACTTTCACAGCACGGGGCGCAATGCCTTGGTCATGGGCATGGCGTTCCAACCCAATGTGGAAATGCGGATGTTCAACCCGGTCGCTGGACCGCGTGGTTCGATGCTGGGGCGCTTGTGGGGCTCTGTCACCGATTTTTCCCGGGTGCAGCAACGCATGCACAACAAGCTGTTCATCGCGGACAACGTGATGGGCGTAACGGGCGGGCGCAATCTGGGCGATGCCTAT
This sequence comes from Acidovorax sp. SUPP950, assembly GCF_030158935.1. NCBI lineage: Bacteria > Pseudomonadati > Pseudomonadota > Betaproteobacteria > Burkholderiales > Comamonadaceae > Acidovorax > Acidovorax sp. SUPP950. The sequence continues at coordinate 797,088 of NZ_BQXE01000002.1, read as the reverse complement.
TTCGGCAATGCCGATTCGGGCAATTTCGTGGATCTGGACGTGCTCGCCGTGGGCCCCATCGTCCAGGATCTGTCTCGCAGCTTCGACAGCTACTGGAACAACCAGCGCGCCTACCCCGTGCAGTCGCTCATCACCCAGCAGGAACTGGCAAGGTTGCGCGAACAGACCTCGAAGGCGCCAGCGTCCGAACAGCAGCGACAGGGTGATGGTGACAACAGCAACGCCCCCCCTTCAGGGACGCGCACTGCGGCCTCCGACCGGCGGGATGGGCCCAAGCCGCCGGACGGCGAGCCCCGCCCATCCAGCGATGGACCCACGCAGGCGCAACGTGAGCGCGTCTGGAACGAACAAGCCATGGACCTCGGTGCGGCAGCCTTCGTCTGGGCGCCGGCCGCCATGCTGGCGGACCAACCCGCGAAGATTCCCGCCGAAGGCGAGCGCGGCATTCCCGTAGGCGACATGAAGCCAGGAGCAGCCGTCGAGGTGAGCGCATCCGGTTCCCATTCCGACAACAACGCGCCCTCACCCACGACACCGCGGACGCAGGCGCTCCAAGCCTCTGCAGAACATGCAGCGCAAGGAGAAACCGTGGTGGACGGCCTTCTGCAGTTGCTGGCCCAGGCACGGCAGGACCTGCTCATCATTTCGCCCTATTTCGTGCCCGGCGAGGACATGAAGAAGGCGTTTGCCGATGCCGTGGCACGGGGAGTCCGAGTGCGGGTGCTCACCAATTCGCTGGCGTCCAACGATGCGCCGGTTGCCCATGTGGGCTACGCACGGCACCGCGATGAATTGCTGGCCATGGGCGTGCAGCTGTATGAACTGCGCAGCGAGCAGGCAGGCCTCAAGTCGACGTTCGGTTCATCGGGGGCCGCCACCACGGGCGAGTCCCGGTCGATGCTGCATTCCAAGGTGCTGGTGCTGGACGGCCGGCTGCTGGTGGTGGGTTCGATGAACCTGGATCTGCGCTCCCAGTTGCAGAACACCGAGATTGCCCTGCTGATCCAAAGCCGGGCCCTCTCCCGCATGGCGTCAGAGCAGATCGAAACCGCCATGCGCGAAGGCGCCTGGCGACTGGAGAAGACCGAACAGGGATTGGTTTGGCGAGCCCCCCAGGGCAGCGGCCTCGAAGACGCCACGACGGACCCCGATACTGGTCTGGGACTGCGTTTGCTGCTGAAGCTCCTGGGGCCATTGGCACCGGATCACCTTTTGTAGCGCGAAACAGGCGGCCTGCTTCGCAGGCCCATGCCTCAGGTGCGACCTGACGGAACCGTCTGGTCCGCACTCAGCCGAGGCAGGCCCGCCCTACCCTCAGGGCAAGTTGGTTTCAAGCCGGATCGGGCATCGGCTGCCGGTGCAACCATTGCGTGATGTCTTGTTGATCCGTCATGGTGCGCACCTGTTGGTACGCCGCCTCCCCTTCCGGAAACCGCCGGCGCAGCAGATTGAGCCATTGCTTGAGCCGGCCCGCGCGCTGGCGGGGCTCCAGGTCTTCGCAGACCAGACGCCAGAAATCGGACAGATGCGGCTGCAGCGCCGACCAAGGCAATGCAGGCACGTCGGCGTCGCCTGCGTCCGCCGAGCGGATTGCAAGGGCCAGGCCGGGATCGGCCACCATGCCCCGCCCGAGCATCAGGGCGCTGCATCCCGACACCTCGCGGCAGCGCTGCGCATCGGCCACGGTCCAGATCTCGCCATTGGCCACCACCGGGATGGAGACGGCATCGCGCACAGCGGGGATCTGCTCCCAATAGGCCGGTGGCCGGTAGCCGTCGGCTTTGGTTCGCGCATGCACCACCAATTCGCACGCGCCGCCGGCCTGCATGGCCTGTGCGCATTCGCGGGCCAGGGAGGCATCGTGGTAGCCCAGCCGCATCTTGGCGGACACCGGCAGGTGCGGCGGCACGGCGCGGCGCACCGCCTCGACCACGGCAGCGATGCGCTCCGGCTCCTTGAGCAGCGCCGCACCGCCCCCATGGCGGTTGACCACGTTGGCCGGGCAGCCGAAGTTCAGATCGATCCCCTCGGGTCCCAGTGCCGCCAGGCGCGCCGCGTTCTCGGCCATGCTGACGGGATCGGAGCCCAGCAACTGCGCCCGCACCGGCACGCCCGCCAGCGTCCTGCCGCCATGGCGCAGTTCCGGGAGGTAGCGAAGAAACACCTTGTCGGGCAGCAAGGTGCCGGTGATGCGAATGAACTCCGACACGCAGCGGTCCACCCCACCCACGCGGGTGAGCACGTCGCGCAGCACGAAGTCGAGTAGCCCTTCCATGGGCGCGAGCAGCAAGGTCATGGCAGCGTGAATGGGCCTTTGCGCCACCGGCGCCGAGCGCCCATGGCCGTGAATCCGGAATTTCCGATGAAGGTAACGACAAGGAAAAGGACTGCCTGCAGCTCCACGATCGGCCCGGCGCCCCGGAAAAACAAAAAGGGCCCGAAGGCCCTGGCGAGCAGCCGACCGATGGCCGAAGCCACCGAAGCACGCTATTTTAGAAAGTCCCCTTTGGCAGGTCGATGCTCTTGCCGTTGAGCTTGACCTGGCCGGCTTCCATTTTGACCACGCTGGTCAGGTTGTCCCCCTCCTGTCGCAGGAACCCGGCAGCCTGGGCCATGCCGATCATGGCGTCCATGTCTTCGCTCTTCATGTCTTTCTTGCCTGCAGCCTCAGCGATGGGCGCAATCCACACCTTGGGCAAACGCGCGCTGGCATTCAGCATCGAGCCCTTGATCAACGCGGCCTTCCAGCCCGTCTGCGCAACCTCTTCGGCCGAGGGAGCGCGCTGCACTTCGCCACCGTATTCGATCTGTCCCTGCTGGCCTTGGTAGGTGGCCATGAGTTTCATCGAGTAAGCCGGAAGGGCTGCCACCAGGCGGGGAGCGCTCTCTTCCAGCAAAGCCAGAATGCGCTCTTCCGTTTGGGAGGCCGCGCTCGCCAGGCCCTGTGTGCGGTAGGCCTCGATCAGTGCCTGCTGAAAGCGCTTGATCGTTTCCAGGTCGATGCGCTGGAACTTTTCTTCAAAGCCCACCGATTCGAAATTCAGCGGGCCCATGCTGCCCTTGCCGTTGAGCGCAGTGGCGATGCTGATCGTGGCGCCATTGCTTTCGATCGTGGACGACCCGGCCACTTCTTTCAGAGAGAACAGGGACGTTGCCGCGCCGCCTGCGGCCGGGGTGCTGCTGGCGTCCATCTCCGCGAGCCGCACCGTGCCGGTGCCGGGCCCGAAAAGCCACATGCCTTCGATCACCTCGTTTTCAAACGTGCCGTCCATGCCCTTCATGGCCATGGTGATGCGGGCCGCCGGCCTGGCCTCTTCGTCTTCCTCGTCCGGGGTACCGCCGGGCACTCCAACCATCGCGAATTCGGGCCACTGGAAGCTGCCTTTGACGTGCTTGCGGTCCCCGCTGAGGGTCATGTCGGTGACCATGGCTTGCCAACGCAACGTCATCTCCTCGTTGCCGACTTCACCCGCGGGCAACTGGAAATGGAGGTCGTGCCGGCCCGTCAGGTGGTGCACGGTGGTCAGGGTGGGAGCGGTCACCTTGGCCAAGTCCTTGGTGGCCTGCGCGTCCAGCCCCTCCAGCGCAAAGCGCGAATCCACCACGGCGGCCGCCAGGCGGCGGCCCGCCAGCGGGCCATGGTGCACGGTGCTGTTCACGGCCAGGCGCAACGGCGGCGATGGCGGCACATTGGCCTCCACCTGCTCGGCCGTGCGGGGCGGGGTCCATTGCAGCACCAGCTTGGCCTGCGATGAGAAGAAGCCCTTGTGGTATTCCTCGGAAACGATGGCCTCCGGGCCCAGGGCCTGGCGCAGATCGACCAGCGCCTCCTGGTAGCTCGACTGGGCCCGTTGGCCCAGATACCAGGTCGCGCCACCATAGGCCACGACAGCCAGCGCCAAGGCGGCGCCTGCAATTGTTTTCTTGTTCATTGGGTGTTCCGTCAGCATGCTTCTCCCCCCTGGGCGAAGCCCGCGAGAATACCACCGGCCTTCGCGGCAAGTTCCGCACCCGGCATCAGAACCGTGGGCATTGGCCGCACGCGGCCGCGTGGCCCCGTTGGCGTCATCGCCACGTCACGGGAGTGCGGTGCAATCAGGCTCCCGCCTGATCTTTGCCCTTTCCATGCTGCTCCTGAGAACCGACAAGGCCCGCCTGGAACTGTCCCCCGGCGTGCGAACACTGAGCCTGCGAGAGCGCTCCCTGCTGCTGCTGGCCGATGGCCGGCCGATGAAGGACCTGCAGGCCATGTACAACGGCATCGGCGCCCAGATCGTCGAGCAACTGATGCGCCAGGGTTACCTGGCCAGCCCCAACACAACGCCCGCGCCTTCCACTGCGCCGGCCGCCACGAACGAAGCCCCGGCACCGTCGAACGCCCTGCGTTCGCTGGCCGGCGCCCGCATGTACCTGTTCGACATTTGCGAGCGCATGTTCGCGCGGCGCAATGCCGACCTGGCCCGCAATTTCCATGAAGCGCTGCGCGGTGCGCGCGACCGCGACAGCATGCTGGACGTGAGCGAGGCGCTGCTGGATGAAATCACCTTGCTGGCCGGCCCCGAACGCGCTGCCGCCGTGCGCGAGCGCATGGAGCAACTGCTGCCGGTGTAAAAAGGAAACCGGTGGCGCTTGGCGCAGTGCCTACAGCGCAGCCAGCCGCCAGAGCGAGGTGCGCTCGGCCGAACGTGCGGCATGCAGCGGATCGGTAGCGTCCCCGGCTTTGGGATGGCGGGGCTGCACCTCGTGCCGATCGACCACCCGCAGGCCTGCGCCGGCCACCCATTCGAGCAGTTGGTCACGCGAGCGCAAGCCCAGGTGCTCCGCCAGATCGGACAGGATCAGCCATCCTTCGCCGGCTGGCGCCAGGTGCGCCTTGAGGCCCGACAGAAAGCCGCGCAGCATGCGGCTGTCTTCGTCATAGACCGCATGCTCGATGGACGAGCTGGCACGCCCCGGCAGCCAGGGCGGGTTGCACACCACCAGCGGCGCCTGGCCCTCGGGAAAGAGATCAGCCTGCACCACCTCGACCTGGGCCGACAGGCCCAGCCGATGGATGTTGTCGCGGGCGCAGGCCAAAGCGCGGGGGTCCTGGTCGGTGGCCACGACGCGGTGCACGCCGCGCCGGGCCAGCACCGCCGCGAGCACGCCCGTTCCGGTGCCGATGTCGAAGGCCAGATCCCTGGCCGGTAGCGGCGCCTGGGCCACCAGGTCCACATACTCCCCGCGCACGGGCGAGAACACGCCGTAGTGCGGATGGATGCGGCGCGGGGCCTGGGGCGTGCCCAGGGCGGGAATCTCCACACCCTTCTTTCGCCACTCGTGTGCCCCGACCAGCCCCAGCATTTCGCGCAGCGACACCACGCAGGCGGTGCCGTCGGCCGGCCCCCAGGCCTCGGCGAATGCCTCTCGCCAATCGGGCGCACGGCGCAACGCGATGGTGCGGTCCCCCTCCACGGGCACGAGCAGCATGCCCAGCGTGCGCGCACGTTGCGCCTGGGCCTGCCGGTGCAGATGGAAGGCCTGCGCAGGGATCGTGCTCCCGGCTGCAGAGCCACCGGCCTGGGCCTTGCGGCCGGCCTTGGCCCCTTTGGCCTTGGGCTTCTTGTCCGCGCGGCGCATGAGCGCCTGGAGCAGGTGCCGCGCGTTCTGGAAATCGCCGCGCCACAACAGGCCCGTGCCCTCGCACGCCAGCCGATAGGCGGTGTCGGCCGCGAGCGTGTCGTCGGCCAGCACCACGCGCCGGGGCGCCGCAGCGTTGCTCTCGCTGCGCCAGGGCGCTGAGCGCTCCTCGCCGTGCTCGGTCCAGTGGATCATGAAGGGTGTGCGAAAAGGAAAGTCAGGGGAGGCTGCAGATCAGTTCAAGGGGCGCTTGAGGCGCACTTCCTCGATCTTCACACCGCCGACGACAGCGGTCTTGGCCGTGGACATTTCGCGCTTGAAGCCGGCCAGTTCATGGAAACGCAGCGCGCGTTCGTTGCGCAGCGGCACCCAGGCGGTGACATTGGTGCAGCCCTCTTCCTGCAGGCCGTCGCGTGCGGCGTCCCAAAGGGCCACGCCCACGCCCTGGCTCCAGTGGGTGGGGGCGGCGTAGATGGCCCAGATTTCACCGGTGGTGGGGCGCGATTTTTCATCGCGCGAGCGGTCGAAGCCGACGAAGCCGACGATCTTGTCGCCGTCCACGGCCACCTGGACCTGGGGCTCGCAGTACTCGATGGCCTCGCGCCAGTAGGCTTGGCGCTTCTCGACCGAAGAGAGGGATTTCAATTGGTCGTCAGGCAACAAGCCACGGTATACCTCGGCTGCGGAGACGGTATGGATCTGTGCAATGGCTTTGGCATCGCGAAGCGTGGCGGGACGGACCTGGATACTGGACATGGAAAAAACGGGACGAAAACAGGGGATGAAAAAACGAAAGGAGCGGCATTGTCGCCGCAAATGGTTTTTCCACTCCAGCCCCCGGCTGTCCCGGGCCCTGTGTGAGGGCCCCGCAGCGGCTAAAGCCAGCGGCGCAGCAGGCCCATGACGCGGTCGAAACGCGCGCCATAAGGCGGGTAGAGCGCCGAGCCCATGGACCAGCGCGATTGCACCAGCACCGACTTCTGGTGGCAAAAGCGCAGAAAGCCCGCCTCGCCGTGGTAGGCGCCCCAGCCACTGTCGCCGACCCCGCCGAACGGCAGGTTGTCGTGCGTGATGTGCATGAGCGTGTCGTTCACCGTGACGCCGCCGCTCACCGTGCGGCGCAGCACATCGTCGCGCACGGCTTCGTTGCGGCCGAACCAGTACAGCGCCAGCGGCCGCGGCCCGGCGTTGATGTGCGCGATGGCGTCGTCCAGCCGCTCGTAGCCCAGCACGGGCAGCACGGGGCCGAAGATCTCTTCCTGCATCACCTGCATGTTCAGGCTGGCGTTGAAGACCAGCACCGGCGGCATCTGCCGCCCCACCCCGTCTCCGATACCCTGCGCGGGCGGTGGCGGGGAATCGGGCACGGGTTCGAGCACCTGCACGTCGGCGCCTTGCGTCTGCGCCTGCTGCAGCATGGTGCGCAGGCGAGCCAGCTGCCGGGGGTTGATGACGGAGGCGTAGTCGGGGTTGCCCTCGAAATACGGAAAGAGCCGTGCCACGGCGGCGCGGTAGGCCTCGCCGAACGCGGCTTCGCGCCCGCGCGGCAGCAGCACATAGTCCGGGGCAATGCAGGTCTGGCCCGCGTTCAGCAGCTTGCCGTGCGCGATCTTGAGCGCGGCGTCCTGCAGGTCGCAGTCCGCATCGAGGATGCACGGGGACTTGCCCCCGAGCTCCAGCGTAGTGGGTGTCAGGTGCACGGCGGCGGCCTGCGCCACCTTGCGCCCCACCGCCGTGGAGCCGGTGAACACGAGGTGATCGAACGGCAGCGAGGCGACCAGCGCCGCCACCGCGGCATCGCCCTGCACCACGCAGAACTCGTCGGGCGAAAAGAACTGCGAGACCAGCGAGGCCAGTTGCGCAGAGGTGTGGGGCGTGAGTTCGCTGGGCTTGAGCATCACCCGGTTGCCTGCCGCGAGGGCGCCTATGGCCGGCGCCAGCGCCAGCTGCACGGGATAGTTCCATGGTGCGATCACGCCCACCACGCCGAGCGGCTGCCGCTGCACCCAGGCATGCGCCGGCTGCAGGAACATCGGGGTGAAGACCTTGCGGGGCTTGGCCCAGCGGGCCAGGTGCCGCAGCGTGTGCGACAGCTGCGCGCGCAGCACGAACAGATCGGCCACCTCGGTCAGGCGCGGCGATCGCATGCCGAAATCGGCCTGCACCGCCGCCGCGAGCACCGGGCCATGTTCGTCCAGCATCTTGCGCACCCGCAGCAGGCGTTCTCGGCGCACCAGCAGGGGCACGTCGGCATGGTCCCGGCTGGCACGCCGCTGGATTTCGAACTGGTGGCGGATATCGGCAGGGGTCATTGCACGCATCATAGGCAGCGCCCTTGCAACCGCCTGTAAATCCAGGTCTCCAAGTGCCTCATTCAGAAAAATAAGCGGGGAAACGCTTGCCCGATGGCCGCTGGCCCAGGCCGAGCCGGGCGCGGTGCGATCCCGGGCGCGGCCCGGCACCGGTGTCCCAGCACAGAGGCAGGCGAGCGGGCCACCGCTCTGCCGCGCCGCCGGCTCAGGACACGTCGCGCGCCTGCACGTCGGTCACCTCGCGCGCGCCGGGCAGTTCGCGCGAGCGCACCGCCGGCTCGGCGGGGCCGTCCGCCACCGGGCGGCCGCCCGGGGCAGCGGACCAGCGCGCCGTGCTGCGGTACACCGTGCTCCAGCCGGCACGCGGGTCCATGCGCATGGCCCAGGGCGTCACGGGGCGGCCGGTCACCCGCGCCCAAAGAGCACGGGCGCCCCAGACCACCGCCAGCAAAGCGGCCACGGTCAGCAGGCTCAGGAAAAAGACCACGCCGACGGCCACCACGGCCAGGCGCACTATCCACCGGATCACCCCGGCTGCAAAATCGTTCAAACCACGTCCTTTCCTGAGAAGGCCCGGCTCAACCCTGTATCAGGGCCTCGCCGAAGCGGAACACGCCCGGATCGAGCACCGGGTCCACATCGACCGGAATCACGCTCTTGGGCGCAAACCGGCCTTCCAGCAGCAGCTTGGACAGCGGATTCTCCAGCCGCTGCTGGATCGCCCGCTTGAGCGGCCGCGCACCGAACACGGGATCGAATCCCACCTTGGCCAGCTCGGCCAGGGCCGTGTCGGACACCTGCAGGTGCAGGTCCATTTTCGCCAAACGCGCTTCGAGCAACTGCAACTGGATGCGTGCAATCGCTTCGATGTTCTTCGCATCCAGCGCGTGGAACACCACCGTCTCGTCGATGCGGTTCAGGAATTCGGGTCGGAAATGGTTCTTGAGTTCCCCCCAAACCGCTTCCTTGATGTCGTCCGAGTCCTGGCCCACCATCGCCTGGATCAGGTGCGAGCCGATGTTGCTCGTCATCACAATCACCGTGTTCTTGAAGTCCACGGTGCGGCCCTGGCCATCGGTCAGGCGGCCATCGTCCAGCACCTGCAGCAGCACGTTGAACACGTCGGGGTGGGCTTTTTCCACCTCGTCGAGCAGCAGCACGCTGTAGGGCTTGCGGCGCACAGCCTCGGTGAGGTAGCCGCCTTCTTCATAGCCCACGTAGCCGGGCGGCGCGCCGATCAGGCGGGCCACCGAATGCTTTTCCATGAACTCGCTCATGTCGATGCGGATCAGGTGGTCTTCGCTGTCGAACAAAAAGCCCGCCAGCGCCTTGCACAGCTCGGTCTTGCCCACGCCCGTGGGGCCCAGGAACAGGAACGAGCCCGTGGGCCGGTTGGGGTCGGACAGGCCCGAGCGCGAGCGGCGGATGGCATTGGCGACCGCGGCAATGGCCTCGTCCTGGCCCACCACGCGCTCGTGCAGCTTGTCTTCCATCTGCAGGAGCTTGTCCTTCTCGCCCTGCATCATCTTGGCCACAGGGATGCCGGTGGCGCGGCTCACCACCTCCGCGATCTCCTCGGCGCCCACCTGGGTGCGCAGCAGGCGCGGCGCGCTGCCTGCGCCGTCCTTGCCGGCTTCCTTGGCCTGCGCTTCCTTGAGCTGCTTTTCCAGGTCGGGCAGCTTGCCGTACTGCAGCTCGGCCACCTTGTTGAAGTCGCCCTTGCGGGTGAACTCCTCGATCTGGAACTTGAGCTTGTCGATGGCCTCGCGCACGTGCGCGCTGCCTTGGGCCTGGGCCTTTTCGGACTGCCAGATCTCGTCGTAGTCGGCGATTTCCTTTTGCAGCCTGGCAATCTCTTCCTCGATCAGCGCGAAGCGCTTTTGCGAGGATTCGTCCTTCTCGCGGCGCACGGCCTCGCGCTCGATCTGCAGCTGGATCAGCCGCCGGTCGAGCCGGTCCATGACCTCGGGCTTGGAGTCCATCTCGATCTTGATCTTGGACGCGGCCTCGTCGATGAGATCGATGGCCTTGTCGGGCAGGAAGCGGTCGGTGATGTAGCGGTGCGACAGTTCGGCCGCGGCCACGATGGCCGGGTCGGTGATGTCCACGCCATGGTGCACCTCGTACTTTTCCTGCAGGCCGCGCAGGATGGCGATGGTGGCCTCGACCGTGGGCTCGCCCACGAGGATCTTCTGGAAGCGCCGCTCCAGGGCCGCATCCTTTTCGATGTACTTGCGGTATTCGTCGAGCGTGGTCGCGCCCACGCAGTGCAGCTCGCCGCGCGCCAGCGCCGGCTTGAGCATGTTGCCCGCATCCATGGCGCCTTCGCCCTTGCCGGCGCCGACCATGGTGTGCAGCTCGTCGATGAAGACGATGGTCTGGCCCTCGTCCTTGGCCAGCTCGTTCAGCACGCTCTTCAGGCGCTCCTCGAACTCGCCGCGGTACTTGGCGCCGGCCAGCAACGCCGCCATGTCCAGCGACAGCACGCGCTTGCCCTTGAGCGATTCCGGCACCTCGCCGGCCACGATGCGCTGGGCCAGGCCCTCCACGATGGCGGTCTTGCCCACGCCGGGCTCGCCGATCAGCACGGGGTTGTTCTTGGTGCGGCGCTGCAGCACCTGGATGGCGCGGCGGATCTCGTCGTCGCGGCCGATCACGGGATCGAGCTTGCCGATGCGGGCGCGCTCGGTCAGGTCCAGGCAGTACTTGGCGAGGGCGCCGCGCTGGCCTTCGGCCTCGGCGCTGTCCACCTTCTGGCCGCCGCGCACGGCGTCGATGGCGGCCTCCAGGCTCTTGCGGGTCAGGCCGTTGTCCTTGGCGATCTGGGCGGCGTCACCCTTGCTGTCCACCAGCGCGAGCAGGAACAGCTCGCTGGCGATGAACTGGTCGCCGCGCTTGATGGCCTCCTTCTCGGTGGCCTGCAGCACGCGGCCCAGTTCGGGGCCGCCCTGCACCTGGTCCTGCCCGTGCACCTGGGGCAGGCGCTTGACGGCGGCCTCGGCCGCGGACAGCAGCCCCGGCACGTTGGCGCCGGCGCGCTGCAGCAGTGCCCGCGGACCGTCTTCCTGGCGCAGCATGGCGACCAGCATGTGCACGGGTTCGATGTAGGCGTTGTCGTTGCCCAGCGCCAGCGACTGCGCGTCGCTCAGGGCTTCCTGGAACTTGGTGGTGAATTTGTCGAGACGCATGGTTGAAATGTCCTCCGAATTGCAACGCAGTTGGGGGAGGTGGAGGCACATTTCAAGCGCGCGCCCCACAGCAGGCCATGCGCCAGATCAAATTCAGGCAGGCATCTCAAAAAATGCCAAATGCTCACTTATCGATAGCAAAACGCCCTAGTGGAATATGCGGCGAAGGCCTTTTTTACCCCAAACCCTCATCCGCATTGGGAAGGGCCGCGATGCCCCAGCGCGCCAGCGCGGCGTCGTCGCTCACCCGGGCGTCGACCCAGCGCGCGCCCTGGGGCGTGACCTCCTTCTTCCAGAACGGCGCCTGGGTCTTGAGGTAGTCCATCAGGAACTCGCAGGCCTGAAAGCCCTGGCCCCGATGGGCCGAGGTCACCGCCACCAGCACGATCTGGTCCTGCGGCTGCAGCAGCCCCACACGGTGCACCACGCGGGCGCCAAACAGCTCGAAGCGGCGCAGCGCCTCGTCCACCATGGCTTCGATGGACTTCTCGGTCATGCCGGGGTAATGCTCCAGCTCCATCGATGCGACGGCGTCGCCGGCATTGTGATCGCGCACGGTGCCCACGAAGCAGCACACCGCGCCCACCCGCGGATCGTCCGCGCGCAGGGCCGCCAGTTCGGCGGACACGTCGAAGTCGGCCGCCTGGACGGCCACGCGGGGCAGGGCAATGGGATGTGGAGCGGAAACGGGGTTCATGGCCGCTGCGAAAGGGGTCTGGCGCCGGTGCGGCTCATGGCGAGCGGTGCAGGCGCGGGGCGGAGAGCAAACCGCGCTCTTCCTCGATGATCTGGTCGAGCTGGCGCCGCGCGGGGGACGCCGGCACGCGCGCCAGCATGGCCTGCAGCCGCACCACGTCGTTCACCGACGGCGCGACCTTCACCTGCGCAATGGCGGCCTGGGTGTTGCCGCCCTGGATGAGGGCGAAGACCTTGCCGGCCCACTCGTCTTTGTCTCTCGAATTGCGTGCCATGCGGCGGTGTCCTTGTGCGTGCGTTCGCAAACCGCGATTGTCACGGAAACCGCCGGGCCGCTGGCGCCGGCCGGGAAAAGAGCGCCTTTGCTAAAGTGGCCGGCTTGCCAGGCATGCCGCCGCGCCCGCCTCTTGCGCCTCGCACCGCTGCCATTCCCCCTTCGCTCTCCTTTCCGCATGGCCACCCAGACCGTCACCACCGACCGCTACAAGCTCTTTCCGTCACCGCGCAACCAGCACCGCGTGGTGTTCGAGCACGAGGTCTTCCAGCCCCACCCCTACGCGCTGATCGACCTGCCCAGCTACGACCTGCGGGGCCGCTACAGCCTGTTCGCCGCCCACCGCCTGGCGGACGGCAAGATGGGCCAGCTCGCCACGTTCGAGCTGGCCGAGGATGCCGAGCGGTTCGCGCGCCTGTTCACGCCCGACTGAGCCGCATCCGCCATGCACGACGAGAACCAGATCCACGTCCCGCCCTCGTTCCTGGCGGTGTACAGCGATGCCCGCCAGCGCCTGTCCGAGCCGGTCGCCGTGGTGCGCGAGCGCTACGAGCTGTGCGAAGACCTGGCCAGCCATCTGGTGGAGCAGGCGCAGACGCTCTACCACGTGCAGGCCCCGTCGGAGGCCGAGATCCTGCTGCGCATCCACGCCGGGCTGGCCACGCCCGGCTCCGGCGTGGCGCCACCCGAGGCGCGCTGGATCACGCTGCGCCTGGCCGAACTGCTGAACTGGCGCTGCCCGGAACTGCCGCCCCCTTCGGACGAGGCCCCGCAGGGCGGTGCCCCTGCGCCCTAGCCCCGCCACCCAGCGCGAGGGCACCGCCAGCGGCGCGACGAAGGGCCTGTACCGGCGCACCCTGGCTATACTGCCCCCCATGCCTTCGCACACCCCCTCGCCTTCGCGGAACCTCCGGTCCGTGGCGGCGTGCGCAGGCAAAGCCAAAAAACCCCAGCTCATCTGACCGGAGCTGCGGTTCCGTCCGGATGAGCGACGGAACCGCACGGCAGGCACCCTCTCCCCTTTTTTCTTTTTGAACGCCTGCCGCTTTGCCGGTCGGCGCACGCATCCCTGGACGGCTCCCTCGGTCGTTGCCTGAAAGGATGTTCCCGTGCGTTCACATTCCACCCACTCCCATGCCACCACCCGCCCTGCCACCCCGCGGGCCCGTGGCGATTTCTCCGGCCTCTGGATTCCCCTGGTCACCCCGTTTCGCCACGGCGCCGTGGACCATGACGCCCTGAAGGCCCTCGTGCAGCGGCTGCGCGGCACGGGCATCGCGGGGTTCGTGGCCTGCGGCTCCACCGCCGAAGCCGGGGCGCTGGACACGCCGGAGCAGGACGCCGTGCTGGCCACGGTGCTCGCGCACGCGGGGGGCCTGCCGGTGGTGATGGGCGTGTCGGGCTGCCACATGGGCCAGGTGCTGGCACGGGTGCGCAATCTGGCCCCGCAGCCGCTGGCCGGGCTGCTGGTGCCGGCGCCGCATTCCATCCGGCCGTCGCAGGCCGGGCTGCAGCAGTGGTTCGGGGCGATCGCCGATGCCAGTGCGGTCCCGCTCATCGTCTACGACATTCCCTACCGCACCGGCGCCACGCTCGACCTGGCCACCTTGCGCGGCCTGGCGGCGCACCCGAATCTCCGCGCCGTGAAGGACTGCGGCGGCAGCCCGGCGAAGACGCAGGCGCTGATCGCAGACGGCGCGCTGCAAATGCTGGCGGGCGAGGACGCCCAGGCCTTCACCACCGTCGCGCTCGGGGGCGCCGGGGCCATCGCCGCGAGCGCGCACTGGCAGACGGCCGAATGGGTGGCCTGCCTGGACGCCGTCGCGGCCGGGGACCTGGTGCAGGCACGCGGGCTCTGGCAGGGGATCGTTCCGTGGGTGGAGCGTTTCTTCGCCGAGCCCAACCCCGCCCCCATCAAGGCCCTGCTGGCCGCGCGGGGCGAGATGGCGGACGAGTTGCGCGCGCCGATGACGTCGGCCTCGCCCGCACTGGTACAGCGGCTGCAAGAGGCCCTGGCGGCCCTGCCGCGCGGCGAGCCGGCCGCCATCGCACCCCAGGGCGCTTAAGAGCCTGCGGGAGACGGGCCTCGGGCCGCCGCCATCAAGGCGGCGGCACCCCTTCGGCCCGTGCCGTCGGGGGTTCGGATTCGCCGGGGCCGCCGGGCGCGGCAGGCGTGCCCTGGTGGAAGCGCATCTGCCACCCGCGCGCAGACCGCTCCCACACCGAAGTGCGCAGCGTCCACCGCTCCAGGGTTCCGTCGTCCAACCGCTGCGCCGATCGGTACGTGAGCAGCGCGGCGAACTCACCGAGACGCCGGACCTCGAAGCGGTCCGCGACCACCACGGCATGCTGCGCCTGGGCCGGCAGTTGCGAGAGGACGTCCGCCTTGGTGTAGACCGCGCCGGAGCGGCCGAACTCGCGGAAGTCGTCGTGCAGCAGCGCGTCCAGCCGGGCCGCGTCCTGGCGCGCGGCCGGCCGGTGCAACTCCACCTCCAGGGCCTGCAGCCACGGCAAAAGGGGCGCGTCGGAAGCAGGCATCGAAAAGGGGCGCGTCAGGCCACGGGCGCGCCGGCCTTCAGCCGCCCGTGACAGGCGGAAAGAACGCCACTTCCGCCCCATCGGCCAGCGCTGCGGATTCGTCGCTCAGCGTCTGGTCGAGCGCCATGCGCACCGCGCGGCCGCGGCCCAGGCTGTGCGCCCAGGGCCCGCCGCGCGCGATGAGCTCGTCGCGCAGCGCGCCCAGCGTGGCCGCCTGCGTGGTCAGACGCTCGCTGCCCTGCCCCACGGCCTCGCGGATCGCGGCGAAGTAGCGCACGGTGACGGTGCGGCTCATGACTGCAGCTCCGCCCAGGGAATGAAGCGCACGGTATCGCCCCGCGCGATGGTCTGGCCGGCCGGGGTGTCCACCACGCCGTCGCCCCAGGCGACCGACGTGAGCACGCCCGATCCCTGGTGGGGAAACAGGTCCAGCCCGCCCGCCGCATTGCGCCGCACGCGCAGGAACTCGCGGCGCCGGTCCGCGCGCGGCCAGTCGAAGTCGGCCGTGGCCGCCACGCTCTGCGGGGCGACGGCCTGCACGCCCTGCAGCCGCAGCAGGAACGGGCGCACCAGCAGCGCGAAGGTCATGAAGCTCGATACCGGGTTGCCCGGCAGCCCCATGAAGTGCGCCGCGCCGATGCGGCCATGGGCGAAGGGCTTGCCGGGCTTCATGGCGATCTGCCACAGGTCCAGCCGGCCCAGGGCCTCGACGGCGGGCTTGACGTGGTCTTCCTCGCCCACCGACACGCCGCCGCTGGTCAGGATCAGGTCGTGCTCCAGGCTGGCGCCACGCAGCGCCTCCAGCGTGGCCTCGCGCCGGTCCGGCACGATGCCCAGGTCGGTCACCGCGCAGCCCAGGCGGCGCAGCAGCCCCCGCAGGAAGAACCGGTTGCTGTTGTAGATGGCGCCGGGCGGCATGCGGGCCGGGTCCACCTCGCCGGGCATGACGAGTTCGTCGCCGGTCGAAAACAGCGCCACGCGCGGGCGCCGCGCCACGGTGAGCCGCGCCAGGCCGATGCTCGCGGCCAACCCCAGCGCGGCCGGCGTGAGCCGCGTGCCCGCGGCCAGCACCTCGGCCCCGAGCGCGATGTCCTCGCCCGCGCGGCGAATCCACTGGTCGGCGGCGGGCACGGCATCGATCTGCACGCGGTCGCCCTCCAGCGCCTGGCAGTCTTCCTGCATCACGATCGCATCGGCCCCGGGCGGCACCGGCGCGCCCGTGAAGATGCGCGCCGCCGTGCCGGCGGCCAGCGGCAGGCCCGCGCTGCCGGCCGCGATGCGCTGCGACACGGGCAGCTGCGCCCCGGCAGCGGCCAGGTCGGCCCGGCGCACGGCATAGCCGTCCATGGCGCTGTTGTCATGGGGCGGCACCTGCAGCGGCGAGACGGCCGCCACGGCCAGCACGCGGCCATCGGCATCGAACGTGTCCACCGTGTCGGTGCCGGCCAGCGGCACGGCATGGGCCAGCAGGTCGGCCAGCGCCTCGTCCAGGGGCTTCATCGGGGGGCGGGCGGCAGCGGGCATTCAGCGGACTCCAGGCGGTGGCGGAACATAGTGAAAGCGTGGACCCTGGGCGATCAGCCAGTCGGCCAGGGCATCGACCGGGCCGGCCCAGCCATCGAAGACAGGCAGCCCGGTGGGCACGGGCAGGCGGGCGGGGGCATCGGTCACCACGGCGACGACGAACGGGTCCTGCGGATAGCGCACGCTGCGCTCGGTGTCATCGGGCGACGGCGAGCGCCACACCTCCACCTTGGGCAGATCGCACTCCTTGAAGCCCTCCACCAGGGCCCAGTCCACCCGGTTGTCCAGCTCGGCCAGCAGGCCGTGCACGTCGGGCTCGGTGGGCTGGGCGAACTCGCGCATCAGCACCATCCGTCGGTCCGAAGCCGCCACCACCTCGAACGCCCCGGCCTCGCGGTGGCGCCAGGTGTCCTTGCCGGGGTGATCGACGTCGAACCGGTGGTGCGCGTGCTTGACCACCGAAACGCGCTGCCCGCGCTGGCCCAGCGCCGGAATGAGCCGCTCGATCAGCGTGGTCTTGCCGCTGCCCGAGAACCCGGCAAAGCCCACCACCTTCATTGCGACCTCCTGGGATTTGCTATTAATTCAATAGCAAAAGGGACAATAAGCACTATGGCATCGGCCCGATTCGGCACAAAACCCGCCTGGAAGAACTCAGGCGCAGTGGCGGCTGATGTAGGCCTTGACCAGCACCACGTCGGCCGGCATGACCTGCACGCGCTTGGGCAGCGCCTCGATGCCCTCGAACTTGGCCGGCCGCTCGGGCGGTTGGCCCAGCGCCTCGACGATGGTCTCGGCGAACTTGATCGGCAGCGCGGTTTCCAGTACCAGCATCGGCACGCCGGGACGGATGTGCTCGCGCGCCACCTTCACGCCGTCGGCGGTGTGGGTGTCGATCGTCACGCCGAAACGCTGGAACGTGTCGCGGATGGTCGCGATGCGGTCTGCGTGCGTGCTCTTGCCGCTCACGAAGCCGTAGCGCCCCGCCGCCTCGGCGAAGGCTGGATCGCCGCTCAGGTCGAACGCGCCGTCCCGGGCCAGGGCCTCACCGAACAGCGCCTGCGTGCGGGCGCCGTCGCGGCCGAGCAGGTCGAACACGAAGCGCTCGAAGTTGCTCGCCTTGCTGATGTCCATGGACGGGCTGGAGGTTTCGTGCGTGTCGGCGCTGCCGCGCACGCGGTACACGCCCGTGCGGAAGAACTCGTCCAGCACGTCGTTCTCGTTCGTCGCCACCACCAGCTGGTCGATCGGCAGGCCCATCATGCGCGCCACGTGGCCCGCGCAGACGTTGCCGAAGTTGCCCGACGGCACGGTGAAGCTCACCTTCTGGTCGTTGGTGTCGGTGGCCTGCACGTAGCCGGCGAAGTAGTACACCACCTGCGCCAGCAGGCGCGCCCAGTTGATCGAATTGACCGTGCCGATCTTGTACTGGCGCTTGAAGGCCAGGTCGTTGCTCACGGCCTTGACGATGTCCTGGCAATCGTCGAACACGCCCTCGATGGCGAGGTTGTGGATGTTCTCGTCCTGCAGGCTGAACATCTGCGCCTGCTGGAACGCGCTCATGCGGCCGTGCGGGCTGGTCATGAACACGCGCACGCCCTGCTTGCCCTTCATGGCGTATTCGGCGGCGCTGCCGGTGTCGCCGCTGGTCGCGCCCAGGATGTTGAGCGTCTCGCCGCGGCGCGCCAGTTCGTATTCGAACAGGTTGCCCAGCAGCTGCATCGCCATGTCCTTGAAGGCCAGCGTGGGGCCGTTGGACAGGGCTTCGAGCCACAGGCTGTTTTCCAGGTGGCGCAGCGGCACGATCTCGCCGGTGCCGAACACCTCGGCCGTGTACGTCTTCTCGCACAGGCGCTTGAGATCCGCCGCGGGAATGTCGTCGATGTAGAGCGACAGGATCTGGAAGGCCAGCTCCGCGTAGCCCTGCTCGTGGTAGGCACGGCGCAGGCGGGTGAGCGCCGCGTCGTCGATCTGCGGGTAGCGCTCGGGCAGGTACAGGCCGCCATCGGGCGCGAGGCCTTCCAGCAGGATGTCGCAGAAATGCTTGCGGTCGGCGTGGCCGCGGGTCGAGACGTACAGCATCAGTTCAGCTCCTCCTTGCGGATGCGCGTGATGGGGCCCAGCACCGTGGGCAGCGCCTGCATCTGCGCGATGGCGTCGTTCATCGTGCCCTCGCGCGTGTCGTGCGTGAGGATGATGAGGTCGGTCTGCGTGGAACCCTCGCCGCCCACCTCGTCGGCTTCGCGCTGCAGCACCGCGTCGATGCTGATGCCGGCCGTGGCGAGCAGGCCCGTGACCTTGGCCAGCACGCCGGCCTCGTCGGCCACGCGCAGGCGCAGGTAATAGCTGGTGACCACCTCGCTCATGGGCAGCACGGGCAGCGTGCCCATGGCCTGGTCGAGCGTGTGCGACTGGAAGGCCAGGTGCGGCACGCGGTGCTCGGGGTCGGCCGAGGCCAGGCGGGCGATGTCCACCAGGTCGGCGATCACGGCGCTGGCCGTGGGCTCGCTGCCGGCGCCCTTGCCGTAGTAGAGCGTGGTGCCCACGGCATCGCCCTGCACCACCACGGCGTTCATGGCGCCTTCCACGTTGGCGATCAGGCGCTTGGCGGGCACGAGCGTGGGGTGCACGCGCAGCTCCACGCCGTCGGTCTGGCCGGAGGCCGCGCCCGCGCCGGAGCGGCGCTTGGCGATGCCCAGCAGCTTGATGCGGTAGCCCAGTTGCTCGGCGTAGCGGATGTCGGCTGCGCCGAGCTTGGTGATGCCTTCCACATAGGCCTTGTCGAACTGCACCGGGATGCCGAAGGCGATCGCCGACATGATGGTGGCCTTGTGCGCGGCGTCCACGCCCTCGATGTCGAAGGTCGGGTCGGCCTCGGCATAGCCCAGTCGCTGCGCCTCTTTCAGCACCACGTCGAAATCCAGGCCCTTGTCGCGCATCTCGGACAGGATGAAGTTGGTGGTGCCGTTGATGATGCCGGCGATCCACTGGATGCGGTTGGCGGTGAGCCCTTCGCGCAGCGCCTTGATGATCGGGATGCCCCCGGCCACGGCGGCCTCGAAGGCCACCATCACGCCCTTGGCCGACGCGGCCGCGAAGATCTCGGTGCCGTGCACGGCCAGCAACGCCTTGTTGGCGGTGACCACGTGCTTGCCGGCGGCGATGGCCTCCAGCACCAGGGCTTTGGCGATGCCGTAGCCGCCGATCAGCTCGACCACGATGTCGATGTCGGGGTTGGCGATGACGGCGCGCGCATCGCTCACCACCTGGGCGGTGTCGCCCACGACGGTCCTGGCGCGGGCCGCGTCGAGGTCGGCCACCATGGCGATCTCGATGCCACGGCCGGCGCGGCGGCGGATTTCCTCCTGGTTGCGTTGCAGCACGTTGAAGACGCCGCTGCCGACGGTGCCAATGCCCAGCAGGCCCACTTGGATCGGTTTCATGATCGAATTACCAGTCAAATTGCACTGCAGCGCTAGTTGAATATGCGCTGGCAGCTATGAAAATAGGAGTAAAAAATCAGGCGGTGCCATGCTGCTGCCGGTACCGGGCGAGGAAATCCGCCAGGCGGCCGATGGCCACGCGCAGGTCGTCCTCGTGCGGCAGGAACACGATGCGGAAGTGCTGTTGGTCGGGGTAATTGAAGCCCGAGCCCTGCACCAGCATCACGCGCGTGGCGCGCAACACCTCCATGAAGAATTGGCGGTCGTCGGCGATGGGGTACATCGCGGGGTCCAGGCGGGGGAACATGTAGAGCGCCGCCTTGGGTTTCACGCAGCTCACGCCCGGGATCGCCGAGATGAGTTCATAGGCCAGGTCGCGCTGGCGCCGCAGGCGCCCGCCTTCCCGGACCAGGTCGTTGATGCTCTGGTAGCCGCCCAGCGCCGTCTGGATGGCCCACTGGCCGGGCACGTTGGAGCCCAGCTTGATGTTGGCGAGCATGTTGATGCCCTCGATGTAATCACGGGCCACTTCCTTGTTGCCCGAGATCACCATCCAGCCCGCGCGGTAGCCGCACGAGCGGTAGGCCTTGGAGAGCGAATTGAAGGTCAGCGTGAGCACGTCGGTGGACAGGCTGGCGAGCGCCGTGTGCGTGACGCCGTCGTACAGCACCTTGTCGTACACCTCGTCGGCCAGCAGCACCAGGCCGTGCTCGCGGGCGATCTGCACCAGGGCCTTGAGCAGCTCGTCGGAGTACATCGCGCCCGTGGGGTTGTTGGGGTTGATGACCACCAGCCCCTTGGTCCGCGGCGTGATCTTGGCGCGGATGTCGTCCAGGTCAGGCATCCAGCCGTTGGCCTCGTCGCACAGGTAGTGCACGGGCTTGCCGCCCGACAGGCTGGCGACGGCGGTCCACAGGGGGTAGTCGGGCGCGGGCACCAGCAGTTCGTCGCCGTCGTCGAGCAGCGCGTTGGTGGCCATGCCGATCAGGTCGCTCGCGCCGTTGCCCAGGTAGATGTCGTCGAGCGTCACGCCCGCCACGCCCTGCTGCTGGCTGTAGTGCATCACCGCCTTGCGCGCGCCGAAGATGCCCTTGCTGTCCGAGTAGCCTGCCGAGTTGGGCAGGTTGCGGATCATGTCCTGCTGGATTTCCTCGGGGGCGTCGAAGCCGAACGGCGCGAGGTTGCCAATGTTCAGCTTGATGATCTTCTGCCCCTCGTCCTCCATCTGCTTGGCCGCGTCCACGATCGGGCCCCGGACATCGTAGAGAACGTTATTGAGCTTCGCGGATTTGTGGATGGTCTTCATGCGCTGGCGAAAAAAGGACGGGAGCCGGACACGGGGGGACTCAGAGACCCGCCAGGAGGCATTGCCTCTGTGGCGAAACCTATAATTTGACCACAGTTCCCGCAGCGCCCCGGGGCCTTTGGCCCCTTGCAGCGCCCCCTTTTCCCGAACGGGCTCCCCGCCCCCAACGCATGAAATTCCAGCCCGACCGCTCCGAAACGCAGACCATCAGCGCCTACGGCCCCGGCTGGATCGGCGTGGACGGCGAAAAGCTCACGACGAGCGTGATCCTCGGCTCGCGCGGGCTGCGCCAGGCGTGGGACTGCACGCGCTTCGAAGACCTGACGCCGGCGCACTTCGCACAACTGGCCGGGCTCGATGCGGAACTCATCCTTTTCGGCAGCGGCACGCGCAACCGCTTTCCGCCGCCCGCCTGGCTGCAGCCGCTGATGGCCAAGCGCATGGGGCTGGAGACCATGGACACCCCGGCGGCCTGCCGCACCTACAACATCCTGGCGGGCGAGGGGCGCAACGTGGTCGCCGCCCTGCTGCTGGAGCCTTGACCGCCAGTTGTGTACTTTGGTTACAGACTGCAGGACCTGAAAGAGTGCGAAAGAGTCCGTTTCAAGGTAAAATCTCCGGTTGCGGTCGGGGGCCCTCCAAGAGCAATAACACACACCGCTCCCCCGGCTTTTCAACGACTTTCATCCTGAGAGATTGAGTGCCATGGCGATCGTTGTCAACAAACCCCTACCTGAATTTGAAGCCAACGCGACCGGGGGGATCAAGGTCTCCAATACCTCGCATCTTGGCCAGGTTCTGATTCTGTACTTCTATCCCAAGGACAACACCCCTGGCTGCACCACCGAAGCCATGCAGTTCCGCGACAAGTACAAAGATTTCGTCAAGGCCGGCGCAGCCGTCTTCGGCGTGTCGCGCGACAACATGAAGTCGCACGACGACTTCAAGGAAAAGCTCGAACTCCCGTTCGAACTGATTGCCGACACCGAAGAAAAAATGTGCCACATGTTCGGCGTGGTTAAGAACAAGATCATGTACGGCAAGAAGGTCAAGGGCATCGAACGCAGCACGTTCCTGGTCGGCCCCGACGGCATCCTCGCCCACGAATGGCGCGGCCTCAAGGTGCCGGGCCATGTGGACGAAGTGCTCAAGGCCGTGAAGTCCATCAAGGCCCTCAAGAAAGCTGCCTGAAGCCGGCTGCGGCAGGCTGCCGCGGCCCGTCATGGGGAGCATGCATAATGGGTCGATGCTGCTGAGAAACGCAACGCCCTCCCCTCACCCAAAAGCCGCCTTGGCCTCCAGGCGGCTTTTTGCTTTCTGAACATCCCATCGAGGCCATTGCACCATGCCCCTGCCCCCCGCCCCCACCCGGCGCGCCGCGCTGCTTTCTCCGGATGCTTACCACCAGACCGCGGCCCGTGCGGACCTGACCGCCGTTGACGAACCGGTCGAAGCCTTCGAACCCGCCAACCCTCCCGCCACCCGTTCCACCCGCAGGCCCGCGCGCACGGCCCCGTCCGCCCGCGATGCGGCACCCCGCACTGAAAGCACTGCCGCGCGTGCACCCGCGCCAGTGGCCAGCGAGGCACCGCCGCAACCCGAGCAGCGCGCGCCGTCGCGACGCCGCGCCGCACCGGCCCCTGCGCCGGTGCAGGCCCGTGAGTCCGCCCTGGCCGAGCCGGTGCAGGCACGCACCGCCGCGCCCGAGCCCGCACCAGCCCCCGCTGCGGCATCCAGCGCGCGCAGCCGCAAGGTGCGCAGCAATGGCCCCAAGAAGATGTTCGTGCTGGACACCAACGTGCTGCTGCACGACCCGACCAGCCTCTTCCGATTCGAGGAACACGACATCTTCCTGCCGATGATCGTGCTCGAAGAGCTCGACGGCCACAAGAAAGGCATGACCGAGGTCGCCCGCAACGGACGCCAGGCCAGCCGCACGCTCGACGCCCTGGCCGCCGCGCAGGGCGCCGACATCGCGCGCGGGCTCAAGCTCGACTCCACCGGCCAGCGCGCGGCCGGCGGCTGCCTGTATTTCCAGACGGCGCCGCTTGACTACAGCCTGCCCACCAGCCTGCCACAGGGCAAGGCCGACAACCAGATCCTGGGCGTCGTCGAAGCGCTGCGCAAGCTGCATGCCCCGCGCGAAGTCGTGCTGGTGTCCAAGGACATCAACATGCGCGTCAAGGCGCGCGCGCTCGGCCTGAACGCCGAGGACTACCAGAACGACAAGACGCTCGAAGACGGCGACCTGCTGTACTCCGGCCTGCTCGCGCTGCCGGCCGACTTCTGGATCAAGACCGGCAAGAACGTGGAAAGCTGGCAGAGCGGCGTGCACACGTACTACCGCATCGGCGGACCGATCGTGCCGCAGCTGATGATCAACCAGTTCGTGTACTTCGAGGCGCCCGGCGAGCCCAGCCTGTTCGCCCGCGTGACCGAGATCCGCGACCGCACGGCGGTGCTGCAGACGCTCAAGGACTACGGCTCGGCCAAGAACGCCATCTGGGGCGTGAACACCCGCAACCGCGAGCAGAACTTCGCCATGAACCTGCTCATGGACCCGGAGGTGGACTTCGTCACCCTCACCGGCACGGCCGGCACCGGCAAGACGCTGATGGCGTTGGCCGCGGGCCTCACGCAGGTGCTGGACGAGCGCCGCTATACCGAGATCATCATGACCCGCGCCACGGTGAGCGTGGGCGAGGACATCGGCTTCCTGCCCGGCACCGAAGAGGAAAAGATGGGCCCGTGGATGGGCGCGCTGGACGACAACCTGGAATTTTTGGCCAAGGGCGACGGCGGCAACGCCGGCGAATGGGGCCGCGCGGCCACCAACGAGCTGATCCGCAGCCGCATCAAGATCAAGAGCATGAACTTCATGCGCGGGCGCACGTTCCTCAACAAGTACGTGATCATCGACGAGGCGCAGAACCTCACGCCCAAGCAGATGAAAACGCTCATCACGCGGGCGGGCCCGGGCACCAAGATCATCTGCATGGGCAACCTGGCGCAGATCGACACGCCGTACCTGACCGAAGGCTCCTCCGGCCTGACCTACGCGGTGGACCGCTTCAAGGGCTGGCCGCACAGCGGCCACATCACCCTGGCGCGCGGCGAGCGCTCACGCCTGGCGGACTTCGCCAGCGAAGTGCTGTGAGCGGGAGCACCCGGTAATGGCCGTGGGATGGATGACCGCGCTGAAACTGGTGCCCTGGGGCGACGTGATCGAGGCGACGCCTCAGATCCTGCAGGCCGCCCGGCGGCTGCTGGGCCAGACGCAGAAAGGGCCGGCAGCCGCCGCCGCGCCCCTGCCCAATGGCACGGAGGACGGCCTGGCCGCACTGCGCCAGCGGGTTCAGGCGCTGGAGGCCGAGCAGCAGGCGTCGGCCGTGCTGATCGGCTCGCTCGCCGAGCAGAACGCTCAGCTCGTGCGCACGGTGGATGCGCTGCGGGTGCGCAGCCAGCGCCTGACGATCGCCGTGGCACTGACCGGCGTCGCCACCGTGGGGCTGCTGGCCTGGGCGCTGGGCGGCAACTGACTGGGGCCGCACCGCATTCCACGTGTTTGCTATTTAATTCATAGCAATATGCCCTAGAAGGATATGCGCTGGCGGCCTTTTTGACCCCAGGCGCCTAGAAATCGTCGCCGGAGCCCATGGCGAGGTTTTCGAAGCGCGTCTGGTTCTTCTGGAAGAACAGCTTCACCGTGCCGGTGGGGCCGTTCCGTTGCTTGCCGATGATGACCTCGGCCACGTTCGGCTCCTTGCTGTCCTTGTTGTAGTAGTCGTCGCGGTAGATGAACATGATGATGTCGGCATCCTGCTCGATGGCGCCGGATTCGCGAAGGTCGGACATCATCGGCCGCTTGTCGGTGCGCTGCTCCACCGAGCGGTTGAGCTGCGACAGCGCGATCACCGGGCACTGCAGTTCCTTGGCCAGCATCTTGAGGCCCCGGGAGATCTCGCCCAGTTCGGTGGCGCGGTTGTCCGAGCTGGACGAACCCGAGCCGCTCATGAGCTGCAGGTAGTCGACCACGATCAGCCCCAGCTTGCCGCACTGGCGCGCCAGCCGGCGCGCGTTGGCGCGCAGCTCGCTGGGCGTGAGGCCCGGCGTCTCGTCGATGTGCAGCGACACCGTGCGCAGGCGCTCGATGGCCTCGGTCAGCCGCGGCCATTCTTCGTCGGTCAGCTTGCCGGTGCGCAGGTTGCCCTGGTTCACGCGGCCTATTGAGCCCACGATCCGCACCGCCAGTTGCGCCGCGCCCATTTCCATCGAGAAGATGGCCACGGGCAGGCCTTCGTTGAGCGCCACGTGTTCGGCGATGTTCACGGCGAACGAGGTCTTGCCCATGGACGGCCGCGCCGCCAGCACCACCATGTCGCCCGCCTGCAGGCCCGATGTCATGCGGTCCAGGTCGGCGAAACCCGTGGGCACGCCCGTGACGTCCACGGGGTTGTCCGCCATTTCCTGGACGCGGTCCAGCAGGTCCACCACCAGCGTGTCCAGCGACTGGAAACCCTGCTTCATGCGCGAGCCTTCTTCGCCGATGGCGAAGATCTTCTGCTCGGCCTCGTCCAGGATGCGCTCGACCGGCTTGCCCTTGGGGTTGAAGGCGTTGGTGGCGATCTCGTCGCTGGCCGTGACCAGCTTGCGCAGGATCGAACGCTCCCGCACGATCTCGGCATAACGCCGGATGTTGCTCGCGCTTGGCACGTACTGCGCCAGGCTGTTGAGGTAGGCCAGCCCGCCGATCTCCTCCGCCTTGCCCAGCCCCTGCAGCCGCTCGTACACCGTGATCACGTCGGCGGGCTTGCTGGCGTTCACCATCGCACCGATGGCCGAATAGATGAGCTGGTGCTCGTGCCGGTAGAAATCGCCGTCCACCAGCAGGTCGCCCACCCGGTCCCAGGCCATGTTGTCGAGCAGCAGGCCGCCCAGCACGCTGGACTCGGCCTCCAGGGAATGCGGCGGCACGCGCAGCTGGGCGACTTCGCGGTCCGGCGCCGGAGCGAAATCCTCGTCGATGGAAAGGGACTCGAGGGTCATGGCAAAAGGTCCTCTCGCGGCGGGCGCGGTGAATTACCGTCAGGCAGATGGAAGACTGGGATGACAAGTCTGTGGACAAGCTGTTCACAGGCGGTGGGTGACCGGTGCATGGAACAGCAGGCCAGAAACGCGAAAGCCGCCCGAGGGCGGCTTCGCGGTCGATGCCAGAGGCAGCGCTTTTCGTTAAGCGGTTTCGCCGTAGACCGACACGGTCACGTCCACCACCACGTCGGTGTGCAGTGCCACGCTCACCGTGTTGTCGCCGACGACCTTGATCGGGCCGTTGGGCAGGCGGATCTGCGACTTAACGACCTTGTAGCCTTGCTTGTTCAGCTCTTCGGCGATGTCGTGGTTGGTCACGGAACCAAACAGGCGGCCGTCCACGCCAGCCTTTTGCGTCAGCTTGATGGTCGTGCCACCGAGCTTTTCGCCTTGGGCCTGGGACTCGGCCAGCTTCGCGGCAGCGGCCTTTTCGAGTTCGGCGCGCTTGGCTTCGAATTCAGCCTTGGCGGATTCGGTGGCGCGGCGTGCGCGGCCCGAAGGAATCAGGAAGTTGCGGGCGTAGCCGTCTTTGACCTTGACGATTTCGCCGAGGTTGCCGAGGTTCACAACCTTGTCGAGCAGGATGATTTGCATGACTGTTGCTCCTTAGATCTTGTGCTGGTCGCTGTAAGGCACCAGGGCCAGGAAGCGCGCGCGCTTGATGGCGGTGTTCAGCTGACGCTGGTAGATGGCGCGCGTGCCGGTCAGGCGTGCGGGGATGATCTTGCCGTTTTCGGCGATGAAGTCACGCAGCGTGTCGACATCCTTGTAGTCGATCTCTTCGACGCCAGCGACGGTGAAGCGGCAAAAGCGCTTGCGCTTGAACAGCAGCGACTGGGTGTTGCGCTTCGGGCGCTTGTCTTTGTTGAACTTCTTGAACGTGGCCATTTTCGGACCTCTTGAAAATTAATCTTGTTGAATATCCTGGATGTGGAACACCAGCCCCTTGCCGTTGCGCGATGTCGCCAGAAACCCCCGGAAGATCCAGAGGCTGCCGAGCGCCTGTCTTGCCAGCCGCTCTGCGAGCGTGCCGAAGGCAATGGCCTTCACGACCGCCTTGACCTCGCGCTGTGCACCGGCTTCCTGCTGCTGAGACCCGTGTTCGAGCTTCAGATCAAGGGCCGGCAGGCCAGCGGGCGTGTAGCGCAGGGCCTGAGCCTCGGCGATACAGGCGGTGAGGACAACGTGGTTTTCCACTCCTCCAGTCGATGGATCAGCGCTCGCCCGAAGCGGCGAACTCGGCCTGGCTGGCCTTGCGGGCTTCTTCGCGCTCGACGGTCTTCATCATGGAGGAAGGGCCCGTGTCGGCCTTCTTCTTTTGAACCGTCAAGTGGCGCAGCACGGCGTCGTTGAACTTGAAGGCATGCTCCAGTTCCGCCATCACGGCCTGGTCGGCTTCGATGTTCACGCACAGGTAGTGGGCCTTGGCGAGCTTGTTGATCAGGTACGCCAGTTGACGGCGGCCCCAGTCTTCCACGCGGTGCACCTTGCCGCCGCCGGCGACGATCATGCCCTTGTAGCGCTCCAGCATGGCTGGAACTTGTTCGCTTTGATCCGGATGGATCAACAAAATGATTTCGTAGTGACGCATGCAAACTCCTTGTGGATGAAACCACCCGCTGCGTCTAGAAGCGGTGTGGCAAGGCAAAGCCGGCGATTATAGCCTCAAGGCCTGTCGCTTGTACACTCACGCCGGCCGAGACCGACGCCAGCCCGACGCATCTGCGTGCAAACGTCGCCTTTTCGCTTGAAATCCGCCGGGTGGCACCCATTTGCCGCGCGTACCGTTCACTTTCAGAAGAAATCGACATGTCCGATCAAAACAATCCAGCCACCGCCTCTCATGGGGACGCCTCCCCCTCTCCTGAAGAAGTCGAAGCCGCGATGGCGGCACATGCCTCCGATGAACTGGGCCGCCTGCAGGGCGAACTGGCCGAGCTGAAGGCCAAGAGCGCCGATCTCGCCGACCAATTCCTGCGCGCCAAGGCCGAGGCCGAGAACGCCCGCCGCCGCGCCGAGGAGGAAATCTCCAAGGCCCGCAAGTTCGGCATCGAGAGCTTCGCGGAAAGCATGCTCCCCGTGGCCGATAGCCTGGCCGCGGCCCTGGCCATCAAGGACGCCACGATCGAACAGTTGCGCGAAGGCTCGGACGCCACGCTGCGCCAGCTCACCTCCGCACTGGAGCGCAACAAGGTGCTGGCCATCAACCCCAATGCGGGCGACAAGTTCGACCCGCACCAGCACCAGGCCATCAGCATGGTGCCGGCCGACCAGGAGCCCAACACGGTGGTGTCCGTGTTGCAAAAAGGCTACGTGATCGCCGAGCGCGTGCTGCGCCCGGCCTTGGTCACGGTGTCCGCGCCCAAGTAAGCACCCGCCGACCCAAAGAAAAACTGACGGCGACGGCTTGAAGCCGGCCAAGTTATCCACAAGTTATCGGCATCCAAATCTTTTTCAAAATCTCGGAGAACAACATGGGAAAAATCATCGGTATCGACCTGGGCACCACCAACAGCTGCGTGTCCATCATGGAAGGCAACACCACGCGGGTGATTGAGAACTCGGAAGGCGCGCGCACCACGCCCTCCATCGTGGCGTACCAGGAAGACGGCGAAGTGCTGGTCGGCGCCTCGGCCAAGCGCCAGGCCGTCACCAACCCGCAGAACACGCTGTACGCGATCAAGCGCCTGATCGGCCGCAAGTTCACCGAGAAGGAAGTGCAAAAGGACATCGACCTGATGCCCTACAAGATCACGGCGGCCGACAACGGCGACGCCTGGGTCGAAGTGCGCGGCAACAAGATCTCGGCCCAGCAGGTCAGCGCCGACATCCTGCGCAAGATGAAGAAGACCGCCGAAGACTACCTGGGCGAGCCGGTGACGGAAGCCGTCATCACGGTGCCCGCGTACTTCAACGACGCCCAGCGCCAGGCCACCAAGGACGCCGGCCGCATCGCGGGCCTGGACGTCAAGCGCATCATCAACGAGCCCACGGCCGCGGCCCTGGCCTTCGGCCTGGACAAGCAGGAAAAGGGCGACCGCAAGATCGCCGTGTATGACCTGGGTGGCGGCACGTTCGACGTGTCCATCATCGAGATCGCCGACGTCGACGGCGAAAAGCAGTTCGAAGTGCTGTCCACCAACGGCGACACGTTCCTGGGCGGCGAAGACTTCGACCAGCGCATCATCGACTACATCATTTCCGAGTTCAAGAAGGACCAGGGCGTCGATCTGTCCAAGGACGTGCTGGCCCTGCAACGCCTGAAGGAAGCGGCCGAGAAGGCCAAGATCGAGCTGTCCAACAGCGCGCAGACCGACATCAACCTGCCCTACATCACGGCGGACGCCTCGGGCCCGAAGCACCTGAACATCAAGCTCACGCGCGCCAAGCTCGAAGCGCTGGTGGAAGAGCTGATCGAACGCACGATCGCCCCCTGCCGCACGGCCATCAAGGACGCCGGCATCAGCGTGTCGGACATCCATGACGTGATCCTGGTCGGCGGCATGACCCGCATGCCCAAGGTGCAGGACAAGGTCAAGGAGTTCTTCGGCAAGGACCCGCGCAAGGACGTGAACCCGGACGAAGCCGTGGCCGTGGGCGCCGCCATCCAGGGCCAGGTGCTGTCGGGCGACCGCAAGGACGTGCTGCTGCTGGACGTGACGCCGCTGTCGCTGGGCATCGAAACGCTGGGCGGCGTGATGACCAAGATGATCAGCAAGAACACCACGATCCCGACGAAGTTCGCGCAGACCTTCTCGACCGCCGACGACAACCAGCCGGCCGTGACGATCAAGGTGTTCCAGGGCGAACGCGAACTGGCCAGCGCCAACAAGCTGCTGGGCGAGTTCAACCTGGAAGGCATTCCGCCGGCAGGCCGCGGCGTGCCGCAGATCGAGGTGAGCTTCGACATCGATGCCAACGGCATCCTGCACGTGGGCGCCAAGGACAAGGGCACCGGCAAGGAAAACAAGATCACCATCAAGGCGAACTCGGGCCTGTCCGAGGAAGAGATCCAGAAGATGGTGAAGGACGCCGAACTGAACGCGGCCGACGACAAGAAGAAGCTGGAACTGGTCCAGGCGCGCAACCAGGGCGAAGCCGCCGTGCACAGCGTGACCAAGAGCCTGGCCGAGCACGGCGACAAGCTCGATGCGGCCGAGAAGGAGCAGATCGAGTCCGCCGTCAAGGCCCTGGAAGACGCGCTCAAGGGCGAGGACAAGGCCGCCATCGACGACAAGACGACCGCGCTGATGACCGCCAGCCAGAAG
This sequence comes from Acidovorax sp. SUPP950, assembly GCF_030158935.1. Classification (NCBI taxonomy): domain Bacteria; kingdom Pseudomonadati; phylum Pseudomonadota; class Betaproteobacteria; order Burkholderiales; family Comamonadaceae; genus Acidovorax; species Acidovorax sp. SUPP950. The sequence goes on along the minus strand of NZ_BQXE01000002.1, from coordinate 766,832 downwards.
CTGGGCGAGAAGATGTACGCCGAAGCGCAGGCCGCCCAGGCTGCGGCAGCAGGTGGCACGGAAGGTGCAGCGCCCCAGGGCGGTGCCTCGTCCTCCGCCGGCGCAGCGCCGCACGACGACAACGTGGTGGACGCTGAAGTGAAGGAAGTGAAGAAAGGCTGAGCGCGCTCGCGTGCCCGACTAGCCGCCGCGCCGGGCCCTGCACAGGGGCCAGCGCGGCGTTCCTGTTCCAACCGAGCTCGGAAAGACCATGTCCAAGAGAGACTTTTACGAAGTTCTGGGCGTTCCAAAGAACGCCTCGGACGAAGAGATCAAGAAGGCTTATCGCAAGCTCGCGATGAAGCACCACCCTGACCGCAACCAGGGTGACGCGGCCAAGCCTGCCGAAGAGCGGTTCAAGGAAGCCAAAGAGGCTTATGAAATGCTCTCCGATCCGCAGAAGCGGGCCGCCTACGACCAGTACGGCCACGCGGGCGTGGACCCGAACATGCGCGGCCCCGGCGGCGCGGGTGCGGAAGGCTTCGGTGGCTTTGCCGAGGCCTTCGGCGACATCTTCGGCGACATGTTCGGCCAGGGCGGGGCGCGCGGGCGCGGCCAGGGCGGGCGCCAGGTCTATCGCGGCAACGACCTGAGCTACGCGATGGAGGTCACCCTCGAGGAGGCGGCCAAGGGCAAGGACGCGCAGATCCGCATTCCCTCCTGGGAGTCGTGCGAGACCTGCCACGGCAGCGGCGCCAAGCCGGGCACCAGTGCCAAGACCTGCACCACCTGTGCCGGTGCCGGCACGGTGCAGATGCGCCAGGGCTTCTTCAGCGTGCAGCAGACCTGCCCGCACTGCCGCGGCACGGGCAAGATCATTCCCGAGCCCTGCACCACCTGCCACGGCCAGGGCAAGGTCAAGAAGCAAAAGACGCTGGAAGTGAAGATCCCCGCCGGCATCGACGACGGCATGCGCATCCGCAGCACCGGCAACGGCGAGCCGGGCACCAACGGCGGCCCGCCGGGGGACCTGTACATCGAGATCCGCCTGAAGAAGCACGACATCTTCGAGCGCGACGGCGACGACCTGCATTGCCAGGTGCCGGTGAGCTTCATCACGGCCGCGCTGGGCGGCGAGATCGAAGTGCCCACGCTGCAGGGCAAGGCGGCCATCGACATTCCCGAAGGCACCCAGGCCGGCAAGCAGTTCCGCCTGCGCGGCAAGGGCATCAAGGGCGTGCGGGCCAGCTACCCCGGCGACCTGTACTGCCACATCGCGGTCGAAACGCCGGTCAAGCTGACCGAGCACCAGCGCAAGCTGCTGCGCGAACTGGAGGAGTCGCTCAAGAAAGGCGGCGCCAAGCACTCGCCCAGCGGCGAAAGCTGGACCGACCGGCTGAAGAACCTGTTCAGCTGATCGCAGCCAGGCCTTGACCGCCAACGGCGCCTTCGGGCGCCGTTTTTTTGCGTGAATGGGCAGCAAAGCCATCGCATACCACGATGGCTCGCGGCATTTTCATGGGAGAAAATACGGTAACTCTCTGATTCAGAGAATTCTCCAACCACGATGAAAAGCTCCGAGCGCAGTTTTGCGCGCCGAATCGACCTCACCTCGCTGCAGCTCTTCGTGGCCGTCTGCGAGCTGGGAAGCATCGGCCGCGCGGCGGAGCGGGAATTCATCGCCGCCTCCGCCGTCAGCAAGCGCCTGTCCGACCTGGAAACCGCGGTGGACACCGCCCTGCTCTACCGGCACAGCCGCGGCGTCACCCTCACGCCCGCTGGCGAAAGCCTGCTGCACCACGCCCGCACCGTGCTGTTCGGCCTGGAGCGCATGCAAGGCGAACTGAGCGAGTACGCCGACGGGGTGCGCGGCCATGTGCGCATGCACGCCAACATCTCGGCCATCGTGCAGTTCCTGCCCGAGGACCTGGGGGCCTTCGCCCGCGCGCACAGCCAGGTCAAGATCGACCTGCAGGAACACCTGAGCCCCGACGTGCTGCAAGCCGTGCGCGAGGGCGCGGCCGACCTGGGGCTGTGCCACACCGGCGCCGCCGCCGAACCCGAGGGCCTGCAAAGCCGCCCCTACCGCAGCGACCGCTTGGTGCTCGTCGTGCCGCAGGGGCATGCATTGTCCCGGCATGCCGCTATCAAATTTGAAGCAATTCTCGACTGCGACATCGTCGGCCTGCAGGCCAACAGCAGCATCAGCCTGGCCATGCAACAGGCGGCCGCGCAGGCCGGGCGCCCGCTGCGCCAACGCATCCAGGTCACCGGGCTGGACGCCATGTGCCGCATGATCGACAACGGCCTGGGCGTGGGCCTGCTGCCGGACCGGGCCTTCGCTTTGATGCGCGGCGTGGGCCGGCTGCAGTCCGTCGCGCTCGACGAACCCTGGGGCCAGCGCGAGTTGCGCCTGGTGGCCCGCGACTTCGACACCCTGCCGGTCACGGCCCGGCTGCTGGTCGAACACTTGGTGCCACCTGCCCCGCCCGAGCCTTCCTAAAATCATCCACCCCACCTGAAACCCACCAAAGAGACCGCCATGGGACGCACCCTGTACGACAAGATCTGGGACGAGCACGTCGTCCACACCGAGGAGGACGGCACCGCCATCCTCTACATCGACCGCCACCTGGTGCACGAAGTGACCAGTCCGCAGGCGTTCGAGGGCCTGCGCCAGGCCGGCCGCAAGGTCTGGCGCGTCAGCTCCATCGTCGCCACGGCGGACCACAACACGCCCACCACCGGCTGGGAGCGGGGCTACGACGGCATCACCGACCCGATCAGCAAGGAGCAGATCACCACGCTCGACAAGAACATCGCCGAGGTCGGCGCGGCGGCGTTCTTCCCGTTCATGAGCAAGCGCCAGGGCATCGTCCACGTGATCGGCCCCGAGAACGGCGCCACGCTGCCCGGCATGACGGTGGTGTGCGGCGACAGCCACACCAGCACGCACGGCGCCTTCGGCGCGCTGGCGCACGGCATCGGCACCAGCGAGGTCGAGCACGTCATGGCCACGCAGACCCTGCTGGCCAAGAAGGCCAAGAACATGCTCATCCGCGTGGACGGCCAGGTCGCGCCCGGCGTGACGGCCAAGGACATCGTGCTGGCCATCATCGGCAAGATCGGCACGGCGGGCGGCACCGGCTACACCATCGAGTTCGGCGGCCCGGCGATCCGCGCCCTCAGCATCGAAGGCCGCATGACGGTCTGCAACATGGCCATCGAGGCGGGCGCGCGCGCCGGCCTGGTGGCGGTGGACGACAAGACCATCGACTACGTGAAGGGCCGGCCGCTGTCGCCCTCGGGCGTGGAATGGGACCAGGCGGTCGCCTACTGGAAGACGCTGCAGTCGGATGCCGACGCGCACTTCGACACGGTGGTCACGCTGAACGCCGCGGACATCGTGCCGCAGATCACCTGGGGCACCTCGCCCGAGATGGTGCTGGGCGTGGATGCCCGAGTGCCCGATCCCGACAAGGAAAAGGACGCCAACAAGCGCGGCGCCATGGAGCGCGCGCTCACCTACATGAACCTGGAGCCCGGCAAGGCGCTGAACGACATCTTCGTGGACAAGGTGTTCATTGGCTCGTGCACCAACAGCCGCATCGAGGACATGCGCGAAGCCGCTGCCGTGGTCAAGAAGCTGGGCCAGAAGGTCGCCAAGAACATCAAGCTGGCCATGGTGGTGCCCGGCTCCGGCCTGGTGAAGGAGCAGGCCGAGCGCGAAGGCCTGCACGAGATCTTCAAGGCCGCGGGCTTCGAATGGCGCGAGCCCGGCTGCTCGATGTGCCTGGCCATGAACGCCGACCGCCTGGAGCCCGGCGAGCGCTGCGCCTCCACCAGCAACCGCAACTTCGAAGGCCGCCAGGGCGCGGGCGGACGCACCCACCTGGTCTCGCCGGCCATGGCCGCCGCGGCCGCCGTGCACGGCCACTTCGTGGACGTGCGCCAGTTCGCCTGAGCGCCCCGGCTGCATTCCATTCACCCCAAGGACACTTGCCGTGAACAAGACCGCCACCCTTCTCACCCTGGCCCTCGCTTGCCTGCTGGCCGGCTGCAACACCGTCAAGGGCATGGGCCAGGACGTGCAACGCGCGGGCAGCGCCATCGAACGGGCCGCCAAATGACCGGCCGCGCCACGCCCCAGACCTCCAGAAAGGACCGCCGCATGAAAGCCGTATGGCCCCTCTTCGCTGCCTGGCTCCTGGGCGGTTCCGCCACGGCCCTGGCGGCCGACCGCGCCTGCGTGATCGAAGGCAACGTGCCCGTCGCCGGCAAAACCGTGGCGGTGAAGGACTGCATGGAGTTCACCGCCGGCATTCCGGCCGAGCAACTCAAGGCGAGCTGCAACGGCCTGGCGCAGACCTCGGCCCAGCTCGGGGGCAAGGCAGGCAAGGTGACCTTCCTCGCCCAGTGCCCCCGGCCTGCCAGTGGCGCGTGCAAGGGGCTGATGGGCCAGCCGCTGGACGCCTACTACTACAACCTGTCGCCCGAAGCCGTGCAGGAAAAACGCAAGGCCTGCGAAATATCCACCGCCGCCATCAAGGGCGGCACCTGGGGCAACGGGCAGTAACGCACCGCTGCCTTCGAGCCCTTTCACGGACACATACCATGCAGAAATTCACCCTCCACCAAGGCCTCGTGGCCCCCATGGACCGCGAGAACGTCGATACCGACGCCATCATTCCGAAGCAGTTCCTCAAGTCGATCAAGAAGACCGGCTTCGGCGTGAACCTGTTCGACGAATGGCGCTACCTGGACCACGGCGAGCCGGGCCAGGACCCGGCGAGCCGCAAGCCCAACCCGGACTTCGTGCTCAACCAGCCCCGCTACGCCGGCGCGTCCATCCTGCTGGCGCGCAAGAATTTCGGCTGCGGATCGAGCCGAGAGCACGCGCCCTGGGCGCTGGACCAATACGGCTTTCGCGCCGTGATCGCGCCGAGCTTCGCGGACATCTTCTTCAACAACTGCTTCAAGAACGGCCTGCTGCCCATCGTGCTGCCCGAGGCCACCGTGGCGCAGCTGTTCGATGAGGTGCACGCCTTTCCCGGCTACCAGCTCACCATCGATCTGGAGCGCCAGGTGATCGTGCGCCAGAACCGCGACGAGGTCGTGGGCGAAGAGATTCCGTTCGAGGTGAACGCCTTTCGCAAGTACTGCCTGCTCAACGGGTTCGACGACATCGGCCTGACCCTGCGGCAGTCCGACAAGATCAAGGTGTTCGAGGCCCAGCGCCTGGCCACCAAGCCCTGGCTGGCCCACACCATGGCGGGCTGATCTGCACGGCAGCAGCCAAACATCAAGTATCCAATCGGCCCGCAGCGCAATAAGCACTAGGGCATATCGCTATCAAAAGAGAAGCAAAGACATGAAAATCGCAGTTTTGCCGGGTGACGGCATCGGCACGGAAATCGTGGCAGAGGCCGTCAAGGTGCTGGACGTGCTGGGCCTTCCGTTCGAGATGGAGTCCGCCCTGGTCGGCGGCGCCGCCTACGAGGCCCACGGCCACCCGCTGCCCGAAGCCACGCTGAAGCTGGCGCAGGACGCCGACGCCGTGCTGTTCGGCGCCGTGGGTGACTGGAAGTACGACAAGCTCGACCGCCCCCTGCGCCCCGAGCAGGCCATCCTGGGCCTGCGCAAGCACCTGGGGCTGTTCGCCAATTTCCGCCCGGCCATCTGCTACGAGCAGCTGGTGGGCGCTTCGAGCCTCAAGCCCGAGCTGATCTCGGGCCTCGACATCCTCATCATCCGCGAGCTGACGGGCGACATCTACTTCGGCCAGCCGCGCGGCCGGCGCACGGCCGTGGACGGCCACTTCCCCGGTGCCGAAGAGGCCTTCGACACCATGCGCTACTCCAAGCCGGAGATCGAGCGCATCGCCCACGTGGCGTTCCAGGCCGCGCGCAAGCGCAGCAAGAAGGTCACCAGCGTGGACAAGGCCAACGTGCTGGAAACCTTCCAGTTCTGGAAGGACGTGGTCACCGAAGTGGGTCAGCAGTACCCCGACGTGGAACTGCAACACATGTACGTGGACAACGCGGCCATGCAGTTGGTGAAGGCCCCCAAGGCCTTCGACGTGGTGGTCACCGGCAACATGTTCGGCGACATCCTGTCGGACGAGGCTTCCATGCTCACCGGCTCCATCGGCATGCTGCCCTCGGCCAGCCTCAACAGCAAGAACCAGGGTCTGTACGAGCCCAGCCATGGCAGCGCGCCCGACATCGCCGGCAAGGGCGTGGCCAATCCGCTGGCGACCATCCTGAGCGCCGCGATGATGCTGCGCTTCAGCCTGAACCAGGAAGCGGCCGCCCAGCGCATCGAAGCGGCCGTGCAGAAGGTGCTGGCCCAAGGCCTGCGCACGCCGGACATCTGGAGCGAAGGCACCACGAAGGTGGGCACGGCGCAGATGGGCGACGCCGTGGTGAAGGCCCTGGGCTGACCGTTGCAGCCCGGCACGCGCTGAAGCGGGCCGTTCCTGCCCAAAAGGGTGGCCCGCCGGCCACCCTTTTTTTATCGGTCCAGGCGTTGGCGATCGCTGGTATCAGCGCGCGTCGGGTGCGGCCTGCGGCGCGGCCGATGCCGCGCGAACGAAGGACCGGCGACGCACCCAGAAGGCCAGCGCCCCCACCGGTGCGGAGATGGTGAGGATGAGCGGAGCCTGGGGCCCGGCCTTCGCAAAGCCCGCTCCCAGCAGCTGCAGGCTCAACCACTGCGCGGACCATGCGCCCGTGGTCCAGTCCAGATGGCACTGCACCACGCCCACCGCCACCCCGGCACACCACAGCCACTTGCGCTTCGGGATCGGCGTGCGGACGCAGACCCACAGCGTATAGACGATCCCGAGCGGAATGCCGATCGCGAGCGCGAGGAACAGGTAGTGGCCAGGCGTTTTGCCTTCCAGCGAAAAGCGGTGGGTGGCGGCCAGGGACTGCGACGCCGGCGTCACCTGCAGTGCATTGAAGACGACCGCGCCGTCGCGCTGCTCCAGCATGGCAGAGACGACCAGCCAGGACTGCGGGTATTCGTACTCGAGCGTGAGGTGGTGGAAGGTGGCGGAATCGGTCTTCAGAACCTGAACGCCCACCGCCTCGGCGGATTGGGGCGGTCCCGGGGGGATCAATGCCGCCATCCGGCCCAGGCTCTGCCGCAGATCGGCGGTGCGCAACCGGGGCGCCAGCCGGGCCTCGATGGCCGGAAAATCCTGGCGGGCCAGTTCATCGACGGCATCGCGAACCCTCTGCGTCTCCTGCGGCGCGATCGATGCTGGGCTGTCCTGTGAGGCATTGCAGCCGCTCAACAGAGCGGCCAGGGCAAGAAAGGCGGTGGCGACGATGCGCATGCGGTGAGGGACCTTTGACGTGGAAAAAGGCCGGATGTTAAACAACACCTCCCGCCGCCCCTCAAAAAACAGCACCGTCGGCAAAAGGCCTTCCGCTACAATCGCCGCCTATGTTTGCCGCCCGCCCGTTCACCCTGCTGAACACTGCACCCGCCGCCCTGGCCGGTGGGGCCGCGCGCGCAACCACCACCAAAACCACGACCATTAAGGGCTGATCCAGCCTGGTTCGTCGTGCGCCCTTCCTGGCCAGACGAGCCAGGCGAAAAGTCCCGGTCGGGTACTGTTTCTTAAACTGAATAGGGGCGTTGAAATGAGCAAGTTGGTAGGTTTGGTCGGCTGGCGCGGCATGGTCGGCTCCGTATTGATGGACCGCATGCAGGCCGAAGGCGATTTCGGTCTCATCGAGCCCGTGTTCTTCTCCACGTCGAACGCAGGCGGCAAGGCCCCGGCGCAGGCCAAGAACGAAACCACGCTCCAGGACGCCTTCGACATCAACGCCCTCAAGCGCTGCGACATCATCCTGACCGCCCAGGGCGGCGACTACACCACCGAAGTGTTTCCCAAGCTGCGCGATGCCGGCTGGAACGGCCACTGGATCGACGCCGCTTCCACGCTGCGCATGAAGGAAGACGCGGTCATCGTGCTGGACCCGGTCAACCTGCCCGTGATTCACGATGCCCTGGCCAAAGGCGGCAAGAACTGGATCGGCGGCAACTGCACCGTGAGTTGCATGCTGATGGGCGTGGGTGCGCTGTACAAGGCCGGCCTGGTCGAGTGGATGAGCACGCAGACCTACCAGGCAGCCAGCGGCGGCGGCGCCCAGCACATGCGCGAACTGCTGACGCAATACGGCACGCTGAACGCGGAAGTCCGCTCGCTCCTGGACGATCCCAAGAGCGCCATCCTGGAAATCGACCGCAAGGTCATCGCCAAGCAGCGCAGCCTGTCGGACGCGGAAACCGCCAACTTTGGCGTGCCCCTGGGCGGCAGCCTGATCCCCTGGATCGACAAGGACCTGGGCAACGGCATGTCCAAGGAAGAGTGGAAGGGCATGGCCGAGACGAACAAGATCATGGGCCAGGGCGAAGGCTTCGATACGCCCGCGGTGCCTGTGGACGGTTTTTGTGTGCGGGTGGGGGCCATGCGCTGCCACAGCCAGGCCCTGACCTTCAAGCTGAAGAAGCACGTGCCCGTGGCCGACATCGAGGCCATGATCGCCGCCGACAACGAGTGGGTGAAGGTCGTGCCAAACACGCGCGAAGCCACCTTGAAGGACCTGACCCCCGTGGCCGTGACCGGCACCATGACGATTCCCGTGGGCCGCATCCGCCAGATGGCGATGGGGCCGGAATACATCGGCGCGTTCACCATCGGCGACCAACTGCTGTGGGGTGCCGCCGAACCGCTGCGCCGCATGTTGCGCATCCTGCTGGCCGAATGATGCGGCGGGCGCTGACACCGAACCGGTGCCAGCGCGTTTAAGCACCAACGTTTTGTTACTGCTCGTTGTCCTTTGACAACATTGCTGCGGTGCACATTGCCCTTCTGAAAGGCGCCCAAAGGTTGCGCCTTGGCTCAGCTTGTCAGTGCAAAACATTGATGCTATTGTGCTTTTTACACATTTTCACGCTTACGCGCGGAACCAAAACTGCCTGAATCTGGCACCTTGCCAGACCGCACAATCCTCTTTTGTTGATGGCACACATGCATCGTTGGAAACTCTCAATCCTGGCCGCCGCGGCCGTCATGTCGGCCGGCCTGTATGCCACCGATGCGAATGCTCTCGCCCTGGGCCGCCTTACCGTGCAGTCCGCCCTTGGCGAGCCCCTGCGCGCCGAGATCGAGCTGCCCCAGATCACTGCCGCCGAAGCGGATTCGCTGCGGGCAGCCCCCGCGTCCCCTCAGGTGTTCCGCGCCCAGGGGATGGAAGTGTCGCCCGCGCTGAACAGCCTGCGCGTGCAACTGCAGCGCCGCAGCGATGGCTCGATGGTGTTGCAGCTCACCAGTGACCGCCCCATCAACGACCCCTTCGTCGATCTGGTGCTGGATGCCACCTGGAACTCCGGCCAGATCGTGCGAAGCTACACCATGCTGTTCGACCCGCCGGCCCTGCGCCGCGCGCCGGCCACCGTGACCGCATCGCCCCAGGTGACGGCGCCGTCCGCCCCGGCCGCTGCACCGGCCCCGCGCACGCCCCGGACTGCCGAGTCGGCGCCGTCCCAAGCGGCAGCCACCGCCACACCACGCCTGGCGCCAGCCCCTACGCCCCGCCCTGCCGCAGCGCCGGCCCCGGCGGGTGCCGCCGGTTCGGTCACCGTGCAGGCTGGCGATACCGCGGGCCGCCTGGCCGCCGCCAACCGCCCCGCTGGCGTGTCGCTCGACCAGATGCTCGTGGCGATGATGCGTTCCAACCCCGACGCCTTCATCCGTGGCAACGTGAACCGGCTGAAATCGGGCGCGGTGCTGCAACTGCCCGATGAAACCCAGGCACGGGCCACTCCCCCCGGCGAGGCACGCCAGATCATTGCCGCGCAAAGCCGCGACTTCAACGAATTCCGCCGCCGCTTGGCCGGTGCCGCACCCTCCGCCGAGGTGGCCGCCGCCGAGCGTTCGGCCAGCGGCAAGGTCCAGACCCAGGTCGAGGACCGCAAGCCCGCCACGGCCGCGCCAGACAAGCTCACCCTGTCCAAGGGCGCCGTGCAAGGCCAGAAGGCTGCTGAAGACCAGGTGGCCAAGGACAAGCAGGCCAGCGCCGCATCGGCGCGCATGGCCGAGCTGTCGAAGAACATCTCCGACCTGAACAAGCTCGGAACCGCCTCCGCGCCGGTGTCCACGGGCTCCGGCAGCGCGCCGTCAGCCGCCGCCAGCGCCGCCACGGGCGCAGCCGTGGCCACGGGCGCCGTGGTACCGCCCGCTGCGGCGCCCGCGCCACAAGCCGCCGCCAGCGTGGCCAGCGCCCCTGCGGCCCCCGCTGCTGCCGTGACGCCCGCCAGCGCGGCGGCAACCCCGGCATCCAGCGTGGCGAGTGCCGAGCCAGCCCCGCCCGTGGTGGCAGCCCCTGCACCCGCACCGGCGCCAGCGCCCGTTGCCGTGCCCGCCCCAGCCCCCGACACGGAGGAGCCAGGCTTCTTCTCCAACCTGTTCGACGACCCCATGCTGCCGCTGGCCGGCGGTGCCTTGCTGGCATTGCTGCTGGGCTATGGCGTCTACCGCACGGTCCAGAACCGCCGCAACCAGCACGCGGTGGACAGTTCGTTCATGGAAAGCAAGCTGCAGCCGGATTCGTTCTTCGGCGCCAGCGGCGGCCAGCGCGTGGACACGGCCAGCAGCCAGCTGAGCACCGGTTCTTCGATGGCTTATTCGCCCAGCCAGCTCGATGCCGGCGGCGATGTCGATCCCGTGGCCGAAGCCGACGTGTATCTGGCCTATGGCCGCGACCTGCAGGCCGAAGAGATCCTCAAGGAGGCCGTGCGCCACAACCCGGACCGCACCTCGGTCCACGTCAAGCTCGGCGAGATCTATGCCAAGCGCCAGGACCGCAAGGCGCTGGAAGCCGTGGCGCAGGATGTCTTCCGGCTGACCGATGGCCAAGGCCCCGACTGGACCCGTGTGTCCGAACTGGGCCGCGAACTCGACCCCGAGAACGCGCTGTACCAACCCGGCGGCCGCCCTGGCGTGGTCCTGGACGACGACGGCCCCAACACCGGCAACGGCTTTGCCAGCACCTTCACGGACGGCCGTCCGCAGATGGCCGGCGCCACCAGTGCGGCCCTGCCGCCCGATCTGGACCTCGACCTCGATCTGGCGGATGACGCCCTGACCGAGGCGCCGCCCGCGCCGCCTGCCGCACCGGGTGCCTTCGCCGCTGCGGCCGCCGCCGCTGGTGCCATGGCCGCCGCGCCGGCCTGGGCTCCCGCACCGGCGCCGGCCCCCGCCGTTTCGGAGCCACCCGCTCTGGACACGGGTGCCCTGGACCTGCCCGATCCGTCATGGGACAAGCCGGTGGCCACCGCGGCCGACCCGCTGTCGCCACCTCCCGACACGGCCGACCTGGAATTCCCGACCGACCTGCGACTGATGGATTCCGCTCCGGCACCGCTGTCGTCCGCCGAAGCCGCCCCATCGGGCCCGGCGCCGCTCGAGTTCGACCTCGGAGCGCTGTCGCTGGACCTGGACACGCCTGCCGGCAATACCAGCCCATCCGCCAGCCCGGCCGTGCAGGATCTTCCGCAAGCGACCCCGGCCCTGCCCGACGATCCGCTGGCGACCAAGCTTGCCCTGGCGGAAGAATTCAACGCCATCGGCGACAGCGAAGGTGCACGCACCCTCATCGAAGAAGTCATCGCCGAATCGTCCGGCGCGCTCAAGACACGGGCGCAACGCCTGCTGTCCGAACTGGGCTGATGCACGGCACCAGCGCCGCCACGCTCCCTGCCGCACCGGGACGCCATCCATGAGGATGGCGCTCGGCGTCAGCTACAACGGGCAGGGCTACAACGGCTGGCAGAGCCAGTCTTCCGGCAGAACCATCCAAGACCACTTGGAAGCGGCGCTCGGCCGCTTTGCCACGCAACCCGTGTCCACCATCTGCGCCGGCCGCACCGATGCGGGCGTGCACGGGCTCATGCAGGTGGTCCATTTCGATACGCCGCTCGACCGCACGCCGTTTTCCTGGGTGCGCGGCACCAACACCTTCCTGCCTGCCGACATCGCCGTGCAATGGGCGCACCCGGTGCCGGAGACCTTCCATGCGCGTTTTTGCGCCACGTCCCGCCGCTACGCCTATGTGCTGCTGCAGTCGCCTGTGCGCCCCAGCGTGGACAGCGCGCGCGTGGGCTGGGTATTCCATCCGCTGGACGGCAGCGCCATGCGCGAAGCCGCCGCCCACCTGCTCGGAGAGCACGACTTCACCTCGTTCCGGGCATCGGCCTGCCAGGCCAAATCGCCGGTCAAGACCTTACAGCGCATCACGATCACGCGGCGGGGCCCCGCCGAAGGCGATGCCGGCCCGCCGGCCAATGCACCGCCGCACGACTGGCAGCCCTGCTACTGGCGATTCGAGTTCGAGGGCAATGCGTTCCTGCACCACATGATCCGCAACATCATGGGCTGCCTGGTCGCGATCGGGCAGGGAAATCAGCCCGCCAGCTGGATGCACGAGGTGTTGCGGGCCCGCTCGCGCGATGCGGCCGCGCCCACGTTTTCGCCCGACGGGCTGTACTTTCAGGGACCGCTCTACGATGCCGCATGGGGCCTGCCCCTGCGCACCGCTGCGTATGATTGGCTTCCATGAGCCGCTCCCAGCCCGCCAGCCCCCCACCTGCCCCCTTTCACCTCCACCACCGCACCCGCGTCAAAATCTGCGGCCTCACCCGAGAGGACGATGTGGATGCGGCCGTGGCGGCCGGCGCCGATGCCGTGGGTTTCGTGCTCTACGCCGCCAGCCCGCGCGGCATCACGCCGCAACGCGCCGCAGCCCTGGCCCGCAGGCTGCCTCCGTTCGTGACGCCGGTGCTGTTGTTCGTGAATGCCAACGCTACAGAAGTGATAGCAGCCTGCACAATGATTCCGTCGGCAACGGTCCAATTCCATGGGGATGAATCGCCACAAGACTGCTGGGCGGCAACTGCGGACGGCGCGCGGCCGTTCCTGCGAGCGGCACGCATTCCCCTTGGCGACGGTGCGGCGCGGTTCGACCTCGTACAATTCGCGGCAACCCACTCCCGCGCCCAGGCCATCCTGCTCGACGCCCATGTCGAAGGTTATGGCGGTGGCGGCAAGGCATTCAATTGGTCACTTCTACCTCCAAGCGTCGGCTCTCACCTCGTTTTGTCTGGTGGACTCACGCCTGCAAACGTGACCGATGGCATCTTGCAGGTGCGGCCGCGCGGCCTGTCGCTCGCGGTTGACGTCAGTTCCGGCGTGGAAGCCGATGGCCCCGGCGGCAAGCCGTTGCGGGGCATCAAGGACGCCGGCAAGATCCAACGCTTCATCGCCGCCGTGCAGGCGGCCGATGCGCAATTTGCAAAGATTCATTGATGTTTTCCTACCAGCAACCCGACGCCGCCGGCCATTTCGGCCCCTATGGCGGTAGTTTCGCGAGCGAAACTCTCACCCACGCCCTGACCGAACTGCGCGAGGCCTATGCCCGCTACCAGAATGATCCGGAGTTCCTGGCCGAATTCCATTCGGAGCTGAAGCACTTCGTGGGGCGCCCCTCCCCCGTCTACCACGCGGCACGCATGAGCCGCGAGATGGGCGGCGCGCAGATCTACCTCAAGCGCGAAGACCTTAACCACACCGGTGCCCACAAGATCAACAACGTGATCGGCCAGGCGATGCTCGCCCGGCGCATGGGCAAGCCGCGCATCATCGCCGAGACGGGCGCAGGCCAGCACGGCGTCGCCACGGCCACCATCTGCGCGCGATATGGCCTCGAATGTGTGGTGTACATGGGCTCGGAGGACGTCAAGCGCCAGAGCCCCAACGTGTACCGCATGAAGCTGCTGGGCGCGACCGTCGTGCCCGTCGATTCGGGCAGCAGGACGCTCAAGGACGCGCTGAACGAAGCCATGCGCGACTGGGTGGCCCATGTGGACGACACCTTCTACATCATCGGTACGGTGGCGGGCCCGCACCCCTATCCCATGATGGTGCGCGATTTCCAGAGCGTGATCGGCACCGAGTGCCTGGAACAGATGCCGGCCATGCTGGCCGAGCAGAAGGCCAGCACCCAGCAGCCCGACGCGGTGATCGCCTGCGTGGGCGGCGGCAGCAATGCCATGGGCATCTTCCACCCCTACATTCCCTATGAGAAGACACGCCTGATCGGCGTGGAAGCCGCCGGTGAGGGACTGGACAGCGGCAAGCACTCCGCCTCGCTGCAGCGCGGCAGCTCGGGCGTCTTGCACGGCAACCGCACGTTCATCCTGCAGGACGAGAACGGCCAGATCACCGAAACGCACAGCATCAGCGCGGGCCTGGACTACCCGGGCGTCGGGCCCGAGCACGCGTGGCTGCAGGAAATCGGCCGTGCCGAATACGTCGGGATCACCGATGCCGAGGCGCTGGCCGCCTTCCATTACCTGTGCCGCACCGAAGGCATCATTCCGGCACTGGAATCCAGCCATGCCGTGGCCTACGCCATGAAACTCGCCAAGACCATGCCAGCCGACCAGTCCATCCTGGTGAACCTGTCGGGCCGTGGGGACAAGGACATCGGCACGGTCGCCGACCTGTCGGGGGCCGATGTGTACGACCGGCCCTCCATGCGCGGCCTTGGGGTCAAGGGAGGGCCTGCCGCATGAGCTCGCCGCGCAACCGCATTGCGAACACCTTCGCAGAACTGCAGGCCAAGGGGCGCAAGGCGCTCATTCCCTATGTGACCGCCGGCTTTCCGTTCGCCGACATCACGCCCGCGCTCATGCATGGCATGGTCGAAGCCGGGGCCGACGTGATCGAACTGGGCGTGCCCTTCTCCGACCCCATGGCCGACGGCCCGGTGATCCAGAAGGCCGGGGAAAAGGCGCTCTCGCTGGGCGTGGGCATGGTGCAGGTCCTGGGCCATGTGCGCGATTTCCGCCAGCGCAACGACAAGACGCCCGTCGTGCTGATGGGCTACGCCAACCCGGTGGAGCGCTACGACCAGATCCATGGCGCAGGCGCCTTCGTGCGCGATTCCGCCGAGGCGGGCGTGGACGGCGTGCTCATCGTCGACTACCCGCCCGAGGAAAGCGAAGCGTTCGCGGCCAGCCTGCGCGAACACGGCATGGACCTGATCTTCCTGCTGGCGCCCACCAGCACGGAACAGCGCATGCAGCAGGTCGCGCGCGTGGCCAGCGGCTACGTGTACTACGTGTCCCTCAAGGGCGTGACCGGCTCGGGCGCTCTCGATACGACCGCCGTCGAGGCCATGCTGCCCGTCATCCGCCGGCATGTGCACATTCCCGTGGGCGTGGGCTTCGGCATCCGCGACGCGGCCACGGCCCAGGCGATCGGGCGCGTGGCCGATGCCGTGGTCATCGGCAGCCGCATCATCCAGTTGCTGGAAGACCAGCCGCACGAGAAGGTGGTGCCCGTCACCATCGACTTCCTGCGGGGGGTGCGCAAGGCGCTGGACGCATAATTGCAGCCCGCGCGCCCGGTCCGTGGCGCGCCGGCTGAGACTTGAAGCGAAGAGGAAACCGATATGTCCTGGCTCGAAAAACTCCTGCCCTCCAAAATCCAGCAGACCGACCCGACCGAGCGCCGCCAGGTGCCGGAAGGCCTGTGGATCAAGTGCCCGAGCTGCGAGACGGTGCTGTACAAGACCGATCTGGAGCAGAACCAGAACGTCTGCCCACACTGCAGCCACCACCACCGCATCAATGCCCGCCCCCGCCTGAACGCGTTCCTGGACGCCGAAGGCCGCTATGAAATCGGCCAGGAAGTGCTGCCGGTCGATGCGCTGAAGTTCAAGGACAGCCGCAAGTACCCCGACCGCCTGAAGGAAGCCCTGGAAAACACCGGGGAAACCGATGCGCTCATCGTGATGGGCGGCTCGGTGCGCAGCATCAACATCGTGGTGGCGTGCTTCGAGTTCGACTTCATGGGCGGCAGCATGGGCAGCGTGGTGGGCGAGCGCTTCGTGCGCGGCGTGGAAACCGCCATCGAGCAGAAGGTACCCTTCCTGTGCTTCACCGCCACAGGCGGCGCGCGCATGCAGGAAGGCCTGCTCTCGCTGATGCAGATGGCCAAGACCAACGCGGCCCTCACCCGGCTGGCCAAGAAGGGCCTGCCCTACATCAGCGTGCTGACCGACCCGACCATGGGCGGCGTCTCGGCCGGCTTTGCCTTCGTGGGCGACATCGTGATCGCCGAGCCCAAGGCACTGATCGGCTTTGCCGGACCGCGCGTGATCGAATCGACCGTGCGCGTGACGCTGCCAGAAGGCTTCCAGCGCGCTGAATTCCTGCAGACCAAGGGCGCCGTGGACTTCATCTGCGACCGCCGCGAACTGCGCGGCACCGTGGCCAAGAGCCTGGCGATGCTGCAGCGCCTGCCGGCAGACTCGGTGGCCTGATCGCCCACACGCTTCGGCCGATACCAAAACAATAGCCGCCACCGCTGACTGGATCAGCGGTGGCGGCTATTTTTTATGGGCGGGGCGAATTCCGCTGCCGGCCCCTACCGCAGCACCCATCCCTGTATGTTGCCCACCACGATCAGGCACACCTGCAGCAACACCAGCACCACCAGCGGCGACAGATCCACCCCGCCGAGGAGCGGCACCACGCGCCGCACGGGGCGCAGCAACGGCTCGCACAAGCGGGCAATCACGTCGGCAAGGGGTGAGCGCGTCTGAACCCACGAGAGCACGGCATAGACGATCAGCAGGCCGATCAGTCCGTAGATCGCCGCGCGCACCAGACCGAACACGGCCAGCCAGAGCAGCAGCACCAGGCCCGGGCCGGCGCCCAGCAGCAGCCAGAGCAACAGGTACTGCACCAGCTGGATCAAAATCGCCGCGACCAGGCTGGCCCAATCCCAGCGCCCCGTGGCAGGCACGATCCTGCGCAGGGGCAGGACCAGCCAGTCGCTCAGCGCGAAAACCAGTTGCCCGATAGGGTTGCCAAAAGGCACGCGCTGCAGCTGCATGTAAAGCCGCAGCAGGCAAGCCCCGGCAAGCAGGCCGCCCACCACGTCCAGCAGAAAAGAAGCGATCTGGTAAAGCATGAAACCTCGTGATGTGGAGAATCTGGGGCGATGGTGCGAAGGGTTCCGCCGTGGGATGATAGCGGGCCAACCCGCCTGCCCATGACCTTCGTGCCCCCACCTTCCGAGCCGTCATTGCCGCCGCTCACGCTGACCTCCCTGCCGCTCTTTCCGCTGGGGACCGTGCTGTACCCGGGCGGGATGCTCTCGCTTCGCGTCTTCGAGGTGCGCTATCTCGACATGGTGCGCAAATGCCAGCAGGCGGGCGCACCGTTCGGTGTCGTTGCCCTGACGAGCGGCCAGGAAGTGCGCCAGGCAGGTGCAGCGCCCGAGCAGTTCCACGATGCAGGAACGCTCGCGAACATTGCGGAGATCGACACGTCGCACCCTGGCCTCATCGTTCTGCGAGCCGAGGGCTCGGCCCGCTTTCGCATCGTGCGCCGCCACCTGCTGCCGCACGGCCTGTGGGTGGCCGACATCGAGCAGATGCCCCCGGATGTGCCGCTCCCCGTCCCGGAGGACCTGCGCAACACGGCCGCCGCGCTCGAGCAGGTGCTCGCACGCCTGCGCCACCGGGGTGCGGACGACCCCTCCAGCCTCCCCGACCCCACCCCCGAGCAACTGGGCGACTGCGGTTGGGTCGCCAATCGCTGGTGCGAACTGCTCCCCGTGCCGCTGGACCTGAAGCAGCAGCTCATGCAACTCGACAGCCCGCTGCTGCGCCTGGAACTCGTGGGAGACGTGCTGGAGCGCACGGGCATCGCGCCGTGAACACGAAGGGCGCAGCGGCCCGGCCTGGCGCGCCCCTGCCGTGAAGGTCCTGCAGGTCATCACCAAGGGCGAGGTCGGGGGCGCGCAGAGCCATGTGCTCACCCTCTGCCGGGAACTTGCCCGCCAGGGCGTTGCGGTCCAGGTGGCCATCGGCGGCGCCGAACCGCATCCGCCACTGGCCAATGCCCTGGAGGCTTCGCACCTCGCGGTGCATCGCGTCCCCGCGCTGGGCAATGCGCTCAACCCGGTGCACGTGGTGCGCGCCGCCTGGGCCCTGCGGGGCATCGTGCTCGAACAATCTCCGGATCTGCTCCATGCCCACAGTGCGATGGCCGGCGTCGTAGCCCGGTTGGCCGGTGCACTGACCCGCACCCCCGTGATCTACACCGTGCACGGCTTCGCCTTCAAGGCGGGACATCCCTGGAAGCGCCGCACAGTGGCCCTTGCCATGGAGTGGCTGCTGGCCCCGCTGACCCGGCGCATGATTTGTGTCTCGGACCATGAGCGCCGGCTGGCGCTCGTGTTACCGCTGCCTTCGCGGCGGGTGTCCGTCATCCACAACGGCGTCGAGGATGTGGCAGTCCCAGGCAATAGCGCAGCATCGACCGCCGAAGCGGCGCCGGCGATCGCGATGGTTGCCCGCATGGCACCGCCCAAGCGCCCGGACATCCTGCTGCACGCACTCGCCCAGTTGCGCGGCGCCCTGGGGCACGAAGTCCCCGCCACCTTTTTCGGCGGCGGCCCCGAGCTGGCAGCCCACCGCGCACTGGCCCATCGATTGGGCCTGCAAGCGGTGCGCTTCACCGGCGATGTGGATGATGTTGCGGCCCAACTGGCCAAGCACGCCATCTTCGTGCTGGCATCGGATCACGAAGGCCTGCCCATTTCGCTGATCGAGGCGATGCGTGCGGGCATGGCCATCGTGGCCAGCGATTTGCCGGGCATTCGCGAATTGCTGCCGGAGTCGGCTCATGCGCGCCTGGTGGCGCCCGATCCCGCAGCATGGGCCACGGCGTTGCGGCAACTGATAGAGTCGCCAGCACTGCGCGCCCGCATGGGCGCGGCAGCACGGCAACGCTACGAGCAGCACTACACCGCAAAGCGCATGGCTCTGGCCGTGCGCTCGGTCTACGCCGCGGCGACTTCGCGCACCCACTGACGATTCCATGAACAGCATTCCACGCCGCGAACTCGGCTCCTCCACGGCGCACCGACAGGGTGCCGTGCTGCGCTGGGCGCTGGGTGGCACCTTGATTCTGCTGGTGAGCTATCTGGCGGGGCTCGGCCTGGAGCGGTACGACTGGGTGACCTACCAGTTTCCGCAGACGGTGCTGTGGTGCGCCATTCCGTATGCCATGACCGCCCACTGGCTCTACAACGGCGCCTATCTGCCTCAGTTCGAGGGACGCCGCTTTCTCTTCGTCGCGACCGCAGCCCCCTACCTTGCCGCCCCGCTGGGTTTCGCCTTGCTGCAGCAGCCCTATTCCCGCGGCGCCGTTCTTCTCGTGTACCTGCTCTCGTCGGCATGGTTCCTGGTCGGCCATTGGCGCAACCGGAGGCACCAGGTGCTGTCCCTGGCCTATCTGGACGATACCGTGCCCCTGCGCCTTCGGGAGCTGCTGGGCGACACGGCCCAGGCCAGCCAGCACCACATCGCGCTGCTGCCCTGGACGCCCCTGGAAGAGTTCGGCACGGACACCGGCACAACCCACGCTGCCCCCCAATGGGCCGGCGTGGTGCTGGATCGCCATGCCCCCTCGAGCGCCGCACGCGAGCGATGGATCAGCGATTTGCGTCTGCAGCATGTGCGGCTCTACAGCGTGGAGGCCGTGGCCGAACTGCTGAGCGGCCGAAAAATATTGCCCCACCAGCAGACCCAGGACCTGTGGACCCTGGACGGCAACCCGGCCTACGACACCTTCAAGCGGCTGACCGACCTGCTCCTCACGCTGGCAGGGCTGCCGGTGTGGCTGCCGCTGTGCCTGGCCGCCGGCCTGGCGGTGAAGCTGGATTCGCCAGGGCCCATGCTTTTTTCCCAGATCCGCGTCGGCCGCAATGGCCGTGCGTTCCGCATCTGGAAGCTGCGCAGCATGCGCCATGCCGGCGACGACCGCACAGCGCGCTTTGCCCAGCCCAACGATGACCGGGTGACCTCCGTGGGCCGGTTCATCCGCCGCACCCGTCTGGACGAACTGCCCCAGCTATGGAATGTGCTGAAGGGCGAGATGAGCCTGATCGGTCCGAGGCCAGAGCAAACGGAGTTCGTGCGCGTGTTCGCCGACCGGATTCCCGCGTACCCCTACCGCCACCTCGTGCGCCCCGGACTGACGGGCTGGGCCCAGGTCCAGCAGGGTTACGCCGACAGCGAGGAGCAGACCGCCATCAAGCTCAGCTATGACCTCTATTACGTGGCGCACTATTCCGTGGCCCTGGACTTGCTGATTGCGTACAAGACGCTGCGCATCGTGGCGGGGGGATTTGGGTCGCGTTAGTTTCGTTCGGCGCTGGCAGTTCCAGAAAACGCGGCGAAGACTTCCGGCCTGCCCCATCCACCGCACCTCCCGCGGCTCATCCCCGCGCTTCGGGCGTTTCGAGGAAAGACCGATAGGTCTGGGCAATCCCGGTATCCAGCGGAATGCGCGCGCTCCAGCCACGGCGCCGCAACATGCCAACGTCCAGCAATTTGCGCAGCGTGCCATCGGGCTTGCTGGGGTCGAAAGCCAGCGTGCCCTCGAAACCGATCACGCCCATGATCCGCCGGGCCAGTTCTTCAATCGTCACGTCAGTTCCCGTGCCGACATTGAACAGGCCGTCCGTGATGTCGAGTTGCTCCATCAGGAACACACAGGCGTCTGCCATGTCGTCCACATGCATGAACTCCCGGCGCGGGCGCCCCGAGCCCCACAGCTTCATCACAGGGTCGCCACGCCGTTTCGCCTCATGGGCCTTGCGCAGCAAAGCAGGCAGCACATGCGAGGTGTTGAGGTCGTAGTTGTCGTTGGGGCCGTAGAGGTTCGTCGGCATCGCGCTCACGTAATGCCGGCCGTACTGACGGTTGAAACTCTCACAGAGCTTGATGCCCGCGATCTTGGCAATGGCATAGGGTTCGTTCGTGGGCTCGAGCGGACCCGTCAGCAAGTACTCCTCCTTGATCGGCTGTGGGCAGTCGCGCGGGTAAATGCAACTCGATCCCAGGAACAGCATCCGCTGCACATCGGCGGCATGCGCGGCATGGATCACGTTGGCCTCGATCATGAGGTTCTGATAGATGAAGTCTGCCCGCGACACGTTGTTGGCCTGTATGCCACCCACCTTGGCAGCGGCAAGGAACACGTAGTCGGGCTTTTCATGCGCCATGAAGGCATGTACCGCAGACTGATCCAGCAGGTCCAGCTCGGAATGCGTGCGCGTCACCAGGTTTTCGTAACCGCGCTCGGACAACTTGCGCACCAGGGCCGAGCCCACCATGCCACGGTGGCCTGCCACGTAGATCTTGGCTTTCCTGTCCATGTCCACCCTCGTCAACGTTGCCGTCATTCGTTGTAGTCGTAGGCAGAAAAACCGTACTTCTTGACCAGTTCGTCGCGCTGGGCGCTTTTCAGATCCTCGCGCACCATCTCGGCCACGAGTTCGCCAAATCCAATGCGCGGCGTCCAGCCGAGCTTCTCGCGCGCCTTGGTAGGATCGCCGAGCAACGACTCGACCTCCGTGGGTCGGAAGTATCTCGGGTCCACCTTGACAATGGCACGGCCCTGGGCGTCCCGGCCAACCTCGTCCACACCATGGCCCGACCATTCGATCTGCATGCCGAGCTCATGCGCCGCCGCCGAAACAAAGTCTCGCACGCTGTGCTGCACGCCCGTCGCGATGACGAAGTCTTCGGCCACCTCCTGCTGCATCATGAGCCACTGCATTTCCACGTAGTCCTTCGCGTGGCCCCAATCGCGCAGTGCATCGAGATTGCCAAGGTACAGGCAATCCTGCAGGCCCAGGTGGAGGCGCGCCATGGCGCGCGTGATCTTGCGCGTCACGAAGGTCTCGCCTCGCACGGGGCTTTCGTGGTTGAACAGGATGCCGTTGCAGGCATACATGCCGTAAGCCTCCCGATAGTTGACCGTGATCCAGTAGGCATAGAGCTTGGCCACGGCGTAGGGGCTGCGCGGGTAGAACGGCGTGCTTTCCTTCTGCGGCACTTCCTGCACCAGCCCATAGAGTTCGGAAGTGCTGGCCTGGTAGAAGCGCGTCTTGCGCTCCATGCCCAGGATGCGGATCGCTTCCAGGATGCGCAGCGTGCCAATACCGTCGACATTGGCCGTGTATTCGGGCGTCTCGAAGCTGACAGCCACGTGGCTCATGGCCGCGAGGTTGTAGATTTCATCGGGCTGTGATTGCTGGATGATGCGAATCAGGTTCGTGCTGTCGGCCAGATCACCATAATGCAGGATCAAATGGCGGTCAGTAATGTGGGGATCTTGATAGAGATGGTCGATGCGATCGGTATTGAACAACGATGCCCGGCGTTTTATGCCGTGCACGATGTAACCCTTGCCCAGCAGGAATTCGGCCAGATAGGCCCCGTCCTGGCCCGTGATGCCGGTGATAAGCGCGACTTTTTGCATGTATAGAGGTCAGGAAGACGACCCAATCATAGGCGCTGCGCTCTTTCATGTCCCTTAAGCGCAACATTCTGGCGAACTACGTCGGCTCGGGCGCGGTCGCGCTTGCGCCCATCCTCGCCCTGCCCTGGTATCTCGCTGCGCTGGGCCCCCTGCAATTCGGCTTCGTGGGCTTCGTCACGACGCTGCAGGCCGTACTCAACCTGCTCGACGCAGGCATGAGCCAGGCCTTGGTGCGCGAGATCTCGTTGCGTGCCGCCGGCGAAGGGGCGGCCAAGCCGCGCACAGCCGCACTGCTGTACGGCTTCGAGCGCATTTACTGGGCGCTCGCACTGCTGATCGGCCTCGGGCTGGTCCTGCTCGCAGCCCCGATCGCACGCCACTGGCTCCATCTGGATGAGGCCGCGAAGGCCAGCGGCCAGGCCGCGGTGATCGGAGCGGCCGCCATTTTCGCAACGATGTTCCCGGGATCGCTTTACCGTAGCCTTCTTGTCGGCACGGAACATCAGGTGGCACTGAACAAGATCCTGTTCGCTGCCACGCTGCTCCGCCACGGGGGCGCTGTTCTCGCCGTGACCACCTGGCCATCGCTGACCACCTATCTGGCCTGGCACGTCGCAGCAGGCCTGTTCGAAACCGCTCTACGTGCCCACGTTGCCTGGTCTGCAACCGGAACGCATCGTGGCGACGCACGGTGGCAAGGCGACGTGGTCCGCCAAGCCTGGCCGGCGATCGCCGGTCTCGCTGCCGCTTCGGGCCTGGGCGCACTCACGATGCAGCTGGACAAGGTGCTGCTCAGCAACCTGATACCGATCGCGGACTTTGGCTACTATGTGATCGCCTCTTCCGCAGCGGCGGGCGTGCTGCAGTTGGTGTACCCGCTGATGCAGGCAGTCCTGCCCCGCGCACTTCGCCTCAAGGACGACCCAGCCGCCCTTCGCCATCTGTACGGACGGCTCTTCGGACTGATCGCATTGGCCGCAGCCATCGGCATCGCCGTCTATGCCGTCGGAGGGGAACGGCTATTGGAGTGGTGGCTGAAGGACGGGCATGCCGTTTCGGTGGTCTACCCGCTGCTCGGCTGGCTGCTGTTCGGTGCCATCATCAACGCGTTCTACAACGTGGGCTACGCCCACTGGCTGGTGCGTGGAAAAATCCAGCGCATCCTGCAAGTCAACCTGCTGGCCGGGGTGCTGTGTCTGCTGGTCATTCCTCCCATGGTGTCGCGTTTCGGCATGGTTGGCGCGACATCGGGTTGGCTCATCATCAATTTCATCGGCTTTATCGCCAGTCTGCCCGGGCTCCTCAAGATCGACCATGAACGCTAAGCTGAAGAAGTTTTATTGGATCCTCTCGGAGCAGTTCGGCATCGACCCGCGTCGACTGCTGCGCTCGCTGCGCGGCACGCCGCGCTACCTGCGCGACCTTTTGCGCTTCCGACGCCAGTACCAAGGACGGCTCGAGCTCATGCCCTGCCTCCATGACTGGTACGAAGAGGGCGGTACGACCAAAAGCGAGTATTTCCTGCAGGATCTGCACGTGGCGCAGCAGATCCACCGGCATGGGCCGGAGCGCCATGTCGATATCGGGTCCCGTGTCGATGGTTTCGTGGCGCATATCGCCAGCTTTCGTGACATCGAAGTCTTCGATATCCGCGCCATCACCACGGAGCTGCCGAGCATCCGCTTCAAGCAGGCCGATCTGATGAACCCAGCCCCAGAACTGGCGAACTACTGCGATTCGCTGTCCTGCCTGCATGCCCTGGAGCATTTTGGACTTGGCCGCTATGGCGATGTGCTTGATCCCGCAGGCAGCGCCACAGGCCTGCGAAACATGGCCCATATCGTGCGTCCGGGTGGTCGGCTCTACCTTTCGGTGCCCGTCGGCATCGAACGCGTGCTGTTCAACGCCCACCGGGTTTTCTCGCCACGCAGCATCGTCCGAATGGCCGAAGCGGAAGGCCTTTCGCTGCGCCAGTTCGCGGCGGTTGGTGCCGAACGGCGCGTGATCGACTATCCGCATTGGGAAGCCGAACTGGACCGAATTGAGCAGCAGGACTACGCCCTCGGCATCTTCACCTTCGAGCGCATGCCCCCGCACACCGGCGATCCCATATGACGACCACACGTGTTTTTCTGCGCGGCGGGCTCGGCAATCAGTTCTTCGAATGGCTGCACGCGCTGACGCTGGCCGAGTCGGGAGCCGACGTTGCACTCGACACCAGCTTCCTGCGCAAAGTACCAGGCAACCAGGCCATCGGCGCGCTGGAATTGGCCAAGGTGTTCACTGACCTGCGATTGCCGACTCGCCGCACGGAAGGGCTGTGGCGTGTCGAGCGGGTGGTCGTGCGTGCAGCCCGGTTGCTGGGCCAACTCCACAATGATGCAACCCCTGCCCACGGCGATTGGCGTGCACGCTATCACTACGGCTACTACCAGCATCCCCGCCACCACAGCGAGCGCGCGCTGCGACAGGCACGCGAACTGCTGCGCCCGACGTTTCGCGCCGCACCCCCGGGCCTGTCACGCTATGCAGCCCTGCACGTGCGAGGGGGCGATTACGCTGCCTCGCGTTACAACCGCGAACAGATCGGACCGCTCGGCGCAGGCTACTACCGCGGCGTGCTGCAGGCACTGGAGCGCAGTTGGCCTGAACTGCAGTGGCTCGTCATTTCCGACGACTATGTCCACGCGCGGGCCATGCTTTCGCCGTTGGTGGCACCGGACCGCTGCCTGTTCCTCGACACCCACCTCGGCGGCAGGGAAACAGCCGACCAGGCATTGCAGGCCTTGATCAACGCCGACGTGCTGGCCTGTGCCAACAGTTCGTTCAGTGCGCTGGCTGGCTATGTGGGCCGTGCTCACACCGTGTTCGCGCCCACGCCGTGGTTCCGCGGCCTCGCGCTCACCGCGACCGACCCTTCATTGCCCTTGTGGCATCGACTCGACGCTGACTTCGCCATGGAACCATGAGCCTGCCGCGCGTCTCCGTTGTCATCCCCGTCTACAACGCCGAAGCGACCTTGCGGCGCGCTCTGGACTCGATACGCAACCAGACCTTGCCACCATTCGAGGTGATCTGCGTGGATGACGGCTCGCTCGACGGATCCGTCTCCTTGGCGGAGCACTATGACACCGCAGGCGCCTTCGTGCTGCGTGTGGTGAAGCAGCCGTGCAACGCAGGCGCTGCAGCCGCGCGCAACCGCGGCCTGGACCTGGCTGCCGGCGAGGTCGTCGCCTTTCTGGACGCAGACGACATCTGGTCGCCCGACAAACTCGGGCGCCAACTACACGCCATGCACAACCAAGGCCTGGACCTGATCGGGGGCCACTCCGGGGTGATCGCACAGAAAATACCGGCCTTCGTGCTGGAGAGTGCGTCTCAACCGCTGACTACCCGCGTTGTCGGCCTGGTCCCTGCCATGCTGTCGAATCCGTTTCACACGTCCTCCGTGCTGGTGCGGCGCGATGCGCGCGTGCGCTTTCCCGACAATGGCCAACTCAGCGAAGACTACGCACTGTGGCTGCAGCTGATCGCGGCCGGCTGGCGCTGTGCACACCACTCCCAGCAGCTGTCGTTCATGTACAAGCCTGCCTTCGGCAGCTCCGGCCTGAGCGCACAGCTATGGCGCATGCAGCGCGGTGAGCTGGCTGCGCTCGGCGCCGTCGGCCGACGCGGGCATCGGGGCGCGCTGGCGCTGGCGCTGCCGGTCTCTTGCTTGAAGTTCGGCGTCAGGCTGTTACGCACTTGGCTGCGCTAGGGCCGCTGGTCTGACTTGGCTCTTAAAATGGCCGGTTTCGTCGCGCGACGCCTCTCTTCGCCATCATTAATCTATGTCCGACAATCCCACCCCTGCCATTGACCACAACCAGCTCATCGCCGAGCGCCGCGAAAAACTCAAGGCCCTGCGGGAGGCCCAGGCAGCAGGCAAGGGCGTGGCGTTTCCCAACGATTTCAAGCCCGCGCACCATGTGGCGGACCTGCAGGCGCAGTACGCCGAAAGCGTGGCCGATGCACTCGAGGCGAGCCCTGTCACCGTGAGCGTCGCTGGCCGGATGATGCTCAAGCGCGTGATGGGCAAGGCCAGCTTCGCCACCGTGCAGGACGGCTCGCTGGGCACGACGGGGGGTCGCCTGCAGCTGTACGTCACGCGCGATGCGCTGGGTGAAGAGCTGTACGCCGCTTTCAAACACTGGGACCTGGGCGACATCGTGGGTGCCGAAGGCACGCTCATGAAGACCAAGACCGGCGAGCTGTCGATCAAGGTCACCACGCTGCGCCTGCTCACCAAGAGCCTGCGGCCCATGCCGGACAAGTTCCACGGCGTGGCCGACCAGGAGGTGAAATACCGCCAGCGCTACGTGGACCTGATGACCGATGAGACCGCGCGCAGCCGTTTCATCGCCCGCAGCAAGGCCGTGAGTGGCCTGCGCGAGTTCATGGTGCAGCACGGCTTCCTGGAAGTGGAAACGCCCATGCTGCACCCGATTCCCGGCGGCGCGAATGCCAAGCCGTTCGTCACCCACCACAACGCGCTGGAGCAGGAGATGTACCTGCGCATCGCGCCCGAGCTGTATCTGAAGCGCCTGGTGGTGGGCGGCTTCGAGCGGGTGTTCGAAATCAACCGCAACTTCCGCAACGAAGGCATCTCGGTGCGCCACAACCCCGAGTTCACCATGATGGAGTTCTACGCGGCCTACTGGAACTACCGCGACTTGATGGACTTCACCGAGCAGCTGGTGCGCGATGCGGCCATGAAGGCGGCCGGCACGCTGCAGCTGACCTACGGCGGCCGCGAGGTGGACCTTTCCCAGCCTTTCCAGCGGCTGACCATCCGCGAGGCGATCTTCCAGTACACCGAAGCCGGCGCCCATGTGGACGATGCCGCCTGGCTCGTCAGCGCCCTCAAGAAGCTGGGGCTGAGCGAAGAGAAGAACCAGCTGTCCAAGCGCACGCTCGCCAGCCTGCAGGTGCTGTACTTCGAAGAAACGGTGGAGGACAAACTCTGGCAGCCCACCTTCATCATGGAGCACCCGACCGAGATCAGCCCCCTGGCCCGGGCCAACGACACGCGCCCTGAAGTGACCGAGCGTTTCGAGCTCTACATCACCGGTCGCGAGTTCGGCAACGGCTTTTCCGAGTTGAACGACGCCGAGGACCAGGCCGCGCGCTTTCAGGCGCAGGTCGCGGCCAAGGATGGCGGCGACGACGAGGCCATGTTCTTCGACCACGACTTCGTGCGGGCGCTCGAGTACGGCATGCCTCCCACGGGTGGTTGCGGTATCGGCATCGATCGGTTGATGATGTTGCTCACCGACAGCCCCAGCATCCGCGACGTGATCCTGTTCCCCGCCCTGCGCCGCGAACATTGATCGGCTGGGGACTGCGGCCTTTGCGGCCGAAAGGCCTGCACCTGCCTTCAGGAAAGGGACCGTGATGACCACCACCCATCCCACCCCACTGCCCCCCGGTGGGGGCCGCATCGAGGACACCATGCCCTTCACCGTGCTGGTCGTGGAGGATCAGGCCTCCCTGCGCGCGGTGCTGGTGGCGGAACTGCGCAATGCCGGCGTCGTCGATGTGCTGGAGGCTGCGTCGGGCGACAAGGCGCTCGACCTGTTCCAGTTGCACCGGCCGGACCTGGTGCTTCTGGACATCCGCCTGTCCGACCACAACGACGGCTATTGGGTCGCGCAGCAGATGCGCGAGGCCGAACCCGGGGGCTGGACGCCCATCATCTTTCTCTCCGGCCTGGACGGCGACCTGGACGTGTGGCGCGGCATCGAGTCGGGCGGCGACGACTACCTGGTCAAACCGGTCAAGCCGATCGTCCTCGTTGCCAAGCTTCGCGCCATGCGGCGTCTGCTGGACATGCGCCGCCGGCTGGTGTCGCTGTCGCAGGAGCTGCACCTGGCCAATCAGCGGCTCAATGAGATGGTCGAGGTGGATGCCCTGACCGGGCTGGTGAACCGCCGCGGCCTGGACCGCATCCTGCACAACGAGATCGCCGCGGCGCGGCGGGAGGGCGAGCCGCTCACCCTGATGCTATGCGACCTGGACCACTTCAAGCGCTACAACGATTCCGCCGGCCACCTGCAGGGCGATGCCTGCCTGAAGGACGTGAGCCGCCTGCTGCGCGACGTGTGCACGCGCCCGCGCGATGTGGCGGCACGCTACGGCGGCGAGGAGTTCGCCCTCATCCTGCCCGGCACGCCCCGCTCCGGCGCGATGACCTTTGCACGGGCGCTGGGCAAGCTGCTGTCCGTGCGCGCCCTGCCTCACCCCAATTCGCCGCTCGGCCCGACGCTCACGCTGTCCGGCGGCATCACCACCTGCGTCCCTGACGAAGGCACCAGCGCGGAGGCCATGCTGATGCGCGCGGACCAGGCGCTGTATGCCGCCAAGGCCCAGGGACGCGCCCGCTTTTTCAGCTTCGAGATGCAGATGGACACCGTCGAGCAGCTGCGCGGCTGACAGGAGACCTTTTGCCGAACGACTGGACCTTCATGCTGCGCCTGCAACCTTACCTGCCCGACTGGATCCGGGACTGGCTCGACATCATCGTGCCGGGCCTGCAGATCCTCCTGATCCTGATCGTCGCCGTGGTGCTGCAGCGCACACTGCGACGGCTGGTGGGGCGTGCCGGCCACCATTACCAGTGGCCCATCGAGATGATGGTGCCGATCAACGGCCTGCTGCGCTGGATCATCATGGGCAGCGCGCTGCTGCTCGTGCTGGAGCGCCTGGGTGTTTCCGCCACCGTGCTGTGGACCGCCTTCACCGGATTCGCCACCGTGGGTGCCGTGGCCTTCTTCGCCGCGTGGAGCGTGCTGTCCAACCTGTTCTGCGCGCTGCTCATCTTCACCGTGGGCCCGTTCCGCCTGGGCGACTACATCGAGGTGTTGGACACGGCGGAAAAACCGGGTGCCAAGGGGCGCGTGATCGACATCAACCTGCTCTACACCACCCTGGAAGACTTCGACACGGGGCCGGACGGCGCACTGCTGCAGATTCCCAATACCCTGATCTTCCAGCGCGTGGTGCGGCGTTGGAAGGGCGGGCCTCCGCGCAGGGCGGATGCCGCGCCGGAAGACGCTGCCTCGGCCGAGGCCTCTTCCAGCCTGGAAACGGTCTGACCCTGCCAGGTCTGCTGCCGGCTCACGCAAGGCCGCAGCGATTTTCAGCGTGGCAGGCACCACGTGCCGGCCATTCAGCTTTCGCCGTGCCGGCGCCCTTCGGGCCGGTGGGCCGCTTCCGGCCCATGGCCATGCTGCGCTGGCGCCGGCGAGGCATGGGGCGGCTGCACGGCGACGGGTCGGGGTGCGGCCGGCCCGTGCGGCATCGCAGGCATGGGCCGCTGCATGGTGGGTGGCGGCATGTTGTGCGGGGCACGTTCCGCCGCGCCCTGGGCCTGCCCTTGCGGCGCCATGTGCTGAACATGCTCGGGCCTCGGCAGGGCCCGCTGTGCCTGTGCCTGTGCCTGTGCCTGTGCCTGTGCCTGTGCCTGTGCCTGTGCCTGTGCCTGTGCCTGTGCCTGTGCCTGTGCCTGTGCCTGTGCCTGTGCGCCGGGGCCGGCCCCCATCTGTACGCGCGGATTCTCCCGGTGGGGCTCCCGGCTCGAAGCGCCCGGCACCACCCCTGGTGCGGTCAGCGCGTGCGGCGCCATCCCTTCCGGTCTGTTGGACGGCAACGCCACCTCGCGGTGCGGCTGTGCTGCCCCGGGCACTGCCCGCGGGTCTGCAGCAGCATGGGCCTGCATTGGGGGTTGGCCAGGAACGCTGGGCAGCGCTGCCCGCGGGGCATGCACCCGCTCCTCCGCGCGCCCGGCGTTCTGGAATTCACGCGCCCCCTGGGGTCGCTGCGGAGGCACCATGGCCTGAACCTGCGGCGATGGCACCACGGCAGACTGGCCTGGCGGCACAAGATGCCGGTCCTGGCCCGGAGCGTGCGGCAGCATGGCCGCCTGCGCCATGGCATGGTGGTCGCGGTCTGGCGGGACACGCGATGCCATCGGATTCATGGCCGGCATCGGAGCGGCCGGCGCTGCCGGCATCGCGGCCGCCACGGCCGCAGGACGGCCACCGTCCGGTGCACGCTCGTAGATGTTGTTCACGGTGACTCGGTTGTGGATGTTCTCCACCACCGTGCGGGACTGCGAGATGTAGGTGTTGCCCCGGTACACCACGGCGGGACGCACCACCGGCGGCGGCAAGGGCGCGCCCTGGACCCAGGCCGCGCGCTCCGGTGGCCGACCCCAGTTGACGCCCCAGGCATCCCAGCCCCAATGGTGGTGGTGCGATGCGACCGCGCCCACCAGCACACCGACGCCGAAGGCCAGCGCGCCCACGGCCACGGGGTCGGGCCCCACGGCCACCCCTGACGAATAGACCGGGGCGGGCGCGGCCCAGCGATAGCTCGAGTACAGCGGCACCGGCGTGCCATACACCACCTGCGGGTCATAGCGCGGCACGTACACCGCCTGGACGTCGGCCGGTTCGATGGAGATATAGATGGGCGGCGGCACCACCACCGTGGGCCCGCTATAGACGGCCACGGGTTGCTGCAGGTCCGCCGGTGGCGGTGGGCTCGGCGGCGCGGCCGTGACGGTGGCCACGCGCAGGTGCGGCGAGCTTTTGAGCGTGCCCGCCTTGCTGGCGCGCGAGCGCATGACCTGGATGGCGTTCATCACGTCCGTCGGGTCGTTGTAGTAGGCCTTGCCCAGCGCCACCGTCCAGGGCAGGTTGGAGGCCATCTGCTCCAGCACGTTCGGGAAGGCGGTCAGCGACTTGATGCTCGGGTCCCACGGTTGCTGGTCCACCGCATCCGTCAGCGCGGCAGCCTTCAGCGACGGGTTTTGCCCCAGCCAGGTTTCCGCGGCCGTGACCTGGTCGGGGTAGGTCGCACCGGCCAGCACCTGCGCCACCAGCTTGTCCGGATACAGCGCGATGGGAGCAACCATCTGGTAGAGCGCATCCGCGCTGGGAGGCGTGTAGCGGACGGCCACGGGCGCGGCCTCCGGCGCAGCCACGGGCGCTGCCGCGGCGGATGGCGCGGGTGGCGGCACCCTCGGAGAAGAGTTCTGGCGATTGCAGGCGGTCAGGGCACAAACGGCGATGAGCGACAGCGCCATGCCGCTCGATGCGCGCTGCAGGCCCGCAGTGCGGAGGGATGTGGGTGCGGTCGCCGCCGGTTGGAGCGGCAAGGCGGCGTGGGTTTGGGAAGCACGAGGGTCTGCAAGGGGCGCCATGGTTTTTCTCCTGAACCATCCACCGTGGGCCGATGCGAAAACCCGGTCCGGCGTGCGTCGGCACTTCGTCGGCAGATGGTCTCTTCAGAACGGCACGTTATGCCTCGCGTTGACCGCCAGTTGTAGGCCAATGTTCGTCGTGCGCTGTCGGCCCTCGCCCCGGTGCCAGTCACTGCGAAGGCTGGAAACAGCGTTTTTCGCGGTTAATGGCAATGCGGGAGGCGACTTTTCCCTTTGAAGGCACCAGCCAGCCACCGGACGCAGCGGTGGGCCGCACAACGATTGGTTACCAATGCGCCGAGAAAGCCGCCCCGCTCATGGCAACAGTTCGAGCGCCTGCAGATAGGCGGGCTGCAGCATCAGTTCGTCCCAGGGCTGGGGCAGCGTTTCCGGCAGCAGCGCCACGCGGCGGGATTCGCTGTCGGGGCTGGCATGCCAGCGGCCATCGTCACAGGCCTGCTGCAATCCCTCCAGCAGTTCGTCCAGCGCTTCGCCTTGGCGGTCGCCCTCGCCCACGAGGCTCTGGTTGCACAGCAGCACCAGGTCGCAGCCCGCATCGAGCGCCGCCACGGCCGCATCGGTGTAGCTCACCGTCTGGCCGTCGATGCGGCGCGCGCCTTCCATGCTCAGGTCGTCGCTGAAGACCGCCCCGTCGAAACGCAGTTGCTGGCGCAGGATGTCCTGCAGCCAGCGCCGCGAAAAACCCGCCGGCCGGCTGTCCACCTTGGGGTAGATCACGTGGGCGGGCATCACGCTGGTGAGCGTGCTCGACAGCCAGGGGTACGGCGCCGCGTCGTCAGCCAGCAGGGCTTTCAGGCTGCGCGGGTCCACGGGAATGTCCGTGTGCGAATCGGCGCGAACGAAGCCATGCCCCGGAAAATGCTTGCCGCAATTGGCCATGCCCGCCTGCAGCAGACCGTGCATGAGGCTTTTGGCCAGCAGGGCCACCACGCGCGGATCGCGGTGGAAGGCCCGGTCGCCGATCACGCTGCTGCGGGAAACACCGGGCCGCTGCACGCGTCCCGCGCTGCCTCGGGGCGCCTCATCGGACCAGTCCAAGTCCAGCACCGGCGTGAAGCTGAAGTCCACGCCGCACGACCGCAGCTCGCTGCCCAGCACGTAGCCGGCGGCGGTCGCCGCATTGGTGGCGCGCAGCGCGCCGCTGCCCGGCACGGCCTTGGCGCCCCGGCCGTCGCCCTGCATCCACAGCTCGCCGAACGCCCGCATGGGCGGCAGCTGGGTGAAGCCATCGCTGCGAAAGCGCTGCACGCGGCCGCCTTCGTGGTCCACGCAGATCAGCAGATCGTCCCGCACGGCCTTGATGGCGCTGGTGAGCGCCAGCAACTGCGCGCGATCCTGCCAGTTGCGCGTGAACAGGATCACGCCGCCCGTGAGCGGGTGCGCCAGGCGGCGGCGGTCCGCCGCGGTGAGTTCGGTGCCGGCAACGTCGAGGATGAGGGGGGCGTGTTCGAAAGTCATGGCCAGGGGTTCACTCACTTTTTAATAGCAATCCAGGCAATACCGCATTGCGGTGGGGCCTTATTTCTTTTCGACCACGCAAAAGCTCGCCGCGTAGTCGGATTCGTCGGTCACGCTCAGGTGGCACTGCAGGCCCTGGGCCTCGAACCATTCCTTGAGCGCGCCGTGCAGCACGATCACCGGCTGCCCGCTGGGCAGCTTGGCCACCTCGCAGTGCCGCCAGGTCATGGGCATGCGCATCCCCATGCCGATGGCCTTGCTGAAAGCCTCCTTGGCCGAGAACCGGGTGGCGAGGTAGCGCACGCCGCGTTCGGGCCAGCGCGCGCCGCGCTCGCGCCAGGTGGACAGCTCGCCCTCGGCCAGCACCTTCTCGGCGAAGCGGTCGCCGTGGCGCTCCAGGCTGGCGCGGATGCGGCGGATGTCGCAGATGTCGGTGCCGATGCCGTAGATCATGTTTCAGGGTCCAATCTGCCTCCAAGGCATGAAAATCGCCGGCATATTGCTATCAAATCAGGAGCATTTGGCAGCCATGCCCTCTTCGATGCAGCGCTGGTAGGCCTGCACCGTGGCGGCATAGCCCAATTCCAGCGCATCGGCGATGAGCGCGTGCCCGATGGACACCTCCAACAATCCGGGCACGCCCTGCACGAAGGCGGCCAGGTTGTCGCGGTTCAGGTCGTGCCCGGCGTTCACGCCCAGGCCGGCATCCAGGGCGGCCTGGGCCGCCGCGCGGTAGCGCTCCAGTTCGGCGGCCTGGCCTCCGGTGCCCCAGGCGGCGGCATAGGGCTCGGTGTACAGCTCCACGCGGTCGGCGCCCACGGCACGGGCGGCGGCCATCTGGGCGGGCAGCGGGTCCATGAACAGGCTCACGCGCACGCCCAGTCGGTGGCATTCGGCGATCAGCGGCGCCAGCCGCTCGGCATCCTGCGGAAAGCTCCAGCCGTGGTCGCTGGTGAACTGGTCTTCGCTGTCGGGCACGAAGGTGGCCTGCTGCGGCCGCACCTCGCGGATGAAATCCATGAGGTTCTGCGACGGGTTGCCCTCGATGTTGAATTCGCGGTCCGGCCAGTCCTTCATCAGCGCGGCCAAGTCGTGCACGTCGCCAGCCCGGATGTGGCGCTCGTCCGGCCGCGGATGCACCGTGATGCCCTGGGCGCCCGCCTGCAGGCACAGCAGCGAAGCGCGCGTGACGCTGGGAATGCCCAGGTGGCGCGTGTTGCGCACCAGGGCCACCTTGTTGACATTGACCGACAGGGCGGTGCGGGCGGGAGCGGCGGAGGAAAGGGTCATAGCGATTGCAGGTCCATCATGAGCTGGCGCGTGCGCAGCACCGGGCTGCCGCAATGGTATTGCAGCAGCGTGCGCAACTGGGGTTTGAGTTCGGCCGCCATCGGCGTGCCGGCCTGGGCGATCACGCGCAGCGTGGCGGTGTAGCTGGCGCCCTCGCCCGCCTCCAGCGCGCGCTGCAGCGCCAGCCATTGCGCGCCGGCCAGCGTGGCGCGGTCGGTGGCTGTTGCGGCGCGCAGCCCGGCCTCGGGCACCAGCGTGTACCGGGTGGGTGGCTGCAAGGGCGCCAGCGTGACCGTTTCGGCGCCCAGGCTGGGCAGCAGCCCGATCTCGCGCAGCAGCAGCAGTTCGAAGCTGCGCAGCACGGGTTCGAGCGCATCGCCGTGCTCGCTGCCGAGCACCCGCACCACGCCGGCATAGGCGTCGAACAGAGGCGCATGGGCATCCTCGCGGGCCATCAGGCGCATCAGCAGTTCGTTGAGGTACAGACCCGACAGCAACGCATCGCCCGTGGGCATGACGTGCCCGCCCACCCACTCCGCGCCCTTGAGCGCATGGATCTCGCCCTGTCCATCGCCCGACAGGGTGTAGTTGACCCGCAGTGGTTGCAGCGGCAGCAGCACGGGGCGAAAGTTGGAGGTGGGCTTCTTGGCGCCCTTGGCGACCAGCGCGACCCGGCCATGGTGCCGCGTGAACACATCCAGGATCAGGCTGGACTCGCTCCAGTCGTAGCGGTGCAGCACATAGGCGGGTTCGTCGGCAATACGGCGCACAGCCATGGGTTGCTATTCTTTCAATAGCGACCAGTGCTTGATGGACAAGCGCTGGATGAGGGTTTTCTTTGGGTCGGGCACCCGGCACACGGGTGCGCCGAGCCCCGGGGTGGCCCACGGCGCCGAGGCCGCCGAAGCAGCGCAGGGTCGATTCACTCGTAGCCGAACGAGCGCACGCGCGCTTCGTCGTCGGCCCAGCCGGAACGCACCTTGACCCAGATCTCGATGAACACCTTGGCGTCCATGAGCTTTTCCAGCTCTTGCCGCGCTTCGGTGCCGATGCGCTTGAGGCGCTCGCCCTTCTCCCCGATCACCATGGCTTTGTGGCCGTCGCGCTCCACCACGATGGTGGCGGCGATGCGGATCATGCGGCTCTTGGTCTTGCCCTTTTCTTCCTCGAACTTGTCGATGACGACGGTCGAGGTGTAGGGCAATTCGTCCCCCGTGAAGCGAAACAGCTTCTCGCGCACCGTCTCCGAGGCCAGGAACTTCTCGCTGCGGTCGGTCAGCTCGTCCTCGGCATACCACCAGGCCTGCTCGGGCAGGTACTTGGCGCAGATGCCGAACAGGCGCTCGATGTCGCCCTTGTTCTTGGCCGACATGGGCACGAACTCGGCGAACGGATGGCGCTCCTGCATGCCCTTGAGCCACGGCGCGATTTCCGCGCGGCGGTGCACCGTATCGAGCTTGTTGGCGATCAGCAGCGTGGGGATGCCAGGCTTGAACAGCGACAGCACCTTGGCATCGGCCAGCGTGAAGCTGCCGGCCTCGACCACGAAAAGAATCAGGTCCACATCGCCGATGGCGCCCATCACCGTCTTGTTGAGCGACTTGTTGAGCGCCGTGCTGTGCTTGGTCTGGAAGCCCGGCGTGTCGACGAACACGAACTGCGTCTGCTCCATCGTGCGGATGCCGGTGATCCGGTGGCGCGTGGTCTGCGCCTTGCGCGAGGTGATGCTGATCTTCTGCCCCACCAGCGCATTGAGCAGCGTGGACTTGCCCACATTGGGCTTGCCCACGATGGCGATCAGGCCGCAACGCTGGCCGGTGGCATCCGCCGGGGCGCTGGCCGGCTTGGCGGCTGCCAGCATCGCTTCCAGGTCATTTTGGCCGTCAGCGCTAGATTCATCTGCGCCACCAGCTACATTTTTTGTAGCATCTTCATTCATGGATTCTTCGCTTTCAATAGGACCAGCATGGCCGCTGCCGCCGCCTGCTCGCCTGCCCGGCGTGAGCCGCCGATGCCGCGCTCGGTCAGGCCCAGTTCGGAGATTTCGCACTCCACATCGAAGGTCTGGCGGTGTGCAGCCCCCACCGTACCCACCACCCGGTACTGCGGCAACTTCATTTTGCGACCCTGCAGCCACTCCTGCAACGCGGTTTTGGGGTCCTTGGCGGCCGCCTCCATCTGCGGGTTGATCTCCACGCTCTGGAAGAGCCGGTGCACCAGGGCCTCGGCCTGCAGGTACCCGGCATCGAGGTACACCGCGCCGATGAGCGCCTCCAGCGCGTCGGCCAGGATGGATGGCCGCAGCTTGCCGCCCGATTTGGCCTCGCCCTCGCCCAGGCGCAGCACGTCGGGCAGCTTCAGGCGCAATGCCAGTTCATGGAGGGTCTCCTGCCGGACCAGATTGGCCCGCACGCGGGACAAATCACCCTCGGGCAGATCGCGCAGGCGCTGGTACAGCAGGCTCGACACCGCCAGGCTGAGGACGGAATCGCCCAGGAACTCCAGGCGCTCATTGTGGTCGGCGGAAAAGCTGCGGTGCGTGATGGCGCGCTGCAGCAGCGAAGGATCGGAGAAAGCATGCTGCAGGCGGTCCTGCAGTGCGGAAAGGCTGGGTTGCACCGACTACTTGGTCTGTTCTTGGAATCGATAAACGAGATAGGCCGGGCCGGCCAGGGCGATCTCGCGCGAGTAGCTGAAGGACACGACGATCTTCTCGTTGCGCTTGGTCACCTCGAGGTCCTTGCCCTGGACCGAGCTGATGTTGTCGATCGATGCGGCACGGTCGAAGATGGCGCGCACGTCCGGCACTGAACTGCCTTCCCGCGCGGCCTTGTTGGCGGCCTTGCTGATGGCCTGGTACTCCAGGAAGATCGGCACCGACTGCCCGCCGATGGCAAAGGCGGCCACGGCCAGCAGGCCGATGAAAATCAGTCCGATGAACGACAGGCCGCGCTGGCGCGCGCGGCTGGCGGTACGGTGCAATGCCATGGTAATCTACCCCTCTTTGGTATTGGCGGTGGTGAAACGTGCGAAGCCGGTGCTCAGCGAAACGGACCGATGCGCTTGAGGTTGCCGAAGTTCATCCAGACGAAGAAGGCCTTGCCCACGATGTTGGCGTCCGGCACGAAGCCCCAGTAGCGCGAATCGAGGGAGTTATCCCGGTTGTCGCCCATCATGAAATACTGGCCCTCGGGCACCTTGCACACCACCCCCTCGACGCTGTAGCGGCAGTTCTGGCGGTTCGCGAAATCGCTGGCGCCCTGGACGAAGGCCGGCACGTCGGGGTTGTTGATCATGCGGTGGCGGTGGTCGCCCAGCTGCTCTTCGAACTGCTTGAAGTAGCGCATCGTGTCTTCGTCGAAGAAGTCCGGCACGGCGGAGGTTTCCACCACCTGCCCATTCACCGTGAGGCGCTTGTTCAGGTAGGCCACTTCGTCGCCGGGCACGCCCACCACGCGCTTGATGTAGTCCATGCTGGGCTGGGGCGGGTAGCGGAACACCATCACATCGCCGCGCTGGGGCGCATTGCCCTGCGTGAGCTTGGTGTTGATGACGGGCAGGCGGATGCCGTAGGTGAACTTGTTCACCAGGATCAGGTCGCCCACCAGCAGCGTGGGAATCATCGAGCCCGAGGGAATCTTGAACGGCTCGAACAGGAACGAGCGCAGCAGGAACACCACGGCGATCACCGGGAACAGGCCGGCGGTCCAGTCCAGCCACCAGGGCTGCATCAGGATGCGGTCCTTGGCCTCCTGCACGTCGCCGTCCACCTTCTGGATGCCCATGCGGTCCAGTTCGGCGCGCCGCTGCGCCGCCGCATCTTCGATCGCCTGGGCCGCCCTGCGGCGGCGTGGCAGGAAGACCAGCCGCTCGGCCAGCCAATAGGCGCCCGTCACCACGGTGGCCAGGAACAGCAGCAGGGCGAAATTGCCTTCGATGGCCCCCATGTACCAGGCCCCGACATAGGCCACGAAGGCGGCGAGGATCACGGAGGTCACGTATTGCATGGCCTGCATCTCAGTCTTCCACCTGCAAAATGGCCAGGAACGCTTCCTGGGGCACTTCCACCGAACCGATCTGCTTCATGCGTTTCTTGCCTGCTTTTTGTTTCTCGAGAAGCTTGCGCTTGCGGCTGATGTCGCCGCCGTAGCATTTTGCCAGCACGTTCTTGCGCAACGCCTTGATGGTTTCGCGCGCGATGATGTTCGCGCCGATCGCCGCCTGGATGGCCACGTCGTACATCTGGCGGCTGATGATCTCGCGCATCTTGGCCACCACGGCACGGCCGCGGTACTGCGACTGCGAGCGGTGCACGATGATGGACAGCGCATCGACCTTCTCGCCGTTGAGCAGGATGTCCACCTTCACCACGTCGGAAGCTCGGTACTCCTTGAATTCGTAGTCCATCGATGCATAGCCGCGCGACACCGACTTGAGCTTGTCGAAGAAGTCCAGCACGATCTCGCCCAGCGGCATCTCGTAGGTCAGCATGACCTGGCGGCCGTGGTAGGCCATGTTCATCTGCACGCCACGCTTCTGGTTGGCCAGCGTCATCACCGGGCCGACGTAGTCTTGCGGCATGTAGAGATGCACCGTCACGATGGGCTCGCGCACCTCCTCCAGTCGGCCCTGGTCGGGCATCTTGGAGGGGTTCTCGACCATCACCACTTCGCCGTCGGCCTTCACCACCTGGTAGACCACGCTGGGCGCGGTCGTGATCAGGTCCTGGTCGAACTCGCGCTCCAGGCGTTCCTGCACGATTTCCATGTGCAGCAGGCCCAGGAAGCCGCAGCGAAAGCCGAAGCCCAGCGCCTGGCTGACTTCGGGCTCGTAGTGCAGCGAGGCATCGTTGAGCTTGAGCTTTTCCAGCGCATCGCGCAGCGAGTCGTACTCGCTCGCTTCGGTCGGGTACAGGCCGGCAAACACCTGGGGCTGGATTTCCTTGAACCCCGGCAGCGCTTCGGTCGCCGGACCGGCATTGTTGGGCAGCTTCTTTTCCAGCGTGATGGTGTCGCCCACCTTGGCGGCCTGCAGTTCCTTGATGCCGGCAATGATGTAGCCCACCTGGCCGGCGTCGAGCGAGTTGCGCGATTCGTTCGCGGGCGTGAACACACCCAGGTTGTCGGCGTTGTACACCGCGCCGCTGGCCATCATCTTGAAGCGCTCGCCCTTCAGCAGGCGGCCATCGACCACGCGCACCAGCATCACGACGCCGACGTACGGATCGAACCAACTGTCGATGATCATCGCGCGCAGCGGGCCATCGGCCTCGCCGCGCGGCGCAGGCACCTTGGCCACGATGGCTTCGAGAATCTCATCGATGCCCATGCCCGTCTTGGCAGAGCAGGGAATCGCATCGGTCGCATCGATGCCGATCACGTCCTCGACTTCGGCCTTCGCGTTGTCGGGATCCGCGTTCGGCAGGTCCATCTTGTTCAGCACGGGCACCACTTCCACGCCGAGGTCCAGCGCGGTGTAGCAGTTGGCCACGGTCTGGGCTTCCACGCCCTGCGACGCATCGACGACCAGCAGCGCACCTTCGCAGGCCGAAAGCGAGCGCGAGACTTCATACGAGAAGTCCACGTGGCCCGGAGTGTCGATCAGATTGAGGTTGTAGATCTGGCCGTCTTTGGCCTTGTATTGCAGCGCCGCCGTCTGCGCCTTGATGGTTATCCCACGCTCTTTTTCGATGTCCATCGAGTCGAGCACCTGGGCTTCCATATCACGCTCGGCAAGCCCGCCACAGCGCTGAATCAAGCGATCCGCCAAGGTCGATTTGCCATGGTCGATGTGCGCAATGATGGAAAAATTTCTGATGTGGTTCATCAAGGGAAAGCGACAAGTGATTGAATTAAAACGGAGCGCACAAGAAAAAAGGGCGCGTCAAATGGTGACGCGCCCTGAACCAACAATCATTTGGCAACTGCGATGGTTGGAACTTCATTGTAGGCAAAAAGGCCGAGAGGGAAAGTCCGCCCGAGAAGGTTCAGAAGGCGTTGCCGGCTTGCAACGCGCATTTTATACACAGCTTATTCACAAAACGCTTTCCACTTCCGGAATAACTTGTGGGCACACTGTGGATCACCTGTGAATGGTTAAAGACCATCCCACATGGTGGCGCAGAATTGAATCGATATGCAGTTAAGCCGTGCAAAGCAGGCGCCATTCTATCGAAAACGATCAATGGAAATGCCGCGCAAAAACGTTGAGGGACCAAACCGGATTTCTGCGCAAAGGCCCCAAACCCCACTTTGGGATGGGGCTTTGTGCGTTCACCGGTCAACGTGCCGGACGGATCAACGCATATTGGGCCCATTCGCCGCGGCGGAACAGCACGTTGATGGGCTTGCTCTTGTCTGCCTTGGCCAGGGCCGCCTCGAAGTCCTTCAGGTTGGCCACTTCGATATTGGCGATGGAAAGAATCACGTCACCTTCGCGCAGGCCGGCACGCGCGGCCGAATCCGTGGCCGCGTTGACACGCAGCCCTCCCTTGAGCTTCAGCTCCTTTTTCTGGGCTTCAGTCAGCTCTGCAACCGCCAGGCCCAGTTGCTGGGCGGCTGGAGAAGGCTTGGGTTTTGCGCTTTCACGCTCGCCACCTTTGCTCGCCACCGGCTTGTCATCCGACTCGATCTCGGCCACGGTAATGGAGAGATCTTTGCTGGCACCTCGGCGGAAGACCGTCACGGTGCTCTTGTTGCCCGGCTTGGTATTGCCCACCAGGCGCGGCAGATCGGCGGTTTTTTCGATGGTCTTGCCGTCGAACTTCGTGATGATGTCACCCGCCTCCACGCCCGCCTTGTCGGCAGGAGACCCCGCCTCCACCCCACTCACGAGCGCCCCCTGGGGCTTGCCCAGACCGATCGACTCGGCCACATCCTTGGTGACCTGGCCGATCTGCACGCCGATGCGCCCGCGCGTCACGCGACCCGTAGCACGCAACTGGTCGCTGACCCGAATGGCCTCATCCATCGGAATGGCGAAGGAGATCCCCATAAAGCCGCCCGAGCGAGAGTAGATCTGGCTGTTGATGCCGACGACCTCGCCACGCATGTTGATCAACGGTCCGCCGGAATTGCCCGGGTTGATCGCGACGTCCGTCTGGATGAAGGGCAGGTAATCGCCCGTATCGCGCTGCTTGGCGCTGACGATGCCCGCGGTCACA
Source organism: Acidovorax sp. SUPP950 (assembly GCF_030158935.1). Classification (NCBI taxonomy): domain Bacteria; kingdom Pseudomonadati; phylum Pseudomonadota; class Betaproteobacteria; order Burkholderiales; family Comamonadaceae; genus Acidovorax; species Acidovorax sp. SUPP950. The sequence continues at coordinate 725,253 of NZ_BQXE01000002.1, read as the reverse complement.
GAGTTTTCAAGCCCGAAGGGCGAGCCGATCGCCATGACCCACTCACCGACCCGCAGCCGGTTGAGATCGCCCACCTTGACGGCCGGCAATCCGGTGGCTTCGATCTTGACCACGGCCACATCCGTACGCTTGTCGGCGCCCACGATCTTGGCTTTGAACTCGCGCTTGTCGGTCAGGGTGACGATGACCTCGTCCGCGCCCTCCACCACGTGCGCGTTGGTCATCACATAGCCGTCTTGCGTGAGGATGAAGCCAGAGCCCACGCCGCGTGGCTGCTCTTCCTCGGGCTGTGCACGGGGGCGCTGCTGGCGCTGCGCATTGGGCGGCACGGGCACGCCGAAGCGGCGGAAGAACTCGAGCATCTCCTCGTCCATGGCGTTCGGGCCGGCACGCTCCGCGGCCTTTTCCAGCGTGCGGATGTTGACCACCGACGGCCCGACCTGATCCACCAGGTCCGTGAAATCCGGCAGGCCCCGGACCGTGGGTGGCGGCGTTTGCGCCAACACAGTGACAGGCACAGCCGCAGAGGCAGCGGTCAATGCCATCGCGACAGCCACCGCGCACGATTGCAGATTTTTCCAGTTCGTCGTCATCGGCATCATCGTTCTTTCAAAATTCAGAGGAGACATCGGGAGCAGCAAAAGGACTTCGTATTGCAAGGTTCACATTTGGTTCCCGCCACACCACAGTCAGCAGCCCATGCATCCGCCCCGGTGGGACGGCTTGGGCAGCAGCGGCACTGCTCAACGGGCGTATTCCAATTGCTCGGCCACCAGCCGCAAGGTTTCCTGCGGCACCTCACCCACCGCCGTGAGCCACATGTTGCCTGAAACGCGTTGCGCCAGGGTCTGGGTGGCCCCCATGCTGCCCGCGCTCGGGCCGGCAGCATGGCGGGAGGCGTCGTAAGGCTCCAGGAAGAGCGAGACCGTCGCCAGCCCATCCGAGAGCAGGCAATGCAAGGGAAGGCCCGACTGCGCAACAGCCGCATCCTCTTGCTTGTAGCAATCCCCAGGGGTGAACCCACCCACCGGCGCTCTCAGACGCCAGCCTTCGGCTTGCGCGGTGGTCTTGCGCATGGCAACCCTGACCACCCGGAAGTCGCGTACGTCATCCATCATGCCCACGAGGCGCGCAAATGGCACCGCGTTATCCAGCTCCAGCTGAGAAAACGCCGCCTGCTCCAGCACACGCCCTCGCAGGTCGAGGGTCTGCAGCTTCAAGATCAAACCCGAGGCTTCGGCCACCCACATGCGGTAACCGAATCGCAGCCCATCCCTGGGTCGCAGCCAAGCCACTTCACTTTCGTGGCCCGCAACGCGTTCACGCCCCAAGGTCTGCACCGTGTAGTGCGCATCCAGTCCGCGATCAGCCGTTTCCGGCAGCCGCGGGAACAAGCTGGGCATGTCGCGACGATCCTCGCGCACCATGCGCGCCTGGGGCAAGAAGGTGCGGACGAGCCCCTCCCGGCGATAGACCACGCGGGGCGACCCGTTCAATGCCTCGATGCGCTCGATCTGGTCATTTCCATCGGCCGCATGCCAGATTCGGGAACTCACCATGGCGCCCGATGCAGACAACACCACAAAAGTACCGCTGTAGCTGTGCTCTCGGGAGGCGCGATGAATGCGCTCCAGCCATCCGGAAATGGAGCGTGCGTCGCCAGACACCACCGCACTGGATGCAGCAACGGCGGGCGGCGGCCCGGCCAACGCGTGGCCCGAACCGGCCACTAGCAGCACCCACGCCAGAGCGTGGCGCATTGAAGCCGCCCTATTCAGGTAGCCCGCCAAGGCACGAACACCTCTGACTCGAGGCTGGTGAGCGGCGTACAAGGGGCCTTCCTGGCCTGTCTTCACGATCTCAGCGCGCCGGAGCCTCGAAGGTAGCATTGCGCAGAAAACCCGCCGGCATTTGCAGCGCCGACGTATTGCCAAACTGTTTGTGCGCGGCCAGCAACTCATCCAGCCGCGGATCGCGGATCATGACCTGCGGTGCGCTTCCTTCCGTTGCGTCTGCCACCGCCACCGCCGCAGGAGCGGCGGTCACTGGCGCAGCGGAAGCCATCTTCGCTCCTTCGGACCCAGCCTGAATCCCCGTCATGGCCGTCCATCCGATTGCCCCGACAGCGGCGAGCGAAGCAAAACCCGCAGCCATTTTCCAGCGAAACACGGAGGCATTGGCAGCCACAGCAGGCGTCACGACCTCCGCGACAGCCCCTTGCACGACGGCACTGGCCACCAACGGAGGGCGCTGAATGCCCTCCGCTTCGATCTGGCTGCGAAGCCGGTCCACCAGTGAGGAATTCACCGGACGCGCCAACTCGGAAGAGCGAAGCACGTCGCCGATCAGGTGATACATCTGCCACGTTTCAAAGCCGTCCGCATTGCTGCTGGCATAGTCCACGGCTTGACCAAACTCCTGCCCTCGCAGCTGCCCATCCGCAAGGGCAGACAAATGTTCACGCATTTTCAGATCGTCATTCATGGTCGTTCCCCAGCCATCACGTTTTGCTTCACTGCTCTGCCATTCACACCGCGCTACCACCGCTTGCCCGACTGCTTCTCCAACAAAGGGCGGACACGGGCCGATATGGCTTCCCGCGCTCGAAAGATACGGGAACGTACGGTGCCGATGGGGCAATCCATGGCAGCCGCAATCTCCTCGTAGGTCAACCCTTCAATCTCACGCAATGTCACCGCCTGGCGCAAATCTTCAGGCAGCGCATCCATTGCAGCGTTCACCGCCACCGCGATTTCCTGGGCTGCGAGCACGGTCTCGGGCGTCTCGTCGGTGGTTAGTTCATGCCCCAGTCGGGAAGTTTCATCGTCGTCATCACTTCCTCGCAAGGCATTTTCCGAGATGACGGGATTGCGCTTCATGTCGACCAGCGCCTTTTTGGCCGTGTTGACCGCGATGCGATAGAGCCAGGTATAGAACTGCGCCTCCCCCCTGAATTGGTGCAGTGCGCGATACGCTCGGATGAACGTTTCCTGGGCAATGTCCTGTACGAGATCGGAGTCGCGGACCATGCGACCAATGAGCCGTTCGATGCGCCGCTGATACTTGATCACCAGCAGTTCGTACGCCCTCTGGTCACCCGCAACCGTGCGCTCCACAAGCTGAAGGTCACTGTCGGCGGAAGGCGGGGGCATGGAAGCAGTCATGAAAAAAGGGGCTCACGCGTCGCCGCGCCGGACAGAGAACATGCCGTCGGCACGGGGCTCTGGCTTGGGGCGCGAATATACCGCACGGCGCAGCGCCGCCCAGGCCTCCCGCGGCTGGGCACGCTCGAGGCACAACCACTGGGTCCGGCCATCGACTCCATGCAGTTGCACCAAGAGGAAAGACTGGAAATCCGCATGGACAACCAATTCACCTGCAACAGGCATTTCTGCATTTTGATTCAAGGACCAATGCAAACCATCCCAATGCAGGGTACCCACGGGCAGCCGGAACCAAAAGCGCCAAGCCAGGCCGGCAAACGCGCCCCACAAGACGAAGAACACAGTGCCTCGAAGCAGGCCATCCCCAGCAGATTGCGCGATCCACGCGGCAAAGCCCCCAAGGCCAGCAAGCAGGGCGCCAGCAATGAACCAGCCCAACATGCGGCTCCGCGCCACCTCATGGCGGGTCGCTGGGGCATGAAAAGACTTGGCGGAGCGGGTCATTGCCGAGCCCACCCTTCCATCACAGCTGGCCGACCGGCACCGCGCAGCGGTCTGGCCACCCCGTCAAACGCGCTTGAAAACCAGCGTGCCGTTGGTGCCGCCAAAACCAAAATTGTTCTTCACCGCGATGTTCATCTTCATGTCTCGGGCGACGTTGGCGCAGTAGTCCAGATCGCATTCCGGGTCTTGCTCGAAGAGATTGATGGTTGGGGGCGCCTTCTGGTCACGCAACGCCATCACGGTGAACACGCTTTCAATCCCACCCGCACCGCCCAGCAAATGGCCGGTCATCGACTTTGTCGAGCTGATCACCGTCTTTTTGGCATGATCGCCCAAAGCGGCCTTGATCGCATGGGTTTCGTTCAAATCGCCCAATGGCGTTGAGGTGCCGTGAGCATTGAGGTAATCCACCTCCTCGGCGTTGACACCGGCATTGCGCAGCGCGGCCTGCATGGCGCGGCGAGGGCCGTCCATATTGGGCGCCGTCATGTGCCCCGCATCGGCGCTCATGCCATAGCCGGACAATTCTGCGTATATCTTGGCGCCGCGGGCTTTGGCGTGCTCGTATTCTTCCAGCACCAGCACCCCTGCACCCTCGCCCAATACGAAGCCATCGCGGCCTTTGTCCCATGGGCGGGAGGCAGTCTTTGGATCATCGTTGCGAGTGGACAAGGCGCGCATGGCAGCAAAGCCACCCACACCCAGGGGAGAAACCGTGGCTTCCGTGCCGCCGGCGACCACCACATCGGCGTCGCCATACTCGATCTTGCGCGCTGCCTCACCGATGCAATGCAGGCCCGTAGTACATGCCGTCACCACAGAAAGGTTCGGACCTTTGAAACCAAAGCGCATCGATACATGACCCGCCACCATGTTGATGATGGATGCTGGAACAAAAAAAGGCGTGATCCGGCGAGGACCCCGGCTTTCCAGTTCTGCATGGGTGTTTTCGATCAACGGCAACCCACCAATCCCAGACCCGATGATGCAGCCGATGCGCGTTGCCAGCTCTTCGTCCAACGCCTCGCCGGTCGGAAGGCCGGCATCACGCACCGCCTCATCCGCCGCAGCGATGCCGTAATGGATGAAGGTATCCATCGTGCGTGCATCCTTGGCGCTCATGTAGGCGCCAAGATCGAATCCCTTGACCTCACCCGCGATCTTGCAGGCAAAGTTCGAAGCGTCGAACTTGGTGATGAGGTCAATGCCGGATTGACCGGCCAGGATGTTGGCCCAGGCATCTGCCACCGTGTTTCCGACGGGGGTGATGCAACCCAGGCCGGTCACGACGACGCGACGACGGCTCATGCGCTAAGACTTTCTACGAATCTGTCTGAACTGAAGGCGCTCAGGCCTTCTGATGGGTATTAGCGTAGTCGATGGCGTTTTGCACCGTGGTGATCTTCTCTGCGTCTTCGTCAGGAATCTCGATGCCGAACTCGTCTTCCAGCGCCATCACCAGCTCCACCGTGTCCAGCGAGTCAGCGCCCAGGTCGGCCACAAAAGCCTTTTCATTGGTGACTTGCGATTCTTCAACGCCGAGTTGTTCGGCAATGATCTTTTTGACACGTGCTTCGATATCGCTCATGGTTTCCCTTTGAGGGTTGTGAATGAATCCGCGATTCTAGCTGCTTCGGGATCAGTCCCCTACCAGCCCGCCGTCGCGATGAATCGGCGCTAACTTTGCTCAATTACATGTACATGCCGCCATTGACATGCAACTCCTGACCCGTGACATAACCAGCCTCTGCCGATGCCAGATAGGCAACCGCATGGGCAATGTCTTCTGGGCGGCCCATGTGGCCCATTGGAATCTGCGATTGCAGCGATTGCTGCTGCTCGGCAGGGAGTTGCGCGGTCATGTCGGTCGCAATGAAGCCAGGGGCCACGCAGTTCACGGTAATGCCCCGGCTGGCCAGTTCACGGGCAAGGGCACGCGCCATGCCTGCCACGCCCGCCTTCGCTGCCACATAGTTGGCCTGGCCGGGATTGCCTGCCGACCCCACCACGCTGGTGATGTTGATGATGCGACCGAAGCGCTGTTTCATCATGGGTCGAATGACGGCGCGGCTCACCTGGAACACGGCCTTCAGATTGGTGTCGATGACCGCATCCCAGTCGTCGTCCTTCATGCGCATGGACAACGTGTCGCGGGTGATGCCAGCATTATTCACCAGCACATGCAAACCACCATGCTGCTTCACGATGGTGTCGATCAACGCATCGACAGCCGCCACATCCGTGACGTTCAGATTCACACCGTGGCCGCCGCCGGACGACAGTGCCTGAGAGATGCGCTGAGCGCCCTCATCCGTCGTCGCGGTACCGATCACCAAATAACCACGGGCCGCCAACACGGCCGCGATGGCAGCGCCGATGCCGCGCGATGCGCCAGTGACCAGCGCTACCTGGGGCTTTTCATTCAACGAAGGAGTATCGCTCATGCCAACAATGCTCGTGTTTCGGCCAGCGTGGCCGGGTCATAAATAGAAGCAGCGACCAGCTCTGGATCGATGCGCTTCGCCAAGCCCGCCAGCACCTTTCCAGGGCCGCACTCCACCAGATGCGTCACGCCGCGGGCTTTGAGCGCCTGCACGCACTCCACCCAGCGCACCGGACCGAAGGCTTGGCGGTACAGCGCATCGCGGATGGCATCCGCCTCCTGCCGGACCGCGACATCCACGTTGTTGACGACTGGGATCTGCGGGGCCGCCAAGGAAAGCGCCGACAGGGCCTCCCGCAATTTCTCGGCTGCCGGCTTCATTAGGCTGGAGTGAAAAGGAGCGGATACCGGCAAGGGCAACGCACGCTTAGCGCCAGATGCCTTCAACAGTTCGCACGCCTTGTCGACGCCGGCTTTCGTGCCCGCAATCACGGTCTGGATGGGGTCGTTGAAATTCACGGCCTCCACTACTTCACCGCCATCCACACCGAAAGATGCCGCCGCCGCAGCGCAACCTTCGATCACTTTGTGTGCATCCATGCCCAGAATGGCAGCCATGGCACCCACACCGACGGGAACTGCCTCCTGCATGGCGGCAGCACGCAGACGAACGAGCGGCGCGGCCTGCGCCAGCGTCAGCACCCCTGCCGCCACCAACGCCGAATATTCGCCGAGCGAGTGGCCGGCCACCGCTGCCGGGACATCACCGCCCTCCGAGACCCATGCGCGCCATGCGGCCACGCCAGCGACGAGCATGACCGGCTGGGTATTGGTCGTCAGCGAAAGCGCTTCTTTCGGGCCCTCATGAATCAAGCGTGCGATGTCTTCGCCCAGGGCGTCGGAAGCCTCCTGCAGGGTTTGCGCCACCACAGGGTGGTCGCCCCAGGCATCCAGCATGCCGACCGACTGGGAGCCCTGGCCGGGAAAAACAAATGCAAAAGATTTTTTGGTCGTCATAAACGAATGGTCAAAACCGCCTTCACCGCTTAATTTTTCAGCGTTTCAAGCTACAGCTTCAGGAGCACCGCACCCCATGTAAAACCGCCTCCCACGCCCTCCAGAAGCAACGTCTGTCCGGGCTTGGCCTGGCCGGTGCGAACCGCATGATCGAGTGCCAGGGGAATCGACGCCGCCGAAGTGTTGCCATGCTGGTCTACGGTGACGACCACCTTGTCCATCGACAGGCCCAGCTTCTTCGCCGTACTTTGCATGATGCGGATATTGGCTTGGTGAGGGATCAGCCAGTCCACGTCCGCATCGGTCAGGCCGGCCTTCTCCAGGGCAGCACGGGCTGCCTTTTCCAGCACACCCACAGCCAGCTTGAAAACGGCCTGGCCATCCATCTTGAGCAACGGGTCACCCAGAATCTGCCCGCCATAGACGTTGCCCGGCACGCACAGAATGCCCACATGCCGGCCATCGGCATGCAGATCGCTCGACAGGATGCCAGGAGTTTCCGAAGCTTCCAGTACCACGGCGCCTGCGCCGTCGCCGAACAGCACGCAGGTGGTGCGGTCATCAAAATCGAGGATGCGGCTGAATACCTCCGCACCCACAACAAGGGCGCGGCGAGCGCTGCCGGACTGGATCATGGCGTCTGCCACGGTCAGCGCATACACGAAACCACTGCAGACGGCCTGCACATCGAAAGCCGGGCATCCATTGGCCCCCAACTTGTTTTGCAAGATGCAGGCGGTCGAAGGGAAAACCATGTCCGGCGTGGACGTGGCGACGATGATCAGATCGATGTCCTGCGGCTGAACTCCAGCCGCCTCCAGCGCATTGCGAGAAGCCTCCAGCCCCAGATCGCTGCTGCAGACATCGCGCTCCGCGAAGTGGCGCGCCCGGATGCCGGTGCGCTCGACGATCCACTCGTCCGATGTCTCCACACCGCGCTGAGCCAACTCGGCCACGAGGTCGGCATTGGTCAGACGACGAGGAGGCAGGCTGCTGCCAGTGCCTGTGATGCGGGAGTAGCGTCTCATCAATATGGGGACCCGACGGCGGTGTTGACAGGCTGGGCATCCGAAGGCGCCAGCAAGGGCGCAGCATGCGCCACCCGCGTCCGGACGCGGTCGAGCAGGTTGTTGCGGGCTGCATCATACGCCCGGTTCAAAGCCTGCTCGAAAGCCATGGCGTCCGCCGATCCGTGACTTTTGAACACCAATCCACGCAACCCTAGCAACGCTGCCCCGTTGTAGCGCCGATGATCCATCCGCTTCATGAGAGCAGATAGCACCGGATAAGCCACAACTGCCGCCAGTTTGGTAAAGATATTGCGCTTGAACTCCTGCTTGAGCCCTCCGACGATCATGGAGGCTACGCCTTCGCTGGCCTTGAGAGCCACATTCCCCACGAAACCGTCACAAACCACGATATCGACCGTGCCCTTGAAGATATCGTTGCCTTCCACATTGCCAAAAAAACGAAGATCGCCAGAGTTACCTACCGTACGCAACAATTCACCCGCTTTTTTGATGACTTCACTACCCTTGATTGCTTCCTCGCCGATGTTGAGCAAGCCAACGGTGGGCTCCGAACCCTCTTGAAGCGCAGACACTAGGGCCGAGCCCATCACGGCAAATTGGAGTAGATGCTCAGCGGTGCAATCCACATTGGCGCCCAAATCCAGCACGGTCGTGGCACCACCCTTGGCATTGGGTATCTGGGTCGCAATCGCGGGGCGGTCGATTCCGTCCAGGGTTTTCAGGAGGTAGCGGGCGATGGCCATCAAAGCACCCGTATTGCCCGCAGAAATGGCGGCCTGAGCGGTCCCATCCTTGACCTGCTGGATTGCAACGCGCATGGACGAATCCTTTTTGCGGCGCAAGGCAATCTCCACCGGATCATCCATGGTGACGACCTCGCTGGCAGGGGTGACAGCAGCCCGATCGTGCTTGAAATCCTTCAGGCTTTCGGGCTGACCGACAAGGAGCAAACGGGCTTCGGGATGATTTTCTAGGAACTGGCGGCACGCCGCTAGCGTGACGCGGGGGCCGTGATCGCCCCCCATGCAGTCAACAGCCAGTGTGATCATGGGCGACTTGTCCGACCGCAGAAAACGACCGGAAGTGAAAATACAGCGAACAAAACAAAGGCCCGCGCTACCAATTTCGTAGCAGCGGGCCTCGGCGCGCGAGTTAAATCAGGCTTCAGACTTGTTCTTCAGCACTTGGCGGCCACGGTAGAAACCGTTGGGGCTGATGTGGTGGCGCAGATGGGCTTCGCCGGTGGTGGGCTCAACAGCCGTGCCAGGCACGTTGAGAGCGTTATGCGAACGGTGCATACCGCGCTTGGAAGGGGATTTTTTGTTTTGCTGAACAGCCATGGTGGCTCCTGAGTCTTGAAGGGTTGGTAAAAACGCGATCAGCCCATAAAGACACGAGGGGGATTCGCGCGAAGCCCTCGATTATAGCCCAAACGGTTTTCAGTCTTCCGCCTTGTCTTTTCGCAAGGCTGCCAGTGCCGCAAAAGGGTTGGGCTTTTGCGCGCTGGCCTCTTCGAAATCCTCGTCGCTGGATTCCATTGGCACGGGGGCTGGGCATTCGTCGTGCCGCGGCACCAGAGGCAATGCCATGAGCAGCTCGTCTTCGATCAACTCTCGCAGATTGAACTCGCGGCTCAAGGCCAGCAGGTCTTCATCGCTCTCGTCGTCCAGCGCTTCCGCCGTGGCTTCATCCGCCACGAAACGGAACTCACGCTGCACCTGAAGCGGCACGTCCACCGATCCGAGGCAGCGCTGGCAAGTCATGGGAAGCGCCGCGTTCACTGTGAGCCGCAGCCAGATCTGTCCGCCGATGCCATGCGTGCTGCGCACTTCGCCGTCAACCGCCCAATCCACCATGAGATCCGGGTGCAGGCCCTTGGCTTCCTGGGCCAGGCGTTCGTACTTCAAAAGGGAGTCATGGCCGGACAGGTGACCGCCCGCCTGCGCGAAGGCTTTGACATCGAGGCGCTGAGGGGAGAATTCCTTGGTCATGGCGGCAGTGTAAGAGAATCAGCGCATGCCTCAATCCCCTTCCCTGCCCCGCCGTCTGGTGCTGGGCTCGACCTCCCGCTACCGGGCCGAACTGCTCTCCCGCCTGCGTCTGCCTTTCGATGTCGCAGCGCCCGATGTCGACGAAACACCCCACGCCGGCGAGGCGCCCAGCACCCTCGCCTTGCGGCTGGCCATGGCCAAAGCCCGCGCCGTTTCTGCGGCCCACCCGGACGCCGTAGTGATCGGATCCGATCAAGTGGCGGATCTCTCGGGACAACCGCTGGGCAAGCCCGGCACACACGAGAAAGCGGTCGCCCAGCTGCAACGGATGCGGGGCCACAGCGTCGTGTTCCAGACCGCGGTGGCAGTGGTTTGCGCCGCCACGGGGTTTGAAAAGGTGGAGTTGGCCCCGGTGGAAGTTCGCTTCCGCGACCTGTCCGATGCGGAGATCGAGCGCTACCTGCTCGCCGAGCAACCGTACGACTGCGCCGGCAGCGCCAAAAGCGAAGGATTGGGCATCAGCCTGCTCGACAGCATCCAAAGCGATGACCCGACAGCGCTGATCGGCCTGCCGCTGATCCGGACCTGTCGCATGTTGCGCGCCGCCGGAATGGAACTGCCATGACAGCCGCATCGACCGGCACGCTCTACCTGGTGCCCGCACCGCTCGACTTCGGCTGCGACATCCAAGCCCCCCTGGATCAATCACTGCCTGCCGCGACATTGCAGGCGGCGTCGCAAATCACCCACTGGATCTGCGAGAACGCCAAGAGTACCCGCGCATACCTCAAGCGCGTCGATGCGTTGTTCCCCCTGAAGCTGCCGCTGCAGTCGCAGCAGATCGACGAGTTGCCGCGCGAAGTGCACAAGAAAGGCGACCATGGTGCAGACGGCCATGTGACCTTCGACGCCCGCACGTTGCTGACGCCCGCTTTGGCGGGCAACGACATGGGCCTGGTGAGCGAGGCGGGCATGCCTGCGGTGGCGGACCCTGGCAGCTCCGTGGTGCGTGCCGCGCACGATTGCGGGCTGAGGGTGGTGCCACTGGTAGGCCCCGTGTCGCTCTTGCTGGCGCTGGCGTCGAGCGGTCTCAATGGACAGGGTTTTGCTTTTGCAGGCTACCTGCCGCAGGATCCGGCCCAGCGCACCCAGCGCATCCGCGAACTGGAAGCCCTGGCGCTCAAGCAGGGACAAACGCAACTGTTCATCGAGACCCCGTACCGCAACGCCGCGCTGTGGCAGGCCCTGGTACAAACCTTGCGGCCCAATACCCGGCTGGCAATTGCCAGCGGGCTCACACTGCCGCAGGCGCGCACGGCAAGCCGGCTCGTGCGCCTATGGCGACAGCAAATGGAAGTGCCCGATAACCGGATACCGGCCGTCTTTGCCATCGGGCGCTAGGCCCGATCAACAGATCTCCGGGATTCCAACCGCTCATCCGGACCGCCGGGCACCGAGCCCGGCCCGGCGGCAGGCCCGGATAGCGAGCCCTCAGCGGATGGCCGGTGCGCCCTTGATGGCCTGCACGGCCGTCTGGCCCATGGCAGCGCCGAATTTTTTGACCAGCCGCTCAGCAACGTTGTCGCGGCGGGTGTAGTCGATGATGTCTTCCGCCTTGACGACCTCGCGTGCCACATAGTCGAGGTTGCCCAGGTGGTCGGCCAACCCCATCTCCACCGCCTGCTGGCCGGTCCAGAACAGGCCGCTGAAGGTGTCCGCCGTGGGCTTGAGCCGATCGCCGCGCCCTTCCTTGACCACATGGATGAACTGCTGGTGGATCTGGTCCAGCATGGCCTGCGCATAGGCGCGCTGCTTTTCGGTCTGCGGGCTGAACGGGTCGAGGAAGCCCTTGTTCTCGCCCGCCGTCAGCAGGCGACGCTCCACACCCAGCTTTTCCATCGTGCCGGTGAAGCCGAAGCCATCCATCAGCACGCCGATGCTGCCGACGATGCTGGCCTTGTCCACGTAGATCTCGTCGGCGGCGGCGGCGATGTAATAGGCGGCCGATGCGCAGGTTTCCTCCACCACGGCATAGACGGGCTTGTTGTACTTGGCCTTCAGGCGAATGATCTCGTCATTGATGATGCCGGCCTGCACCGGGCTGCCGCCCGGCGAGTTGATGAGCAGCACCACGGCCTGCGATCCGGAGTCTTCGAAGGCACTGCGCATGGCCGCCACCACGAACTCGGCGCTGGCTTCGGCCCCCGCGGCGATCTCACCCTTGATGTCCACCACCGCCGTGTGGGGCGTGCTCTTGCTCGTGCTGGTAGCGTCGCGCGCCAGCAACACCCAGGCCACGGCAATCAGGAAGACCAGCCACGCCAACCGGGTAAAAATGCGCCAGCGGCGTGCGGAGCGCTGCTCGGACAAGGTCGCGAACACCAGCTTTTCCAACACGTCACGCTCCCAGCCTGGCATCTTCGCAGGGTCTTTTGCTTCTTTTTCAGTAGCAGTCTGTGCCCACAGATCGGGCGCTGGCGGGGGAGTCTGCCCAGAACCAAAAGGTTCGGGCCGGGTCGGTTCGGTCATTTGTCAGAATTCGACAGGTTGCAAGTGGGGTTCAGTATGCCAGCGCACTACGCCCTGGCCTTCGGAGAGTTGGATCTTCACCAGGCCACCGCGGCACGGGCCACCCGCGCAAGCGCCCGTATCGGGCCGATAGGCGGCGCCGTGCGTGGCGCACAGCAGCCACTGGCCGGTGTCGTCGAAGAATCGGTCCGCCTGGTAGTCCATTTCCATCGGCACGTGCGTGCAACGGTTCAGGTAGGCATGGGGCCGGCCTTCGAAGCGCACGGCAAAGGCGCGGCAGGCCTGGCCGGCGTATAAAACATCGAAAGCAACGGCCTGCCCGCCGTCCACCAGATCGGCGCTGGGGCACAGGTCAATGGGTTGCAAGGAAGGGGCCATGGCAAGGTACCGACGATGGGCTGGCGGGCGGCTGCAGCGTCAGGCGTGCCGCAAAAGCCAGGCGTGCAGTTCCGGTACGGAATGCATGACGGCCAGGGGTTGGAGGCTGTCGAACTCGCCGGGCTCGTGCGCTCCGTAGCTCACTCCCACGCTGGAGCACCCGGCCGACAGGGCCATCTGCAGGTCGTGGGTGGTGTCGCCGATCATCAACACGCGTTCCGGCGCCACATCGAACTCGGCCATCAATTCCTGGAGCATGAGCGGATGCGGCTTGCCAGCGGTTTCGTCGGCCGTGCGCGAACCATCGAACATGCCCCGCAGCGCCACGGTGTGCAGCACCTCGTCCAGGCCGCGCCGGCTCTTGCCGGTCGCCACGGCCAGCAAGTGCCCTCGTGCACGCAGGTCTTCCAGCATGGGCAGCACGCCGGCAAACAGGCTCAGATCGTCCTGGTGCTTGAGGTAGTGATAGCGGTAGCGGTTGCCCAGTTCGGCGTGTCTTTCCGGCGGCACGTCGGGTGCGGCGTGGGTCAGCGCCTGCATGAGGCCCATGCCGATCACCCAGGCCGCGGCCTGGTCGGTCGGAACCGTGCCGCCGACGTCGCGCACGGAGTCCTGAATGCAGCGCACGATGATGGCGGTGGAGTCGTACAGGGTGCCGTCCCAATCGAAAGCGATGAGGTCGAAGCGGCGGCGTGGAGTCGTGGGCATGGTGTTCAGGCAGTGGCGGCGGTGAATTGCGCCAGATCAGGCGGCAACTCTGCGCGCAGTTCGATGCGCTCGCCGTGGGAGGGATGAGCGAACTGTAACCGCCACGCATGCAGGAACATGCGCTTGAGGCCGTGCTTGTGCAGCCGCTTGTTGAGTTCGAAGTCGCCGTATTTGTCGTCGCCCGCGATCGCATGGCCCTGGCTGGCCAGGTGCACGCGGATCTGGTGGGTGCGTCCGGTCTTGATGGTGACTTCCAGCAGACTCATGGCCGGCAGCCCCTCGGCCGCGCGCGCCGGCAGGTGGCTGCGCACTTTCACGAGGGTGATGGAGCGCATGCCGTCCGGGTCTTCCGGCGTGGTCACCCGCACCCGCCGCTCGCCATCGGCCTGCAGATACTTGTGCAGGGGCGTGTCGATCACTTTCTTGTTGGCGGCCCAGGTGCCGGGCACCAGGGCCAGGTAGGTCTTGCCGGTTTCCCGCTCCCGGAACTGGTCCTGCAGATGCGTGAGCGCGGAACGCTTCTTGGCCACGAGGAGGATGCCCGAGGTCTCGCGGTCCAGGCGGTGCACGAGTTCCAGGAACTTTGCCTGGGGACGTGCCTGCCGCAACTGCTCGATGACGCCGAAGCTCACGCCGCTGCCGCCATGCACCGCCACGCCCGCGGGCTTGTCGATGGCGATCAGGTGGTCGTCCTCCAGCAGGATGGGGAATTCGCGGGCCGGCGCCGGGCGCTCGGCCTTCTCAGCCACCTTGTCCGAGATGCGCACGGGCGGCAGGCGCACCTGATCGCCCGTGGCGACCCGGGTGTCCGCGCTGGCGCGGCCCTTGTTGATGCGCACTTCGCCGCTGCGGATGATGCGGTACACGTGCGTTTTGGGGACGCCCTTCAGATGGCGTATCAGAAAGTTATCGAGCCTTTGGCCGGCAGAGTCCTCGTCGACTTCGACGATGCGGGCTGCAGCGGGGGCGGGGTTCGGGGCACGGTCCGTCGCCGGTTTGCCCCCTATAATGTGTTTCACCTGCGCGATGTTCTGTAAGTGGTTGATTTGTCTGGAGTTTAGTCCACGCAACCTTGCAAGCCGCGCAGGCAGGTCGATGCCAACGGGTGTCGTGTGCGCAGATTGCAGGCCAGATGCCTGTGGTGGCTCCCACGCCGCGCGGCCGGCTGACAAATTGAAACACCGAAACCGGAATCCCCAGTCCGCAGGCCGCCCAACAGGCAGGTTCTGCGGGCGGATCAAAGCGAAAACATGTGGGCATTGTTGGCATGGATTGTGACCCTTTGGCGAAGGCGCCTGCCTTCGGCATGGGCTCCGCAATCGCCGGCATCGCCCGTGCAGCCCGCGCCATCAGCCAAGTCTTTCATGGCAACGCTGCACACATTTCCCCTCGCCCCCATCCACGCGCCCCCGCCACGACTGCGAAGCTAGTGCTTCGCAGCCGCGTGGCTTTGCGGCAATTCCCTTCGTTTCAACGCGTCGGCCCTGGCATCCATGGCTCCTGAAGAGCCTGTGTCATTGGTTTGAATGGTCGGGACGCGCGCCGATGCAGCTTTTTCGCTGCGCGCCGCCCGGCCGACAACGAAAAGGAATCCCATCATGAAGCGGATGCTCATCAACGCCACGCAGCCCGAAGAACGCCGCCTGGCCATCGTCGACGGCCAGAAGCTGCTGGACTACGAAATCGAGATCGAAGGGCGCGAGCAGCGCAAGGGCAACATCTACAAGGCCGTGGTCACCCGCGTCGAGCCCTCGCTGGAAGCCTGCTTCGTCGACTACGGCGAAGACCGCCACGGCTTCCTGCCCTTCAAGGAAATCTCCCGCCAGTACTTCGCCGAAGGCGTCTCGGTCAGCCAGGCGCGCATCAACGACGTGATCCGCGAAGGCCAGGAACTGCTGGTGCAGGTCGAGAAGGAAGAGCGCGGCAACAAGGGCGCTGCTCTGACCACCTTCGTGTCGCTGGCCGGCCGCTATGTGGTGCTGATGCCCAACAACCCGCGCGGTGGCGGCGTGTCGCGCCGCATCGAGGGCGAAGACCGGGCCGAGCTCAAGGAAGCGATGGACCAGCTCGAGTACCCCAAGGGCATGAGCATCATCGCGCGCACCGCCGGCATCGGCCGCACGGCGCCTGAACTGCAATGGGACCTGAACTACCTGCTCAAGCTCTGGACCGCCATCGACGGCGCGGCCAAGGGCGGCAAGGGCGCCTTCCTGATCTACCAGGAGTCGAGCCTGGTGATCCGCGCGATCCGTGACTATTTCAACGGCGATATCGGCGACATCCTCATCGACACGGACGACATCTACGAGCAGGCGCACCAGTTCATGGCGCACGTGATGCCCGAGCATGCCGGCAAGGTCAAGCGCTACCGCGACGACGCCGCGCTGTTCAGCCGCTTCCAGATCGAGCACCAGATCGAGTCGGCCTACGCCCGCACCGTGACCCTGCCCTCCGGCGGCGCCATCGTGATCGACCACACCGAAGCGCTGGTGAGCGTGGACGTGAACTCCGCCCGCGCCATCAAGGGCGGCGACATCGAGGAAACCGCCACCCGCACCAACCTGGAGGCCGCCGACGAAGTGGCCCGCCAGATGCGCCTGCGCGACCTGGGCGGCCTGATCGTGATCGACTTCATCGACATGGAAGAGTCGAAGAACCGCCGCGAAGTGGAAAACCGGCTGCGCGACGCCCTGCGCCAGGACCGCGCCCGCGTGCAGTTCGGCACGATCAGCAAGTTCGGCCTGATGGAGATGAGCCGCCAGCGCCTCAAGCCCGCGCTGAGCGAAGGCTCCTCCATCCCCTGCCCCCGTTGCGGCGGCTCGGGCCACATCCGCGACACCGAATCGTCGGCGCTGCAGATCCTGCGGATCATTCAGGAAGAGTCCATGAAGGACAACACGGCCGCCGTGCACTGCCAGGTGCCGGTGGAAGTGGCCTCGTTCCTGCTCAACGAAAAGCGCCCCGAGATCGCCAAGATCGAACTCAAGCAGCGCGTGACCGTGCTGATGGTGCCCAACAAGACCCTGGAGACGCCGAACTACAAGCTCGAGCGCCTCAAGCACGACGACCCGCGCCTGGACCACATCGATGCCAGCTACAAGCTCGTCGAAGAAGTGGAAGACCCCACCGCCGTCACGCGCCGCTCGCAGGAGCCCACCAACAAGCAGACCCCGGTGATCAAGGGCGTGCTGCCCGACGCGCCGGCGCCGATCGCCGAGCCCCGTCCGGAAGGCGCGGCCCGCAACCCGTCGCACAGCCGGCCCGCGGCAGCGGCCGCCGCTGCAGCTGCGGCGGCCACCCCGGCTCCGGCCCCCGCGCCGGCCGTGGCGCCCGCGCCCCAGGAGCAAGGGTTCTTCGCATGGCTCAAGAGCCTGTTCGGTTTCGGCGAGCCCCCACGTGCCCCGGCCCCCGTGGCCGCGCCGGCACCGGCACCGGTGGCCGAGCCCGCACGGGAAGGCCGGCGTGAAGGCCGTGGCGGCGAACGCGGCCGCCGCGGTGAACGCAACGGCAGCGAGCGCAATGGCTCGCGCGACGGCCAACGGGAAGGCAATGGCGAAGGCCGTGGCCGCCGCGATGGCCGTGACGGCCGTGCGGAGCGCCCGGAGGGCGAAGCCCCACGCAACGGGAACGGCAATGGCCGCGGACCGCGCGACGGCGAAGCACGTGGTGGCCGGGAAGGCCGCGAGGGCCGTCCGGAAGGCGAACCCCGCAATGGCGGGCGCGAGCCCCGTGAAGGCCGCGAACCCCGCGAGGGCCGTGAACCCCGCGAGCCACGCGAAGGCCGCGGCCGCGGCCGGGACGGCGAGCCCCGCCAGGCCCCGCTGAACGCCGAAACCGGCGCAGCGCTGCCTGCGACCGCTTCGGTCACCCTGGACGGTGCCGGCGAACCCGTGGAAGCCGCACGCAGCGAGCGCGGCCCCCGCCGCGAACGCGGCGAGCGCGGTGGCCGCGGCGAGCGTGGCGGGCGTGGTGAACGCGCTCCCCGCGTCGACGAGGCCGCCGGCGCAGGCCAGGGCCCCGTGGCGGACTTCGTGGACACCTCCCCCATGGCGTCCCTGCCCGACCTGGACCTGACCGGCAACGACGCCCCCCCGGCCGCACCCGCCGCCGGAGGCGATGAGCGCCGTGAACGCCGGTCGCGCGACCGTTACGGCCGTGACCGCCGCGAGCGTGGCGAGCGGGCTCCGCGTGAAAACGGTGCGGAGCAGGAGCAGCCCGCGGGCAACCTGATGGACTTCGATGTCAGCGCGACGGCCCCTGCCGACAGCGCGTCCGCCGAAGCCTCGCAGGAACCCGCACGCCGCAGCTACTTCAACGCGTCCGCTGCCACCGCGCCGCAGGCCCACGAGCCCGTCGCCGCACCAGCCACCGATGCGCCCTTGGAATCGGCAGTGCCCCGCGCGCCTGCCGTGGAGCCGGTGGCGCCTGCGCCGGTCGCCCCGCGCCCCGTCGCGGCCCCCGCTGCGGTAGCGGCCCCGGTCGCGCCGGTGGCCTCCACGGCGGCCCCAGTGGCTCCGGTGGCGCCAGCCCCCGTGCTGCAGCCTGCTGCCGCCGCTCCAGCCCAAGCCGCAGCCCCTGCCCAGCCGAATGGCGCCATGCCACGGGTCCAGGCATTCACCCTGCCGGTGGACGAGCTGAACCAGGTCGCCCAGACCTCGGGCCTGCAGTGGGTCAACTCCGATGCGGAGAAGATCGCCGCCGCGCAGGCCGCCATCGCGGCCGAACCGCGCCCGGTCCATGTGCCGCGCGAACGCCCCCCAGTGGTGGCGATCGATGAAGGCCCGCTGGTGCTGGTGGAAACGCGCCGCGACCTGCGCGACCTGACGCTGCCGTTCGAGCAGCCGCCTGCCGCCTGATGCGGCGCCGCCGGCCCGCGGTGCAATGCCCCGGGCCGGTTGTCGTCTTTGCTGGAAAGCCCGCCGCCGGGCTTTCCACTTCCCCCTCCGAGGTCACCGGACCATCGCGACCCCCATGCTGTTCCTGCTGTCTCCCGCCAAATCCCTGGACTACGACACGCCCCTGCCCGAAGGCGTCGGGCACACGCTGCCGCAGTTCGTCCCCCAGTCCACCCGGCTCATCGAAGTGCTGCGGCAGAAGTCGCCGCAGGACGTTGCCGCCCTGATGGGCGTCAGCGACCCGCTGGCCGCGCTGAACGTGGCGCGGTATGCCGCATGGCGTCCGAAGTTCACCGCGGCCAATGCGCGCCAGGCCGTTTTGGCCTTCAACGGCGATGTGTACGAAGGCCTGCAGGCCCGCTCGCTCACGCTGGATGAGCTGGACTGGGCCCAGCGCCATGTCGCCATCCTGAGCGGCCTGTACGGCGTGCTGCGCCCGCTGGACCGCATGCAGCCCTACCGCCTGGAAATGGGCACCCGGCTCGCCACCGATGCGGGCGCCAACCTGTACCAGTTCTGGGGCGCGTCGATTGCGGAGCACCTCAACCGGCAACTGGCGGCAGACGCCACGCCGGTGGTCGTCAACCTGGCGTCACAGGAATACTTCAAGTCGGTGGACCGCAAGGTGCTGAAGGCGCGCGTCATCGAGTGCGTGTTCGAGGACTGGAAAGGCGGGGCCTACAAGATCATCAGCTTCCACGCCAAGCGGGCGCGCGGGCTCATGGCGCGCCATGCCATCCAGCACCAGGTGACCACACCGCGCCAGCTCGAGGGTTTTGACCTGGAAGGCTATGCTTTCGCCAGTGCCGCCTCCACGCCGGAGCGGCTCGTGTTCCGCCGCAAGGCCGCCTGAGGGCGGATGGCCCCGCGCCCCCCGGCCCCGACGATCGACTGGATTCCTCTTCCCGAAACGCCAACGCCAACGCCACTGACGCCCACCACGCCATGCCCGCACGTTCCCGCCAGACCACCTCCTCCGCCCCGGCCGATGCCCCGTCCCAATCCGTGACGCCGGAGCTGCGCGAATGGATCATCGCGCAGGCCCAGGCCGGTTTTCAGGCGCCGGTGGTGCTCCAGTCCATGCTCGACGCGGGCTGGCGGGAGGACGTGGCCGCGCATGCCATGGAGCATGTGCTGCGCGACCACCTGGAAGCGCTGGCGGTGCAGCAGGGGCAGCCTCCCGCCTCCCGCGTGCCCGAGCCAGCCGTGGGCGAATCGCCGCTCTTCATCGACGTGGGCGACCGCCAGGTCGAGGTGCTCATGTCCATGGCCCAGCCCCGCGTGGTGCTGTTCGGCAACCTGCTCTCGCCCGAGGACTGCGAAGCGCTGATCGCCGAAGCCGAACCGCGCATGGCGCGCTCGCTCACCGTGGCCACGCGAACGGGCGGCGAAGAGGTGAACGACGACCGCACGAGCGACGGCATGTTCTTCCAGATCGGCGAGAACGCGGTGGTGCGCCTCCTGGAAGAGCGCATCGCCAAGCTGGTGAACTGGCCGCTGGAAAACGGCGAAGGCCTGCAGGTGCTGCACTACCGCCCGGGCGCGGAATACAAGCCCCACTACGACTACTTCGACCCTGCCGAGCCCGGCACGCCGACCATCCTGCGCCGCGGCGGGCAGCGGGTGGCCACGCTGGTGATCTACCTGAACAACCCGGACAAGGGCGGCGGCACCACCTTCCCCGACGTGCACCTGGAGATCGCGCCGCGCCAGGGCAACGCGGTGTTCTTCAGCTACGAGCGCCCCCACCCGTCCACGCGCACGCTGCACGGCGGCGCGCCGGTGATCGCTGGCGAGAAGTGGATCGCCACCAAATGGCTGCGCGAACGCAAGTTCGAATGAAATCGGCTTGACGCCCTAGTTCTCATTGCCTCCATAGCTATTAAATTAATAGCAAACAGAAACACGGAGTTCCATGAACACCCCCGAACAATCGCAGTTGGGCCGCGCATCCGCCTATGCGGACCAATACGACGCCGCCCTGCTCTTTCCGATTCCCCGGGCCGGCAAGCGGGCGGAGATCGGCATCGGCGACACACCGCCCTTCTTCGGCGCCGACCTGTGGACGGCGTTCGAGCTCTCCTGGCTCAACCCGCGCGGCAAACCGCAGGTGGCGATCGCCCATGTGACGGTGCCGTGCGAGACGCCGAACATCGTCGAGAGCAAGTCGTTCAAGCTCTACCTGAACAGTTTCAACAACACGCGCTTCACGGACGCCGCCGAGGTGCAGGCCCGCATCCGCGCCGACGTGAGCGAAGCCGTCTGGCGCGGGGCGGCCCATGCCGGCACGGTGGGCGTGAAGCTGCTGCAACCCGAGCTGTTCGACCGCGAGCCCGTGCAGGAACTGGACGGCTTGCTGCTCGACCGCCTGGACGTGGAATGCACGCAGTACACGCCGGCCCCCGAGCTGCTGTCGGCCAACCATGCCGAGACGCCGGTGACCGAGGCGCTCACGAGCCACCTGCTCAAAAGCAACTGCCTGGTGACCGGCCAGCCGGACTGGGGCAGCGTGCGCATCCACTACAGCGGCCCGCAGATCGACCAGGCCGGGCTGCTGCAGTACCTGGTGAGCTTTCGCAACCACAACGAATTCCACGAGCAGTGCGTGGAGCGCATCTTCATGGACGTGTGGACGCGCTGCAAGCCGATCAAGCTGTCGGTGTATGCGCGCTACACGCGCCGCGGCGGGCTGGACATCAATCCGCTGCGCACCAGCCACCCGCAAGCCCTGCCGCCCAACGTGCGCACGGCGCGCCAGTAAGAGGGCCAACAGAACCCTGGTGGCGCCGTTGCCGCTGCGCTGCGCCTCAGTTGCTGGCGCGGCGCAGCAGGCTCACGCGCTCGGCGATGGCGTCGATGTCGAGCCCGTCTTCCACGCGCGCCAGGTACGTCTCCAGGTCGGCCACGGCCAATGCCGTGTCGCCCCGCTCCGCATGGGCCAGGCCCCGGTCCCGCCACTCGCCCCAGGCGTCGGGCAGCAGCACGATGAGCCGGTCCTGCACGGCGACCAGCCGCGCCCAGTCCTTTTGCGAGCGGTGGATCTCCTTGAGGTTGCGCAGCATGCGCGCGATCACATCGCGCGGCGGCGCCGCCTGCAGGTACAGGCCCAGCGGAATGTCGTAGTCGTCCACCAGGCCGTTGCTGCGGTGCCGGTAGGGCTCCAGGCGCTCGGACAGCTCTTCCCGCGACAGCGACTGGCCCGTGGTCGGGTCCATCACCACCTGCCCCTTGGGCAGCAGCACCTTGATCATGAAGTGACCGGGAAACGAGACGCCGCGCGCATGCAGGTCCAGCCCCTGGGCCAGTTCCATCCACACCAGCGCCAGCGAAATCGGAATGCCCCGCCGCGTGCGCAGCACGGCATTGAGGTAGCTGTTCTCGGGGTCGTAGTAATCGTTGACGTTGCCCGCGAAGCCCAGGTCGCCGAAGAAGAACTGGTTGAGCGAGCGCAGGCGCTGCAGCGACGACGCATCGGCGGGCAACCGCCGGCGCAGCCGGGCAAGGAGCTGATCCACGTCGCCGAGCAACTGCTGTACGTCCAGCTCGGGATACTCGTCCTGCGCGATGGACGCCGCCGCCTCCAGCAGGGGAAACTGGTCGTCGCTGCGCACCAGCGTGGCGAAGTACTCCAGCGGAGTGGGAAGTGAATAGCTCAGGGCCATTGGAGGGTTGTAAGGGGCGTGCCGGGCCGCGTCAAGCGGGGTTCCGAAGGGAAGAAACCCGGCGCGAAGGCGGTCAGCGGCGCAGCAGTTCGCGCAGCTTGAGGCCCGCCGCCCAGAGCGCCCCGAAATACAGCACTGCCGCGCCGCCCATCAACAGGGCCAGGAGCCCGGCGCGCTGCCCCTCGTGCGCCCGCAGGGCCAGCCAGTCGAAATGGCGCGCGCCCCACATCAGCAGCACCGCCAGCAGGGCGCTGGCGGCCACCACCTGCAGCGCCAGCCGGGCCCATCCGGGCTGGGGCTGGTAGGTGCCGCGCCGCAGCAGGCCGATCAGCAGCCACAGCGCATTGATCAGCGCCCCGAGGCCTATGGACAGCGCAAGGCCCGCATGGTCGATCAGCGGCACTAGCGCGGCGTTCAGGAGCTGCGTGACCACCAGCACCACGATGGCAATGCGCACCGGCGTGCGGATGTCCTGGCTGGCGTAGTAGCCGGGCGCCAGCACCTTGATGGCCACCAGGCCCAGCAGCCCCGCGCCGTAGCCGGCCAGGGCCAGGGCGATCTGGCCGACGTCGCTGTCCTGCAGCGCGCCATGGTGGAACAGCGTGGCCACCAGGGGCTCGGCAAAGGTAAGCAGGCCCACCGCGCACGGCACGGACAGCACCACGACGATGCGCAGCCCCCAGTCGAGCATGGACGAATAGCGGGCGGCATCGCCGGCCGCCTTGGCGGCCGCCAGCTGCGGCGTCAGCACCACGCCCAGCGCCACGCCCAGCAGCGAGGTGGGAAACTCCATGAGCCGGTCGGCGTAGAACAGCCAGGTCACGCTGCCCGGCGCGAGGTACGAGGCGATCTGCGTGTTGATCATGAGCGAGATCTGCGCCACGCCCACGCCCAGCAATGCCGGGCCCATCAGGGTGAGGATGCGGCGAACGCCCGGGTCGTGCCACGCCGTGCGAATGGCCCCGGGAGTGAGCCCGATGCGCGGCAGCAGGCCCAGCCGGAACAGCGCGGGCAGTTGCACCGCCAGTTGCGTGATGCCGCCGAGCATCACGCCGCCGGCCATGGCATAGATGGGCTCGATGCCGCGCGCGGCCAGCTGCGGCGCGCCCAGCCAGGCGGCGGCGATCATGCAGACGTTGAGCAGCACCGGCGTGGCCGCCGGCACGGCAAAGCGCTTCCAGGTGTTGAGCACGCCGGCCGAGAGCGCCACCATCGACATGAAGCCGATGTAGGGGAACATCCAGCGCGTCATGACCACGGCGGCATCGAAACCGCCCGCGCTCTGGCGCAGGCCGCTGGCGAGCAGCCACACCAGCAGCGGCGCCCCCAGCACGCC
This sequence comes from Acidovorax sp. SUPP950, assembly GCF_030158935.1. Lineage (NCBI taxonomy): Bacteria > Pseudomonadati > Pseudomonadota > Betaproteobacteria > Burkholderiales > Comamonadaceae > Acidovorax > Acidovorax sp. SUPP950. The sequence goes on along the minus strand of NZ_BQXE01000002.1, from coordinate 701,655 downwards.
CAGCACGCAGGTCAGCAGCAGCACCCAGAACAGCACCGTCGCGACGCTGGCGATGAGCCGGCGCGTGGCATCGTCGCCGTGCTGGGCCTTGTGCGCCGCGAGCACGGGCACGAAGGCCTGGCTGAAGGCCCCTTCGGCGAACAGCCGGCGAAACAGGTTGGGAATGCGGAAAGCGACGTTGAAGGCGTCGGTGAGCGCGTTGGCCCCGAACAGCGAGGCCATCAGCAGATCGCGCACCAGGCCCGTCACGCGGGAGGCCAGGGTCAGCAGGGAAACGGTGGAGGCGGCTTTGAACAGGGACACGGCCGCGAGTGTATGCGCTGCGCTCCACCCGGCCCGCGGTCCTTGGAATGCCAGCCCTTGAGGCTTCACCGAAGGGCGCCGCTTGTATCGCTTCGAAAGACCCCGGCGGCCCTACCCCAAGTCGCTGGGCTATAATCGCGGGCTTTGCTGACATCATCCTCAGACACTTAAGGAAAATTTACCATGGCATCTGCCAAGCCCAAGAAAAAGAACCCCCGTCTCGCCTCCGGCCGCAAGCGCGTCCGCCAGGACGTCAAGCTGAACGCCGCGAACACCTCGCTGCGCTCCAAGTACCGTACCGCGGTCAAGAATGTCGAGAAGGCCGTCCTGGCCGGCGACAAGACCAAGGCCACCGAACTGTTTGCGAAGATGCAAGCCGTCGTCGACACCATCGCCGACAAGGGCATCTTCCACAAGAACAAGGCCGCTCGCGACAAGAGCCGCCTGTCCGCCAAGGTGAAAACCCTGGCCCTAGCCGCCTGACCTTTCAGGCAAACAGCCCGGACGGCCCTGCCGTCCGCCGTTTGTAACGGGTGCGCTGTCAGCAAAACGAAAGAACCGCCTTCGGGCGGTTTTTTTGTGCCTGAAAGACGGCCAACCCAATATCCATGCGGGTTTGCGGCGGGTGATCCCCTTTTTCTCGGGCCGATTTCGTGAAACTTTGATTTTTGTCAGGGTCTTTACCTAATGGGACAATTCCCGATGTCAGGGAGCGTCAATTTTTGATAAGCGAAAGCCTGCCGATTGCGCAGGCTTTTCAATTGCAATCAGTCCAACCAAATCTATGAAAAAGTCGATCAAAGCGTTGTTCGGCGCCGTTGTGGTGCTGATCCTTGCGGCCGTCCTGTTCCTGTACTGGCCGCTCTTTCCCCGCTCCGTTCCTCCTGCCGAGAACGACCAGCCCGTCGACGTCGTGATGGTGGGCGCGGGCGTGATGAGCGCCACGCTCGCCACCTACCTGCAGGAGCTGCAGCCGGATTGGAAGATCGAAGTGTTCGAGCGCCTGGACGGCGTGGCGCTGGAAAGCTCCAATGGCTGGAACAACGCGGGCACGGGCCATTCGGGCTTCGCGGAACTGAACTACACGCCCGAGCTGCCCGATGGCACGATCGAGACCAAGCGCGCCGTCGGCATCGCCGAGCAGTTCGAGGTGTCGCGCCAGTTCTGGGCGCACCAGATCGGCCGCGGCAACATGCAGTCGCCCGAAACCTTTGTGAACCCCACGCCGCACATGAGCTTCGTCTGGGGTGACGAAAACATCGAATACCTGCGCAAGCGCCGGGAGGCCCTGGTCAAGAACCCCCTGTTCTACGGCATGGAGTACTCGGAAGACCAGGCGCAGATCCAGAAGTGGGCGCCCCTGATGATCGAAGGGCGCGACCCCAAGCAGAAGGTGGCCGCCACCTTCATGCCCCTGGGCACCGATGTCAACTACGGCGCCGTGACCAGCCAGCTGGTCCAGGGCCTGCGCAAGAGCCCCAACTTCCAGCTGCACCTGCAAAACGAAGTGCGTGCGCTGCGCCAGAACGACGACAAGACCTGGAACGTGACCGTGGCCCACCTGGGCGACGGCGGCAAGGAGCGGACCGTCAAGGCCAAGTTCGTCTTCGTGGGTGCCGGCGGCGCCGCGCTGCAGTTGCTGCAGGCCTCGGGCATTCCCGAATCGAAGGATTACGCCGGCTTCCCGGTGGGGGGCCAGTTCCTGTCCATCGAGAACCCCGCACTGACCGCCCGCCATACGGTGAAGGCGTACGGCAAGGCCGCCACGGGCTCGCCCCCGATGTCGGTGCCTCATCTGGACGCCCGGAATATGGACGGCCAGCCCGTCGTGCTGTTCGGACCGTTCGCGCTGGCCACCAGCAAATTCCTCAAGCAGGGCTCCTGGTTCGACCTGTTCTCTTCCGTCACGCACGACAACCTGGTGGGCATGCTGCGCGTGGGCATCCACAACCTGGACCTGGTCAAGTACCTGCTACAACAGGCCGAGCTGACCGATGACGACCGCCAGCGCGCGCTGCAGGATTACTTCCCCAACGCCAAGCGCGAAGACTGGAAGCTCATCACCGCGGGCCAGCGCGTTCAGGTCATCAAGCGCGACCCCAAGGAGGGCGCGGTGCTGCAGTTCGGCACCGAGATCGTGTCCGACAAGGACGGCACCATCGCCGCCCTGATGGGCGCATCGCCCGGTGCCTCCACCGCCCCGCACATCATGCTGAACCTGATGGCCAAGGCCTTCCCCCAGCAGATGACGGACACCGGCTGGAAGGCGCGCCTGAAGGAGATCATTCCTTCCTACGGCCGCAAGCTCAACGAAGACCCGGCCCTGACCAATGAGATCCGCCGCATGACCAGCAGCGCCCTGCACCTGCCCTACCTGGACGTGCCGGCCACCCTGGGCAAGACGGCGGCGACGGCGGCCGGCGCAGCGCCCGCGCAGCCCAAGGCGCCGGAGGCCGCAGGCCCCAAGACGAACAAGGAAATGCAGGCGCTCTGACGCCTGCGCCCCGCCTGCGCGGCTCCGGCCGCGCCTGATCGCCCCGCGACTGCGACGCCGCAGTGCGGGGCTTTTTCCATGGCGGCGCAGGCCATCTGCGGTGGGTCGACTCGGATTGGGTCGGGCCTCGAAAGCGCGGATCGCAAGGCGCTCCCCAGCCCGCCTTCCGACACCCATGAAAAAAGACCCCGAAGGGGCCTTTGACATTCTTTTCGGCCGCCCCTGATGCCGGGGCGCTGGGGCATGGCGCCGTCAGCCTTTGCGGGCGGTACCGGGCGCTTCGTCGGGCAGCAGACAGGCCTCGGCCACCTGCAACTGGTTGTCGCGCGCGAAGTTCATGACGAAATCCCAGGCCATGGGTTCGTGGCCCTGCAGGTCGCGGTGCACGATCACGCACTTGATGCCATTGAGCGTGGTGGGCACGCACCAGGGCGAATAGCTCAGGTGGCTGCCGGGGCGGGCGCCACCGGGACGGAACTGGCTCATGACCCCCGCCAGGCGCTCCGCCCAGTCGCTGGGGCGGAAGGTTTTCCCGTCGAGGGTGATGCCCTGGATGAAAACTTCTTTGGAGGTGGGGGAAACCATCAGGATCGGGGGTCGTTGGGGGGAAGTCGCCGCAGGATCGCCGCATGGCGCGCCACAGGCCGGCATTCTAACTCTTATATAAGAGCTAACCCATCCAAAGACCCCTGGATCGGCGCTGGCCAGCGCATGGCTGTGATGCGCAATCGTCAACAGCCATGCAAAGCCCTGCCCCTAGAATCGTGCTTCGTTTTGCCGGCCACGAGCCGGCTCAGCCCCCTCCCCCTTTCGCACTGCCCTTCTCTGGAGATTTCCGCATGACCGCTTCCGCCCCGGCCGCCTCGCCCCACGTGATGAACACCTACGGCCGCCTGCCGATCGCGCTGGAACGTGGCCAGGGCGTGCGCGTGTGGGACGTGAACGGCAAGCAATACATCGACGCGCTCGGCGGCATCGCGGTCAACACGGTGGGCCACAACCACCCCAAGCTGGTGCCCGCGCTGCAGGAGCAGATCGCCAAGCTGATCCACAGCTCCAACTACTACCACGTGCCCCTGCAGGAGCAACTGGCCGCCCAGCTGGTGGAGCGCTCGGGCATGACCAACGTCTTCTTCTGCAACTCGGGCCTCGAAGCCAACGAAGCCGCGCTGAAGCTGGCCCGCAAGTTCGGCCACGACAAGGGCATCGACAAGCCCGTGGTCGTGGTCTATGAAAAAGCCTTCCACGGCCGCTCGATCGCCACGCTGTCGGCCACCGGCAATCCCAAGGTGCAGGCCGGATTCGGCCCGCTGGTGGAGGGCTTCATCCGCGTGCCGATGAACGACATCGACGCCATCCGGCAAGCCACCGAAGGCAACCCGAACGTGGTGGCCGTGTTCTTCGAGACCATCCAGGGCGAAGGCGGCGTGAACCCCATGCGCATCGACTACCTGCAGCAGCTGCGCCAACTGTGCGACGAGCGCGACTGGCTGATGATGATCGACGAGGTGCAGTGCGGCATGGGCCGCACCGGCAAGTGGTTCGCGCACCAGTGGGCCGGCATCGTGCCGGACGTGATGCCCCTGGCCAAGGGCCTGGGCTCGGGCGTGCCGATCGGCGCCGTCGTGGCCGGCCCCAAGGCCGCGAACATCTTCGCGCCCGGCAACCACGGCACCACCTTCGGCGGCAATCCGCTGGCCATGCGCGCCGGGGTGGAAACCATCCGCATCATGGAAGAGGACGGCCTGCTGCAGAACGCCGCCGTCGTGGGCGCGCACCTGAAGGCCGCGCTGGAGCGCGAACTGGGCGGCCTGCCCGGCGTGAAGGAAATCCGCGGCCAGGGCCTGATGATCGGCGTGGAACTGACCAAGCCCTGCGGCGCGCTCATGGGCCGCGCGATGGAAGCCGGCCTGCTGCTGTCCGTGACGGCCGACACCGTGATCCGCATGGTGCCGTCGCTCATCCTCACCCAGGCCGAGGCCGACGAAATCGTGGCCCTGCTGGTTCCCCTGGTCAAGGCGCTGCTCGCCGAATGAACGTTCCGTTATGAAGCATTACCTGCAATTCAACGATCTCACCGCCGACGAGTACGCCTACCTGTTCAGCCGCGCGGCCGTCATCAAGGGCAAGTTCAAGAGCTACGAGAAGCACCACCCGCTGACCGACCGCACACTGGCCATGATTTTCGAGAAGGCCAGCACGCGCACCCGCGTGAGCTTTGAGGCCGGCATGTACCAGCTGGGCGGCAGCGTGGTGCACCTGACCACCGGCGACAGCCAGCTGGGCCGCGCCGAGCCCATCGAGGACAGCGCGAAGGTCATCAGCCGCATGGTGGATCTGGTGATGATCCGCACCTACGAGCAGACCAAGATCGAGGCCTTCGCTGCCCACTCCCGCGTGCCGGTCATCAACGGGCTGACGAACGAGTTCCATCCCTGCCAGATCCTCGCGGACATCTTCACGTACATCGAGCACCGCGGCACCATCCGGGGCAAGACCGTCGCCTGGGTGGGCGATGGCAACAACATGGCCAACACCTGGCTGCAGGCGGCCGAGCTGCTGGGCTTCACCGTGCACGTGAGCACGCCGCGCGGCTACGAGATCAATGAGAAATTGGCCCTCGGCGCAAATGGTTCTAGGGCAGATAGCTATAAGTTTTATAGCAATCCACTCGAAGCCTGTGCCGGCGCCGACCTGGTGACCACCGACGTGTGGACCAGCATGGGCTACGAGGCCGAGAACGAAGAGCGCAAGAAGGCCTTTGCCGACTGGTGCGTCGATGCCGAAATGATGGCGGCGGCCAAGCCGGACGCCCTGTTCATGCACTGCCTGCCCGCCCACCGTGGCGAGGAAGTCGAGGCCGACGTGATCGACGGCCCGCAGTCCGTGGTGTGGGACGAGGCCGAAAACCGCATGCATGCGCAGAAGGCACTCATGGAATACCTGCTGCTCGGCCGCATCACCAGCTGATAGATAGCCGAAATCGCCACGCCCTCCTCCGCCCCAACCGCCGCCGCATGAAGCCCAGCCAAGGTGAACTGCTGGTGCGCTGGCAGGCCCTGGGCACCGCGCTGGAGCGTGCCGGCCCCGCATGGGCCGCCGAGGGCCGGCGCCTGCTGCGCCACTGGAGCCGCTGGCCCCGCGCCTACCACGACACCCGCCACCTGCACGCCTGCCTCCTGCACCTGGAGGCCGTGCAGGCTGCCCAGCCGACGGCGCTGCAGCAGCCGCACGCGGTCGAACTGGCCCTGTGGTTCCACGACGCGATCTACTGGCCCTGGAGCGGGCACAACGAAGAACGCAGCGCGCAATGGGCGCGTCGGTTCCTGCTGTCCCAGCGGTTGCCCGAGGGCCTGGTGCAGACGGTGGAGCGCCACATCATGGACACGCGCCACAACCCCGATGCGCCACTGGAGGGCGACGCGTGCTGGGTGGTGGACATCGATCTCGCCGTGCTGGGCGCCCCGCCCGAGGTGTATGGCGAATTCGAGCGCAACGTGCGGCGCGAATACCGGTTCGTATGCTGGCCGCGCTACGTGGCGGGGCGCACCGCGGTGCTGCGGTCGTTCATGGATCGGCCACACGTCTACGCGACCCCCTGGTTCAGGGCGCAACGCGAAGCGCAGGCACGTGCCAATCTCCAGCAGGCCGTTGCGGCGCTGGGGCGGGGTGTGCTGTTCGGCGAATGATTTTCGAACAGCGTCTGGCGCCACCGAACCCGACAGGAGAACCGCCGAATGAGAGCCGAAACATCCAGGGCCATACGGTAATGACCATCAAGCACTTCCTGGCTTCGGCCCTTTTTGCATGCGCATGCATCGCTTCTTTCGCCGCCCCCACGAGCGATTTCGACAAGACGCTCCAGCCCAAGAAATACCGCCTCGGCCCGATCAAGTCAGTCGTGGTGCAGGACCGCACTGCCAAGGGTTTCGGCGCGGAGGCCGACTGCGGGCACCTAGCGATCGACGAGAAAAGGGTGCGTTTCTTTTTGGCGAATGCCCGGTTCCGCAGCGAGTATCCATACAGCCAGGAACTGCAGACCGGCGATTGCAACGCACAGGCCAGGGTGATATTCCAGGATGGCCGAATCGCCAAAGTCTCCATCGACAACTGGACGGGGTGGGGCGCGATCACGGCCCGGGGAGCGACCTACTTTATGCGGTGCGAAGCCTGCACCGACATCCTGGAAAGCAGCTTTCCATTCGATGCCCGCAAGCCGGCCCGGCCCTGAGCCGGTCTGGAGGTTTAACGCACCAAAGCATTCCTTCGAATGGCTTGTCAGAAAAGCGCATCGGACCGGGGCTGCCATCACCATCACGCCATGACCATTTGCCTGCCGCAACGCTTGCATCACGCCAAAATCGCAGCCTTCATTTCGATGCCTGCATTGGCGATTGCCTGCCACGTTGCAACCGCAGCGTCACAGGCCACGACCACCCGCTGTGGCTGGTTCGATCAGCCGACACCCGGAAATGCAACGCTAGTGGACAAAGCGGGGGAATGGACGGTGGGAATGCAGGGCGGCCACCAAGCCGAAGGTGACTGGCCCGTGTTTCCCCAAAACAGGTGGGTGGCAACCGGATCGGGCAGCGCAGGATACGGTTGCGCGTGCCTCGAAAGCAGCACGCGCGCCGATACGCAGGAAGTGACCCGAATCGTCTCGTGGCGTGCGTTGCCCCTGAAGACCTGCCGACGCGACAAGGCGCTGATGGGAAAGGAGCCGGAAAACCCTCTGCGCCAGCCATGAAACATGGGGGCGTTCCGCCGATGCCGCCCTACTTCGGCACCGAAGAACGGCTGCCCGGCATCTGCACGACCTGCTCCTGGCCCACCGCACCGCCGCCCGTTCCGCAGCCGCCCGAATCGCAGCTGCTGCAGCCCCCGCAACTGCTCGACTGCGCCAACGCCGGGTGCACGCGGTCCAGGCGGGCGCGCCAGCGGGCGGGCATCCACTTCCACACCATGTAGGCCACGGCGAGGGCGACGATCACGCCGACGATGATTTCCTGGGCCATGGGCTCAGCCTCCTCCCAGCGCCAGGGCCAGGCGATACGTGATGAAGCTGGCGGCGTACGCCAGCGCGAACAGGTAGCCGGTCATCAGCAGCGGATAGCGCCAGCTGTTGGTCTCGCGGCGCACGGCGGCGATGGTCGAGATGCACTGCGGCGCGAAGACGAACCACGCCAGCAGCGACAGCGCCGTGGCCAGCGACCAGCTCTGGGCGATCAGCGGGCCCAGTTGGGTGGCCACTTCCTCGCCCGTGGCCGAGAGGGCATACACGGTGCCCAGCGCCCCCACCGCCACTTCGCGCGCGGCCATGCCGGGCACCAGGGCGATGGCGATCTGCCAGTTGAAGCCGATCGGCGCCACCAGCACCTCCAGCACGCTGCCGATGCGGCCAGCGAAGCTGTACTGGATGGCCGCGCCGGTGGCGCCCTCGGGCGGCGCGGGATAGGTGGACAGGAACCACAGCAGGATGGTGACGGCCAGGATGATGCCGCCCACGCGGCGGATGAAGATCAGCGCGCGCTCGTACAGGCCCTGTGCCAGGCTGCGCACACTGGGCCAGCGGTAGGCGGGCAGTTCCATCAGCAGCGGCGCGTGGCCGGCGCCACGGCGCGCGAGGCGGGCGACCGCCGCCACGGCCATGGCGCTCACGATGCCGCCGAAGTACAGCGCGAACAGCACCAGCCCCTGCAGGTTGAACACGCCGCCCACGGTCTGCTCGGGGATGAACGCACCGATGAGCAGGGCATACACCGGCAGGCGCGCGGAGCAGGTCATGAGGGGCGCGATCATGATCGTGACCAGCCGGTCGCGCCAGTGGGTGATCGAACGCGTGGCCATCACGCCGGGCACAGCGCAGGCAAAACTCGACAGCAACGGAATGAACGACCGCCCCGACAGCCCCACCGTGCCCATGACGCGGTCGAGCAGGAAGGCCGCGCGCGGCAGGTAGCCGGAGTCTTCCAGTGCCAGGATGAAGAAGAACAGGATCAGGATCTGCGGCAGGAACACCAGCACCCCGCCCGCACCCGCCAGGATGCCGTCGGTGAGCAGGCTGCGCAGCACGCCGTCGGCCATGTGCGCATTGATCCAGGCCGACAGCCCGTCCACGCCGGCTTTGATGGCGTCCATGGGCATCGCGGCCCAGCTGAACACGGCCTGGAACATGAGGAACAGCGTGACGGCCAGCAGCAGCAGGCCCCACACCGGGTGGAGCACCACGGCATCGATGCGGTCGTCGTTGCGCAGGCTGACCGCGGGCTCGCGCACGGCGGCGGCCATGATGCGGCGCACCTCCTGGTGCAGCTGCAGCACCTGGGCGCGCAGGTCCACGCCCACCGCCCGGTGCACGGACGCCGTGCCCGCCAGCGCCTGCGGCGCCTGGGTGTCGAGCCACTGCAGCAATTCCTGCGCGCCGTCGCTGCGCACGCCCACGGTGGACAGCACCGGCATGCCGAGTTCGCGTGAGAGCGCTTCGCGGTCGATCTCGATGCGCTGGCGCGCCGCCATGTCGCTCATGTTGAGCACCAGCACCATCGGCAGCCCCAGCGCGCGGGCCTCCAGCACCAGGCGCAGGTTCAGGCGCAGGTGGGTGGCATCGGTCACGCAGACCAGCAGGTCGGGCACGGCCTCGCCGGGCCGCTCGCCGGTGACGATGTCGCGCGTGACGGCTTCGTCGGCGCTGTGGGCGTTCAGGCTGTAGGCACCGGGCAGGTCCAGCACGCGCACGCGGCGGCCGCTGGCGGTGTGCAGCAGGCCTTCCTTGCGCTCGACGGTCACGCCGGCGTAGTTGGCCACCTTCTGGCGGGCGCCGGTGAGCAGGTTGAACAGGGCGGTCTTGCCGCAGTTGGGATTGCCCAGCAGCGCGATGCGCAGGGGCGACGTGGCGGCCCCGCTCATGCGGGCGCTCCGGCCTGCACAAGCACCAGCGCGGCCTCGTGGCGGCGCAGTGCGAAGGTGGCCTGTCCCACGCGCACGGCCAGGGGATCGCCGCCGGGGAAGCCGCTGGCCACCACGCGCACGGGCTCGCCGGGCAGAAAGCCGATTTCCATGAGGCGCTGGATCACCGCGCGTTCCTGTTCGTTGCGGGCCGGCTGCAGCGCCGTCACATGGGCGTGCACCTGCCGCGGGAGGCGGTCCAGGCCCGTGGCGGCGGGCAAGGCGGTGCCTGGGGCCAGCGCAGGGCCCGAAGATTCTTCAGTCATCTTCATCGGATTGTTATGAATGAGTTTAGTTCTCATTTTAGGCCGCATCCTTTCGGCCGGCTTGAGGCGCATCAGCCCCGGATGCGATGCGCTGCCGGGCCAGCCCATGCGCCCGAGCCCGCACAATGCCGGTTTTGCGCCGATATGCCCCCCTGCCATGACCCATCCCTGCCTGAGCTGCGGCGCGTGCTGCGCCAGTTTCCGTGTCGATTTCTCGGTGCATGAATCGCAGGAGACGGGTGGCAGCGTGCCGCAGGGCCTGGTGGTGGAGGTGACCGACCAGTTGCGCCGCATGCGTGGCACCGACCACGCGTCGCCGCGCTGCGCCGCCCTCACCGGCACCGTCGGCGTGCGCGCCGCCTGCGGCATCTACGAATGGCGGCCCTCGCCCTGCCGCGAGTTCGAGGCGGGCAGCGATGCCTGCCGCCGTGCACGCCAGCGCCATGGCTTGGCGGCGCTGCCGGACAGCGCGATCCACTGATTGGGGATGGATCGCACCAGCCGCGGCGCAGGCCGCTGGTGCTACGCGGGCACAGGCAGGCCGCCGACCTGGCCCTTGAACTCCTGCAGCGAAAAATACGAGTGCATGTGCCGCACGCCCGGCAGGCGGTGCAGGCGGCGCTGCAGCAGCTCGGAATAGGCGTCCAGGTCTTTCGCGACCACGACGAGCATGAAGTCCTCCGGGCCCGAGATGCCGTGGAACATGACCACCTCGGGGATCGCGCACACCGCCTCTTCGAAGGCCTGGGACGAGATCTCGGTCTGGTGGTCGATGCCCACCATCACGAACGCCATCACCCCGAAACCCAGCGCACGCCGGTTGAGGCCCGCGTGGTAGCCGCTGATGACGCCGTCGTCCTCCAACCGCTTCACCCGGCGCCAGCAAGGCGACTGGGACAGGTGCGCCATCTGCGCCAGTTCGCCCGAGGTGAGCCGGGCATTGCCCTGCAGGGCTTCGAGCAATTGCTTGTCGGTGCGATCGAGGGAGGCGGCCTGCATGATTTGTTCTGTTTTCGGATTTAAAAGAATGGATTATTCAATTTTTACCAGTGCAGAGGATAACCCCTTTGGAAAACACCCCCGATGCGCATAGCATGCGCGCCATGAACACGAATTCACCCCGGCTGTGGGACATTTCGGCGCCGGTGCATGCCGCCACGCCGGTCTTCCCCGGCGACACGGTCTACACGCAGCAGTGGTGCGCCACCATCGGGCCCGGCTGCCCGGTGAACGTGAGCGCCCTCACGCTGTCGCCCCATGTCGGCTCGCATGCCGATGCCCCGCTGCACTACGACCCGGACGGTGCTTCCATCGGCGAGGTGCCGCTGGACGCCTTCATCGGCCCCTGCCGCGTGATCCATGCCATCGGCGCGGGGCCGCTCATCGAATGGGCGCACCTGGCCCACGCCATGCAGGACCTTCCGCCGCGGGTGCTGGTGCGCACCTACGAGCGCATGCCGGTCGATCGCTGGGACGGGGCCCTGGCCGCTTACGCGCCCGGCACCATCGAGCGGCTGGCGGATCTGGGCGTGGTGCTGGTGGGCATCGACACCGCCAGCATCGACCCGGCTGACAGCAAGACGCTGGACAGCCACCAGGTGATCCGCCGCCGCAGCCTGCGGGTGCTGGAGAACCTGGTGCTCGACGAGGTGCCGGAGGGCGACTACGAACTCATCGCCCTGCCCTTGAAGCTGACCACGGCCGACGCCTCGCCGGTCAGGGCCATATTGCGCCCATGCCGTTGATTTCATTGCCCTGATTGCTATCATTTTTGATTAAACCGAGCTTCTCATGACGACCTTGCAAGACTGCCGCGCACTCGATGCGCAGGACCCCCTGGCCCCGCTGCGCGCGCACTTCGACCTTCCCCCGGGCGTCATCTACCTGGACGGCAATTCGCTCGGCGTGCTGCCCCAAGCCACGGCGGCCCGTGTGGCCGACGTGGTGACGCGCGAGTGGGGCACGGACCTGATCCGTTCGTGGAACACGGCCAACTGGTTCGACCTGCCCCAGCGCCTGGGCAACCAGCTCGCGCCGTTCATCGGTGCCGGTGCCGATGAGGTGGTGTGCACCGACAGCACGTCCATCAACCTCTACAAGGTGCTGAGCGCGGCACTCAACATCGCCCGTGAAGAGAGCCCGGGCCGCCGGCGCGTGGTGAGCGAGCGCAGCAACTTCCCCACCGACCTCTACATCGCCGAGGGGCTGTGCAAGGAGCGCGGCCTGGAACTGGTGCTGGTGGAGCCCGAGGAGATCACCGCCTCGCTCACTGGCGAGGTGGCGGTGCTGATGCTCACCCACGTGAACTACCGCACCGGCGCCATGCACGACATGGCGGCCCTGACGGCGGCGGCGCATGCGGCCGGCATCCTCACGGTATGGGACCTGGCGCACAGCGCTGGCGCGGTGCCGGTCGACCTGCAGGGCGCCGATGCCGACTTTTCCATCGGCTGCGGCTACAAGTACCTGAACGGCGGCCCCGGTGCCCCGGCCTTCGTGTGGGTGCACCCGCGCCATGCCGACCGTTTCTGGCAGCCCCTATCCGGCTGGTGGGGCCATGCGGCGCCGTTCCAGTTCACGCCCGGCTACCAGCCCGCGCCCGGCATCACGCGCTACCTGTGCGGCACGCAGCCCATCATCAGCCTGTCGGCCCTGCAATGCGGCCTGGACGTGTTCGATGCCGCGCAGCCGCTGGGCGGCATGGCCGCGCTGCGCGCCAAATCGTTGGCGCTGACAGACCTGTTCATCCAGCTGGTGCAAGCGCGTTGCGGCGACCACGGCCTGGGCCTGGCGACCCCGCGCGAACACGCCCGGCGCGGCTCGCAGGTGTGCCTCACACGGGACGAAGGCCAGGGCCTCCACGGCCAGGGCAGCGGGGCTTATGCGATCGTGCAGGCGCTCATCGCGCGCGGGGTGATCGGCGACTTCCGCAAGGGCGACGGCGGCCAGGGCCCGCACAAGGACATCCTGCGCTTCGGCTTCACGCCGCTGTACATCGGCTTCGAAGACGTGTGGAATGCGGTCGAGCATCTTCGCCAGGTGCTCGACGGCGCCGAGTGGCAGCGCGCCGAGTTCAACCAGATCAACGCGGTGACCTGAGCCATGTGCCCCCATTCCCAATCCCCCGCGCCCGCCGGCAGCGAAGCGACCACCGGCAAGCCCGAATCCATCGTGCACGAAGAGCGGGCCCAGCTCGACTTCAGCCAGAGCATGAGCTACGGCGACTATTTGTCGCTCGATGCCATCCTCACCGCGCAGAACCCCCGCTCGCCGGCGCACGATGAAATGCTGTTCATCGTGCAGCACCAGACCAGCGAGCTGTGGATGAAGCTCATGCTGCACGAGCTGCGCGCGGCCATCGCGCTGGTGGCGCAGGACGAGCTGCAGCCGGCCTTCAAGATGCTGGCGCGCGTCTCCAAGATCATGGAGCAGCTGGTGCACGCCTGGGACGTGCTGGCCACCATGACGCCGCCCGAGTACAGCGCCATGCGGCCCTACCTGGGCAGCTCCAGCGGGTTCCAGAGCTACCAGTACCGCAGCATCGAATTCGCGCTGGGCAACAAGAACCGCGCCATGCTCCGCCCGCACGAGCACCGGGCCGACCTGCTGGCCCAGGTGCAGGCCGCCTACGAGGCGCCCTCGCTCTACGACGAGGCCCTGCGCCTGCTGGCGCGCCGCGGCATTCCGGTGCCGGACAGCCACACGGCCCGCGACTGGACCCAGCCCTATGAGGAAAGCGATGCCGTGGAGCAGGCCTGGCTGGTGGTGTACCGCAACCCGCGGCAGCATTGGGACCTGTACCAGCTGGGCGAAGAACTGACCGACCTGGAAGACGCCTTCCGGCTCTGGCGCTTTCGCCACGTGACCACGGTGGAGCGCGTGATCGGCTTCAAGCGCGGCACCGGCGGCACGGGCGGCGTGAGCTACCTGCGCAAGATGCTGGACGTGGTGCTGTTTCCCGAGATCTGGAAGCTGCGCACCGACCTTTGAAACCAAGCGGTGGCGGGCCCCGAAGGGCCGCCCCCGCGGCTCACACCGGCGCCACGACCCCGGTGCCCGCGAAGTGCCCGCCGGCGTTGGCCAGGAACTGGTTCACGCTGGCCTGCACGGCCTCGGGCGACCAGCCTGCCACGTGCGGCGTGAGCAGCACGTTGTCCAGCCCGATCAGCGCCTCGGGCGGGTGCGGCTCGCTTTCGTAGACATCGAGCCCCGCGCCGGCGATGCCGCCCACGCGCAGGGCCGAGGCCAGCGCCTCGGTGTCCACCACGCTGCCCCGGGCGATGTTCACCAGGTAGCCCAGCGGGCCCAGCGCCTGCAGCACCTCGGCATTGACGGCATGGCGCGTGGCCGCGCCGCCCGGCGTGGCGCACACCAGCACGTCGCACCATTTCGCCAGTTCCAGCAGGCTGCCGAAGTACTCGTAGGCCACGCCGTCGCGCGGCTTGCGGTTGTGGTAACCCACGGCCATGTCGAAGCCCGAGGCGCGGCGCGCGATCTTCTGGCCAATGGTGCCCAGGCCGAAGATGCCCAGGCGCTTGCCCGACACGTTGGGCGGCAGGCCGATGGCGTCGCGCCACACGCCTTCGCGGCACAGGCGGTCGAGCGGTCGCAGGCCGCGCACCGCGCCGATCAGCAGGCCGAAGGCGTGGTCGGCCACGCAGTCGTCGTTGGTTCCGGCGCCCGAGGCCACCACGATGCCGCGGGCGCGGGCAGCGGCCAGGTCCACGTTCTCATAGCCGGCACCCAGCACGCAGACGAGCTCCAGCGCCGGCATGGCCTCGATCTCCTGGGCGCTCAGGCCCAGCGAGCCGATGGTGAGCACCGCCCGGAACCGCCCGCCCTGGGTGACGATGGCCGCGGTGCGGTCCGCCGCCGTGGGGGCGTAGTGCAGGTCGTAAAGGGCCGCGATCTGGGCCTGGCTCTGCGGGGACAGGTGGTTGAGAACAAGCAGGGGAATGCGAGGACTGGACACGACAGGATGCTTCCATATTGATAGCTGAACGGGCAGGCGGATCAAGCGCTGCCGCCCCATTTTGCGCCAATCGACCGGGGCGCGCCACCGGGTTGCGTCACCCCCCGGGGCGCTCGGCCGATCATTCCCTCACGGTGACGGTGCTGTAGCCCGCGCTTGACGTGATCTCCGATTCCGAGAACGGCAGGCGCAGCCACTGCTTGGCCCCGTAGGCCCGGGTGTAGTCGCCGTTGCGGCTGGAGGCCGGATCGTCCGACAGGGAATAGGTGAGGAACGTGTGCGCCTCCACCCCGCCGGCCGGAAAACCCACCACCTGCATGTAGCTGTTGCCGTGCGGCTGCCCGTCCATGCTGTAGCCGCCCTGCTCGATCGGGTTTTCCGAGCAGTTGATGGTGAAGTAGCCCGGATCGCCGCAGCCGCCGTACAGCGCGATCTTGCTGTCGCCGCGCGTGGCGAACAGCACGTCGCCGCGCGGCGCATCCAGCGCGAAGCCACTGCGCTGCACGCTCAGCACGGCGGCGCCGAAGGCCTGCCGCAGCGCATCGGCGGCGCTGGCGCGCAGCTCGCGCGGCGTGTTCAGCGGGTCGGCGGCGCTGAACGGCACGGCATAGAGCTGCGCAGCCGGCACCTTCACGCGGTTCCAGAACTCGTCCCACACATGCGAGCCCCGCGCCGTGGCGTTGCCGGTGTTGTTCCAGGCGCGCAGCGTGGCGCAGGCAGCGGCCACGTCCACCGTCCGGCCCTCGACCGCGACCGTGATCTGAGGCGCCACGCAGACCAGGGAGAGGGCCTGCTCCTTGAAGCGCTCGGCGCTGAACACCCGGCTGTCGAGCACCATCTGCCGCACGATGGCGCTGGTGGCCTGCTGGCCGGCATAGGCGTCGGTGCCGGCCAGGCGCTCCAGCGCCATGGTGTGGCCCATGCGCGTGCGCAGGCTCTGCGCCTGCGTTCCGGCCGGGCCGAAGATCGCGGGAAAGCCCGTGAGCGGCGCTCTGGCGTTGGCCAGCCAGTAGCTGTCGTTCATGTTGCCCACATAGTCGTCGCGCAACAGGCTGGGCATGCGCGAAGCGCCCACGGTGCCCTTTTGCGCCGAGTCGCTGTCGGTCTGCCAGTCGCAGGCGCTGCGCGAGCCGTCGAAGAACGGCACGTTGGGCAGGGCCGCCGCCATCGCCTTGCCGAAGCCGGTGGTGCAGGTGGCCACCTGCTCGGTCGACACGTTGGGCACGGCGCCGATGTCGGCATACCAGGCGCGCGGGTTGCCGCGCCCCACGGCCACGGTGTTGACCCAGGGAATGGCCGATTCCTGCTTCTGGATGGCGATGAACTCGTCCAGCGAGGCCGCCTGATTCCAGCGCATCCAGTTGCGGAAGGTGCGGAAGTTCTCGCCGTTGACGTCGCGCATGGCGAAGGCCGTGGTCTGGCTCCAGGCCAGTGCCGGGTTGAGGCCGCCCAGGTTCACCACCGGCCCGTACTCGGTCTTGTAGAGGGTGCGCGTGACATCGGTGAGCGCGCCGGAGGCGCCGCGCACCTGCACGGTGATGGGGGTGGCGGCCATCTTCACCGCCTTGCCATCGCGCACGTAGGTCGTGCGGTCGCCATCGGCCAGCTGCAGCTGGAAGACGCCGAAACGCCGCGCGGTGGAGACGGTGTGGCTCCAGGCCACGTTGTCGTTGAAGCCGATCAGCACCACCGGCACGCCCAGGAACGACGCGCCGCTCACGTTCAGCTCGCCGGGAATGGTCAGGTGGGCCTGGTAGAACCGATCCGGTCCCTTCCAGTACCAGTGCGGGTTGCCGAAGAGCAGGCCACTCGACTCGCCGGTGGCGGCGGTGCCGAAGCCGTACATGTTGCTGCCGATGCCCGCGGTTCCGCCCACCTGCAGCCGGGGCGGCTGCGTGCGTGCGGGATCGAGCTGCGCCACCTTCTGGGGGGATGGCGACGCGGGCATGGCGGTCCCGGCCGTCGTGCTGGCGGCCGCACTGGGCAGCGTGGCATTCGCCAGCGGCGCCACGAAGTTGCTGTAGCCCCCGGCCAGATTGGCCGCATACATCCGCCGCCAGATGTCCCGCGCGGTGACGGGCTGCACCCATGCCGCCGTGCGGCAGGCCGCATGGGCGGTGCTGCCGGACTGGGCCTCGCGCAGGTAGCGGTTGTAGCCGGCGGCAAAGCCGGCCACCATCTTGCGCAGGTTGTCGGGCTGGGCCGCCACCATGGCGTCCACCACGTCGCTGGAGATCACGTGGCGGTGGAAGAAATCGGAGTCGAGATTGCGCGGACGGTCGATGGTGCTTTCGTACACCAGCAGCGCATCGCCCCCGAAGTAGCGCGAGCGCTCGCCGCGGTAGGTCACGAACGAATCGGCCATGGTGCACAGGTTGTCCTGCGCCTGCGCATAGCCGTATCCGAAGCCCGCATTGCCCCAGTTGGAGGCCTTGATATGCGGCACGCCCATGGCCGTGCGCCGGATCTCCGCGCTGTAGCGGCCGTTGTCGCCGCCTTCGCCGCCGCCCCCGCCGCAGGCAGCCAGCGCCGACAGCGCCAACACGGAAAGCGGCAAGCTGCCGCGCCAAAATCTCTCTCTCATGGCCTTGTCTCCTTGGGATGAGCCGCCTTTTGGATGCGGCGAACGGGCCCCAAGGATAAGCGCAGTGCGTACAGTGCTGTACGCATCCCCTGCCGGCGACAGGGGCGTCAATAGTCCTGCTCGACGCTTTGCTGAAAGCACACCTTCAGCCGGTGCTCCCAGTCGTGCTTGTCGGCCTCGGGCACGAAGCTCGCCTCGAAGCTGTTGAAGGCCAGCTGGTAGGCGTGGCGCGCCGTGAGCTGCGGATCGGCCGCGAACAGCTGCGTGAAGTTGTCGTTGATGTAGCCGCCGAAGTACGCCGGGTCGTCCGAGTTCACCGTGGCCGCCAGCCCGGCATCGAGCAATTGGCGCAGGTTGTGGTCGGCCAGGTCGGGGAACACGCACAGCTTCTGGTTGGACAGCGGGCACACCGTGAGCGCGATGCGCTCCTGCGCCAGCCGCTGCATCAGCGCCGGGTCGTGCACGGCCTGCACGCCGTGGTCGATGCGCTCGGCCTTCAGCACGTCGAGCGCGCTCCAGATGTACGCCGGCGGCCCCTCCTCGCCTGCATGCGCCACGCGCCGCAGACCCAGTTCGGCGCAGCGCGCGAACACGCGCGCGAACTTCTCCGGCGGGTGCCCGACTTCGCTGCTGTCCAGCCCCACGCCGATGAAATGCGCGCGCAGCGGCAGTGCCGCCTCCAGCGTGGCCAGGGCATCTTCCTCGCTCAGGTGGCGCAGAAAGCACAGGATCAGCGCGGACGAAATGCCCAGCGCCTGGCGCGCATCGGTGCAGGCCCGGTGCAGGCCGTGGATCACGGTCTCCATCGGCACGCCACGCGCCGTGTGCGTCTGAGGATCGAAGAAGATTTCGGCATGCACCACGTTGTCGGCCGCGGCGCGCTGCAGGTACGCCCAGGCCATGTCGTAGAAGTCCTGCTCGTGCAGCAGCACGCTGGCGCCGGCGTAGTAGATGTCAAGAAAGCTCTGCAGGTCGGTGAACGCGTAGGCATCGCGCAGGGCCTGCACGCTCGCGTACGGCAGTGCCACGCCGTTGCGCTGCGCCAGGGCGAAGATCAGCTCGGGTTCGAGCGAGCCTTCGATGTGGATGTGCAGCTCGGCCTTGGGCATGCTGCGCAGCAGCGCGGGCAGGCGCTGGGCGGGAATGGGGGGGACCTTGAACATCAGCGGACTCCAAAAAGGGATGCCGCGCGCCCGATCGGGGCGGCGGTAGGGCAATGATGCCTTGTCCGCGGCCCGCCGCCATCGGCGCCTGCCCCGGGCCAGGCAGGCCGCGCCAGGCCGGCACGCGCGCCGGCCTGGATTCGCTGCGGGATCGCTTACTTCTTGTCGCCGCCGGGCACGGTGCCTTCGACGCCCTTCACGTAGAAGTTCACGCCGCCCAGGAACTTGTCGTCGGCCACCGCGTCCTTCGCCAGCACTTCCTTGCCGGTGTTGTCGGCGATCGGGCCCTTCCAGATCGAGAAGCTGCCATCCTTGAGGCCGGCCTTCACCTGCTCGACCTTGGCCTTGGTGTCGGCGGGCACGTCCTCGGCGATGGAGACGAGATCGATCGCGCCTTCCTTCACGCCCCACCAGCTCTGGCCGGTCGTCCAGGTGCCGCCCAGCGCATCCTTGGTGGCCTTAATGTAGTAAGGGCCCCAGTTGATCACGGCCGAGGCCAGGTGGGCCTTCGGACCGTAGGCGGTCATGTCGGAATCCCAGCCAAAGGCGCGCTTGCCTTTTTCCTGCGCGGTCTTGAGCACGGCGGGCGAGTCGGTGTTCTGGAACAGCACGTCGGCGCCACCGTTGATGAGCGACGTGGCGGCCTCGGTTTCCTTCGGGGGGCTGAACCATTCGTTCACCCACACCACCTTGGTCTTGATCTTGGGATTGACCGACTGCGCGCCCAGCGTGAAGCTGTTGATGTTGCGGATCACCTCGGGGATCGGCACCGAGCCCACGACGCCCAGCGTGTTGGTCTGCGTCATGGCGCCGGCGATCACGCCGGCCATGTAGGCGCCCTCGTAGGTGCGGCTGTCATAGGTGCGCACGTTCTCGGCCGTCTTGTAGCCGGTGGCGTGCTCGAACTTCACGTCCTTGAAGTCGGGGGCGATCTTCTGGATCGACTCCATGTACCCGAACGTGGTGCCGAAGATCAGCTTGTTGCCCTGCGAGGCCATGTCGCGCAGCACGCGCTCGGCGTCGGCCGACTCGGGCACGCTCTCCACGAAGCTGGTCTGCACCTTGTCGCCGAACTCCTTCTCGATCGCCTTGCGGCCGTTGTCGTGCGCGAAGGACCAGCCGCCGTCGCCCACCGGGCCCACGTAGGCGAACGCGATCTTCAAAGGCTCGGCCTTCGCGGCGGGCGCGGACGCAACGGGCGCCGGAGCGGCGGCCGGCGCTGGCGCGGGCTCGTCTTTCTTGCCGCAGCCGGCCAGGGCGGCGGCGGCCACGGCGGAAAGCGCGGCCACCTTGAGCAGCGAGCGTTTGTGCAGATCGGTCATGTCGGTTCCTTCGAGGAAAAAAGTGAGGGGAAAGGCTACGAAAAAATAAATTATCGGGGGCCCGTGCAGCACCGCGCGGGCCGTGTGGGTCACGACCCGGGATGGAACGGCTTGCCAAGCGAGGCCGGCATGTTCACACGGATCCAGGCCGGGTTGCGCGAGATCAGCGCCAGCACCACGATGGTGGCCACGTAGGGCAGCATGCTCAGCAGCTGGCTGGCCACCTGCACGCCCGTGGCCTGCAGGTGGAACTGCAGCATGGTCACGCCGCCGAACAGGTAGGCACCAAGCAACACCCGTGCCGGCCGCCAGGTGGCGAAGGTGGTGAGGGCCAGCGCGATCCAGCCGCGGCCGGCCACCATGCCCTCCACCCACAGCGGCGTATAGACCGTGGAGATGTACGCGCCCGACAGCCCGCAAAGCGCCCCCCCGGCCACCACCGCCGCCAGGCGGATGCGCCGCACCGGGTAGCCCAGCGCATGGGCCGACTCGGGCGACTCGCCCACCGAGCGCAGCACCAGACCGGCGCGCGAGCGGTACAGGAACCACACCAGCCCCGCCACCAGCGCCATGGTGAGGTACACGAGGGGGTGCTGGCGGAACAGCGCGGGCCCGACGATGGGCAGGTCGCCCAGCCCGGGCACGGCGTACTTGGGCAGCTCCGGCAGCTTGGCCTGCACGTAGCGGATGCCCGCGAAGGCGGAAAAGCCCACCCCGAACAGGCTCAGCGCCAGGCCCGTGGCGTACTGGTTGGTGTTGAGCCAGATCACCAGCACGCCGAAGATGGCCGCCAGGAACGCCCCCGCCGCCATGCCGGCCGCGAAGCCCAGCCAGGTGTTGCCCGTGTGCACCACGGTGGCGAAGCCGGCGATGGCCGCGCAGAGCATCATCCCCTCGGCCCCCAGGTTGACGATGCCGGCCTTCTCGTTGATGAGCAGGCCCAGGGCGGCGATGGCCAGCACGGTGCCCGCGCTCAGCGTGGCGCCTAGAAGCAGTGCGTACGATTCCATTTAAGCGGCCCTCCCCTGGGACCCGACCCACCGCACGCGGTAGGCGATGAGCGTGTCGCACGCCAGCAGCGTGAACAGCAGCAGGCCCTGGAACACGCCCGTGAGCGACTTGGGCAGGCCCAGGCGCGACTGCGCCAGCTCGCCGCCGATGTAGAACATGCTCATCAGCACCGCCGAGAACACCATGCCCACCGGGTGCAGCCGCCCCACGAACGCCACGATGATGGCCGCGAAGCCGTAGCCCGCCGGCACGTAGGGAGTGAGCTGGCCGATGGGCCCCGCCACCTCCAGCGCGCCCGCCAGGCCCGCCGCGCCGCCCGAGATGAGCAGCGCCGTCCACAGCGCTCGGCGCGAGGAAAAGCCCGCGTAGCGTGCCGCCGCCGGGGCCAGGCCGCCCACCTGCTGCGCAAAGCCCGCCCGCGTGCGGAACAGGAACACCCACAGCGCCGCGGCGCCCGCCAGCGCCAGCAGCAGGCCGATGGACACGCGCGAGCCCTGCATGAGCCGCGGGATCTGCGTCACGCGCTCGAAGGTCTTGGTCTGCGGGAAGTTGTAGCCCATGGGGTCCTTCCACGGCCCGTAGACCAGGTAGCCCAGCACCAGCGTGGCCACGTAGACCAGCATCAGGCTCACGAGGATCTCGTTGGCGTTGAACCGGTCGCGCAGCAGCGCCGTGATGCCGGCCCAGGCCATGCCGCCCAGCACGCCGGCCAGCAGGATGGCGGGCACGATCCACGGGCCCGTGGTCTGGTCGGCCAGCAGCGCGATGCCGCCGGCCGCGACGGCGCCGATCACGAACTGCCCCTCGGCGCCGATGTTCCACACGTTGGAGCGAAAGCACACGGCCAGGCCCAGCGCGATCAGCAGCAGCGGCGTGGCCTTGACCATCAGCTCGCCGATGGCGTACTGGTTCTTGACGGGCTCCCAGAAGAACACCTGCAGCCCGCGCACCGGGTCCTTGCCCAGCGCCGCGAACAGCGCCAGCCCGATGAGCACGGTGACGGCCAGCGCCAGCACCGGCGAGCCGTAGGTCCACCAGCGCGAGGCCTGGGGTCGGGCTTCAAGCTTGAGCATGGGCCGCCTCCGTTTGCGCGCGCGCCGCTTCGGCCCGTGCGAGGTGCGACTGCACGTCGGCATGCCAGAGCCCGCTCATCCATTCGCCGATGCGCTCCACCGTGGCCTCGGCGCGCGGCACCGAGGGCGACAGGCGCCCCTTGGCCACCACGTGCAGGCGGTCGCAGATTTCGAACAGCTCGTCCAGCTCCTCGCTGAGCACCAGCACGGCGCAGCCGGCATCGCGCAGCGCCAGGATCTCGCCGCGGATCTGCGCGGCCGCGCCCACGTCCACGCCCCAGGTCGGCTGCGAGACGATGAGCAGGCGCGGGTTGGCATCGATCTCGCGGCCCACGATGAACTTCTGCAGGTTGCCGCCCGACAGCGACCGCGCGGCCGCATGGGGCCCGCCCGCCTTCACGTGGAAGCGCTCGATGATGGCGCGGGCATGCGCCTGCAGCGCGCCGGTGCGGATCCAGCCGCCCGGCCCCACGCAGTTGCTGCGCGTGAGCAGCAGGTTGTGCGCCAGGCCCATGGTGGGCACGGCCCCGCGGCCCAGCCGCTCCTCGGGCACGAAATGCAGGCCCAGCGCGCGGCGGCGGCGCGGGTTCATGCGCCCGGCGGCCTGGCCGGCCACCTGCACCATCGCGGGCTGGGCGCGCGTGTCCTCGCCCGACAGGGCATAGAGCAATTCCTTCTGGCCGTTGCCGGAGACGCCGGCGATGCCCAGCACCTCGCCCGCCCGCACCTCGAAGCCGAGGTCGATCAGATCGACGCCGAACGGGTCCATGCGCGGCAGCGACAGGCCCTGCACGCGCAGCACCGTCTCGCCCAGGTGCGCGGGGCGGTGGGTGAGCGCCGGTGGCTCAGCACCGATCATCAGGCGCGACAGCGAGGCGTTCGACTCTTCGGCCGGGTTGCACACGCCCGTCACCTTGCCGCCGCGCAGCACCGTGCAGGCGGTGCACAGCGCGCGGATCTCGTGCAGCTTGTGGCTGATGTAGAGGATGCTGCAGCCCTGGCTGGCGAGCTGGCGCAGCACCACGAAGAGCTTTTCGACCGCCTGGGGCGTGAGCACCGACGTGGGCTCGTCCAGGATCAGCAGCTGCGGCTGGGTGAGCAGCGCCCGGATGATCTCCACACGCTGCATCTCGCCCACGCTCAGGGTGTGCACGGGGCGCAGCGGGTCGATGTCCAGCCCGTACTCGGCCGCGGTGGCAGCGATGCGGCGCGTGACCTCGGCCAGCTGCAGCCGCTTGTCCAGGCCCAGCCACACGTTCTCGGCCACGGTGAGGGTGTCGAACAGGCTGAAATGCTGGAACACCATGGCGATGCCCAGCGCTCTCGCCTCCTGCGGATTGCGCACCGCCACCGGCTGGCCGTTGAAGTGCAGGGTGCCCTCGTCGGGCTTGACCGCGCCGTAGATGATCTTCATCAGCGTGGACTTGCCTGCGCCGTTCTCGCCCAGCACGGCGTGGATCTCGCCGGGCTGCACCGTGAGGGACACGCCGCTGTTGGCCACCACGGCCGGATAGCGCTTCGTGATGCCCGCCAGCTGCAGGCGCGGCACCGGCGCCGCGGCGGCGGGGGAGGTGTGGGAGGAATTCATGCGGGCGATTGTCTCTTGATTTTCAAAGGGGGTTGGGCACGAAACCGGAATGCTGCGCACGTCCTTCATGCGTTGGCCGCTATGCTTTTCGTAGCGATGCTGCCACGGTGCGCACGCTGTCGCGCAGCCACATGGCGGCGGCCGAATGGTGGGTGCGGGCATGCCACAGCTGGTAGTACATCAGGCGCGGGAAGGGCACCGGGCACGGCAGCACGGTGAGCGGCAGGCGGTCGGTGAAGCGTTCGCAGAACTGCCGCCCCGTGGTGAGCACCAGCAAGCTGGCGGCGACCATCTCCGGGATCAGGCTGAAATGGGCGCAGCGCGCGGTCACGCGGCGCTGCAGGCCCAGGGAGTCGAGGTGCGCATCGATCACGCCGCGCGCGCCGGGGTGCGTGGGCGTGGGGGCGATGTGCTCGGCGGCCAGCCACTCGTCCGTGTCCCAGCCGCGGCGCACCGCCGGGTGTGCGGGGCTCACGAGGCAGACCACCTCGTCGCCGAAAAGCCGCCCCATGTGCAGGTCGTCGGGCGGCTGGGGCCAGTTGCCGATGACCACGTCCACCTCGCCCTGCGCCAGGTGCGCGTGGTAGTGCGCGTCGGCCGACAGCGGCAGCACCTCGACCGGGCACAGTGGGGCCTCGGCCTTGAGGCGGGCCACCAGGCGCGGCAGGAAGAGCGGGTCCAGGTAGTCGCTCGCGGCGATGCGGAAGGTGCGCGTGGCGGTGCGCGCGTCGAACCCGCGCGCATCGGAGAACAGCGCCTCGGCCGACCGCAGGATGGCGCCCGCCGGCTCCACCATGCGCAGCGCGGCATCGGTGGGCAGCATGGCCGCGCCCGAGCGCACCAGCAGCGGATCGCCCGCCAGGTCGCGCAGGCGGCGCAGCGCCGCCGACACGGCCGGCTGGTGCATGCCCAGCCGCACGGCGGCCCGCGATACGCTGCGTTCAGTCAACACGGTGTGCAAGACCCTTATGAGATGGAGGTCTATCTTGTCGAAAAGGGCTTGGTCTCTCATAAGGGTCGGGGCATTCCAGCCATACGCCATCGCGTATGGCACGCCGGGCCTGCCGGTGGCGGAGCAAGGGCGCAGTGAAGAAGGCAAGGGGACATCGCACTGTAGCGCCGAGGCCGCGAGACCGCGAGCCAGGCAACTACCGAGGCGGCGGCGCGGGTGGTCAGATCTCGTCGATGGCCGTCGAACGTGCGGCGCCCGGCTGCGGCGCCAGGTCGAGCGAGAAGCGGTCGCCGGTCGTCACATAGAAGCTCGCGCCGAACCGCCCCACAGGGTGGTAGTCCTGCAGCCGCACGCGCCAGCGCTCGGTGTCCACCAAGCCCTCGCGCGCGCCCAGCCACTGCACGCGGCCGATGAAGACGTAGCGGCTGGCCGTTTCCATGGTTTCGTGCAGCACGCATTCGAACGCCACCGGGGCCTCGGCGATGCGCGGCGGGGCCACGCTGCGCGAGGGCACAGGGGTGAGGCCGGCATGCACCAGCTCGCTCTCGTGCGGAGGCAGCGCGTCGCCGCAGGCATGCATGCGCTCGGCCATGGCCTCGTCGGCGATGTGCACCACGAACTCGCCGGTGCGCAGGATGTTGGCGGCCGTGTCCTTGAGGCGGCCACCCTGCAGCCGGTTGATGCTCACCATCAGCACCGGCGGGTCCTCGCCCAGCATGTTGAACATGCTGAACGGCGCGGCGTTCACCGTGCCGTCCTCCCCGAGGGTGGTGATGAGCGCGATCGGGCGCGGCACGATCAGGCTGGCCATCAGCTTGTAGCGCTCGTAGGCGCCGAGTTGCGAGAAATCGATGTCCATCCGGTGTCCTTGGGGTCTGCGGCCTGCCACCTTGGCGTGGCGCCATGAAGGGACGCAGCATCCGTGCCAGGCGAAGGCAGTAAAGGGTGCCAAAGCAACGGCCGGTGTGCGGGCATGGCGCCCGGCGCATGGCCGTTATACGCTCGCCCATATGCGCCGCCACCCCCGGGCCCCCTACCCTGTACCGACATGGCGCGCACACTGGCCCCAACGACCGAACCCTGCCCTGCACAACGCATGACCACCACCCGCCCGCTGCGATTCATCCGCCGGGGCCAGCCCGTGACGCTGGCCCATGTCCCCCCCGACCGCACCCTGCTGGAGGTGCTGCGCGAAGACCTGGGCCACACCGGCACCAAGGAAGGCTGCGGCGAGGGCGACTGCGGCGCCTGCACCGTGGTGCTGGGCGAGGCCGTGGACGGCCACGTGCGCTACCGGGCCGTGAACAGCTGCATCCGCCTGGCCCACTCCATCGACGGTATGGCGCTGTGGACGGTGGAGGACCTGGACCAGGACCCGCTGCTCCAGCCCGCGCCGCCCGCCACCCCGCCCTCCAGCGGCGCCCCCTCCAGCGCGCCGGGCCTGCACCCCGCCCAGGAAGCCATGGTGCAGTGCCACGGCTCGCAGTGCGGCTTCTGCACGCCGGGCTTCGTGATGAGCCTGTTCGGCATGTACCAGAACCACGTGTGCCAGGGCCGCGCGGTCACGCGCGAGCAGGCCGTGCACGACCTGTCGGGCAACCTGTGCCGCTGCACCGGCTACCGCCCCATCCTGGACGCGGCCGAGCGGATGGCCGCCCTGCCCCGCATGCAGGTGGACGAAGCGCAACTGCTGCCGCAGCTGGCATCGCTGTCCCGGCCGGAGCCGGCCGCCAACGGCGCCTACCTGGCCCCGGCCACGCTGGCCGAACTGCTGGCCGCGCGCGCCGCGCACCCCACCGCCCAGGTGGTGGCCGGCGCCACCGACGTGGGCCTGTGGATCACCAAGCAGCACCGCCAGTTCGCGCAGATGCTCGACGTCACGCGGGCGCAGGAGCTGCGCCGCATCGGCACGCAGGGCGGTCGGCTGTCCATCGGCGCGGCCGTGCCGCTGGCCGACGCGTTCGATGCGCTGCAGGCCCACTGGCCCATGCTGCACCGCTTCGCCGCGCGCTTCGCCGGGCTGCCCGTGCGCAACTCCGGCACGCTGGGCGGCAACGTGGCCAACGGCTCGCCGATCGGCGACTCCATGCCCCTGCTGATCGCGCTGGGCGCCAGCGTGGTGCTGGCCAGCCTGCGCGGCGAACGCACATTGGCGCTGGAAGACCTGTACACCGGCTACCGCCAGAACGTGATGGCGCCGGACGAGCTGCTCGTGCGCATCGAGGTGCCGCTGCCCGCGCCGGGCGAATCGCTGGCGGCCTACAAGGTGTCCAAGCGCTTGGACGACGACATCTCCGCCGTGTGCCTGGTGCTGAACCTCGACATCGCCGACGGCCGGGTGCGGCGCGCCCGCATCGGCGCGGGCGGGGTCGCCGCCACGCCCGCGCGGGCCCGGCAGACCGAAGCCGCACTTGCCGGCCAGCCCTGGACCGTGGAGACGGTGGAGCGCGCCGCGGCCGCCCTGCAGGCCGAGTTCCAGCCCATCTCCGACATGCGGGCGAGCGGCGAGTACCGCCGTGCCGTCCTCGCGGGGCTGCTGCGGCGTTTCTGGCTGGAGCGCCAGGGGCCGCAGGCCGTTCCCCTGCCCGTTCCCCTGCCCATTCCCGTCTTGCTGGAGCAACTGCGCCCGGAGGCCCTCGCATGAAACGGCACGACGACGCCCCTTTGAGCCGCGACGCCGAAGACGACCCCGTGGCCATCGCCGCCAACGCGGCCGGTGCCGCCGGCCCCCAAACGCCCCAGGCCCGCCCACCCGAGGGCGCGCCCGCGCCGGCCCGCGCCATGGGCCGCTCGCACCCCCACGAAAGCGCGCGCGCCCAGGTGGCGGGCAGCGCCCATTACATCGACGATCTGCCCGAGGTGAAGGGCACGCTGTATGCCGCGCCCATCCTCTCGCCCGTGGCGCACGGGCGCCTGAACGGGGTGGACACCCGCGCGGCGCTGGCCCTGCCCGGCGTGCACGGCGTGGTGCTCAGCGCCGACGTGCCGGGCGACAAGCTGCTGGCCGCCTTCGCGCACGACGAGCCCGTGTTCGCCATCGACACCGTGCAGCACGTGGGCCAGGTGATCGGCCTGGTGGTGGCCGATTCGGTCATGCAGGCCCGCCGCGCCGCGCGCGCCGTGGTGCCGGACATCACCCCCCTGCCCGCGGTGCTGACCGTGCACGAGGCGCTGGCCGCCGAAAGCTACGTGCTGCCGCCCGTCTTCGTGCGCCGCGGCGACGCCGACGCGGGCCTGGGCCGCGCAGCGCACCGCCTTCAGGGCCGCTTCGAGGTCGGCGGGCAGGAGCATTTCTACCTGGAGGGCCAGATCGCCTACGCGCTGCCGCTGGGGCAGCGGCAGTGGTGGATCCACTCCAGCACCCAGCACCCGGGCGAGGTGCAGCACTGGGTGGCGCATGCCCTGGGGCTGGAGAACCACGCGGTGCGCGTGGAATGCCGGCGCCTGGGCGGGGGCTTCGGCGGCAAGGAGACGCAGGCCGGCCACCTGGCCGTGTGGGCGGCGGTGGCGGCGAACCAATTCGGCCGCCCGGTCAAGCTGCGGCTGGACCGGGACGAGGATTTCATGGTGACGGGCAAGCGCCACCCGTTCGCCTACGAGTACGACGTGGGCTTCGACGGCACGGGCCGCATCACGGGCCTGCGGCTGCGCATGGCGGCCAACTGCGGCTTCTCGGCCGACCTGTCGGGCCCCGTGGCCGACCGCGCCGTGTTCCACAGCGACAACGCGTACTTCCTGGAAAACGTCGAGATCGCCTCGTACCGCTGCAAGACGAACACGCAGAGCCACACGGCCTTTCGCGGCTTCGGCGGGCCGCAGGGCGTGATCGCCATCGAGGCCATCCTGGGAGACATCGCACGGGCCCTGGGGTGCGATGGGCTCGCGGTGCGCATGCGCAACCTCTACGGCACCACCGACCGCAACGTCACCCACTACCAGATGCCGGTGGAGGACAACATCCTCCACGATTTGCTACCAAAATTAGAGCAATCCAGCCAATATAAACGCCGGCATGAGGCCATTTTGGCCTGGAATGCCGCGAGCCCGGTACTCAAGCGCGGGCTGGCGATCACGCCGGTGAAGTTCGGCATCAGCTTCACCGCCACGCTGTTCAACCAGGCCGGCGCGCTGGTGCATGTGTACACCGATGGCAGCGTGCAGGTGAACCACGGCGGCACCGAGATGGGCCAGGGCCTGCACACCAAGGTGGCGCAGATCGTGGCCGACGAACTGGGCGTGCCGCTGGCGCGCGTGCTGGTGACCGCCAGCGACACCAGCAAGGTGCCCAATGCCAGCGCCACGGCCGCATCGAGCGGCACCGACCTGAACGGCCGCGCTGCCCAGTTCGCCGCGCGCCATGTGCGCGACAACCTCGCCGCCTTCGTGTGCGGCCTGGACCACTGCGGCGCCGGCGAGGTGCAATTCGCCGGCGGGCAGGTCATCACGCCCCACGCCGTGCGCAACTGGGGCGACGTGGTGAAGGAGGCCTATGCCAACCGCATCCAGCTGTGGAGCGACGGCTTTTACCGCACGCCCAAGATCCACTACGACAAGGCCACGCTCACCGGCCGGCCGTTCTACTACTTCGCCTACGGCGCGGCCTGCACCGAGGTGGCCATCGACACGCTCACCGGCGAGAGCCGCGTGCTGGCGGTGGACATCCTGCACGACGTGGGCCGCAGCATCAACCCGGCCATCGACATCGGTCAGATCGAGGGCGGCTTCGTGCAGGGCATGGGCTGGCTCACGACCGAGCAGCTGGTGTGGAACGACCAGGGCCGGCTCACCACCCACGCGCCCAGCACCTACAAGATCCCGGCCACGGGCGACATCCCCGAGCGCTTCACCGTGGCGCTGTGGCACGAGGCCAACCGGGAGGACAACGTGGGCGGCAGCAAGGCCGTGGGCGAGCCGCCGTTCATGCTGGCCATCAGCGTGTACGAGGCCCTGCGCAACGCGATTGCCGCAGCGCGCCCGGCTGAGGCGGCCCGGCAGCCGGTCACGCTGACCGCGCCCGCCACGGCCGAGAACGTGCTCCGGGCACTGGGCGGGATGGACCGGGCGGCGGACGCTCAGAAGCGGTAGGTGGCCGAGACGAACGCGTTGCGCCCCTGCCCCGGCGTGATCCAGCGGCTCACGTGCAGGTGGCTCGACACGAAGTAGTGCTGGTCGAACAGGTTGCGCACCGTCGCCTGGACCTCGACGCTCTGGCCGTGGGCCAGCGTCGTCGTCCAGGTCTGGCTCAGGTCGACGCGCGCGTAGCCCGGCAGCATCGTGGTGTTGGCCTCGTCGGCGAAGCGCCGGCTTTGCAGGTACAGGCCCGCGCCCGTCTTCCACTGCGCATTCCAGGCGTACTGCGCCCACAGCGTGGCCGCATGCCGGGCCACGTTGGGCACGGACATGCCGCCGTACACGGGGTTCTGCAGGTACTTCGCATGGGTGAAGGCATAGGTGGCGGCCACGGCCACCCGGTCCGTCACCTGGCCGGACAGCGACGCCTCGATGCCCTGCGACCGCGCGCTGCCGGCCGTGGTGAAGTCGAAGTTGTTCAGCGGCGTGCTCAGGTCAGACGCGATCATGTTCTTCTGATCGAGGCGGTACACCGCCAGGTCGCTGACCACCGCGCCGCCGCGCCACAGCGATTTCCAGCCGGCTTCGACCTGCGCCGAACGGCGCGAGGGCAGGGACTGGTTCGACGATGAAGCCACCTGGTTGGGCGAGGTGCCGGTGGACACGTTGGCATACAGCGTATCGGTCTCCGACAGCCGGCGCAGCACCGCCAGCTTCGGGTTCCAGCGCGACTCCTCCACGGGCAGCACGCCGGCCGTGCCGTACAGGAAGCGCTGGCGCGTGAAGCGCAGGCCCGCCACCACCGACCACGCGCCGAAGTCGATCTGGTCCTGGGCGGACACCGACACGGATTCGAGATCCTGCGTCGTCAGGCTCTGCGCCAGCACCGCCCCGGCCGGGGGCGCGGTCACCCGGCCATACACCGGGTTGAACACGTTGATGGCCGGGCTGGTCGAGGCCGGCACCGACAGCGCGGGCTGGTTCAGCACCTCCTTGTAGTAGTCCGCCCCGAAGTACAACTGGTGCGTCACCGCGCCGGTGCCCTGGGTGCTGGAAAGCGCGGTCGAGAAAGAGTCGATGCGGCGCTCGGTGCCCGGCTCCCAGGCCGAGACCCGGGCATAGGTGCCGGCGGGCTGGCCCGCCAGCGGCGAGCCGTTCAGCAGGTTCTTGATGGAGGTCGAATGCGCCTGCAGGTGCGTGAAATCGGCCGACCAGCGCGTGTGGGCCGACAGGGCGACATCGCCGTGCAGGTCGTAGATGCGGTTGTCGGTGGTCGAGTCGCCGAACGGCTCGCCGAGCTGCCGGTCCCGTGGCACGGCAACCGGCCGCCCGCCCAGCGCGGGAAGTCCATAGTCCGGCTGGTAGGTCTGGTTGGTGGCCTCCACGTTGGCACGCAGGTGGTAGCGGTTGCCATCGCTTTGGGCCAGGCCCAGCTTGATGCCGTCGAGGCGGTCTTCCACATGCCGCCATTGGCTGGCCTGGGACCGCGTGGCCGTCACGCGGGCGGCCAGTTCGTTCTCGGCCGACAGCACGCGGTTCAGGTCGATGGATGCCTCCAGCGCGCCGTGCGCGCCCGCGCCGAGCGAGGCGCTGCCGAAGTTCGCCAGCTGCGGTTGGCGCGTCACGAGGTTGACGGTGCCGCCCGGTTCGCTGCGCACGCCGAGGGCCGCGCCGGGTCCCCGCAGCACGTCGACGCTTTCCACGAACGCCGGGGTGTAGGGGTAGTTGGACAGCCGCACGCCGTCGCGCAGCACGCGGTTGGAGCCGGTACCGCTGTCGGTCACCGCGCCGCGCAGGATGAAGAACTGCGTGTGCGACCCGTTGAAGCCCGAGTCGGCCTGCGCGCCGGGCACGTTGCGCAGCGCGTCCTGCAAGGTGGTGCCGCCTTGCTGGCGGACCAGCTCACCGGGCACGGTGGTGACGGAAAACGGCGTGTCCAGCGACGATCCCGCCGTGCCGGTGGCGAGGCGGGAACTGCGCTGCGCCGCCGGTGTGGCCGGCGCCGTGACGGTGACGGCAGGCAGCGCCGGGCTGCGTTCGGCCGCCGGGTCTGCAGGGGTGGGCGTCTGGGCGGTGGCGGCCAGGGGCAGCCAGGCCAGGGCCATCCCCAGCGCGACGGGCCGTGCAATGGTTGGGTGCATAAAAAAGGGCTCTCTGTGGCGCCCCATCGGGCGCCGCTGATCGGTGCGAAAAACATCGCATCGCGTGGCCTGCCGTGGTGGCCGGCCCGCGCTGCGAAATCGGAAGGCGGATCAGGAGAGCGGCGGCGGCCCGCGGGCCGGAAGCGGCGCCGCGGTGGCCGCGGCGATGCGCGCGGCCGCAATGGATTGCACCGCGCGCGACAGCGCCAGCACGACCGGCAGGGCGACCGCCGGCGGCTGCGCCGGGGGCGCGGCCAGCAGGCACAGCGGGCAGTCCCAGTGCGCCAGGCCCGCGGGCTGCGCGCCCTCATCGGCATGCACGACGGCCTTCACCGTTCCGACGCCGGTGCAGACCCACTCGACCACCTGGGGGTGCACGATGGGCGAGGCCACCGCCACGCCCAGCGACAGCACGAACCACGCCATGACCCAGCGCACGCGGGCTTGCCAACGCGCCAGCCCGCCGTGGACAGCAAGGGGGTTGCGCAGCGGGCGATGGGGTTGGGGCACGGGGCGATTATCGGCAAACCGACGGGGCAAGGGCGAAGCATCCGGCGATGGGGCGGCGGCAGGGCGCGGTGGCCGCTGCGGCACATCCCGCCTTCACACCGCGCGCACCTGCGCGCGCCCACCCCGCACCGAGCGCACCTCGACCCGGTCGCGGCCCGCGCGCTTGGCCTCGTAGCACGCCATGTCGGCCGCATGGAGCACTGCGGTCACGTCGTACACGCCGCTGTCCAGCGGCACGAGGCCGATGCTCACGCCCAGCGTGTAGCTGCGGCCCTGGTATGAGGGCTCCCACGCCCGCACGGCAGCGCACAGCTGCTCGGCGATGGCCAGCCCGCGCCCCAGCGGGCAGCCGGGCAGCACCACGGCGAACTCGTCGCCACCCAGCCGCGCCGCCCAGCCCACCGACCGCACCTGGGTCTCGATGAGGCGGCCCACGTGGCGCAGCACGTCGTCGCCCGCCTCGTGCCCGGCAATGGCATTGACCACGGTGAAATGGTCCAGGTCCAGGAACAGCACCACGCCCTCGCCCGCCTCCCCGCCCGGGTGCGCCTGCACCGTGTCGGGGCGGGCCGCGCGGTCGGCCAGCAGCGCATGCAGGCGCTGGCTGAACGCGTCGCGGTTGGCCAACTGCGTGAGGGCGTCGAGCCCGCCCGCCCAGTTCTCGCGGCGGCGGGCCTCGCGCGCGGCGGTGAGGTCCTCCAGCATCCAGACCGTGCCCGCATCGCCTGAGGCGCCCCGCACCGAGCGGCCCAGCACGCGGGCCCATACCGCGCTGCCGTCCTGGCGCAGGAAGCACACGTCGCCATCGAAGGTGCCGTGCGCCGAGAACTCCGCCCGCACGCGCCGCTTGAGGTGCTCGTACTCGGCATCGCTCACGTAGAGCACGCGGGCCAGCCGCCCCTGCAGCTGCGCTGGCTCGTAGCCCAGCATGCGGCCGGCCTGCAGGCTCACGACCTGCAGGTTCTCGCCGCGCGTGATGATGATGCCGGTGGGCGCGTGGTCCAGGATGGACTGCAGCTGCCCCCGCAGCTGCCCCATCTGCGACTGGGTGCTGGCGCGCTCGTCGAGCAGGCCGCGGCAGGCCGCCGCCAGCCCGTCCACCTCGCCGGCGCCCTGCGGCCAGGGCATGTCTTCATGGGCGCCGGGCGCGCGGGCGCCCAGGTGCGTGGCGCGGCGGCACAGCCGGGCCAGGGGCTGCGCCAGCCAGGCCATGCAGGCCACAGCCAGCAATGCGGCCGCACCGATCAGGGCGGCCGCCAGCCAGGCGGCCCGACGCTGCGCGCCCTCCAGCGGCGCGAGCAGGGCCTGCGCATCGTTCACGCGCGCCACGGTCCACTGCGTCATGGGCATGCCGGCCAGGCTGACCACATGGCCCGGCAGCCGCTCGGTGAAGCCGCGCCCCATGACCGGCTGATCCTTGTCGCCCGACCGCGCGAACACCTGCGACAGGCCGGCCTCGTCGCGCACGCTGCCCATCACCCGCGCGGGGTCCGGGTGCGACAGGATGGTGCCGTCGCGCGTGAAGACGATGAGCCGGGAATCCTTGCGCGCCGGCAGCGACATCGAGGGCGGCAGCAACCCCTGCGACTGCAGGCGCAGCACGCCGGAGACGGCGCCCACCACCGTGCCCTCGTCCCGGTGCAGCGGGATCGTGAACATCACGCGCGCCTCGCTCGGCCGCCCGCCGATCAGGCCCGACACCAGCGGCTTGCCCTCCAGCATGGTGCGGCGCAGGCTGTCGCGTTCGGCCGGATCGAGGCTGGAGCCGCTGTCCAGGCGGCCGTATTGCAGATTGATGGCCACGGTGCCGTCCTGCCGTACCACCTGCATGGCATCGAAGAAGCGCACCGCCGGCAGGCCCTGCTGCAGCAGCCAACCGAGGGACGACGGCGAGTCGAGCATGACCGGCTGAATGCCCTCGGCCACGGTGCTGAGCACCTTCTGGCTCTGCTCGATCTTGCTGGCCAGCAGCCGCGCGACCACTTCGACCTCGTCGGTCTGCTGGCTCACGAGGCGGCGCATGGCCTCCTCGCCGGCCGCGCGCGATACGGTCCAGGCGGCCATCGCCCCGGCGAACACCACCGCCAGCACGGCCACCAGCATCAGGCGCTGCACCAGGCGGCCGGGCAGCAGCCAGCCGGGCGTGTCGCCCGCCGCGTCCTGCTCCGCCTCGAGTGCCTCGTGCGATGGCGGGGTCATCGGTGCTCCGTGGACGAAGCACCTCTGGCAAAGGAGCGGCGAAAGGCGCAGGGCATGCTGTCAGGCGGAATGTGCAATGGGGTGCGAACGAATATACGCAGCCCCCCGAACGCGCGGGTTGGGTGGAACCCTCGGTCGGTCCGGGGGAAACCCTGAGCCCCTTCGCACCGCCGCGCCATGGCCGCGCCGCCCCGATCACCCGCGTGTTGCAGACACCCCACCCACGCCCTTGCGCGGGACGGCAGCCCCCTTCAGCCGGCCCCGGCCACCACCTGCAGCGCGCCGGGCCGCGGCAGATTGAGCACATTGCCCGTGCCCGAAATGAGCCCGTGGTCGCGCAGGTGGCGCAGCACGCGCGACAGGGTTTCCGGCGCGATGCCCAACTGCGCGGCGATGAGCCGCTTGCGCTGGTGCAGCGTCACGCGCAGCGTGCCCGCATCGTCGTGCTGGGCGTGCCGCAGCAGCCATTGGGCGCAACGCGCCTCGGCGTCCTGCGCGAGCCGGCTCACGGCCAGTTCGGTCTGCTGGCAGTAGCCCCGCGCCATGTCGTACACCAGCGCGCGGGCGGGCGACGGCAGCGATTCGAAGCCGGACCGGAAGGCCTCCAGCGGCATGCGGCGCAGCAGCACGCGCGTGTCCGCCACCATGTCCACCATGCACGCCTGGCCGAGCAGCGCGGGGGCGGCATCGAGCCAGCACGGCCCCTCCACCGCACCCAACTGGTGCCGAAGCTGCCCATCCTCGCGCACCCCGAGCAGCACGCGGCCGCTGTCCAGGTACAGCACGCTGGCCGGACGCTGGTGGCGCTCGCGCAGCACCTCGCCGGCAGGGGCCTCGGTCTTGGTCGGCGCAGGGGAGGAAGGAGAGGGAAACATAGAGCCGCCACTGTGACCGCAGCACTGCCGCGCGGTGTTGAGCAAAGTCAAATGCGGTGCGCTCTGGCCGCAGCCGCCGCGCCCGGATGCCGCGGGCGCCGCATTCCCCCACAGGCCGAATGGTGAAGGCACGGTCCTTGCTTGGAGCCCTTTGCAAATCGACACGTTTTTCCTGGCCCGTTGAAGGCCCGTGTGCCCCGCCGAGCCATCGGCACCTTCCCTTCCCCTTTTCCCTTTTCCCTTTCGCAGGAGTCGTATGAAAAAGAATTGGATCGCGCTGGGTGCAGCGCTGCTTTGTTCCGCCGGGGCGCAGGCCCAAAGCTCCGTGCAGCTCACCGGCCTGGCCGACGTGTTCGCCGGGTCCATCAAGATGGCCGGCGATGCGGGCCGCAAGTCGGTCGTGGACAGTGGCGGCCTCACGACCTCGTGGTTCGGCTTCAAGGGCACGGAAGACCTCGGCGGCGGACTGAAGGCCAACTTCCAGCTGACCTCGTTCATCAAGGTGGACAACGGCTCGCAAGGGCGCTTCGCCAACGACACGTTCTTCTCGCGCGACGCCAACGTCAGCCTGTCGGGCGACTTCGGCTCGGTGATGCTGGGCCGCTGGATGGCGCCCAACTTCCTGCCCTCGGTGGTGGGCAATCCGTTCGGCGATTCGTTCACCTTCTCGCCGCTGATCCTGCACATGAACGTGCCGCTGTTCAACGGCACCGGCTGGGGTGCGACCACGCCGTCCGACACGGGCTGGAGCAACCAGATCGTCTACAGCACGCCGAAATTCGGCGGTTTCTCGGCCAACATCCAGTACCAGTTCGGCGAGCAGCCGGGCGACAACGGCAAGAAGAACTTCGGCGCGAACTTCTTCTACTTCGGCGGCCCCGTGACGCTGACGGGCTTCTACGAGCGCGACCAGATCAGCAACCCCGCCGTTCCCAATGCCTATCTGGGCACGAAGAAGACCGACTGGATGCTGCTGGGCGCCTACGACTTCGGCCTGGTCAAGCCCTTCGTGAGCTACGGCGAGGCCAAGGCCGACAACACCACCAACAAGGCCAAGACGGTGCAGCTGGGCGCCTCGGTGCCGGTCGGCCCGGCCGGCAAGGTGCTGGTGGAGTGGGTCAAGACCGAGATGACGCAGACCGACATCGACCGCAAGACCTTCACGCTGGGCTACGACCACTTCCTGTCCAAGCGCACCGACGTGTACGCCATGCTCATGAACGACCGCATCACGGCGCAGACGAAGGGCAACAGCTTCGGCGTGGGCATCCGCCACCGCTTCTGATCGCCGCACGGCGCGCAGGGCGCCCCAAAACAAAAAGCGCGGGAGTCGCCTCCCGCGCTTTTTTTATGGATGCGGCAGCGCTGCCGGATCAGACCTTGCGCGACAGGTCCCACATGGCATCGACCAGCAGGTCGATGTCGCGCGCGTCGTGCCACAGGTGGGTGGAGATGCGCACGCCGTAGTGGTTGGCCGGCGCGCCGATGACGGGAAAGTCGGCGTTGCGGATCACGAAGCCCTGCGGGTATTCGCTCAGCATGCGCGCCACGAAGGCCGTGGATTTCTGCGCGTTCATCACGTCGTCCTTGTTCGGGAACGGATTGAACGAGGTGAGCGCGGAGAGCAGCTTGGGATCGTCCTTGGGCGAGTACAGCGCATCCACGCCCCAGCGCTCGGCGATCTTTTCCTTGAGGTAGGACGACAGCGTGAGGTCGTAGGTCTCGATCTTCTTGCGCCCGATGCCGTCCCACTGCGCGCAGGCCTGGGCCAGCGCCATGAACATGGGCGTGTGCAGGCTGCCGCAGCTGGTGATCGTCGCGGCGATGTCGTAGGTCTCGGTGCCGTTGGTGGTGCGGTCCTTGGCGGCGTAGGAGCTGGTGTGCACCGGGAACCACCTGGGCAGCGGCAGCGGATTGGAGGCGCGCATCTTGTTGCGCACCACCAGGATGCCGGTCGAGCCCGGGCCGCACTGCCACTTGTGCCCCGCGCCGGACATGAAGTCCATGCCCAGCTCCGCATAGTTGTAGGCCATCATGCCCGGCAGGTGGGCGCCGTCCACGATGCTGATGAGCTCGTGCGCCTTCACCACCGCCATCAGCTCGGCGATCGGCAGCATGGTGCCGGTCTTGTACGTGGGCGAGGACCACATCATGGCGCGCACGCGCTTGCCCTGGGCCTTGAGCGCGCGGATGCGCTCGTCGAACAGGTTCACGTAGGTGGCGGCCGTCTGGTTGTTGCCCACCGGCAGCGCGATGCGCGAGACCTCGATGCCGTAGCGGTCGGTGGCGATCTTGAGCGGCGTGTCGCCGCCGCCGTGCTCGTGGTTGGTGGTGACCACCACGTCGCCGCGCTGCCAGTCCAGCCCCAGGATGGCGTGGCACATGCCCGAGGACGTGTTGGCCGAGAACGCGAGCTCGTCCGCATCCACGCCGAAGCCCGGGGCCACCTGCTTGCGCAGGTCCAGCAGGTTGCCGTAGCCGCTGCCGGAATCGGCCGCCTTCTTGCGGTTTTCGGCATCGAACGTTTCCAGCACCAGCTTGGGCATGGAGCCGCCGGTGCCGATGTTCATGTAGGTCTTCTCGGGCTTGAGCACGAACATGCCCTGCACGCCCGTCCAGAACGCCTCGTCGCGCATGAGCTGCTCGCGCAGGGCTTCGGCCTGGGTCTGCGCGCCGCTGCTGCCGCAGGCGGCCACCAGGGGCCCGAGCGTCGCGGCGCCGGCGCCATAGCCGAGCACGCGCAGAAAGTCGCGGCGCTTGGCGCTCCAGCGCGACACCGCGGACAGGTCCAGGGGAGCGGCGGCGCCGGGCGCGGCCATCAGGGGGGTGGCTTCATTCATGGGAAAACTCCTTGGGGCGTGGAGGCAGGACCACAGCGCTTCAGCGGCGGCCGACGATGGCCGAGATTTCGATCTTCACGTCGCGCGGCAGCCGCGCCACCTCCACCGTGGCGCGGGCCGGCGCAGCGGTGCGGAAGTACTCGCCGTACACCTTGTTCATGGCGGCGAATTCGTTCAGGTCCTTCATGTAGACCGTGGTGGAGAGCACGTCCTCGTACGACAGGCCCTGCGAACGCAGCTTGGCGCCCATGAAATCGAGCACGGCGCGGGTCTGCTCCTCGATAGTGGTGCCGTTGACCGCATTGCCCGCCGCATTGAGGGGCAGGACGCCCGAAAAATACAGCGTGTTTCCGTGGGCCACCATTTGCGAATACGGCCCGATGGCCGGATAGATCTGCGTGGTGGACAGCACCTCGCGCTTGGACGGCGCGGCGCAGCCCGTCATCAGCACGCAGGCCGCCAGGGCAGCGCCCGCCCAGGCCACGCGGTGGCGGTGGATCCGATTACTCATGGAATGTCCTTTGCAACGACTTTGAATATGACGATGAAAATGATTCGGCCCATGCACAGATAAACCGGCAGGCCCCATCCATTTCCATGCGACCGCATTTCCCATAATCTTCCGGCGCGCCTTCTTCTGTCCTGGAAATCCCGATTCGCGAAAGAATTTTAGGCAGCACAACCCGCTAAAACGAAGCACCTTTTTCCCTTACGCAGTAGTACGCAGACCGGCCTACGCAGGAGTACGCAAACCACCGCCTCGCCCGTGGCTGGCATGGCTTCTGCTGCAAAGGCCTTGCTGTGGTGCGGATGCTGCGGTAGCAAGCACTCACAAGGTGCGCACCAAGCCGGTGCCGACGCCCGATCCGCAGTGGCCCCAGGCACCACGGGGGTGATTATGGAAGCCGCCTTTCCATAATCACTCCCCAGGCCGCCCCGACGCATTTTGAGTTTTGGTGATTCTCCGCCCCATTCGACCGCACCGACCGTCTTTACATATGTTCACGGATTCCCGGAATACCCCATGATCCCTCGAAACAACCCGCTTGACATTGGCGTGCGGCGGCAGATAGTCATCGCTTTCCTATCCAAGAAACCCTTCATGCAATTGCGGCTCAAGCTTTTGCTGCTGTCGACCATTCCCATCCTGGTGGCGCTGGGTTCCGTGGCCGTCACCGTGCGCCACCAGACCCTGAAGCTGGCGCACCAGGAGCGGGAACTGGTCGAGTCGGCCTACCTGCACAGCAAGGAGACCGAGCTGCACCATTACGTGCAGCTGGCCCAGAGCGCGATGGCGCGCATCGCGGCCGATGTGGCGGACCCGGCGGCACGCCACCAGCAGGCGCTGGCCCTGCTCTCGCGCATGCAGTTCGGCAAGGACGGGTACTTCTTCGTCTACGACCGCCAGGGCAACGTGCTGCTGGACGCGCAGCAGATGGGACTGGCCGGCGTGGACCTGTGCGACCCGTCCAACCCGCAGAGCGAGGCGCCGGCCAACCTCATCCTCGCCAAGGCGCGCGAGGGCGGCGGGCTGGTGCGCTACCTGTGGCAAAAGCCCTCATCTCAGCAGACGGTGCCCAAGCTCGCCTACGTGATGACGCTGCCCGGCTGGGAATGGGTGATCGGCACCGGCCTGTACCTGGACGACGTGCACGACACGCTGCGCCGCATTGACCTGCGCGCCCAGGAGAACATCGACGGCACGCGCCGGCGCATCTACGGCATCGCCGCGCTGTGCATCGTGCTGATCGGGCTGGCCGGGCTGGCGCTGAACCTCAGCGACCACCGCGTGGCCAGCGCCAAGCTGCGCCGGCTCGCGCAGCGGGTGGTGCGCTCACAGGAGGAAGAGCGCGTGCGCGTGGCGCGCGAGCTGCACGACGGCGTGGTGCAGGTGCTGGTGTCCTCCAAGTTCCTGCTGGAAACCGCCCAGGTGCAGTGGGCCGAGCGCGCGGCGCACGGCCCGCACCACGTGCTGGACCAGGGCCTGGACCGGCTCAACCATGCGCTGCTGGAGATCCGCCGCGTCTCGCACGGCCTGCGGCCCGCGTTGCTGGACGACCTGGGCCTGGCGCCGGCCCTGGCCCTCATGGCGCAGCAGGTGCAGGAGCACACCGCGCTCGGCGTGCGGTTCGTGCTGCGCGGCACGGCGCACCCGCTGCCCACCAGCCACGGCACCGCGCTGTTCCGCGTGGCGCAGGAGGCGCTGACCAACGCCCAGATGCACGCCCACGCGACGCAGGTGGAACTGCTGCTGCGCTTCGGCCGCCGGCGCGTGAGCCTGTCGGTGATCGACGATGGCCGCGGCTTCGACGTGCAGCGCGTGCAGGCCGACGGACAGGGCGGCATCGGCCTGCGCAACATGCGCGAGCGCATCGAGGGCCTGGGCGGCACGTTCGGCGTGGCCTCCGGCCGCCGCGGCACGCGCGTGCTGGCCGTGCTGCCGCTGCAGGGCGACAACGACGCGCCCTACCCCGGGTTTGAACCGTCGCAGGTGCCCGCATGAGCGGCGGCGCCCCCATCCGCGTGCTGCTGGTGGACGACCACCCGCTGGTGCGCGACGGCGTGCGCATGCGGCTGGAGGCCACGGGCCACATCCGCGTCGCGGGCGAAGCGGGCGGCGTGCAGGAGGCGGTGGACCTGGCCGCCGCCCTGCAGCCCGACATCGTGGTCACCGACATCCGCATGCCGGATGCGAGCGGCATCCACCTGGCCACGGTGTTCCGCGACCGCTTTCCGCAGGTGCGCGTGCTGGTGCTGTCCATGCACCACGATGGCGAGTACGTGCGCCGTGCGGCCGCGCTGGGTGTGCGGGGCTACGTGCTCAAGGACGCGCCGGCGCGCCAGCTGGTGGAGGCGATCGAGGCGGTGCATGCCGGCGGGCGCTACTTCAGCGAAGGCGTGCAGGCCCTGCTGTACGAGCCGCCTCCCGTGCCAGCGCCGTCGGGCCGCGCGCTCACCCCGCGCGAGGCCGCGGTGCTGGAGCTGCTGGCCGAGGGCCGATCCAACAAGGACATCGCCCAGCGCATGGGCACCTCGGTGCGCACGGTCGAGACCCACCGCCTGCACCTGCGCCGCAAGCTGCGCATCGAGGGCCAGGCGGCGCTCGTCAAATACGCGGTGGACTACGCCGACCTGCGCAGCGACCCGTGAGCGGCGTGGGCGATCCCTGGCGGCATGGCACCTGTCATTTCGCTGTCATGGCAAACGGCTATGGTCCGCGGTGAAATTGTGTAAGGTTGTAACCATGATCGATGCATCTCCCCGGGGCCGGCGCGATGTCTTGCTGGCAGCGTTGTCGCCCGGGGTGCGCAACGGCCATGGGCCGCTGGCGCAGCTCATGCGCGGCGACGGCCTGCACTGTGTCTTCCAGCCCCTGGCCGATCTGCGCGAGGGCGGCATCTACGCGCACGAGGCGCTGATCCGCGGCCCGGAGGGCACGCCCCTGCACACGCCCGATGCGCTGCTGCGCTGCGCGGGCGACGAAGGCCTGCTGCAGGACTTCGAGCTGCTGTGCGTGTTCATCGCGCTGCAGCAGTGGGGCGTGCTGGGCGCGGCCGGCCGCCTGTTCGTGAACATCAGTGCCGATGCGCTGGTGCGCGGCGTGGCGCTGTGCGGTGGCGCCTCGCTGGCCGAGGCCGCGCAGGCGATGGGCGTATCGGCCCGCATGGTGGTGCTGGAGATCACCGAGCACGAGCGCGTGACGGACATGGAGCCGCTGCGCCACGCGCTGAAGGAAGTGCACGCCAGCGGCGCCCGGCTGGCACTGGACGACTTCGGCGACGGCCGGTCGAGCCTGCGGCTGTGGTCCGAGGCCAAGCCCGACTTCGTCAAGATCGACAAATACTTCGTGCGCGACCTGGGCGCGCACCCCGAGAACCTGCAGATGCTGCAGGCCATCAAGGGCATCGCCGACGTGTTCGGCACCACGCTCATCGCCGAGGGCATCGAGACGCAGGAAGACCTGCGCGCCCTGCGCGACCTCGACATCCCCTACGGCCAGGGCTACCTGCTGGGCCGCCCGGCCCCGCTGCCGCGCGACACCATCCTGCTGCCCGCGCTCGATGCGCTGCGCGACCGCCGCGTGGCCGTGCTGCCGCACCTGGGCCAGAACGTGCGGCCGGGCATCCTGCGCAACCTGCTCGTGGTGCAGGCGCCCACGGCCACGCCGGAGACCCGCAACGACACGGTGGCCGGGCTGTTCAAGGCCCAT
Organism: Acidovorax sp. SUPP950; assembly: GCF_030158935.1. NCBI lineage: Bacteria > Pseudomonadati > Pseudomonadota > Betaproteobacteria > Burkholderiales > Comamonadaceae > Acidovorax > Acidovorax sp. SUPP950. Next base: position 659,137 of record NZ_BQXE01000002.1, on the reverse strand, counting down.
GCCGACCTGCACGCCATGGCGGTGGTGGACGGCACGCGGCCCGTGGCGCTCATCAACCGCCAGCAGTTCATGAACCACTACGCCACGCTGTACTTTCGCGAGGTGCACGGGCGCAAGCCCTGCATGGCGTTCGCCAACCACGCACCGCGCGTGGTGGAGCTCGACTGCGACGTGGACCAGCTCGTGGGCATCCTCACCTCGCAGGACCAGCGCTACCTGAACGACGGCTTCATCGTCACCGACAACGGCCGCTACGTGGGGCTGGGCACGGGCGACCAGCTGGTGCGCAGCGTGACCGAGGCGCGCATCGAGGCGGCGCGCCACGCCAACCCGCTCACCTTCCTGCCGGGCAACATCCCCATCAGCCTGCACATGCAGCGGCTGCTGGACAGCGGCACCGAGTTCGTCGCCTGCTATGCCGACCTGAACCACTTCAAGCCGTTCAACGACTACTACGGCTACTGGCGCGGCGACCAGATGATCCGCCTCGTGGCGCGCCTGGCCGTGGCCCACTGCGATGCGCAGCGCGACTTCGTGGGGCATGTGGGCGGCGACGACTTCATGCTGCTGTTCCAGAGCACGGACTGGCTGCACCGCTGCCAGCGGATCGTGGACGAGTTCGCGCAGGAGGCCCTGACCCTGTTCGACGATGCCTCGCGCAAGGCCGGCGGCATCTGGGCCGAGGACCGGCACGGCGTGAAGCGCTTTTTCACCTGCACCACGCTGTCGATCGGCGCGGTGCGCATCACGCCCGGCACCATCGCGCATGCGGAAGAAGTGGCCAACCTTGCGGCCCTGGCCAAGCACGATGCCAAGCTGGCCGCGAGCGGCCTGGCCTGGCGCGACGCGGCGGACGACTCGGAGGCGGACGGCCACGATCGCGACCCCGCCCGCATCGGCGGGATGGGCGCGGACCGCGCCATCGCCCTCCGGTCGGGCGCCCCGCTGGGCGCACGCAAAGCCGCCGCCCGCGTCGCGACGGACTGAGCGCCCCCGGCCGCGTCAGGGCACCGGTGCGCCGCCTTCGAACCAGCGCCGCACCACGTCGCGCTCCTCGTCCGTCATGCCGGTGGCGTTGTTCATCGGCATGAGCTTTTGCACCACGGCCTGCTGGTAGATGGCCTGGGCGTGCTGCTTGACCGACGGGGCCGAATCGAGCCGCAGGTTCTTCATCTGCACCTGCTCGCCGTGGCACAGGAAACAGCGCTGCGCCAGCACGGGCTGCAGCTTTTCGTAGCCGATCGTGCCCGATGCCGGCGGATTGCTTGCCCCCTTAGCTATCAAATCAGTAGCATTTCCTGCAGCCACCGGGGTGGTGGCCGGTGGCACGGGCCGCATCCACACGATGGCGCCGACGATGGCCGCCACGCCCACCAGCGCGCAGGGCAGCGGGTTGCCGTTGCGCCCGAGCTTGTGGCCGTGGCGCATGACGAAGAACTGCCGGATGGCCGCGCCGGCGAACATCATCACGATCAGCACCAGCCAGTTCTGCGGGTGGCTCCAGGTGAAGCTGTAGTGGTTGGAGAGCATGGCGAACAGCACCGGCAGCGTGAAGTACGTGTTGTGCACGCTGCGCTGCTTGCCGCGCTGGCCGTAGACCGGGTCCACGGGCTGGCCGGCCTGGATGGCGGCCACCATCTTCTTTTGCCCCGGAATGATCCAGAAGAACACGTTGGCGCTCATGGCCGTGGCGATCATCGCGCCCACCAGCAGGAAGGCCGCCCGGCCGGCGAACCAGTGGCAGGCCAGCCAGGAGGCCACGCACACCAGCCCGAACACGAGCGCGCCGACGATGGCGTCGCCGTTCCTGCGCCGCCCGAACAGGCGGCACACGGCGTCGTACAGCAGCCAGAAGACGACCAGGAAGCCCAGCGCCGCGCCGATGGCCGCAGGCGGCGCCCAGTCCATGCGCGATTTGTCGATGAGGTAGGTGCCGGCGCTCCACAGGTACGACACGGTGAACAGCGCGAAGCCGCTCAGCCAGGTGCTGTAGCTTTCCCAGTAGAACCAGTGCAGGTGCGCGGGCAGCTTCGGCGGCGAAACGGCGAACTTCACCGGATGGTAGAAGCCGCCGCCGTGCACGGCCCAGAGCTCGCCGCTCACGCCCTGCTTTTTCAGGTCGTCGTCGACCGGCGGCGTGAGGCTGCTGTCCAGGAAGACGAAGTAGAACGACGAGCCCACCCAGGCGATCGCGGTGATGACGTGGACCCAGCGCAGCAGCAGGTTGGCCCAGTCGAGGAGATAGCTTTCCATGTGTCTCAGCCTCGGCGGCGCACGAAGGCGCCATGGGGGCGGCGCGCGGCGCACCACCCGGTCAACCTGCTCACCACTGCGGGCGCTCTGAGCAGAAGAAAAGGCCGCGCACCTGGGGGCTGACGACACGCGTCGGCTCCGGGCACCGCTGCGACCTGTGCCGCGAGTGTATGCAGGAATCGTTCCTGCCGAACGCCCGGCGCGGCACGGCGGCGTGCGGATTTACCCGGGCTGCGCGGGGTCCGGCGGCACCGGCAGGGCCAGCAGCTGCGCCGCCACCGACACGGCGATCACCTCGGGCTCCTTGCCCGCGATGCCGGGCAGCCCGATGGGGCAGGTGACCCAGGCCAGTTCGTTGGGCGCGAAGCCGCGCGCGGCCAGCCGGTGCGAGAACGTCGCCCACTTCGTGCGGCTGCCGATGAGCCCGATGAAGGGCAGGTCGCCCCGTTCGCGCTGGCGCAGCAGGCAGGCGGCCACCACGTCCAGGTCCTCGGCGTGGCTGAAGCTCATGACCAGCACGCGCGAGCCCGGCGCGAGCGACGGCACGGCGGCGTGCACCGGATCGGAGTGCTCGCACGCCACGCCTGGCGGCGCCTCGGCCGGGGCCACAGGGAATGCGGGGAACACGCTGTCGCGGCTGTCGATCCAGGTCAGGGCGAACGGCAGGGCCGACAGCACGCGGACCAGCGCATGCCCCACATGGCCCGCGCCGAACAGCGCCACGGGCGTGCGCCGGGGTGCCAGCCGCTGCGCCAGCGCGGCACGCTCGCCCGCGCCCACCACGGTGAACCGCAGGAACACCACGCCACCGCAGCACTGCCCCAGGCTGGGCCCGAGCGCGAACCGCAGCACGGCGGGGCCCCCCTCGCCCGCCAGCCGGCGGCGCGCCTGCGCGATGGCATCGAACTCCAGCCGCCCGCCGCCGATGGTGCCGGCCAGGCCATCGGCCAGCACGGCCATCCACGCACCGCTTTCGCGCGGCACCGAGCCTTGGGTAGACTCCACCTCCACCATGCAGGCCGGGCCATGCGCCAAGCCCTCCAGCAAACGATGCAACGCCGCCATCACCATCCGAGTCCTCCGGTACGCCCCGCGCAACGGCAGCACGGGCACCGCACAGCATAGCCACAGCGACACCTGCCCATGCCCACCCCTTCTCCTGAACGGTTTCCTCGCCGGCCGCGCGGCCGGTGGCTGGCGGCCAGCGCCATGGCCGCCCTGGCATCCCTCCTCGCGGCCTGCCGGTCGTCGGGACCGGAACCGGCACCCCCGCCCGCCAAGGCCGCGTCGGACACCAGCAGCCCGCTGGGGAAGGAGGTGGTGGGCCCGGTGCCTGCCGAGCAAGGCTCCGCGCGCCCCTCGGCCGCCGAAACGCCCCGCGCCTACCGCCAGGACGCCGCCACCCACCTGTACGGCCTGAACGCCCACCGCATCTACAAGGGCAAGCTGCCGCCCTTGCTGTACGCCATCGGCACGCTGCAGGTGGACATCGACCGCGCCGGCCGCGTGACCCGGCTGAACTGGATGCGCGCGCCGCGCCATGCGCCCGAGGTGATCGCCGAGATCGAGCGCACCGTGCGCGCCGCCGCGCCCTACCCCGTGCCGTCGCGGATGGGCAAGGTCACCTACACCGACACCTGGCTGTGGCACAAGTCCGGGCGCTTCCAGCTCGACACGCTGACCGAGGGCCAGCTCTGAGCGGGGCCTGCGCACCGGCCCGCCCGGCGGCCCGCGCTCAGGAGCCGCGGTAGGTGGAGTAGCTCCACGGGCTGACCAGCAGCGGCACGTGGTAGTGCTGGTCCGCGTGGGCCACGCCGAAATCGAGGCTCACCTGGTTCAGGAAGTTCGGCTCGGGCAGTTGCACCCCCCGGCTGCGGAAATAGCCCGCCACGTCGAACGTGAGGCGGTAGGTGCCCGCGCGCAGGCTGGCGTTGTCGAACAGCGGCGCATCGGTGCGGCCATCGGCGTTGAGCACCAGCCGCTGCAGCAGCGTGGCGGCCTCGCCATGGGTGGCATACAGGGCCACGGCCATGCCCGCCGCGGGGCATCCGTGCATGGTGTCGAGAACGTGGGTGCTGAGGCCCATGGGCCATCTCCTTGGGGTGGATTGAAGGGATCGGAAACCGCCCCCGCCGGCAGCGCGGCGAGCGGACGACCCGCCGAGTATGCATGGCCGCCATGACCCGCACGGCGCGCCTGGCTCCTACCCCACGCAATGGGTCCGAATATCTTTCGGACATTTACAAAAATGCTTTTCGGCATACAAATCTCGGCGATTTTCCTGCCATGGCTTGGATATCATCGCCACGCTTGAATTTTCAAGCCGATATATTCAAAACCATGAATGGAGGTTTTTCCAATGCAACGCCTTGCCGCCGTTTTACTGGCTTCTTCGCTTTCCCTGATGGCCCTGCCGGCCAGCGCCAAAAGCCGGCTCGATAATCCGGCCGACATCCAGCAGGCGCTGGCCGCCGGGGACGCGGTGTCGGTCGCCATCGACCTCTCGCTGTGCACCCCCAACTCCGCCAACGCCACCCCGAGCCGCACGCGCGGCGGCCTGCGCATCGAGGCCTACCGCATCGTCGAAGACGGCACGCTGTCCTTCAGCGACGCCCATTTCACCGTCGCGCGCGACGGCCTGCCGATCCAGCAGCTGCTGCGCTACCAGGTGCGCCCGGACGGCACCATCGACTTCACCATGTTCGTCTTCGACCTGCCCGGCTACCAGCAGCGCGCCGAACCGCTGGCCTACCGTTGCGCGATCAACCAGGGCCTGCGCTTTCACGCCGATTAATCCCACCAAGGATTGACAAAGCACACCGCCCCGCCGATCCCAACGATCGGCGGGGCGGTGCAGGGCGATTTTCAAAATGCTGCCGCCCCATATTCCGGGCGGCATTTTTATGGATTATCGAAGCCGTTGAAGGCCCGCCGCGTCAACGCGCCGCGCAGAAACCGAATTCCGCCTTCGCTCCGGGGGCCAGCGTCTTGTTCCAGTCCACGCCCGAAGCGTGGAGCGTGCTGCCCGATTGCGACCACACGGCGTTCCAGAGGTTGTTCACCGTGCCGGTGATGGTCAGGTTCAGGGCCCAGTCGCCCGCCGCGCCGCCGGTGTTGGTGACCTGCACGCGCTCGCAGTAGCCGGTGTTCCATTCGCTGTCCACGATGACCTGGGTGCTGAAGCTGGCGCCGCCCGTGGGAGGGGTGGTCGGCGGAGTCGTCGGGGGCGTGGTCGGAGGGGTGGTGGGCGGTGTGGTCGGCGGCGTCGTGGGAGGGGTGCTGGAGCCGTCGCCCCACAGGCGCTGGAGCAGCGTGACCTTGTCGGTGCGCACCGTCGTCCAGTCGTCGTTCAGGATGCCGCCCGTGTCGCCGCTGTTGGGGTTCCACGACCAGTAGAAGCCGCTGCGGATGCCCTTGCCGATGAGGTAGTCCACCAGCTTGTTCTGCCAGGCCACGTCGCGGGCATCGCCCTGGCCGAACTTGCCGCCGAACTCGCCCAGCAGCACGGCGTGGCCGGCCTGCACGAAGCGGCCGAAGTGCTGCTCCCAGATGGCGGGCATGTTGTCGGGGAAATTGGAGGCGCCGAAATACGGCTGGCCGTACACGTCCGGCCCGTAGGCGTGCGGCGCGAGCAGCAGGCGGTCGGCCGGAATGTTCAGCGGCGTGCACTCCAGCGGCTCCAGGCTGCCGCCCCACCAGTGGCCGCCGCTGCTGGAGCAGCTGGGGTTCTCCGCCACGCCTTCCACCACGATCAGCCAGCGGGGCGCCACCTGCAGCACGGCGGCCGAGGCGCGCTCGGCCGCGCGGTTCCAGTCGGTGGCGGCATTGCCGGTGCCCCAGGTGGCGGCGCCGTGCGGCTCGTTCTTGAGGTCCAGGCCGATGACGCCGGGCACGCTGGCGTAGCGCTGCGCGACGAAGGTCAGGTCGGTGATCCACTGCTGCTCGCTGTACGAGCCGGTGTACCAGAGCTCGGAAATGCTCTGGCAGTCGGGCGTGTGGTGGTCCAGCAGCACGTACATGCCGCGGCTGCTCAGCTCGTTCACCACCTTGTCCAGCACCTGCAGGGCGCTCAGGCCCTGCAGGTCGGCGTTGCGGCCGTAGTCGATGCTGTTGGGCGGCGTGCCGCGCAGCGTCTGCGGGCAGAACGGCAGGCGCACGGCATTGAAGCCCTGGCCCTGCATCTGCGTGATCATGTCCTTCCAGTTGCGCGCCCACAGCCCGTGGACCACGTTGGTGTTGGTCTCGAAGCCGAACCAGTTCACGCCGCGCAGCTGCACGGCATTGCCGTTGTCGTCCACCACCTTGCCGGCATCGATCGCATAGCTCCAGGACAGGCTGCTGGCCGCCAGCAGGCAGCCGCCCAGCACGAGCTTCTTCAGTAAGGATTTCATCGCCATGTCGCACCTCCGTGGTTGAAAGGAAGGCCCGCCGGAGGGCCGCGACCACGGCCAACATTCTTCCTGGCGGAAACCGGCTGACATGCTAGAGCCAGAGTTCCCTGTCAAAGTGCAACTTTTCAACGCAGACGTTCGCAAATGCAAATGGGAGGTGCGCCAACAGGCGCGGCCACAGGGAAGCGGCAGGCAACTTCTCTACACTCGCCACGGCGCCGCCGCTGGGCGTCCACCGATTCATAACGAGGAGAGAGCATGAACCCCATCCAACGCACGCTGCTGGCCAGCAGCCTGGCCCTTGCCCTGGCCAGCCTGGCCGCCTGCACCAACGTGCCCACGGCCGGCCCCGGCAGTGCCGAGGGAGTGCCCGCCGCCGCGCCGCAGGCCGTTCAGCAGACGGCCGCGGCCCGCGCCGCCAGCAATTCCTACGATTTCGACATGGATGTGTTCCACCCGGTGGTGGCGCGCAACGGCATGGTCTCCACCGAACAGGAACTGGCCTCGCGCGTGGGCCTGGACATCCTCAAGGCCGGCGGCAATGCGGTGGATGCCGCGGTGGGCATCGGTTTCGCGCTGGCCGTGGTGCTGCCCAATGCGGGCAACCTGGGTGGCGGCGGTTTCATGATGGTGCACGACGCCAAGACCGGCAAGGACGTGGCGCTCGACTTCCGCGAAGTGGCGCCGCAAAAGGCCACCCGCGACATGTACCTCGACGCCAGCGGCAACGTGGTGGACGGCAAGTCCCTGTACACGCCCTACGCCGTGGGCGTGCCGGGCACGGTGGCGGGCATGGAGCATGCGCTCAAGAACTGGGGCACGCTGCCGCTGTCGCGCGTGATCGCCCCGGCCATCGCGCTGGCGGACAAGGGCTTTCCCGTCAGCCTCACGCTGGCCAAGACGCTGCACCAGGAGAAGGCCAACATGGGCAAGTGGCCGGCGACGCGCCAGATCTTCTGGCGCGGCGACAGCCCGCTCAAGGTCGGCGACCGGCTGGTGCAAAAGGACCTGGCGCAGTCGCTGCGGCTCATCAGCCAGCAGGGTGCGAAGGCGTTCTACCAGGGCCCCATCGCGCGCCGCATCGCTGCCGAGATGGCGCCCCACCCCGGTGCCCTCACGCTGCAGGACCTGGCGGCCTACAAGGTGGTGGAGCGCGAGCCGGTGCGCGGCACCTACCGCGGCTACCAGATCGTGACCATGCCGCCCCCGTCCTCCGGCGGCGCGCACCTGGTGCAGATGCTGAACATGCTGGAGCAGTGGCCGCTGTCGCAATGGGGGCAGAACAGCGCGCAGACGATCCACTACATGGCCGAGAGCATGAAGCTCGCCTACGCCGACCGCTCGGAATACCTGGGCGATCCGGACTTCGTGAAGATCCCGCTCAAGGGCCTGACCTCCAAGGCCTATGCGCAGTCGCTGGCCAAGGGCATCAGCCCCACCACGGCGCGCCAGGCCAAGGACATCAAGCCCGGCCAGCCCCAGCCGTATGAAAGCGACCAGACCACCCACTATTCGGTGGTGGACAAGGCGGGCAACGCCGTGGCGGTGACCTACACGCTCAACACCAACTTCGGCAGCGGCATCGTCGCCAAGGGCACCGGCATCCTGCTGAACAACGAGATGGACGACTTCTCCGCCAAGCCCGGCGTGGCCAACACCTACGGCCTGGTCGGCGGCGACGCCAACGCGGTGGCGCCCAACAAGCGCCCGCTGTCGTCGATGACGCCCACCATGGTGCTCAAGGACAGCAAGCCCATGCTCGTGACCGGCAGCCCCGGCGGCGCGCGCATCATCACCACGGTGCTGCAGACCATCGTGAACACCGTCGACTTCGGCATGAACCCGGCCGAGGCGGCCTCGGTGCCGCGCGTGCACCACCAGTGGACACCCGACGAGCTGCGCGTGGAAAAGGGCCTCAGCACCGACACCCTGTCGCAACTGCAGGCCCGCGGCCACCACATCGCCGTGAAGCCTTCGATGGGCCGCACGCAGACCATCCAGTTCCACGACGGGCTGCTGTACGGCGCCTCCGACCCGCGCAACCCGGACGGTGAGACGCTGGGCTACTGAGCCGCGCCGTCAGGCCGCGCTCCGCGAGGGGCGCGGCTTTTTTCATGGGGTCGCGCCTTCAAAGTTTGCATGGAAGCATGCAGGCCTTCAAATGCGGAACAACACTGAATCGGCCCGGGATTCGGCTTCTGCCGAACCGCACCTCATCAGGTTCTATGCGCAAGAACATAGTCTACAAACGCGCGCAGCTTTGGAAGAACGGTACTGCGGCTGGGATAGTAAAGCGCTAAACCGGGAAAGTCTGGGGAGAAGTCGCTGAGGATGACCTCAAGCGTGCCCGCGTGAATGTTGCGCGCGACGATCGACCGAGGAAGCCGGAACAGGCCGACACCTTGCTCTGCTGCAAGGACACAGGCAGCCACGTCATCCAGTATCAGGGGCCCACGCACGTGAATGCTGTGCAACTGTTCGCCGAACTTGAATGTCCACTCATCAAGCGCGATGCCGGATTGGCGAAACGTGATGCAGGGAATGTCCTGGATGTGTTCCGGTGCAGAGGGTCTTCCGTAGCGCGCCAACAACGCAGGTGAGCCAACGACCACTTGAGGCTCTTCGCTGGTAAGTGGTACCGCCACCATGTCCGAGTGCACGAATGAACGGGGGCGCACTCCCGCGTCGCACCCCTCGTGAACGATGTCCACCATCCTGTCGTCGCCAACGAACTCCAGTTGCAATTGGGGATGCGCAGCGAGAAACCCCGCAGCAAACCGCTCGGTCAGTATTTGAACGCTGGGCTTCGGAACACTGATACGCAATAGCCCCGTGACCGAATGACCGAGACTGCGAGCAGATTCGATTCCGTGTAGCAACTGCTGCGCCGCGGGTTTGACTTGCAGGAGCAGCCGTTCGCCAGCCTCCGTCAGGCCCACGCTCCGTGTCGTCCGCGCCAGCAACGTGACTCCGATCCGTCCCTCAAAGGCTCGAATCGCTTGGCTGATCGCAGAGGGGGTGATGCCCAGCCGTCTGGCGGCTGCTCGAAAGCCGCGTTCTTCAGCGACGGCAAGGAATACCACCACTCCGTCCAAATCGCCCCGCCCTATTGTGTAGTTCATCTACACAGTATGAGCAGTTGGACGCAGATTCTCAAGCGCTTCGCTTTTAGGAAAGATACGGAACTCCACCAACAAGGACTTCTGATGCCCATTTCAACCAAACAATCCCGTGCTTTTGGCATAGACAAAGCTACCGGAATTTCAGGCCTTTCCATTCGGACAAATTCAATCCCCACGCCAGCACCGGGTGAAGTGCTGGTTCGCGTGCGCGCTTCCTCCTTGAACTATCGGGACCTGATCATTTTGGGCGGCAACTACTACATGCCTATTTCGCCAAGCCGCGTTCCGCTTTCGGATGGCGCTGGCGAGGTGGTTGCGGTCGGGCAGGGAGTCACCCGTTTCAAGACGGGCGACCGGGTCACCAATTCGTTCTTCCCAGAGTGGATCGATGGCCCCTTCACGGGCAAATATTCACAGTACTCTGGCGACGTAGACGGTTGGCTTGCCGACTATCGCGCCGTGGCTGCTGAGGCTCTCATCCTCATTCCAGACAGCCTCGATTTCGACGAAGCCGCCACCTTGCCTTGTGCGGGCGTGACCGCATGGTCTGCCGTCAAGGATGTCGGGGCGGGTGACACCGTGGTCACCCTGGGAACGGGAGGCGTGTCGCTGTTTGCCCTCCAACTGGCGAAGGCGATGGGCGCCAAGGTCATTGCCACTACGTCCAGCGACACCAAGGCCCAGCAACTAAAGACATTGGGCGCGGACGAGACGATCAACTACAAGGAACATGCTGACTGGTCCAAGCAAGTGCGCGAACTGACCGGCGGAAACGGAGCGAACCGCATCGTCGAAGTGGGCGGCGCAGGCACTTTTGAACAATCGATCAAAGCCATTGCAGTCGGTGGGCAGGTCTCCATCGTGGGCGCGGTGGCTGGCCTGGAAGGCCAGGTGGATTTCATGTCCATGTTCATGAGCCATGCGCGCTACCACTGCATCGCGCTCGGCAGCCGGCAAGATCTTGAAGACTTGGCCCGGTTCATTGCCGAGCACAAGATTCGTCCCGTCATCGACAGCCGATTCGGTTTTGACGAAGCAACGCTCGCGTTCGAGCGACTCATGACACGCAACATTTTCGGCAAGGTAGTGGTCATCCACTGATACGGCTGCCGATTGCAAGCAACTCTCACTACAGGAAAATCATGACTGCTTACGTCATTTTTATCAGAGAAGAAACGCTCGATCAGCATGAGCTGGACATCTACGCTGAAAAGGTGCCAGACACCTTGCCCAATGTGCCCATCCAGCTGCTTTCCGCTTACGGCCGGATTGATGTATTCGAAGGGCCGCCTCCGGAAGGCGTTGTCCTCTTTTCATTTCCGACCGTTGAGGATGCCCAGGCTTGGTACTACAGCAAGTCATACCATGCAGCCGCAAAACACCGGCATGCCGGTGCGAGATACCGAGGATTCGTGGTTGAAGGTATGACGTAAAAAACCATCGCCGCTGGCTTTCGACCAGGCATCAGGACTGCCCCATAGGGGTTCCGGCCTGCGCGAAGCCACAGGATAGAAGCTGGCAGACAGAGAGTTCATGAACGGCAGGAGGTCTTCGCTACACATGTGAATCACTGCCGCTATTTCCTGATGATCAGTGGTTCGCATCCGAGATGGGCCGGTGTTCTGCGATTTAAGCCAAAAAGGCCTGCAGCGCATATTCCACTAGGGCATTTCGCTATTGAATCAATAGCACTCTGAAATCATTCACATTGGTGTGCGTGGGCCCGGTGACCACCAGATCGCCCAGCGCCGAGAAGAACCCGTAGGCGTCGTTGCGGTCCAGGTGGCGGGCCACGGCCAGGTCGGCGGCCCGGGCCCGTGCCAGGGTGTCGGGCGTGACGATCGCGCCGGCGTTGTCCTCCACGCCGTCGATGCCGTCGGTGTCGGCCGCCAGCGCCCACACGCCCGGCTGCCCCTGCAACGCCTGGGCCAGGCCCAGGCAGAACTCCCCCGCCCGGCCGCCCCGGCCCCGGGGCACGCCCTCGGCGCGCGGGCGCACGGTCACCGTGGTCTCGCCGCCCGACAGGATGACGCAGGGGCGCGCGAACGGCTGGCCACGCTGCGCCACCGAGCGCGCCAGCGCCGCATGCACGCGGCCCACCTCGCGCGACTCGCCCTCCATCTCGTCGGACAGGATGTACGCCGCCACGCCGGCTGCGCGCGCCGCCGCCGCGGCGGCCTCCAGCGATTGCTGCGGTGCGGCGATCAGGTGGACCGCGTGGCAGCCGAAGGCCGCGTCGCCGGGCTTGGGGGTCTCCAGCGCGCCGGCCTGCAGCGCCGCATGCACCGGCGCGGGCAGGTCGATGCGGTAGCGCGCCAGGATGTCCAGCGCCTCGGCGCAGGTCGTGCCGTCGGGCACCGTGGGGCCGCTGGCGATCACGGCGGGGTCGTCGCCCGGCACGTCGCTGATGGCCAGAGTGACCACGCGGGCCGGCGCGCACGCGGCCGCCAGCCGCCCGCCCTTGATGCGCGACAGGTGCTTGCGCACGCAATTCATCTCGGCGATGCCGGCGCCGCTCTCCAGCAGCGCGCGGTGGATGCGCTGCTTTTCCGCCAGGGTCAGGCCCTCGGCCGGCAGGGTGAGCAGTGCGGAGCCGCCGCCCGAGATCAGGCACAGCACCAGGTCATCGGCCGTGAGCCCCTGCGTGAGCGCCAGCATGCGCTCGGCCGCCGCCAGGCCCGCCGCATCGGGCACGGGGTGCGCGGCCTCCACGATCTCCACGCGCTGCGGCAGCCCGGGCGGCCGCTCGGGCACATGGCCGTAGCGGGTCACGACCAGGCCCGACAGCAGCGCATCGGCCGGCCACAGCGCCTCCAGCGCGTGCACCATCGAGCCTCCCGCCTTGCCCGCCCCGAGCACCAGCGTGCGCCCGCGCGGCGGCGGGGGCAGGTGCGCGGCCAGGCCATGGGCCGGCAACGCGGCGTGCACGGCCACGTCGTACAGATGGCGGAGGAACGCGGCCGGCTGGCTGGCCGGCGGCGACACGGGCAAGGCCGGCAGGCCGCCGGCGGCAGGGGTCTTGGGGATGGTCATCCCCGGATTCTGGCCGAACGGGTCGGCGCCACATCGTCCACCAAAACTGTATACACATTGCTGGGCCACGGCTATCATGCGCCGATGGAAACCTCCACCACCAGTGCCATCGTCGGCGACCTGACGCGGGCCATCGTCGAGCACCGGCTGCTGCCGGGCGCCAAGCTGGCGGAGCAGAAACTGGCCGACCATTTCGGCGTCTCGCGCACGCTGGTGCGGCAGGCGCTGTTCCAGCTGTCGCAAAAGCGGCTGGTGCGCCTGGCGCCCGCGCGCGGCGCCTTCGTGGCCGCGCCCTCCGCCGACGAGGCGCGGCAGGTGTTCGCCGTGCGCCGCATGCTGGAGGCCGAGATGACCCGCGCCTTCGTGCGGGAGGTCACCCCCGCCCGCATCCGCGCCCTGCGCGAGCACGTGGCCCGCGAGAAGGCGGCCGTGGACGGCGCCGACGTGCAGGACCGCACCGAACTGCTGGGCGACTTCCATGTGCGCATGGCCGAGCTGATGGGCAACCAGGTGCTGGCACAGATGCTGCAGGAGCTGATCTCGCGCTGTGCGCTGATCACGCTCATGTACCAGAGCGCCGACGAGGCCGCGCACTCGCACGACGAGCATGCCGAGATCGTCAGGGCCCTGGCCGCGCGCGACGAGGAGCGCGCCGTGCGCCTGATGGACGCGCACCTGCTGCATGTGCAGGACAGCCTGATGTTCGACCGCAAGCTGCCCCCCAACGACATCTCCATGGCTCTTTCGTGAGGACCCGATGACCGCCGCCCCGATCTACGACGCCACCCTGCCCTACCCCCGCGACCTCGTGGGCTACGGGCGCAATCCGCCGCACGCGCGCTGGCCGGGCAACGCCCGCATCGCCGTGCAGTTCGTGCTGAACTACGAGGAAGGCGGCGAGAACGCCGTGCTGCACGGCGATGCCGGCAGCGAGCAGTTCCTGTCGGAAATGTTCAACCCGGCCAGCTACCCCGACCGGCACATCAGCATGGAGGGGATCTACGAATATGGCTCGCGCGCCGGCGTGTGGCGCCTGCTGCGCGAGTTCGAAAAGCGCGGCCTGCCGCTCACCGTGTTCGGCGTGGCGACGGCCTTGCAGCGCCACCCCGACGTCACCGCCGCCTTCATGGAACTGGGCCACGAGATCGCCTGCCACGGTCTCAAGTGGATCCACTACCAGAACGTGCCCGAGGCCGTGGAGCGCGCCCACATGGCCGAGGCCCTGGCCATCTTCGAAGCGCTCACGGGCCAGCGGCACGGCGCTCCCGGCACGCTGCACGGCGCGGGCTGGTACACCGGCCGCGACAGCCCCAACACCCGCCGCCTGGTGGCCGACCACGGCGGCTTCGCCTACGACAGCGACTACTACGGCGACGACCTGCCCTTCTGGATGAAGGTCGCCCGGACCGACGGCAGCACGGCCCGGCAGCTCATCGTGCCCTACACGCTCGACTGCAACGACATGCGCTTCGCGCTGCCCCAGGGCTACTCGCACGCCGACCCGTTCTTCCAGTACATGAAGGACACGTTCGATGCGCTGTATGCCGAGGGCGACCCCGCTGGCGACGACCGTCCGAGGATGATGAGCATCGGCATGCACTGCCGGCTGCTCGGGCGCCCGGGCCGCATCACCGCGCTGCAGCGCTTCCTGGACCACGTGCAGCGGCACGACCACGTGTGGGTGTGCCGCCGCATCGACATCGCACGCCACTGGGCCGAGACCCATCCCTGCCCGGAGTGAACGCCATGCCCCTCACCCTCGAACAACTGAATGCCGCCCCCCCCGAAGAGGCCGCGCACCTGCTGGACGGCCTGTACGAGCATTCGCCGTGGATCGCCGCGCAGGCGCTCGCCGCGCGGCCCTTCCGCTCGCTCGCGCAGTTCAAGCACGCGATGGTGCGCGTGCTGGCCCAGGCGCCGCGCGAGGCGCAGCTGGCCCTGGTGCGCGCCCATCCGGAACTGGCGGGCAAGGCCATGGTGGCGAACGCGCTCACGGCCGAGTCGGCCCGCGAGCAGGGCACGGCCGGCCTCACGCAGTGCACGCCCGACGAGTTCGCGCGCATCCAGCACCTCAACGCCGAGTACAACGCACGCTTCGGCTTCCCGTTCATCCTCGCGGTGCGCGGCCCGCGCGGCACGGGGCTGCCCCGGCAGGACATCATCGACACCTTCGCGCGCCGACTCACCAATCCACCGGACTTCGAACTGGCCGAGGCGCTGCGCAACATCCACCGCATCGCCGAGATCCGCCTGAACGACCTGTTCGGCGTGGCGCCCGCACTGGGCAACGGCATCTGGGACTGGCAGGAAACCCTGGCGCAGCACAGCGACCCAGGCTTTGCCGAGAAGGGCCAGCTCACCGTCACCTACCTGACCGATGCGCACCGCGCCTGCGCGCAGCGCATCAGCCACTGGATGCGCGACTGCGGCTTCGACGAAGTGGCCGTGGACGCGGTGGGCAACGTGGTGGGCCGCTACCACGGCGCCACGCCCGATGCGCCCCTGCTCATGACCGGCAGCCACTACGACACCGTGCGCAACGGCGGCAAGTACGACGGCCGGCTGGGCATCTTCGTGCCCATGGCCTGCGTGCGCGAGCTGCACCGCCAGGGCCGGCGCCTGCCCTTCGGCATCGAGGTGGTGGGCTTTTCGGAGGAGGAAGGCCAGCGCTACAAGGCAACGTTCCTCGGTTCGGGCGCGCTCATCGGCGACTTCGACCCGGCGTGGCTCGACCAGAAGGACGCCGACGGCGTGACCCTGCGCGAGGCCATGCAGCATGCCGGCCTGTGCATCGACGACATTCCGAAGCTGAAGCGCGACCCGGGCCGCTACCTCGGCTTCGTCGAGGTGCACATTGAGCAGGGCCCGGTGCTCAACGAACTGGACCTGCCCCTGGGCGTGGTCACCTCCATCAACGGCAGCGTGCGCTTCGTGGGCGAGATGCACGGCATGGCGAGCCACGCCGGCACCACGCCCATGGACCGGCGCCGCGATGCGGCCGCGGCCGTGGCCGAACTCATCCTCGCGGTGGAGGCGCGTGCCGCGCGCGACGGCGACTCGGTGGGCACCGTGGGCCTGCTGAACGTGCCCGGCGGCTCCATCAACGTGGTGCCGGGGCGCTGCCAGTTCAGCCTGGACCTGCGCGCCCCCACCGATCCCCAGCGCGATTCGCTGGTGGCCGATGTACTGGCTGCGCTGCAGTCCATCGCCGCGCGGCGCGGCATGCACTACACGCTGGAAGAAACCATGCGCGCCGCCGCCGCGCCCAGCGCACCCGCGTGGCAGCAGCGCTGGGAACGCGCGGTGGACGCACTGGGCGTGCCGGTGCACCGCATGCCCAGCGGTGCCGGGCACGACGCCATGAAGCTGCACGAAATCATGCCGCAGGCCATGCTGTTTGTGCGCGGCCTGAACAGCGGCATCAGCCACAACCCCCTGGAAAGCACGACCAGCGACGACATGCAGCTCGCCGTCGACGCCTTCTCCCACCTTCTGAACCAACTGGCCACCGAAACCCCATGAGCAGCACCTACCAATCACTGGACGCCTGGATCGACCAACATTTCGACGAAGAAGTGCGCTTTCTGCAGGCACTGGTGCGCGTGCCCACCGACACGCCGCCCGGCAACAACGCACCGCACGCCGAGCGCACGGCCCAGCTGCTGCAGGCTTTCGGCTACGAGGCCGAGCGCCACCCCGTGCCCGACTCCGAGGTCAAGGCCTACGGCATGGAATCCATCACCAACCTCATCGTGCGCCGGCCGTATGGCGAGGGCGCCACCGCCGCGGGCGGCCGCACCGTGGCGCTCAATGCCCACGGCGACGTGGTGCCGCCCGGCGAAGGCTGGACGCACGACCCCTACGGCGGCGAGATCGTGGACGGCAAGATCTACGGCCGCGCCACCGCGGTGAGCAAGAGCGATTTCGCCAGCTTCACCTTCGCCCTTCGCGCCCTGGAGGCCGTGGCGAAACCGACCAAGGGCGCGGTGGAACTGCACTTCACCTACGACGAAGAGTTCGGCGGCGAACTGGGCCCGGGCTGGCTGCTGCGCCAGGGCCTGACGCGGCCCGATCTGCTGCTGGCCGCCGGCTTCAGCTACGAGGTCGTCACGGCGCACAACGGCTGCCTGCAGATGGAGGTGACCGTGCACGGCAAGATGGCCCATGCCGCCATTCCCCACACCGGCGTGGACGCGCTGCAGGGCGCGGTCGCGATCCTGAACGCCCTCTATGCGCAGAACGCCCGCTACCAGCAGATCACCTCGAAGGTGGATGGCATCGAGCACCCCTACCTGAACGTGGGCCGCATCGAAGGCGGCACCAACACCAACGTGGTCCCGGGCAAGGTCGTGTTCAAGCTCGACCGCCGCATGATCCCCGAGGAAAACCCCGCCGAGGTCGAGGCCGCCATCCGTCAGGTGATCGCCGAGGCCGCCGCGGGCTGCGCCGGCATCACGGTGGACATCAAGCGCCTGCTGCTGGCCAATGCCATGCAGCCGCTGCCGGGCAACGCCCCGCTGGTGGCCGCGCTGCAAAAGCACGGCGAGGCACTCTTCGGCCAGCCGATCCCGGCCATGGGCACGCCGCTGTATACGGATGTGCGCCTGTACGGCGAGGCCGGCATTCCCGGCGTGATCTACGGCGCCGGCCCGCGCACCGTGCTGGAGTCGCACGCCAAGCGCGCCGACGAACGCCTGGACCTGGAAGACCTGCGGCGCGCGACCAAGGTGGTGGCGCGAACGCTGCACGACCTGCTGGGGTGAAGAGAGGACGGCGGCTCGCCGGTCAGGGCATGACGGCGGACGCCGGCAGCCTGGGGCAATCCGTACATTCCGGCGGTACGTTCTCGAAAACGATGTCGCGCCCGACCTGCACTGCATTGACGGGCGGATTCAGCCACCAGTAGAGCTCCCCGTTCATCCAGAGATCCGCCACATTGCTTTCACCAAGAAGGGTTTCAGGCTGGATGCGGTATAGCCGGGCAAATGCAGGCATCTTGAAATCATGGTGGATGAGACTTTGCAGGTACGACGCCTCGTAATACTCGACTCGGTAGACCTTTCGAGGACTGATCGCGGTATGAAACAGGCGGGGTTGCGAACCCTGCCAGAGCCCGCTTACGAGCCCTAAAAATCGCGGTATGAAACAGGCGGGGTTGCGAACCCTGCCAGAGCCCGCTTACGAGCCCTAAAAAAATCGACAGCCAAAAGACTTTTTTCAGGTGGTTGCGGACGATTTGCATACGCTCACCAAGAGAATTTCTGCGGAAAAGGTAGTTTGATTCGATGCACGTTTGAAAGCACCATGAAATCACCGCCCCGGTGATGCTTCTCTCTCCAACGGCGAAAGTCTTGGTTCTGCACGATGTACTTGTAGCGCTGCACGGATGAAGGGGCCTCGTCTACTGTCACTTCTTCAATCGGCACATTCAATCTGGTGCGAATGCCGCATTCCATGCCGTTGAATCCCAGCAACCCAAAGGCTGAGAAATGAAAGATCGGCTGTCATTGAAATCGTACGCATCCCGCAGGTAAAAACCCAATTCGTCGATTTCCACAGTGACCCGCCCCTGCCCTGAAGAAGAGACCATTCCAGACACAGCCACCTTGAGTTGTGCTTCTCCCATCGCCCCATAAAAGTCGTCCATCGGATCGCTCCATTGGCCAAAGACAAGAAAGTTCACCTGGCAAGTATTTTCAAGAACTTTGGCGGGCAGGGCTAAATTCCCGAGACGCCAGCACTGTTGGACAAAAAGCTGGTCCCCGACCCGGCGCTTCAACATTGCCAATCCAGCTGGACTTGCCCAATTGGCTTGCAGCCTTGCCATCGCATCTCTAACACGAGCAAAGCCAAGAGCCCATTGCATGCTCACGAGATCTTCCGCAAGTTGCGAAGAAGGTATTTGAGTCAATCGCTGGCCCTCCGCGCTGGCTTTCACCTCTGGGGTGATTTGATACGCCGCCCCGTTGAACCACCGCTCCATCAAGTTCGACGCCACCGGCCACCCCAGCCGGGACCGCATCACATTCGGAATGTCACGCAGCTGAAAAAGCCGTGTGGCGTACTTGGGCGCGAGCTTGCGCACCAGTTCAGCGCGCAGTGCGGCTTGCGGCACTGTCACGATGTCATTCATGGCTTCACTCCCTTTGTTATTCAAGCCTTCCATTGGCAGGCGCGAATGATAGGCAGGAGATCGGTAAACGCCATCGCCCGCATGGTGATTAATAGTTACCAATCAAAAGCCTGCGGTTCCACGGATCGGTCTCCGAACCGACACCGGCGCTCTTCCGTGGAGCCTGCGCCACACACGGGATAACCCCCAACCCGCCGGGCCGACGAATGTCTACATTTCTTGTATGCAAGATTGGTGAACCAATGTGACGACTCTCGGAGATCCCATGCAACGCTTTTTCCGTTCCCTGTTCGGCCGGGTGGTCCTGGCCCTGATCGCCGGCGTCATCGTCGGTCTGCTGTGGCCCCAGTGGGCGGTGCAGCTCAAGCCCCTGGGCGACGGCTTCATCAAGCTCATCAAGATGCTGATCCCGCTCATCGTGTTCTGCGTGGTGGTGCATGGCATCGCGGGCACGGGGGATCTGAAGCGGGTGGGCCGCGTGGGGATCAAGTCGCTGATCTATTTCGAGGTGGTCACCAGCATCGCGCTGGTCCTGGGGCTGGTGCTGGCCTTCGTGTTCGAGCCGGGGGTGGGCATGAACGTGGACCCGCGGGCGCTGGACGCCTCGGCCATGGGCGCCTATGCCGACAACGCCAACAAGCTGGCGGGGGGCGGCTTCAGCGACTTTTTGCTCAAGCTGATTCCCAACACGGCGATCAGCGCGTTCTCCACGGGCGACGTGCTGCAGGTGCTGCTGTTTTCCATCGTGTTCGGCTGTGCGCTGTCGCTGGTGGGCGAGCGCGGCGCCCGGGTGGTCTCGCTCATCGATGATTTTTCCGCCGTGCTGTTCAAGGCGATGGGCCTGATCATCCAACTCGCACCCCTGGGCGTGCTGGGGGCCATCGCGTTCACGGTGGGCAAGTACGGCATCGGCTCGCTCAAGCAGCTGGGCCTGCTGGTCGCGCTGTTCTATGCGGCGGTGTTCATCTTCGTGGCCGTGGTGCTGGGGCTGATCATGCGGTTTTCGGGCTTCAGCCTGTTCAAGCTGCTGCGCTACCTGCGCGAGGAGCTGGCCGTGGTGTTCGCCACCACGTCGTCCGACAGCGTGCTGCCGCAGGTCATGGCCAAGCTCAAGCACATGGGCATCCGCGACTCGACTGTGGGCCTGGTGATTCCCACAGGCTATTCGTTCAACCTGGACGCGTTCTCGATCTACATCACCCTGGCGGCGGTGTTCATCGCGCAGGCCACGAACACGCCGATTTCCATGGCGGACCTGCTGACGATCCTGGCGATCTCGCTGGTGACCTCCAAGGGCGCGCACGGGGTGCCGGGCTCGGCCATCGTGGTGCTGGCGGCCACGCTGCATGCGATTCCGGCCATTCCCGCGATCGGCCTGGTGCTGGTGCTGTCGGTGGACTGGTTCATGGGCATCGCCCGCGCGGTGGGTAACCTGATCGGCAACTGCGTGGCCACGGTGGCCATCGCCTCGTGGGAAGGCGACATCGACCGGAACCGAGCACATGCCGTGCTGGATGGCAAGGCGCTGGATGCGCCCACGGACGTGTAGTGCGGCTTCCACACACATTCCAGGATGCTGTAAGCACCGGTAACGCAATTACGGTGTAATGCAGGACTTCTTTTTCCGAGGCCGCCATGATCCAGTCTCTGCGCTCCAAGATCCTCGTCATCAGCACCGCCACCGTCGTCTGTGCCCTGGCGGTGACCGGTGCCGCCACCTACTCCATCACCCGCACCAACACGTTCGAGACCATCGAACAGGACCTGAACGCCATCACGGCGGGCAACACGATGGCCATCGACCAGTGGGTGTCCGCCAAGGCGGCCGCCGTGAACGCCACCGCGGCGGTCGTGGAACAGGGCGATCCGCAGGGCTACGTGGCCCTGATGGGCAAGGCCAACGGCTTTCCCATCACCACCGTGGGCTGGGAGGACAAGACCTTCAAGTCCACCACGCAGACCCCCGCGGGCTATGACCCGACGGCGCGCCCCTGGTACAAGGCGGCGGTGCAGGCCGGCAAGCTGGCGGTCACCAAGCCCTATGGCGACTCCACCACCGGCGTGCCCTATGTGGCCTTCGTCGCGCCGCTGCTGCGCAACGGCGCGCTGCAGGGCGTGGTCAACGGCGCCGTGCCGCTGGAGGGCGTGCGCGAAGTGGTCGCCGCCATCCGCCCCACGCCGAGCAGCCTGGGCTTCGTGGTGAACAGCGACGGCCAGATCCTGGCCCACGCGGACGCCAAGCTCAGCCTCAAGCCGGTGACCGAACTCTCGCCCCTGCTCACCCCCGCCGCCATGGCCTCGCTCGCAAGCGCGACGCGGCCGATGGAGGTGGAGCTCAACGGCAGCGCCAAGCTGCTCAAGGCCCGCCCGGTGCAGGGCACCGACTGGTCGCTGATCGTGGCCCTGGACAAGGCCGAGGCCACCACCGGCCTGCGCAGCGTGCTGCAGACGCTGGCCGTGGCCATCGTGCTGCTGGCCGTGCTGGCGGCTGCGGTGGGCGCGATGCTCACCGCCAAGTCGTTCCGCCGCCTGTCGGAGGTGCGCGACGCCATGGACGAGATCGGCTCGGGCGGCGGCGACCTGACGCACCGCCTGCCCGTCTCCGGCAGCGACGAGGTGGCGCAGATCGCCTCGTCGTTCAATGCCTTCGTGGACAAGATTGGCACCGTGCTGCAGGACGTGCGCCACGGCGTCGAATCGATGAAGACGGCCACCGACGAAATCAAGGCCGGCAACCACGACCTGTCCAACCGCACCGAGACCTCGGCCAGCAATCTGCAGGAAACTTCGGCCTCGCTGTCGCAGCTCACCGTCACCGTCAAGCAGTCCGCCGAAGCGGCGGCACAGGCCACGCGCCTGGCCACCTCGGCCAGCGCATCGGCCAGCAAGGGCGGCGAAGTGGTGGCCAGCGCGGTCACCACCATGGACGAGATCTCCAAGGCCTCGTCCAAGATCGGCGAGATCATCGGCGTGATCGACTCCATCGCCTTCCAGACCAATATCCTGGCCCTGAACGCGGCCGTGGAAGCCGCCCGTGCCGGCGAGAACGGCCGGGGCTTCGCGGTGGTGGCGAGCGAGGTGCGCAGCCTGGCGCACCGCAGCGCCACGGCGGCCAAGGAGATCAAGACGCTCATCGACGCCTCGGGCGTGAGCGTGACGACCGGCACCCAGCGCGTGCGCGCGGCGGGCGAGACCATGGGCGAGATCGTGGACAGCATCCAGCGCGTCACGCAGATCATCGGCGAGATCAACAGCTCGATGACCGAGCAGAGCGCCGGCATCGGCCAGATCAATCAGGCCGTCGCCGAGATGGACCGCGCCACGCAGCAGAACGCCGCGCTGGTCGAGGAGTCCACCGCCGCCTCGGGCGTGCTCAACGAGCAGGCGCACAACCTGTCGCGCACCGTGGCCGGCTTCACGCTGGACAAGCACGCCGCAGGCCACGGCGGCGCGGCGCCCCTCGCCCTGCCACGCTGAAAAGCGACGGCCGCCACCGCCCCTTGCCCACCATGAACGGTGCCAGCAGCCAGACCCAGATCGCCCAGCAGGTGGTGGAATCCATCCTGGCGCAAAAGCTCGCCCCCGGCGAGCGGCTGGGCGAGCAGGCGCTGGCCACCCTGTTCGGCGTGAGCCGCACCCTGGTGCGCGAGGCGCTCATGCAACTGCAGGCGCGCGGCTTCGTCGAGGTGCGGCCGCGCCGGGGCTGGTACGTGGTGGAGCCTTCGGTGGAAGACGCCCGTGATGCCTTCTCGGCGCGGCGCATCGTGGAATCCGGCATCCTGGCCGAAGCCGGGCGGCCGCTGCAGGCAGTGGTGCGCCGGCTGCGCCAGCACATCGCGCAGGAGCAGCAGGCCATCGACGATGCGGATGCCGCCACCCGGGCCTTCCTGCTGGCCGACTTCCACGTGTGCCTGGCCGAAG
Source organism: Acidovorax sp. SUPP950 (assembly GCF_030158935.1). NCBI lineage: Bacteria > Pseudomonadati > Pseudomonadota > Betaproteobacteria > Burkholderiales > Comamonadaceae > Acidovorax > Acidovorax sp. SUPP950. The sequence continues at coordinate 636,284 of NZ_BQXE01000002.1, read as the reverse complement.
CCCTGGGCCACCGCAGCCTGAGCGGCATCCTGCGTGACCTCACCGCGCGCACCACGCTGGCCGCCTCGCTCTACCAGTCGCGCCACGAGGCCAGCCAGTCGTGCGCCGAGCACGCCGCCATCGTCGAGGCCCTCGAGCGCGGCGATACGGCCCTGGCGCGCGAGCGCATGCTGGCGCACATCGGGCATGTGGAGCAGGCGCTCGATTCGCAGGCGCCCCGCACGCACGACCGCCTGCGCGACTCGCTGGCGCCGCTGCCGGCGCGGGACGGCACGCGGGGCTGATTCGCACGCGCCAGCCCATCGGGCGCGCCACCGGTTCGCCATCCCATCTCCGTTTAGAGGCAGTTCCCCAGGCGGCATGGGCGGCGCGGGCGTAGCATTCGTGCCCCACAGCGACAGACACGACCCGCCACCATGCCCCCAACCGAAGGTCGTGCCCCGTCCGTCGGCCGCTCCCCCCTCGGGCGCCCCAGCGCCCAGCGCGCGCAGGAGCTGCGCCAGATCATTGTCGATGTGGCAGCCGCCCTCATGCTGGAGCACGGCTACGCGGGCACCAGCATGGAAGCCATCGCCACTGCGGCGGGCGTGACGAAGCGCACCATCTACACCCGGTTCGAGTCCAAGGAAAACCTGCTGCGCGAGGTGCTGGCGGCCGCCGCGCTGCCGGCATTGCAGCTCGATTTCCAGTTCGCGCCCGGCCTGCCCCTGCAGGACAAGCTGGTGCGGATCGGCATGGAAATGAATGCCACGCTGCTGCACCCCGGCATGCAGAACTGGCTTCGATTCGCCATCCATGGCATCGCGCTCCACCCGGAGCTGGCCCCGCTGGTCCATGGATTGATCGAGCAATACCTGGCGCTGCTGGCACGGCATCTGGCGGACTTGTTCGCCAGCGAAGCCATGGTGGTGGTGGACCTGCCCACCCTGGCGAAGGTGTTCGCCAGCCTGATCTCGTCGCCGGCGCAGAACCTGGCGGCCTTCGCGATGCATCCCGGATCGCCCGAGGAGCAGGCGCAGCTCATGCACCGGTCCGTGGCGGTGTTCCTGGCCGGCTGCCGCGCCACCTGAGCGCCAGTAGGGTTTCAACATCTCCTCTTGTTGTTGCTTGCTGACAGGCCTGGCCATTAATGAAACCCATCAGTTTCATTTCTGATAGGATTTGAAACCATTGGTTACACAGGCAGTGGCACGGTCCCGCGATGGGTTTCTGCAAGGCTTCGCCATCCGCTCCCACAACGACAAAAGACAACAGCGGCTCTCGACCTTGCTGGCAAGAGGTGCATCACGGCGCCTCTTGAATCAACGCCCCTCCACCCCAGTGCTCACGAGGCACGGGCCATTCCTGCGGCAATCCAATGCGTCGCCAGCGCCACCGCTGGTTTTTGACAATCCAAACGGGCTTCGAAAATGGAATGGTTTAAACGAATGAAGGTCGGCACCAAGCTGATCGCCGGCTTTCTGGCAGTCGCGGCGATCGGCGCGTTGATCGGTACGGCCGGCATCCTGCGATCCAGTGAGATCAATGACCTGGCAGACCTGATGTACGAGCGCGAGATCACCGGCCTGTCCCACGCCACGGAGGCGAACATCCAGTTGATCGGCGCGAGCCGGGCGATCCGCAGTGCGGTGCTGGCGACGACGGAAGACGAGCGGCGCATGCACACGGTTTCCGTGCAGGCACGCCTGAAGACCACGCACGAAGAGCTGGCCAAGGCCAGCAACTTTTTCGTGACCGACGAGGGCAAGGCCCGGGTCCGCGAGACCCAGCAGGCGCTGCAAGCCTACGATGCCGGCCTTCAAGCGGTGCTGGCGCTCCTTCAGACCGAGGAGTTGTCGAACACGCGGGCCTCCGTGATGAAGATCAACGAGGTCCGGTCGATCGCGGACAAGGCCGACGACCTGCTGGGGCAGCTCGTCGATCGCAAGCGAGGCAATGCCAAGGAGTTGAACGACAAGACCACCGAGATCTACCTCCAGGTGCGCCTCATCCTCATCAGCCTCACGATCGGCGGGGTGGTCCTGGGCATCCTGGTCGGCGTCCTGCTCACGCGGGGGCTCACGCGCCAGTTGGGCGGCGAGCCGGGCGATGTGGCCCGGGTGGCCGGTGCCATCGCGCAGGGGGATCTGACCGTCCCCATCGACACCTCCCGCGCTGCTCCGGGCAGCGTGGTGGCGGCCATGCAGACCATGCAGACCTCGCTGCGCGAGGTGGTCGGCACGGTGCGCGCGAGCAGCGGCAACATCGCCGTGGGCGCGACCCAGATCGCCACCGGCAACGCCGACCTGTCGCAACGCACCGAAGAGCAGGCGAGCAACCTGGAGGAAACCGCTGCCTCCATGGAGGAGCTGACCAGCACGGTGATGAGCAGCGCGGACACCGCCAAGCAGGCCGCCCAACTGGCCCAGTCCGCCAGCCAGGCCGCGCAAAAGGGCGGCGAGGTGGTCGGGCAGGTCGTGTCGATGATGGGGGAGATCAACCACTCGTCCCAGCGGATTGCCGACATCATCGGCGTCATCGACGGCATCGCGTTCCAGACCAACATCCTGGCCCTCAATGCCGCCGTCGAGGCGGCCCGGGCCGGCGAGCAGGGCCGCGGTTTCGCGGTGGTGGCCAGCGAGGTCCGCAGCCTCGCCCAAAAGAGCGCCGAAGCCGCCAAGGAGATCAAGACGCTCATCCACGACAGCGTGGACAAGGTGGCCAACGGAAGCCAGCTCGTCAATGCGGCGGGCACCTCCATGGAGGACATCGTCGGGCAGGTCCAGCGCGTCAGCCACCTGATCCAGGAAATCACGTCGGCGACGCAGGAGCAGACCTCGGGCATCAGCCAGATCAACGAAGCCGTGATGCAGCTCGACCAGGTGACGCAGCAGAACGCGGCCCTGGTGGAGGAATCCGCGGCGGCGGCCGACAGCCTCGACCAGCAGGTCAAGCAGCTGGTGGCCGCCGTGGGCGTCTTCAAGCTCGACGAAGCCGCACCCATGCCTTCGGCACCGCCGGCTGCGGCCAGGGCGAATGCCCCGCTCCTGCGCCCGCGCGAGGCGCCTGTGCATCGCAGCCAGCCGGCCCGCGCCCTCCCCCACGCCAGGGCGGCGGCACCACGGCCCGCGCCGGCACGGGCCGTGCCGCGCGCGCTGCCTCCGAAGGACAGCCAGGAAGCGTGGGAAAGCTTCTGAAGCCGTGCGATGGCGGCGCGATGGCGACACCATGGCGACGGGATGCCCGCACCATGGCGGCGCCATCGCGCGGGCCCTTGCGAACGCGTTGCACGCCATGCGCAATCCGCATTGGCAGGGAGGATTTCCGCGCCCCGCTTGGAGTAAGCTCCCTGCGCATTTCTCCCTAGGATCTCCATCCATGACACAACACACACTGTCCGCAGCCGAGCAGGCCCTGCGCGAAGCCGCGCTCGAATACCACCGCAACCCCAGCCGCGGCAAGATTTCGGTCACGCCGACCAAGCCGCTGTCCAACCAGCGCGACCTGTCGCTGGCCTATTCGCCGGGCGTGGCCTACCCCTGCCTGGACATCCAGGCCGACCCGTCGCTGGCGTTCGACTACACGGCGCGCGGCAACCTGGTGGGTGTGATCACCAACGGCACGGCCGTGCTGGGCCTGGGCGACATCGGTCCGCTGGCCGGCAAGCCGGTGATGGAGGGCAAGGGCTGCCTGTTCAAGAAGTTCGCGGGCGTGGACGTGTTCGACATCGAGCTGGCCGAGCGCGATCCCGACAAGCTGGTGGAGATCATCGCGTCGCTGGAGCCCACGCTCGGCGGCATCAACCTGGAAGACATCAAGGCGCCCGAGTGCTTCTACATCGAGCGCGAACTCTCCAAGCGCCTGAACATCCCCGTGTTCCACGATGACCAGCACGGCACGGCCATCATCTCCAGCGCCGCGCTGCTGAACGGCCTGGAACTGGTGGGCAAGGAGATCGGCGCGGTGAAGGTGGCCGTGTCGGGCGCGGGCGCCGCCGCCATCGCCTGCCTGGACGTGATGGTGGGCCTGGGCGTGAAGCGCGAGCACATCTTCGTGGTGGACTCCAAGGGCGTGATCCACGACGGCCGCGCGAACCTCGACGAATCCAAGGCCCGCTACGCGCAAAAGACCGAGGCCCGCACGCTGGCCGACGTGGTCAACGGCGCCGACGTGTTCCTGGGCTGCTCGGCCCCCGGCGTGCTGACGGCCGAGATGGTCAAGACCATGGCCGACAAGCCGATCATCCTGGCCCTGGCCAACCCCGAGCCCGAGATCCGCCCCGAGCTGGCCAAGGCCGTACGCCCCGACTGCATCATCGCCACGGGCCGTTCGGACTATCCGAACCAGGTCAACAACGTGCTGTGCTTTCCGTACATCTTCCGCGGCGCGCTCGACTGCGGCGCGACCAAGATCACGCAGGAGATGAAGCTGGCCTGCGTGCGCGAGATCGCCGACCTCGCCAAGGCCGAGATGAGCGACGAGGTGGCCGCGGCCTATGCGGGCCAGGAGCTGTCCTTCGGCCCCGACTACCTCATCCCCACGCCCTTCGACGTGCGCCTGATCCTGCGCATCGCCCCCGCCGTGGCCAAGGCGGCCGAGGCCTCGGGCGTGGCCACGCGGCCCATCCAGGACTACGCGGCCTACCGCGAAAGCCTCACCCGCTTCGTCTACCAGACCAGCATGTTCATGCGCCCGGTCTTCACCGCCGCCAAGGCCGCCCCCCAGCGCGTGGCCTATGCCGAGGGCGAGGACGACCGCGTGCTGCGCGCGGCGCAGGTGGCGGTCGACGAAGGCCTGGCGCGTCCGATCCTGATCGGCCGCCCCGCCGTCATCGCCACGCGCATCGCGAAGGCCGGCCTGCGGCTGCAGCCGGGCAAGGACGTGGAGATCTGCAACCCCGAGGACGATCCGCGTTTTCGCCAGTACTGGGAGGCCTACCACCAGCTCATGGGCCGCGACGGCATCACGCCCGAGGCCGCCAAGGCCGCGGTGCGCCGCTCCAACACGCTGATCGGCGCGCTCATGGTGCGCCTGGGCGACGCCGACGCGCTGCTGTGCGGGCTGGTGGGCCGCTTCGACCACCACCTGGAGCATGTGCGCCAGGTGATCGGCCTGAAGGAAGGCACGCCGGACTTCGCCACGGTGAACGCGCTCACGCTGGACCAGCACACGCTGTTCATCGCCGACACGTACATCAACGAGGCGCCCGATGCCGAGCAACTGGCCGCGATCGCGCTGATGGCGGCCGAGGAAGTGCAGCGCTTCGGCCTGCCGCCGAAGGTGGCGTTCCTGTCGCACTCCAACTACGGCTCGTCCACGCGCCCCTCGGCCCGCAAGATGCGCGCGGCACGCGACCTGTTCGTGAAGGCGGCGCCTCACATCGAGTGCGACGGCGAACTGCACGGCGACTCGGCCCTGTCGGAGAAGATCCGCCACACCGCGCTGCTGGAAGGCACGCTGTCGGGCTCGGCCAACGTGCTGATCTGCCCCAACCTGGACGCGGCGAACATTCTGTTCAACGTGCTCAAGACCACCGGCAGCCACGGCACCACCATCGGCCCGATCCTGCTGGGTGCCGCGGCATCGGCCCATGTGCTGACGCCCTCCTCCACCGTGCGCCGCGTGGTCAACATGACCGCGCTGGCCGCGGCGAACGCGGCAGCGGCCAAGGCCCGCTGAACGCAAGGGCGCCGCCCGCACCATCCCCGCCCGGGGGATGGTGCGGGCGGCAGGCTCCTGCGCAAGGCACGGCGCCCCATGACCGGCTGACATCCCCGGGATGGAAGATCGATCCCCCGCGCCTCACGCGCGGCGGGGCCTTTGTGCCGGAACATCCAGGCGGTTGTCGATGTGCGAGGCCTCGGCCGCCTCCACGCTCGCCATCTGCACCACCAGATCCACGCCCTGTGTCTTCTGCACCGTGTTGCGCTCGTACGAGCGCAGCGAATAGGGCTGCTTGGCCGCCGGGTCCTTCCACTGCGCCTCGATCGTTTCGGCCAGCGCGGAGACCGCCTGCGGCAGGCCGCTCGGGTGCTGCGCGCACAGCTGCATCGACGAGCGGTAGGCATCGTCGCGCGCGCGGGCCTCGGGCGTCACGATGTAGCGCGCGGCGAAGCTGTGGGTGGGCGCCGCGTGGTCGCGGATGTCGGCCAGCAGGCCATCCAGGCGTTCAGGGTCGGCGCCGGCCTCCACCCATTCTCCGAGCTCCGGCGTCACCGCGTTCATGAAGGCGTCGACCTTCTGGTACTCCGTCTCGACGAACGACATCGGGTGCAGGCGGCCGTCCTCGTACACCGCCTCCCGCCGCTGGAACTGGCCCGCGAGGATGTGCTCCGCGCTCACGCCGGCTTGCACCGCCGCGAGCGCCAGGTCCACCCCGCCGGAAAACGAGGTGCTCGAAGCCACGCTGGCGGACGGGCCGGCCGACACCTTGGCCCCGGCCCCGACCCGCGTGGCATGCCCCGCGATCGACCGCTCCACGCGCATGCGCCCGGTGGCGTCGGCATAGTGCTTGGTGACGTTGCGCTGGGCCTCCACGAAGCCGCCCACGCCGGCGCTCACCTTGGCCCCCCATTTGCCGATCGAACCCATCAGGTCCGCACCCAGCCCATGCCGGCGGCGGCCATCGCCGGCCAGGCCGATGCGGTTGACCGTCAGCTCGGGAAATTCCTGCAGCAGGCGCTGCAGCAGCGGGGTGGCGTCGTCCGCCTGCGCCCCGCCCTCGCTGCCGTCGAGCAACGCGTCCACCAGCGCCGAGAACTCCGCCCGCAGCTCCGGCACCGGCCGGCCGACCCGCGGCAGGCGCAGGGAGATGCCCTGGATTTCGGCCTCTTCCTTGCCGTAGAACACGGTATCGACGTTGACCCCCGCCTTGGCCACACCGATGTCCGGCCCGACGAAGGCGCCGACCCCGATCTGCTTGGAGGCCTGGCGCTGCGATCCCAGCACCAGCTCCATGTCGTAGGGGGGCATGGCGATCTCGAAGACCGCCTGGCGGCCGCGCTGCGCCCGGCCATCGACCCGCCCGCGCAGGAAGAAAGCGCTCGCCACCGCGCTGATCGACGACGTGATCTGCCGCAGCCCCACCCCGACCAGCCCGCCGCTGCTCAGCCGCAGCCGGGAAGAGCCCTCGATGTTGGCGATGATGTCCTTCAGGGCCGAACGCACGGTCTCGCGCGTGATCACCGGCACCCGGGTGTCCCGCCCCTCGGCCTCTTCCTCGGCGCGCACGAGCGCCGTGGAGACGGCCTGCACCCAGGGCGCCTCCTGGGCTGGCGCTCCTTCCTCCGTGGGTTGCGCCGCCTGCGCCCCGTCGCTGCCGCTCGCTGGGCGGACCTCGGCAAACCACGCACTCATCGCCTGCGAATCCAGGCGCAGGTCCGCCAGGGCCTGCAGCTGCTTCGATTGGGCCAGTTGCTCCGCCAAGCCGGATCCGGCATTGCTCGACACCCGGACCGCCAGGCGGGCCGCGATGTCGGCGCGGGCCGCCTCGTCGAAGCCGGCGCGCTCCAGCGGCTGCGGTGCCGGCGTCTGCAGGCAATGCTCCAGCACGGCCGCTCGCAGCAAGCCATCGGGCACCAGCCCGGGGCCCGGCGAGCGCGCGCGTCGCGCAGCGGCGGCCAGCGGCTCCACCAGGGCGGCGGCGGCCTGGCGCAGCGCCGTCTCGCGCGCCAGGCGGTGGCGCGCGATGGCCGGGCCCCGCTCCACGTTCTGCGTTCCGTGCCGCAGGGCCCGGAAAGGCGACTTGCCGACGATCGGGTTGCGCAGCAGGCGCGCGCGCTCGGGCGTGGCGCGCTTGATCCAGCGGCCGGTCTTCATCAGGCGGGCGTTGATGGCGGCGAAGTCCGTTCCCGGCCCGGTCTGGAACAGGTCGTTGCGCACGGCGGTCAAGGCCCACTGGTGGGGCTGGGCCGCGTCCACCTCGCCCGCCATGCGCGCCGCCGCGCAGGCGACGGCCTTGCCGGTCAGCGTGTCCAGAGCCGATTCGCTGGCCAGGATGGCAGCAGGATCACCCCGCTCCGCGTGCTGGGGGGGCATCGCCGTTGCGGCCTTGAGCAGCAGCGTGAAGTCCTGGAGGTGGGCCGCATCCACGGGGCGGGCCACGATGGCCTGGAGCACTTCCAGGCCCGTGGGCGTACCGGCCAGGGCGGCCGCCACCTGCCACACCGCCCGCCGTGCCGCCAAGGTGGCATCGCTCGGCTGGCCGGCATCGGAGCGCCGCGGCGAGCCCGGCAGCGACCGGTCAGGGCCGCCATCCAGCGAAGCCGAGGGCGTGTGATAGACCGAACCCCCTTCCATCGACGAAGCCGATGGCGAGCGCGAACCCGGGGGTGACAAGGGAGCCGGCTCGCCGTCGCCCCCGTGCACGGAGCCTTCGGGCGTGTAGAAGACCAAGGCGGCATCATCGTCCGGCGCACCCGCCCGTTGCTGCCAGGCCGCGGCGATTTCCTGCTGCGGATCGAAATCCTGCAGGCGCTCCAGCGCGTCCAGCGCCAGCCGTGCGTCGCCGCCCGTCCCGGCGGCCAGGGCTTCGGCCAGGATCACGGTGGGCGCGCCAGGAAGCCCCGGAATCGGTGCCATGCGCGAAAAATCCAGGTGATTCAGCCCATGGACCAGGCCCTCCGTCACGCCGAAACCCCGCCGGCCCGGTCCGAACAGCGCATTCGTCAACACGGAGCCGTCGGGCTCGGCGTGCGCCATGGCATCGAGCAGCACATGGGTGGCTTGGGGCAGGACGGCAGCGGCCTGCGCGGCCGCCGGGACGTTGGCGTGGCCAGCGGCCTCATTCCTGTCCGGCAGAACGCCACGCGGCGGCAAGGTCGATGCTGCGGCGCTGGAGCGGCGACGCGCCGGGCCGTCCAGGGGCGGCCGCACCGCGGTACTGGGGATCGATGGGGTCTGCTGTGTCTGGCCCACGGGCGTGTCAACGCTGAAGCGGGCCAGACCGAAGCGGTTCGAGAGTTTGGAGAGCAAAGACATGCGAGCCATCGTCTTGCCTCGCCTGCCGGCTTTTTTTGGAAGTGCCGAAGCACCCGCCCGGGAAGCGAAACCACCACCTGGGGAAAACCCGCATATCGATATACGGAAAACGTTGGCGATCCAGGCCCGGCCACCCTTCAGACGGACCCGTCCCGCGTTTTACCAGGCACCACTGACAATGCCGCCACGTCGCCGTGACCATCTGTCGTGAAGCCGTGGTAGCTGGGGCGCTGCGTCAGCCCTTGTTCGGCCCGGATCGTGTTTTCCGAAGGCTCGGCGCCGGCATGGGCGCCAACGCCGACCGTGCGCAGTTCTGAGGGCAGCAGTGAACGGAAGATCGTCGATTGGCTGACAGGATGCAGGTAAACGGTTTCGTCGGCGGTGCGCGCGGGCCGGATGCCGTGCAGGCTGTCCCGGGCATGAATCAACTCATGTGCCAGCGTGGCGACGTAGTCTGCGGGGCTGGGCTCGCCGTCGCCGGACTCCGGCGTGGGGTACCGCCATGCGACCTCGGGGTCTGTGTAGACCCACACTTCATCCGCACCGGGCGTCTCGCGACCAGGCAAAGGGACCGCCGCCACGAACGGCATGAAGGCACTGGCCCCGGGCCGCTCGCTCAGGTAGGTGTCGATGTCCGAAGGGTTGTGCAAGCCGACACGTTCCTGCGTGGCGTCGTCACGCCGGAACGACCGCGCATGCACTTTGCCATTCTGGGCAGGGGTCAGAACCACCCGCTTGCGCGGAGCCATCGCGGTGATGGCCTCGATCTGCCGCAGCAGCGCACGGCCCGAATCCCGCGAGGCCAGTTGCTGCAACGCGGACTCGTTGCGCCGCACGAACTCGGCGCCCTGCAGCGCGGGGCCGCTTCCATCTCGGGACGCCCTCTCCGATGTGCGGATGAATACGCCAGGAAAGGCACTGGGCTGGATGGGCATGGCTCCGGCTCGCTCAAAAAAAGAAAATTGAAACACCACGGGGTGATACCGGTCACCACGGATGCGAACGCGCCGCCGGAATACCGAACCTGGCTCTGCCCGCCTTTCTTCCGCCTTCCTCCCGCCCTTCGACCGTGCCCGCAGGGGATCCGCCCGCCAGGCACCACTGTGGAGCCCCTCCCGCAGCATGCACCGCATTGGTTCACGCCAGCGCCGCACCACCGGGGTCAGCGCCTGGAACCGGGCATCGATCTTGCTGATCGGGATGCCATCGACCGACATGACCGGAGCCCTGATGCACAAACGTTCCCTTTTGAAAGCCGGGGTGGCCCTGGCCGCCGCCAGCGCGTTCACCCTGGCCCAGGCCGAGACCTTGACGCCCATCAAGTTCCAGCTCGACTGGCGCTTCGAAGGGCCGGCCGCGTTCTTCCTGCTGCCCACGGCCAAGGGCTACTTCAAGGAGGCCGGGCTGAACGTGACGGTGGACGCGGGCAACGGCTCCGGCGGCGCCGTGCAGCGCGTGGCCTCGGGCACCTACGACATGGGCTTCGCCGACCTGGCCGCGGTGATGGAATTCCACGCCAACAACCCCGACGCGCAGAACAAGCCCGTGGCCGTCATGATGGTCTACAACAACACGCCGGCCTCGGTCATGGCGCTCAAGAAGAGCGGCATCGCCAAGCCCGCCGACCTGGCCGGCAAGAAGCTGGGTGCCCCGGTGTTCGACGCCGGCCGCCGCGCCTTCCCCATCTTCGCCAAGGCCAACGGCATCGGCAACGTGCAATGGACCGCCATGGACCCGCCGCTGCGCGAGACCATGCTGGTGCGCGGCGACGTGGACGCCATCACCGGCTTCACCTTCACCTCGCTGCTGAACCTGGAGGCGCGCGGCGCCAAGGCCAGCGACGTGGTGGTGCTGCCGTATGCCGACTTCGGCGTGAAGCTGTACGGCAACGTGATCATCGCCAGCCCCAAGCTGGTCAAGGAGAACCCCGAGGCGATCCGCGCCTTCCTCAAGGCCTTCACCAAAGGCGCGAAGGAGGTCATGGCCAACCCGGGCGCCGCCATCGCCTCCGTGAAGGAGCGCGACGGCATCGTGAACGTGGCCCTGGAAACCCGCCGCCTGCAATTGGCCATCGACACCGTGGTCAACAGCGCCGACGCGCGGGCCGAAGGCTTCGGCCAGGCGAAGCCGCAGCGCCTGGCGCTGATGGCCTCGCAGGTGTCCGACGCCTTCAGCACCAAGTCCCGCGTGAACGCCGAGACGGTGTGGAACGGCAGCTTCCTGCCGCCGGCGGCCGAGCTCAACATCCTCCCCAGGAAGTGATGACACCAGGGGCCGGCCCATGGGGGGTCAGCCCCCCGGCCCGTCCGGGCCTCCCGAGCCCGCCACGCGCCACCCGGCAATTGCTACAAATTTAATAGCAATATGCCCTAGTACCAATTGTGCTGGTGGCCCTTTTCATTCCAAACCCATCTCTCATCCCATGCAGGCCGACGACACCTATTTCGTGGATTTTCGCGATGTCTGGCTCGCCTACAACGAAGAGTTGCTGCGCGCCAACCACTTTGCCGTCGAAGCCATCGACCTGCAGGTGCGCCGCGGCGAGTTCATCGCCATCGTGGGGCCCTCGGGCTGCGGCAAGTCCACTTTCATGAAGCTGACCACCGGGCTGCGCATGCCGTCGATGGGCAAGATCCGCATCGACGGCCAGCCCGTGACCGGCCCGCTCAAGATCTCGGGCATGGCCTTCCAGGCGCCCTCGCTGCTGCCCTGGCGCACCACCGTCGCCAACGTGCTGCTGCCGCTGGAGATCGTCGAGCCGCACCGCAGCCAGTTCAAGGCCCGCCGCAAGGAATACGAGGCCCGCGCGCGCGCCCTGCTGCAGAAGGTGGGCCTGGCCGGCTACGAAGACAAGTTCCCCTGGCAGCTGTCGGGCGGCATGCAGCAGCGTGCCAGCATCTGCCGCGCCCTCATCCACGAGCCCAAGATGCTGCTGCTGGACGAGCCCTTCGGCGCGCTCGACGCCTTCACGCGCGAGGAGCTGTGGTGCATCCTGCGCGACCTGCAGGCCGAGCAGCAGTTCAACGTCATCCTCGTCACGCACGACCTGCGCGAGAGCGTCTTCCTTGCCGACACCGTGTACGTGATGAGCAAGAGCCCCGGCCGCTTCGTGGTCAAGCGCGACATCGAACTGCCGCGCCCGCGCGAGCTGGAACTGACCTACACCAAGGAATTCACCGACATCGTGCTGGAGCTGCGCGGCCACATCGGCGCCCTGCGCAAGACCGGCGGGGAGATCACGCAATGAACGCGCTGAACAAGAAACGGGTGGAGCGCTGGTCGCCCTGGGTTTTGCTGTTCTCGGTGCTGGTGCTGTGGCAGGTGATCTGCTCGGGCCTGGGAGTGTCGGAGTTCATCTTCCCGAGTCCCTGGGCGATCTGGACGCAGTTCGTGGAGTTCAAGTGGATCATCGCGGGCCACGCCTGGCGCACCTTCTGGGTCACCATGGCGGGCTTCGGCATCGCCATCGTGGTGGGGGTGCTGCTGGGCTTCGTCATCGGATCGTCTCGGCTGGCGTATGCCGCCGTCTATCCGCTGATGACCGCCTTCAACGCCCTGCCCAAGGCGGCCTTCGTGCCCATCCTCGTCGTGTGGTTCGGCATCGGCGTGGGGCCGGCCATCCTCACGGCTTTTCTCATCAGCTTCTTTCCAATCATGGTCAACATCGCCACGGGCCTGGCCACGCTGGAGCCCGAACTGGAAGACGTGCTGCGCGTGCTGGGCGCCAAGCGCTGGGACGTGCTCACCAAGGTCGGCCTGCCCCGCTCCCTGCCGTACTTCTACGGCTCGCTCAAGGTGGCGATCACCCTCGCCTTCGTGGGCACCACCGTGTCGGAGATGACCGCCGCCAACGAGGGCATCGGCTACCTGCTGATCTCCGCCGGCTCGTCCATGCAGATGGGCCTGGCCTTCGCCGGCCTGATGGTGGTGGGCGCCATGGCGATGGTGATGTACGAGCTGTTCAGCGTGCTGGAAAAGCACACCACGGGCTGGGCGCACCGGGGGTCGCAAGGGGAGTAGGCAGCCGGGTCGCAACGGCAGACACCGCCCGCCGTTCCATGGGATCGCGGTTCAGGCCCCCAGGACCGCCGAAGCGCGGGCCGGTGCGTGCAGCGTCACCCGGGCCAGTTGCCAATCAACGAGGCTGAACACCGCCTGCACCACCATCCCCGAGGCCACGCGCCAGTAGTAAGAGCGCAATTCTTCGCTTTCGGAAACCTTTGCGGGAGGGTGCTTTGCCTTCGCGATGGCAATGTCGGGCCGGTCGCCAAAGTGCAGGCCAAAGGGCAGATCGCCACAATAGCCCAACGAGCGCAGGTCGCCCCGGCGTTTGTAGGTGATGGCCGAAACGATCTTTTTGGGCAACGCGTGCGCGTGGCCCAGCGCCTCGGGCAGCTCCTTGAAGTAGATGACGATGCCGTGCGATCTGGCACGTCCATTCATTTCCTCAGGGCAGCCGATGTCCTCATCGATTTCATCATTCAGGCCCAGACCAGCGAGAAAATCCTGAACCTCCGGCGCATCCGAGGAGCGCCCCAGTTGTGGCAGGCCCGGCATGGAGGCATCGGTATCGGGAGCAACCTCCAACATCCGCGGGTTCAGCATGACATCGTCGAAAACGTTCTTGCGACGGATGTGAACATGGGCCAGTGGCGGGTCTTGCTCCTTCTCCGGGAACCCGAAATTCAGCACCCAATCGCCCAAGGCGAACAGATCGGTGGAGGTTTCGTAAACGGATCGGCGGGCCAGCGGCGGCCCCAATGCCGCATAGGCGGTATCCGATCTGCGGGTGTGCATGCCCACGTCCCGGAAAACCACGCCCTCGAAGCCCTGGTAGATCTGAACGCCTTTGGCAAAGAACGCGATCTGCGCCAGAACGAACGGGGCTTCAACACCGCAAGGGGTGCGATGGACCAGATCATGGTCTTCGCGCGGCTGGAAGATCAGGCAAAACCCATGGCGCTCGGACTGGACCACCAGGGACTCCTTGGACCGGCGTGCCAGTTCGTATTCCACATCCGTGTCGCCATCGTCTTCCACCGCGCCTTCGTCTTCCAACTGGGCCGGGGTCATGGGGCGGTCATGGATGCGCTTGTGAACGAGAAACGCCTCCAGCCGAGGGTCTTCGCAAGAGCAGCCCAGGCATTCGACCAACGCCAGGACGTCGCCGTTGAGATCCGCCACTCCGGGTTCCACGCCGACGCCCTCAGGCACACAGGCCGTGCTTGCGCTTGCCGTTCGTCGGAACACCCACCTGCAAAAAACGCAATGTTTCCGCGTCGAACGCCACCGTCCAGACAAGGCCGTCCACAAAGTAGCTGTCGTTGTCCGGCAGGCGCCTTTTCAAGGTTTTCAGTTTGCGTTCGACCTCGCTGCGAGAATCCGTGGCAAGCAGGCCGTGAGGCAGGGGGCCCGTGTAGACGCCGTTGTCCTGGCCCTTGCCAGACAGCATGATTTCCAGCTGGTAGAAGACAAAAGTGCCTTCGCTTTTCTGCGCGATGCCCTCGTCTTCCGCATCGATTTCAAAGGACATGGAAAGGCCCTCGCCCGGAACCGCGATGAGGGTGTCGAGCGACTTCCCGATTTTTGGCCGCTTCTTCAAACCGGCGGCCGTCAGATATTCGTCGAAGGGCTTGTAGATACTGCTGTGCCCCAAAAAATCGATCAGTTCGATGGCATTCATGATGTCGCTTTCACTACGTTGTCGATGGCGTCCTGGATGTATTTGTCCCAGTCCATGTTCCTCAGCTCTTCGGCCGCCTTGTCATAAGCCTCTTTGCACCCGTGATCTTTCCCTTCCATAGCCTTCGAGATTTTTTCGGTGTTTCTTCTCACCGCGTCCTTCAAATTCGCCGCGTCTTTCTTGACGGTTTCCGGGGAATTCTTATGCCGCCAAGTATCCCCTTCGGCATGGATGTCCGGTGGTATCGCGATAGTGGGCGCCTGGTTTCGCACCGCGTTCCTGATCTTCTGCGCCTGGGCGTCATCGATGACCATACCGCCTTCGCGCAGGTCTTTGATTTTCCGTTCTGCGGCCCGCTCCAGCGCGGCCCCTGAAGGCGTGTGATCTTTCTCCAGCCCACTGCCTTTGAGCGACTTCTTGTCGTTATAAGGCACCTTCTTGCCGCAATCCTTGTGCTTCTTGGGCTTACCCTTGTCTTTGCCGCCCCCATTGCCCTCCGCTTTCTTCGCGGCAGCTTCCTCTGCCTCCTTGGCCTCTCTCTTCGCCAACGCCTCCTCCGCCTCGCGGGCGGTCTTCTTGCCCACCGCCTCGGCCGCGGCGCCCACGGCTTTCTTGCCGTATTTGGCGCCCGTGGCAGCCATGCCGGCGCCAGGAATCATGGCGGCGGCGCTGATCGCCGCGTTGACCTTGTCACCTTCGGCCAGATAGATCAGCGCATTGGCGCCGTCCGCGATCTCGCCGGCCCCCGGGATCAGTCCGATGACGTCCAGCCCGGTGTGCACCACGTCGCTGCCCCAGCGGCTCCACCAACTCTTCTCGGTCTCGGTGGGCTTGATGGGCGGAGCACTGTTGCCGTGCGGATTGGGGGCGGTGTCCGGCACCACGATGCCCGTGGTGTTGCCGATCGGCCCCGGCGCGGGGTAGTCGTTGGGCTTGATGCGCGCGTTGCGCGTTTCGGCCTCTGGCGGCCTGGGTCTTTTAGGCGCCATGGGGGGTTACGGCTTCTTCCAGTTCATCCACATCTTGTCGGCGGTGCGCACGATGGCGCGGCCGTTGACGTACACGCTCTTGCTGTGGTCGATGTCATGGCTGATGAAGACGTTGGTCTGGCTGACCACCCCCTTGCCCTGGCCGGGTTCGTCGCCCATCACGTTGTCCACGTAGCTCTGGTTGTGCAGGTATACGGGCTTGCCTTGCAGGAAGACGTTGGGCGAGCAGTGCTGGCTTTGGTCCAGCTGGTGCGTGATGGGGTACGGCACGGGCACGCCGTTCTTGCTGGGCGTCAGGCACACGTCGGGCGCGAGCGAGACGACTCGGAAACGCCCGTCTTTGGCGACGATGTTTTCATTGGCCACGGCCGGCCACCTGTGCATTCCGGCGGGCCTGCGCCGCCTTCTGCATGGCCTCGTCGAGGTGCACGCCGGTGCCCGCAGGCCAGGTGCCCAGCTCCAGTTGCCGCACATCGGCCTTGGCGCTGACGACTGCGCGGCGCACGATGCTGAGCGTGCCCGCCTCCAGGTCGAGGATCACGGTGTCGATGTGCATCGGCGCGAACATCAGCACGCCGACCTTCAGCCGCACCAGCAGCTGCAGGTCCTGCCGGGGCAGCCAGAATCGGTAGGGGCCGGCATGCCGTGCCGCCGCGGTGAAGTGCGCGAGCACCACTTCCTCGCCGCCCTGCGGATAGTCGATCTGCTGGTCTTCCGGCGCGCAGTTCCAATAGCGGTAGTCGTGGTCGAGCGGGCTCCTGGGCCACTGGGTCTGCTTCCAGCGCTCGTCGTGCGTGCCGGCCAGGGCCACGCGAGGGCTCCACCAGCGGCCCACTGGCCCGAGGCCGACCACCGGGTAGTCGGATTGGCCGGTATAGGGCTGCTGGAAGTCTTCGATCTGCGGCGCACGCCGAACGTCTTCGGTCCGCTGGGTCTCTGGCGGGGCAATCGCTGCACTGCCGCGCCCCTGCAATTGCGCCAGCGCCTCGTTGGCCTGCGGCACCGCCGTGGGCAGGCGCCCGCAGCCGATGGGGTTGGGCCCATGGAAAGGCGGCAGCGCTGCGTGCGCCTGGCTGGCGAGATGCCGCTGTGCGTCGGTCACTCCGCTGCCCGGCGCGCTGTCGATGAAGCGCTGCAGCAACCGCTCCTGGCGGATGAGGTGCGGCCCGCCGAATGCCAGCTCGTAGCCGATGCGCACCCGGTCCGTGGGCTCCGGCTCCGTCAACTGCAGCGCTCCCAGCGCCGCGACGGATCGCACGAAGCGGCGCGGGCCGGTCACCTGAAAGGTCTTCTCGATGGCATCGCCGAAACGAAAGCCCACCGGCCAGCGGGCCAGTGCCTTGCCATCCGGCGCGTGCGCGGTGGCATTGACCACCAGCACGTCGCACCGGGGCTTGAAAGGCGCGTAGTCGCTCTCCTGCAGCAGGCTGGTTTCGTTGACCTCGCCCTGGAACTGGTCGGCCTGGCACAGCGGCAGTTGCCGCTCCGGCGGCAGCAGCACGGGCTCCATGCGCCCGTCCTTCTCCTGCAGTTGCAGCAGGGAGTAGGAGATGCGGGTCACCATCACATGGAAGATGTCCCCATGCGGGTCCACATGCTGGAAGTACTGGCTCGGCCAGGGCGTGTGGTTGATGACTTCCGGAACGCCCGCGGCGTCGATGGGGCTGGGCAGGGCGTGGGATGGGAGCGCCATGGCGTCAACTCAATTCAGGTCGATGCGCTTGGAATCGAGGCCGATGTGCTTGGACCCCACCAGATCGATTTCCTTGCCGTTGACGGTGATCTGGCCGCCCTTTTCCATTCTGAGCACCGAGGCGCCGCACACCAGTTCGATGGAGTCGCCCGCCTCGATCCGGATCACCTTGCCGGTGGTCTGGCTCCAGTTCTCACCCACCTTCGTCGTCTGGCTCCGCCCCACGGTGACCGAGCGCCCCATCAGCACGTTGGTGCTCTGCGTCAGCCCCACGTTGACTACCATGGCCGCGCCCACGTTCACGTTGTAGGCCGCGCCGATGTTCATCATCTTGGCCAGCCCCACGTTCTGCAGGTAGGCCAGGCCGACGGTTTCGGTCTTGAAGCTGCCGACCTTGATCGACCAGTTGTTGCCGATCTTGTCCTTCTCGTTGCGGCCGATGGTCTTGCTGCGGTTCTTGCCGATGCTCACCGTCTCGTCGATGCCGACGTCTTCATTGCGGTTGTCGCCGATGCTGATCTTCTCGTCGTGGTCCACCCGCTCGGTGCGGTTGTTGTGCACGGTGATGTTTTCATCGCGGTCCACGGTCTCGGTGCGGTCGCGGTGGATGACGTTGGTCTCGTCCCGGTCGATGGTCTTGCGCCGGTCGTTCCCGACCCACTTGTCCTCGTCGTTCTCCACTTCGGTGAGCTGGTCCTTTTGCGCATGCAGCCACAGCTGCTCGGCCCCGGCCTTGTCCTCAAAGCGGATGGCGTTGGCATCGCCCGCGCCGTTCTTCAGTCCGTCACCGAAGGCCCCGCCCTTGCTCGATTTGGTCTTGATGCCCGACTGCGTGGCGTTGGCCGGCAGCGCCCACGGCGGCATGTTGTCGGCGTTGTACACGCAGCCGGTGATGAGGGGGTGGTCCGGGTCGCCATTGAGGAAGTCGACCACGACTTCCATGTTGATGCGCGGGATGAACAGGGCCCCGAAGCCGGAGCCGGCCCAGCTGCTGGAGACCCGCACCCAGCAGCTGGAGTTCTCGTTCATGGCACCCACCCGGTCCCAGTGGAACTGCACCTTGACGCGCCCGTACTGGTCGGGCCAGATCTCCTCGCCCGGCGGGCCGACGACGACGGCGGTCTGCGGGCCGGTGGTCCTGGGCTTCGGGGTGGTGCGCGCGGGGGTGTAGGGCACGCTGGTGGGCTGCGCCAGCAGGGTGAATCGCTGGAACGAGCCTTCTTCCTGCGCCGTGCCCTTGGGGCCCGGGGCGGCAGCGCTGACCTGGGGGTTTTCCTTGAAGTGGTATTCGAGACCGGTGAGCAGGTAGGCCTGGTTCTGGTCCTCGCGCGGGTAGTTCTCCAGCGTGAAGGTGTAGCCCGGGGCCAGCGCCCGGTGGCGCGACTGGCCCCGCACGGTGCTGTGCCCGGTGAGGCTTTCCTGCAGCCGCACCCGGGCATAGGCTTCGCCGTCGCCGAATTCGGTGTAGCCGCCCGGCCATTCGTAGATTTCGTGGGCGTCGTGCGCATGCCCCGGCGGGGTCTGGCGCATGTTGGACAGGTCCGCGCGCGGCTTCTTGAAGTCGTAGTCGTCGTTGTAGTGCCGCCCCGAATGGATGGCCTGGTGCAGTTCCCAGGCGTGGATGTTCTCTTTGTCGGCGACGGCGGCCTTCTCGGGCGGGTAGAACGGGATGACGGCGGCCCCAGGCAGCGGGCTGTGCGAGGCGACGATGTCGTCGGCCAGGGTCAGGATGTGCTGGCCGGCGCTGTGCTGGTGGTAGTAATAGATGCCCTCATGCTCCATGAGGCGCGAGACGAAGGCGCAGTCGGTCTCGCCGTACTGCACGCAGTAGTCCCAGCTGCGATACGCCCGCGTGAGCCGCTTTTGCAGGGGGTGGCCGTATTTGCCGAGCACCTCTTCGATGATGTCGGGAACGGTCTTGTTCTGGAAGATCCGGAAGTCGCTCTTGCGCGTGGCCAGCCACAGCCAGGGCTGCAGGCGCAGGCGATAAGCGTAATACCGGTGGTCTTCGCCCTGCAGTCCGAACCGGGTGACGATGCCGTCCAGGTAGCGCCGGCCGCCGCCTTCGGTCTCCACCTCCACCGTGGCGTGCTTGCCCAGCAGCGCCTTGGGGTCGAGGGACTTGCTCTCGCTCAGCAGATCCACATCCAACGCGAACAGCTCGGAGAGCGCTTCCTTGCCCTGCAGGCGGCGAAACTGCAGCTGTTCTCCCAATGGCGTTTGGATCGTGACGCGGCGTGTCATCGTGGGCAGGCCCGAAACGGGGCTGTGTCGCTGTGGTGGAAGCGGCCATGATGGCTTTCCAATATGACAATTCATCGACAACGCAGTAGACCGGCTGCGCCTGGGGTGGATTCCAACATTCAGCGCCATCGCGCTCCCCGCTACGGCCCGGCCATCAAAGACACTCACCCACATCGCCCGCGCCAGAAAGCCTGTTCACATGCCCCGCTTTGCCGCCAACCTGTCCCTGCTCTACCCGGAGTTCGATTTCCTCGACCGTTTCGCCGCGGCCGCACGCGATGGCTTTCGTGCGGTGGAATTTCTCTTTCCCTACGCCCACCCGCCCGCCGAACTGGCGGCGCGCCTGCAGGCCCATGGCCTCGAACAGGTGCTGTTCAACGCGCCACCGGGCCAGTGGGACGCAGGCGAGCGCGGCACGGCCTGCCTGCCAGGGCGCGAGGCGGAGTTCCGCGCCAGCATGGTGCAGGCGATCGATTACGCGCAAGCGCTGCAGTCGCCGCGCATCCACGTGATGGCGGGCCTGCTGCCGGCCGGCCGCACGCGGGGCGAGGTGCGCGCCACCTATGTGGCCAATCTGCGCGTGGCGGCCGCGATGGCCGCGCCGCACGGGCTGCAGATCCTCATCGAACCCATCAACGGACGGGACATGCCCGGCTACTTTTTGAACCGCCAGGACGAGGCCCATGCGCTGCTGGCCGAGATCGGCGCGCCGAACGTTCAGGTGCAGATGGACCTGTACCACTGCCAGATCGTCGAAGGCGACCTGGCCACCCAGATCCGCCAGTACGTGCCCACGGGCCGGGTAGGCCACATCCAGATCGCGGGCGTGCCCGAGCGGCACGAGCCGGATGTGGGCGAGGTCCACTACCCCTACCTGTTCCAGTTGCTGGACGAACTGGGCTACCCGGGCTGGATCGGCTGCGAATACCGACCCGCGCGCGGCCTGGGACCGGGGGGGACCACCGCCGGGCTGGGCTGGTTGCATCAATCCCGATGAGACGGACCCGGGCCCTCCGGCCACGAGCCGCCCCGATCACTTGTTCAAAGCCTTCTGCACTTCCAGCTGGAATTGGTCGCTGTTGCGCAAGCGCAGGTATTCTTGGTATGCGGCGTGGTACGCCTCTTTCTCCAGGCCATAGGAGTGCGCCAGCACGTCGTAACGGTCCACGCCCGCACGCCGCCACAGCGCGAGGTCGGCAACCACCTCTGCGCGTGTGAGGCGGCTGTCCTTTTCCTGGGCTTCGCCCGGGGGGGGCTGGGCTTGCGCAGGCAGGGCAAGCGATGCGGCCAGGGCGGCGGCCCCGAAAGCGGCCAGCATTGGGCGGGTGAGACGACGGGATGGGTTGGATTTCGTGTTCGGCATGAGAGCTCCTGTGGTGAGGGAGGGAAAGAACAAAGCCTTCCAAGGCACAGGCACGCAAACGGCTCAGCGCCGCTCTGTGCCCGCCGCTGACGCAACGGGTGGCGCCGCATCGGCGAAGCGAAAGGGTCGATCGGCTGGAACGGGCGAAAGGCCGGAAAGGACGGCCGGCGGCGCTTTCTCCGGCACCCACCCGCCGCCCAGCGCCTTGAAGATGGCAATGGCCGATCGCGCGGATTCCGTTTGCGCCTGGACCTGCCCATCGAGCACGCCGAGCAGCGCCTCGTCGGCCTGCAGGACTTCGATCAGGCTGACGACGCCCTTGTCGAAAGCGGCCGCCGAAGCATCCCGCGCCCGCGTGAGCGCGTCGGCACCCGCAGCCAACAGGTCGGCCTGTTCCCGTCGGCGCTGGAACGAGGACAGCGCGTTTTCCACCTCCTCGGTTGCTCGCAGCACGGCGTGGCGATAGCCTGCCAGTGCCTCGGCCTCCTGTGCCTCGGCGTACCGGATCTGGGCGTCAATGCGGCCGAAGTCGAACAGCCGCCAGCGCAGGCCCACGGTGGCGCCGGCCTGAGCCGCCCCACCGGTGAAGAGGTTGCCGCTGGAAATGGAGGTGGCGCTGCCCAGCAGGCCGCTGAGCGAGACCTTCGGGTAATACTCGGCCACGGCAACGCCGATGCGTGCGCTGCTGGCGGCCAGCCGCCGCTCGGCGGCGATCAGGTCCGGACGGCGGCGCAGCAAGTCGCCCGGCGCACCGCCGGATCCGATCTGCGGCAGTGCCGGCACGGGGCGGGGGACGGACAACTCGGCGCGGTGGGTGCCCGGATGGGTGCCCAGCATCACGTCCATTGCGTTCATCGCGGCTTCCAGGGCTGCCTGCGATACGGGGATCGAGGCCTTTACCCGCGCGAGCGCCCCTTCGGCCTGGCGCAGTTGCAACTCCGACGCCAGGCCCTTGTCGAACCGCAACTGGATCATGGAGAGCAGCCCCTGCTGTGTCTTGACCTGCCGTTGCGCAATCTCGATGCGCGCCTGCAGGCCACGCACCATGATGTAGGTGTCGGCGATCTGCGCAGCCACCGCCAGCCGCACCGCGGCCGCTCCCGCTTGCGACCCTTCGAAGTCGGCCCGGGCCGCCTGGATCTCGCGCTCGAGACCTCCGAAAAAGTCCAGCTCCCAACCGGCGGAGAGATTGGCCTCATACGCGCTGCCGTAACGATCGAAGCCGGGGGACGAATTCAGCACCTGCCCCAGCGGGGTTTCCACCGACTGGTAAGCCCTCGATGCCTGTGCCGCAACGCCCACTGCCGGTGCCAATGCGGCCCCGGCGGCCTGCAGCCCTGCCCTGGCCTGCAATACACGGGCGGACGCCTGGGCAAGCTCCCCGTTTTGCTCCAGCGCCAGCGTGACGAAATGGGTGAGCTGCGGATCACCGAAGGCCGGCCACCATGCGGCAAGGTCGGCATCCGCAAGGGCGGTTCCCGGGCTTTGCCGGGCCTGGCCAGAGTCGCCTTGGTATGTGCCGGGCATGGCCGGCACCGGCCGTACGTAATCCGGGCCGACCGCACATCCGGCGGACAGCGTGGCGACGAGGGTCATCAGGGCATGGCGAGTGCGAAACATGGGGAAATACGGTGGCTTGGATGTTGTAACTATATACGTTATTAGTCACTCGTTGTGATATTTTTGGCAGGGCGTTAAGCTCAGACCCATGAGTACCCCTACCGCTTCACCGATGCCCACGCGCGGCCCCGCCGATCACGACGTGCGGGCACAGATCGCCACAGCCGCCAAAGAGCACTTCAGCCGCTATGGCTACGAAAAAACCACCGTGTCCGACTTGGCAAAGGCCATCGGCTTCTCCAAGGCCTACGTCTATAAATTCTTCGAATCGAAGCAGGTCATCGGCGAGATGATCTGCACCCACTGCCTGGCGGAAATCGAGGCCGAGATCCGCCAGGCAGTGGAGGAGGGAGGCCACCCTCCCGAACAGCTGCGGCGCATGTTCAAGGCGATCGTGCAGTCCACGCTGAAGCTGCTGTCCCAGGACAGCAAGCTTTATGAGATCGCCGCGTCGGCGGCCACGGAAGGCTGGCAGTCTGCGGCCGCGTATGAAAAACGCATACGGCAGCTCCTCAACGAGATCCTCGAGGCGGGGCGCAAGTCGGGCGATTTCGAGCGCAAGACACCGTTGGACGAGGCCGGCGACGCCATCTTCCTCGTCATGCGGCCGTACCTGAATCCCTGGCTGCTGCAACACAGCCTTCACCACGCGGAGCGCGCTTCGATCCAACTGGCCAACCTGGTGCTACGCAGCCTTTCGCCTTGAACCGAACTTGTGACCATTGACATTAATGGTCACAAATCACAAAATCGAGTCCTGATTGTTTTTCAGGACTCCCATGCCTCGGCACTGCTCCCTGCCCCTTGCCGCGCTCTTTGCGCTGCCGCTTGCCCTTGTCGCCTGCGGCAAAAACCAACCCCCTGATCCCCGGACCGAGCCCCCTTTGGTGCGCACCGCTGTGGTTGCCCCCGGCAACGCGAGCCTGCGGGCTTTCACGGGCACAGTGGCCGCCCGCGTCCAAAGCGATCTGGGTTTTCGCGTTCCGGGCAAGGTGCTGGAGCGGCTGGTGGACGCAGGGCAGACCGTCAAGCGAGGCCAATTGCTGCTGCGCATGGACCCCATCGACCTGCGGCTTGCAGCAAACGCCCAGCAGGAATCGGTTGCGGCAGCCAAGGCCCGCGCCGAGCAGGCGAGCGACGAAGAGGCGCGGTACCGCGATCTGCGCGGCACCGGCGCCATCTCCGCGTCGGCGTATGACCAGGTCAAGGCGGCGGCCGAATCGGCAAAGGCCCAGCTCAAGGCCGCACAGGCGCAGGCGGAGGTCGCGGGCAACACCACGCGGTATGCCGAGCTGGTCGCCGATGCCGATGGTGTGGTGATGGAAACGCTGGCCGAGCCCGGCCAGGTGGTGGGTGCGGGCCAGACGGTGGTACGCATCGCGCGCTCCGGCAAGCGGGAAGCGGTCATCCACGTGCCCGAAACGCTTCGGCCCACCGTGGGCTCCAACGCGCAGGCAACGCTGTTCGGCAGCGAAGGCACGCCGGTGCAAGCCCGGCTGCGCCAGCTGTCCGATTCGGCCGACCGCGTGACCCGCACCTTCGAGGCACGCTATGTGCTCGAAGGCCCGCTGGCACAGGCGCCCCTAGGAACCACCGTCACGGTGCGCCTTCCGGGCGGCGCCCGCCCTGGAGCCCCTGCCTTGCGGGTCCCCCTGGGCGCCATCGTGGACGAGGGCCAGGGCGCTGCCGTATGGCAGGTCCAGGGCACGCAGGTGTCTCGCCGGCCCGTCTCGATCGCCAGCATCGAGGACGACCACGCCTATGTCACGGGCTCGCTCAAGGCAGGCGACACGATCGTGGCGCTTGGGGCCCACCTGCTGCGCGAAGGGGCCTCGGTCCGCTTGGCAGACGCAGTGCCGGTGAAGACGCTGGCGCCTGCGGGAGCCGGCCGTGAGTGAGGGACGCTTCAACCTTTCCGCGCTGGCGGTCCGCGAGCGCTCCATCACGCTCTTCCTGATCCTCCTGATCTCGCTGG
Organism: Acidovorax sp. SUPP950; assembly: GCF_030158935.1. Lineage (NCBI taxonomy): Bacteria > Pseudomonadati > Pseudomonadota > Betaproteobacteria > Burkholderiales > Comamonadaceae > Acidovorax > Acidovorax sp. SUPP950. Next base: position 611,759 of record NZ_BQXE01000002.1, on the reverse strand, counting down.
CGGGCGTGGTCTCTTTCCTGAAACTGGGCCGCGCCGAGGACCCCGCCTTCACCGTCAAGGTGATGACCATCGTCACGGCATGGCCTGGCGCAACAGCGCAGGAAATGCAGGATCAGGTGGCTGAAAAGCTCGAAAAGCGGTTGCAGGAACTGCGCTGGTACGACCGCACCGAAACATTCACCCGGCCAGGACTGGCGTTCACCACCCTCACGCTACAGGACTCGACCCCGCCGTCCACGGTGCAGGAAGAGTTCTACCAGGCGCGCAAGAAACTCGGCGACGAGGCCCGCAACCTCCCGGGCGGCGTGATCGGCCCGATGGTGAACGACGAATACGCCGACGTCACGTTCGCCTTGTATGCCCTCAAGGCGCAGGGCGAGCCGCAGCGGGTACTGGCCCGCGATGCGGAAGCGCTGCGGCAGCGCCTGCTGCACGTGCCAGGGGTCAAGAAAATCAACATCATTGGCGAGCAATCCGAGCGCATCTATGTCGAGTTCTCACACGAGCGGCTGGCAACGCTGGGCATCGGACCGCAGGAGATATTCACCGCGTTGAACAACCAGAACGCGCTGACTCCCGCGGGCTCCATCGAAACGAAGGGCCCGCAGGTCTTCATCCGCATCGATGGCGCGCTGGACGAACTGCAGAAAATCCGCAACACACCGATCGCCGCGCAGGGCCGCACGGTGGTGCTCTCGGACATTGCCACCGTCAAGCGTGGCTACGAAGACCCCTCGACCTTTCTGATCCGCAACGGCGGAGAACCGGCATTGCTGATCGGCGTGGTCATGCGCGATGGCTGGAACGGCCTCGACCTGGGCAAGGCGCTGGACACCGAGGTGACAGCGATCAACGCCGGCATGCCGTTGGGCATGGCCCTGTCCAAGGTCACCGATCAATCCGTGAACATCAGTGCCTCGGTGGATGAATTCATGGTCAAGTTCTTCGCGGCCCTCGTGGTTGTGATGGTGGTCTGCTTCGTCAGCATGGGCTGGCGCGTGGGCGTGGTGGTGGCCGCCGCCGTGCCCCTCACGCTGGCCGCGGTGTTCGTGATCATGGCGGCCACCGGCAAGAACTTCGACCGCATCACGCTCGGCTCGCTCATCCTCGCACTGGGCCTGCTGGTGGACGACGCCATCATTGCGATCGAGATGATGGTGGTGAAGATGGAGGAAGGCTTCAGCCGCACGGCCGCTTCCGCCTACGCATGGAGCCACACCGCAGCGCCGATGCTCTCGGGAACGCTGGTCACCGCCGTGGGTTTCATGCCCAACGGCTTCGCGCGCTCTACCGCGGGCGAATACACCAGCAACATGTTCTGGATCGTGGGCATCGCGCTGATCGTCTCCTGGGTGGTCGCGGTGGTGTTCACGCCCTACCTGGGCGTGAAGATGCTGCCAGACCTGAAGAAAATCGAAGGTGGCCACGCTGCGATGTACGACACGCCGCGCTACGCCCGCTTTCGCCGCACGCTGGAAAGCGTCATCGCGCGCAAGTGGCTCGTGGTGGCCGCCGTCGTACTGGCGATGGTGCTGGCCGTACTGGGCATGGGCGTCGTGAAAAAGCAGTTCTTCCCGACATCGGACCGCCCCGAAGTGCTGGTGGAAATCCAGATGCCGTATGGCACGTCAATTGATCAGACCAGCGTGGCCACGGAAAAAGTGGAAACGTGGCTGTCAAAACAGCCCGAGTCGAAAATCGTCACCGCCTACGTCGGCCAGGGCGCGCCCCGTTTCTTCCTGGCCATCTCGCCGGAACTGCCGGACCCGTCGTTCGCGAAGATCGTGGTGCGCACCGACAACCAGGATGAGCGCGAAGCCCTCAAGGCGCGCCTGCGCGATGCGATTGCCCAGGGGCTCGCCCCCGAGGCCAGGGTTCGCGTCACGCAGTTGGTGTTCGGCCCCTACTCGCCTTTTCCGGTGGCCTACCGCGTTTCGGGACCCGACCCCGCAAAGCTGCGCGTGATCGCATCGCAAATGCAAGAGACGATGCAGTCGGATCCGATGATGCGCACGGTGAACGTGGACTGGGGCGTTCGCACCCCGGCACTGCACTTCAAGCTGCAGCAAGACCGCCTGCAGGCCGTCGGCCTGACATCGGCCGGGGTTGCCCAGCAATTGCAGTTCCTGCTCAGCGGCGTGCCCGTGACATCGGTGCGCGAAGACATCCGCACGGTCCAGATCACGGCCCGGTCCGCTGGCGCGAACCGTCTGGACCCGGCAAAGGTTGCGGACTTCACGCTCACGACGGTGACGGGCCAGCGAATTCCGCTCTCGCAATTGGGCGAGTTCGAGATCCGCATGGAAGAACCGATCCTGCGGCGCCGCGACCGCATGCCGACCATCACGGTACGGGGCGACATTGCGGAGGACCTGCAGCCACCGGACGTGTCCACAGCGATCTCCCGGAAATTGCAGCCGATCAAGGATGCATTGCCAGCGGGCTACCGCATCGATGAAGCAGGCGCCATCGAGGAGTCCGGCAAAGCGATGGCGGCGATGATTCCCCTGTTCCCGATCATGATCGCCGTGACCCTGATGATCATCATCCTGCAGGTACGCTCGATGTCCGCGATGGTGATGGTGTTCCTGACCAGCCCGCTGGGCCTGATCGGCGTCGTGCCCATGCTCCTGGTGTTCCAACAACCGTTCGGCATCAACGCGCTCGTCGGGCTGATCGCACTGTCGGGGATCCTGATGCGCAACACCCTGATTCTGATCGGGCAGATCCAGCACAACGAACAGGAGGGACTCGACCCGTTCCACGCCGTCGTGGAGGCCACCGTGCAGCGGGCCCGCCCGGTCATCCTGACCGCTTTGGCGGCCGTCCTGGCGTTCATTCCGCTCACGCATTCGGTTTTCTGGGGAACGCTGGCGTACACCCTGATCGGCGGCACCTTGGCGGGGACGGTGCTGACACTGGTCTTCCTGCCCGCCATGTATTCGATCTGGTTCGGAATCCAGCCTGCGGGGCCAAAGCCGGGGACCGCCATGGCCGCGTGAACCCGCATGCGCCGTGGTTGTCCCGGGGTGCGGGACGACTCGGGCGCCCCTGAGCGCCGGCCGGCGCGGGAAAAGCCGCCGCGCTCCGGGCCTTGCGCCATTGGCTGACACAGAGGGCGGCCCAATGGGGATGAAATGGCACATCGCCCGGCGCCTCGCCCGCCGGCCTGTCCTTCACTCCCACCGACCATTCCCATGCCACGCCTTTCCCAGAAAACCGCCCTCGTCACCGGCAGCACCCAGGGCATCGGTGCCGCGATCGCGCTGCGCTTCGCCCGCGAGGGCGCCGACGTCGTGCTCAATGGCCGCAAGCCCGATGGCGGTCCGCGCGAACTCATCGAACAGATCCAGGCACTGGGCCGCCGCGCGGTCTACGTGCCGGCCGACATCGGCACCGCCAGCGCGGCCACCGCGCTGGTCGAGCGCGCGGTCGAGGCGCTGGGCGGCCTGGACATCCTGGTCAACAACGCCGGCGTGGAGCGCCATGCCGATTTCTGGGACGTGACCGAAGAAGACTACGACCTGGTGATGGACACCAACGTGAAGGGCCTGTTCTTCGCCACCCAGGCTTTCGTTCGCCACCGCCGCGCGCTGCAGCGCGGAGGCGCCGTGGTGAACATCAGCTCGGTGCACGAAGAGATCGCGTTCCCCCACTTCGCCTCGTACTGCGCCAGCAAGGGTGCGCTGCGCATGCTGGCGCGCAATCTGGCGAGCGAACTGGCGCCGCTGTCCATCCGCATCAACAACGTGGCGCCGGGCGCGATCGCCACGCCCATCAACGAAAAACTGCTGAACGACCCGGCCAAGCTCAAGGCGCTGCAAGCGCAGATCCCCATGGGCCGGCTGGGTGTGCCGGAGGACGTGGCAGGGCTGGTCGCGTTCCTGGCGAGCGAGGACGCGGGCTACATCACCGGCGGCACCCATTCGGTGGATGGCGGGCTGACCTACCACTACACGGAGCAGTGACCGCGAGTCCGTGGCATGCGGCCGCAACGGCCGGTCACGCACGGACGCCTGCGGCTGAAGACCCTGCATGAAAATGGCCTGCGCCGCCGTATCCACCTCGCAATATTGCTATACATTCGCCGATCGTGACCGCGGTCCCGCCAAGGCACAGTACCGGTTCGTCCAATGTGACTCCACCGTCCTTTGGAGGTGCAGGAATCGGCTGGCAAGCCGAGGAATGGGCCGCAGGCGATGGGGCAGCGGAGCCCGCCCGCTGATGCCCGCGTTTTGCACCGTTCACCGAGGCTGCCCCTTCCAGGCAATCTTCCGAACGGATTTCGAATGTCCATGGCGCACGGAATGCGATGCCAGCCACCCAGCCCTTTGCACTGATTGCCGATCTGCAGCGTCTCAACCAGCAACTGGTGGAACTGCCCTGCCCTGCCTGCGGCGGGCACGATCCCCATCTGATATGGCGCCGTGACCGTTACTTTCTGACAGTGAACCTGTCGAGCTGTCGCGCTTGTGGCCTGGTGTATCTGGCGCGCGGGCTGCAGGGCGAGGCGCAGGACCGGTTCTATGCCCATTTCTATCCCCGCCTGATGAAGCAGCCGCCAGACGCCCACAGCGTGTGGAACTACCGGATGATCGCCGGCTATCGGCACAGCGAGATCAGCGCGGTGATCGGTCCGATCGACTCGGTGCTGGACATCGGCGCAGGCCTGGGCTTTTTCCTCGATGCCTGCCGCGGCCATGGCTGTGGGCAATATCTGGGACTGGAGCCCGGGGGACCGCAGCGCGAGCATGCCGTGCACACGCTCGGACTGGGTGGGCATGTCCTCGACCGGGGTCTGGACGAAGGAACGGTGCTGCCTTTCCGGCCCCGGCTGATCACCCTGTTCCATGTCCTGGAGCATCTGGAGGATCCGGGGAAGGCGCTGCAGCGGGCAGCGGCGCTGATCGATCCCGAGGGATGGCTGGTCATCGAGGTGCCCGACATCCGAGCGCCATGGCGCGGACTCGGCCTGCATCAGGTTCACGTATCGCACCGCAGCTACTTTTGCGAGGCCACCCTCACGGCCTTGCTGCAACGCAACGGGTTCGGCGTGCACCGCACGGTGCGGGAACCCCACGGCATCTACGAAGGCAACCTGCGCATGTACGCTCGGCCGGGGTTCCAGGCGCGGCAGGCCAGCCCACTGTCGCCGCCCTCCCCCTCGGCACTGGCCGAGTTGAAAGCACATGTGCTCCGGCACATCAGGCCCTGGAGCCTTCGCAATGGCTATCCCCGTTCGGCCATACGCCTTTGCAAGTTGTCGATGAAAGGCCACTGACCGTCCCCGAGGCGCAGGCCTCAGACCCCGTCGCCCAGTTCCCGCCGTGTGGGCAACCCGTCCGAGTCGCCCGGGAACTGCACCACCCGCGCGCCGATGGCGTTGCCGCGCGCCGCGGCGCGGGCCAGGTCCAGCCCTTCGAGCAGGCCGCTGACCACGCCCACCGCGAAGCCGTCACCAGCGCCGACCGTGTCCACCACGCGAGCCACCGGGCACCCGGGCGCGGTGCCCCGCGCACCGCCCTGCTGGGCGTAGAAGGCGCCTTCCGGCCCGAGCTTGACAACCACCTGCCGCGCGCCCTGGGCGAGGTAGAAGTCAGCCACGGCCCCGGGGGTATTGCGCCCTGTGAGGGTGCGGCCTTCGCCCAGGCCCGGCAGCACGGTGTCGCACAGCGCCGCCAGGGCGTTGATGCATTCGGCCATGGCGCCAGGCGAGGGCCACAGCCGGGGCCGCAGGTTGGGGTCGAAGGAGATCGTGGCGCCCGCCGCGCGCGCCTGCCGCGCGAGGTGGAAGACCAGCTCGCGCGTGCTGGGCGACAGCGCCGGCGTGATCCCGGTCAGGTGCAGATGGCGCGCCGGGAACGCGCCTTGCGGCGCATCGGCCAGGCCCAGGTGGCTCGCGGCCGAGCCCTTGCGGAAATATTCGATCTGCGGGTCGCTGCCGTCCTCGGCGCGGGTTTTGAGCATGAATCCCGTGGGGTGCGCGGCATCGGTGGCGACGTGGCGCCGGTCGATGCCCTCGCGCTCCATCTCGCCCTGCAGGAAGCGGCCGAACGAATCCGCACCCAGCCGCGTGATGTAGCCGGTGCGCAGCCCCAGCCGCGCCAGGCCGGTGGCCACGTTCAGCTCGGCGCCGGCCGCCGCGCGGCGGTAGTCGGCCACGGCGTGCAGCTCGCCCGGGACGGTGGCCATGAAAAGCGCCATGGGCTCGCCCACGGTCAGAGCATCGAGCGCAAGGGAGTCGGGTTGCATCGGGGCGTCGTCCATTCAGTGGGTCATCGGTCCGTCGTCACATCACGGCCCCGAGCTGCCAGGGCAGGAATTCGTTGTCGCCCAGGCCGTTGTCCTCGCTCTTGCTGCGCTGGCCCGAAGCCGTGGCGATCATGAGGCGAAACAGAGCCTCGCCGGCCTCGGCGATGCTCTGGCGCCCTTCCACGATGCCGCCGCAGTCGAAGTCCATGTCGAGCGCCATGCGCTGGAACATGGGCGTGTTGGTGGCCAGCTTGAGCGAGGGCGTGGGCTTGCAGCCGTAGGTGGAGCCCCGGCCGGTGGTGAAGCAGATCAGGTTGGCGCCGCCGGCCACCTGGCCGGTGGCAGACACGGGGTCGTAGCCGGGCGTGTCCATGAAGACCAGGCCCTGCGTGCGCACGGGCTCTGCGTAGCCCACCACGTCCATCAGTCCGCTGGAGCCGGCCTTGGCGACCGCGCCCAGCGACTTTTCCAGGATGGTGGTGATGCCACCGGCCTTGTTGCCGGGCGAGGGGTTGTTGTTCAGGTCGCCGCCGTGCAGCGCCGCGTAGCGCTCCCACCAGGCCAGGCGCTCCAGCAGCTTGGCCGCGACCTGGGGTGTGGCGGCGCGGTGCGTGAGCAGGTGCTCGGCGCCGTAGATCTCGGGCGTCTCCGACAGGATGGCGGTGCCGCCATGGCGCACCAGCAGGTCCACCGCCGCGCCCAGCGCCGGGTTGGCGCTGATGCCCGAGTAGCCGTCCGATCCACCGCACTGCAAGCCCACCGCCAGGTGCCGCAGCGGCACCGGCTCGCGCCGCGCTGCGTTGGCCTGCACGAGCATGTCACCGAGGATGGCCTTGCCGTGCGCGATGGTCTCGCGCGTACCGCCCTCGTCCTGGATGGTGAGCGTGGCGAACAGGCCGGGCGCGCGCGCCGTCAGCGTCTCCACCAGCGGCGCGATCTGGTTGACCTCGCAGCCCAGGCCGATGACCAGCACGCCCGCGAAGTTGGGGTGGTTGGCGTAGCCGCGCAGCGTGCGCTGCAGCAGTTCCAGCCCCTCGCCATTGCCACCCATGCCGCAGCCGCTGCCGTGGGTGATGGCGACCACGCCGTCCACCTGCGGGTACGCGGCCAGCGCCTCGCCCTTGAAGGCGTCGGCGATGTGGCGGCACACGGTGGCCGAGCAGTTCACGCTGGCGATCACGCCTAGGTAGTTGCGCGTGGCCACGCGGCCGTCGGCGCGCACGAAGCCGTCGAAGGTCAGCCCTTGCGCGCCCGAAGCGGGCGTGGGCCGGTAGCCCGCGCCCGCGCTGTGCCCGTGGCTCGATGCCGCCATGCCCACGTTGTGCACGTGCACGTGGTCGCCGGCCGCGATGTCGGCCGTGGCCGTGCCGATGCCCTGGCCGTACTTGAGCACGGCCGCGCCGCGCGGGATGGGCACGAGCGCCACCTTGTGGCCGGAGGCGATGGGCTCCCGGACCTGCACGGCGTGCCCGCCGATGGCCAGGCGCGTGCCGGCCTCCAGAGCCTGGCGCGCCACGGCCACGTTGTCGGCGGCGCCCAGCTGGAGGGCCAGGGGCGGGGTGGGCTGCAGGTCGGTGGTCATCGTCGGGGCTGCGCGGCAGGGTCGGTGGCAAGCAAGGAATGAAAGGATCAGGCGGCGGCCAGGGCCGCCTTCAGACGTGGCTGGGCCAGGTGCGGGGCGTGCTCGGCCGCCAGGGCCACCAGGGGGCCGAAGCGGCGCTGCTTCTTTTGCGCGTGGTTCTGCGCGATGTCGGCGATGCGGTGGTCCAGGAACGGGTTTTCGAAGCGCTCGCGCACGTCGACGAGGTAGGCCTCGGCCTGCGCGCGCGCGCCCAGGGCGCCGAACACGGGCAGGATCTCCTCGGCCCAGAGCGCCTCCAGCCCGGCACGCAGCGCGGCATCGGCCATGGCCTCGCGCACGGTCTCGCCGGCGGCGCGGCCTTCCTGCTGCCAGCGCTCGGCCAGGTAGGTATGGCCGGCATTGAGCAGCAGCAGCTTGAGCCGCTCGTGGAACGCCAGGTCGTCGGTGAGCACGATGGCCGGGTGCGTGCACGGCAGCGTGAGGCGCGGGTGGCGTTCGATCACCCACACGGCATAGGGCTCGGCCACCGCGCCCACGGGCGCGATGGCCTCGGACACGATGCGGTCCACCAGCGAGTTGCCCCACACGCAGTGCGCCGTGAGCCAGTCGGTGCATTCGGCCGGCAGCGCCCATTGGCGCGCCAGGCCCGCGACCACATCGCGCAGCACGTCGCCATTGCGCTCGACCAGTTCGCACGGCAGCAGCGTGATCGGCGCCTGCGGCGCGACCTGCCAGCGCCCGTGCAGCAGCACCAGCAGCTTGGCGGGAAAGCTGTGCGGTGGCGCGCTGCCTGGGCGCAGCGCGGCGGGGCCGTCGCGATCGTCGAGCAGGTAGCCGCGGTCTGCGGTGTTGGAGACGATCACGCGCACCGGGCCGGCCACGGCGGCGCGCAGCTCGGGCCAGTGCGTGGCGGCCTGCCAGGCCTCGCGCACCGCCGTGCATTGCACGGTGCGGTCCACGCGCTCGCCACCGGCGAGACCCCGAATGCGCACGGGGTAGCCCTCGCCGCGCGCCAGCGCCGCGACGCGGGCCGCGCCGTCGGGGCGGTCGGTGGTCTGCACCACGGTGATGCCGCCCAGCGCATCGCCCGCGCCGGGAGCGCCCGCGAGCGCCTCGGACACGAACAGATCGACGTGCGCCTGCAGGAACCGGCTGGTGCCGAACTGGAGGATGGGTTGGACCATGGCGGCGCGTTCCTCAGACTTCCACCAGGGCCTTGACCACGCCCTGGGCGGGGTCCAGCAGCCGCGCGAAATCGGCCGGCACGTCGGCCAGGGCCATGCGGTGCGTGTTGAGCGCCGCCGTGGGCACCTGGCCCGCGCGCATGGCGGCCAGCACGGTCTCGAAGTCTTCGGTGGTGGCGTTGCGGCTGCCCAGCAGCGTGGTCTCGCGCTTGTGGAATTCGGGGTCGGAGAAGGTGATGGTGTCGCGCACCACCGAGATCAGCACGTACTTGCCGCCGTGCGCCACGAAGCCAAAGCCGCGCTCGATGGCCTTGGCATTGCCCGTGGCATCGAACACCTGGTCGTAGAACTCGCCGCCCGTGGCGGCGGACAGCTGCGCCTCGTCGCCCTCGCCCAGCGCCACGGCATGGGCCACGCCCAGCTCGCGCTGGCAAAAGGCCACGCGGTCCTGCCGGCCGTCGATGGCCGTCACCTCCGCGCCGCGCAGCTTCGCGAAGATCATGGCGGCCATGCCGATCGGGCCGGCCCCCACCACCAGCACGCGCTGGCCGGGCTGAACGTCGCCCCGGCGCACGGCGTGCGCGCCGATGGCGAGGAACTCGATCATCGCGGCCTGGTCCAGCGTGGCGCCCTCGGCGCGGTGCACGAAGGCCTCGGGCAGCGAAAGCACCTCGGTGAAAGCGCCGTCGCGGTGCACGCCCAGCACCTGGATGTTGACGCAGCAGTTGGTCTTGCCCTGCCGGCAGGCCACGCAGGTGCCGCACGACAGGTAGGGCATGACGTAGACCACGTCGCCCACCGCCAGCCGCCCGCCAGGCACGGCCTCTTCCACCACGCCCGACAGTTCGTGCCCCATCACCCGCGGGTACTGCAGGAACGGCTGGTTGCCCGTGTAGATGTGCAGGTCGGTGCCGCACACGCCCACGCGCTTGACGCGCAGCAGCACTTCGCCCTCTCCGCGCACGGGGCGCTCGCGCTCCACGGCGCGCAGGGTGCCAGGGGTTTCACAGATGACGGTCAGCATGGGAGGCTCGCAATGCAGGAAAAAGAGGGGTGGGTGGGTCGGTGGACTGAGCCGCTGGCTCAGTTGCCGCCGTGGTACTTCTTGTAGATCGCCACGAGCTTGCCGTTCTCGGTGTTCTTGGTGATCCAGTCGTTGATCCAGGCCTTCAGCTCGGGCTCGTTCTTGCGCAGGCCGACGCCGAGCGGCACCTTCTGCATGACGAACTTCTGCACCAGGTCCTTCTGCGGCGATTTCGCCAGGACCGTGTTCACGATGGCGGGCGAGGTGGCGATGATGTCCGCCTGCCCGCTCACCGCGGCGGTGACCAGCGTGGCGTCGTCGTCGAAGCGCACGATCTGCGCGCCCTTGGCGCCCTGCGTGACGACCTTGTCGTTGTTGGAGCCGCGCGTGGTGGCCACGCGCTTGCCCTGCAGGTCTTCGAAGCCCTTGATGTCCGCGGCCTTGGGGGCGGCGACCACGGCGAGGATCTGCGCGTAGGGCACCGAAAAGTCGATGACCTTCTCGCGCTCGGGCGTGACCGACAGCGAGGCGACCACGATGTCGGCCTTGCCCGTCTGCAGGAACGGGATGCGGTTGGGGCTGGTGGTCTGCACCATCTCCAGGGCCACGCCCAGGTCCTGCGCCAGCAGCTGCGCGGTCTCCACGTCGGAGCCCACGGGCTTCATCGCGTCGTCCACGAAACCGTAGGGCGGCGATCCGGTGTCGAGAGCGATGCGGATCTTCTTGGCCTCGCGGATGTCCTTGAGCAGATCGGCATGGGCGCTGCCGGCGCCGAAGGCCATCAGGGCGGCCGAGGCCAGCAGGGTGCGCAGCAGGAAGGAACGCGGTGTTGTCATGGGGCTTTGTCTCCGTGTGAAAAGGAAGGGTTGGGGGTCGGCCCCGTCTGGCGCGGGGCTCGGGAATCACCGTGGCAGCGCTACAGGCCGTTGCCGACGAAATCGCGCAGCTCGGTGGTGGCTGGCGCATCGAGGATCGAGGCCGGACCGTGCTCCCACACGCGGCCCCGGTGCATGAAGATGACTTCGTCGGCCACCTTGCGCGCAAAGCCCATCTCGTGCGTGACGAGGATCATGGTCATGCCGCCTTCGGCCAGCTTTTCCATCACGCGCAGCACCTCGCCGGTCAGTTGCGGGTCCAGCGCCGAGGTCACCTCGTCGAACAGCATCAGCTGCGGCTGCATGGCCAGCGAGCGGGCGATGGCCACGCGCTGCTGCTGGCCGCCCGACAGCTGCGAGGGGTAGCAGTCGGCCTTGTCGGACAGGCCCACCTGCGCCAGCACGGCCTGGGCGCGCTCGCGCACCTCGGCCTTGGCGGCCTTTTGCACCAGGCGCGGGGCCAGCATGATGTTCTCCAGCACGGTGAGGTGCGGGAACAGGTTGTAGCTCTGGAACACGATGCCCACGTCGCGGCGCAGCTGGTGCAGGTTCAGCCCCGGCGCGGTCACCTCGTGGCCGCACACGCGGATGCGGCCGGCATCCACCGTTTCCAGCCGGTCGATGCAGCGCAGCGCCGTGCTCTTGCCCGATCCGCTCTGGCCGATGATGGCGACCACCGAGCCCTTCTTCACCGTGAACGACACGCCTTCCAGCACGCGGGTGGCGCCGAAGCACTTGGAGATGTTCTCGATCTCAACGATGGGCGACATGAAAGCTCCTCTCCAGGCGCCGGCTCAGCACCGACAGCGGGTAACACAGGGCGAAATACAGGGCGGCCACGATCACGAAGATCACGAACGGCTCGAAGGTGGAGTTGTTGATGATCTGGCCCGCCCGCGCCAGCTCCACGAAGCCGATGGCCGAGGCCAGCGAGGTGTTCTTGACGATCTGCACCATGAAGCCCACGGTGGGCGGCGTGGCGATCTTCACGGCCTGCGGCAGGATCACGTGCCACACGCGCTGGTGCCAGCGCAGGGCCAGGCATTCCGCGGCCTCGGCCTGCGTGCGCGGCACCGACTCGATGCAGCCACGCCAGATCTCGCCCAGGTAGGCCGACACGTAAATCGACAGCGCCAGCGCCGCTGCCGTGAGCGGCGCCACGTTGAACCCGAGCGAGGGCAGGCCAAAATACGCCAGCGGCAGCAGCACCAGGAGCGGCGTGCCCTGGATCAGCTTGATGTAGAGGGACACGGCCAGGCGCGACCAGCGCGGCCCGTACGAGCTGCCCAGCGCCACGGCAAAGCCGAGCAGCCCGCCGCCGGCGAACGCCAGCAGCGAAAGCCCCACGGTCCACAGCAGGCCGTCGAACAGGAAATGAAGGTGCGATGCGTTGAGAAAGCCCATGGTGCGTGCCTGCGGCTTTCAAAGGGGGGTGCCCAGGCGCCGGCGGCGCGGGAAGGCGACCATGGCCACCAGCCACAGCGCGCCGCGCATCACCAGCGACATGGCCAGGTACGCCGCGGCCACGATGAGATAGGTCTCTACCGAGCGGAAAGTGTCCGACTGGATGCGGTTGGCCACCGCCGTCAACTCCTCGGCCGAAATCTGCGAGCAGATCGACGAGGCCAGCATCAGCAGCACGTACTGGCTGGACAGCGCCGGGTACACGCGCTCGATGGCCGGCGGCAGCACCACATGGCGCAGCGTCTGCCAGCGCGACAGGCCCATGCACTCGGCCGCCTCCAGCTGGCTTTTGGGAATCGACTCGATACCGGCCCGCACGATCTCGCTGGTGTAGGCCCCCACGTTCACCACCAGCGCCACGATGGCCGCGGTGAAAGCGCCCACCTGCATGCCCAGCGAGGCCAGCCCGAAGTACACGATGAACACCTGCACCAGCAGCGGCGTGTTGCGGATGACCTCGATGTATACCCCCGCCAGCCGGGCCAGCCAGCGCGAGCGGCCCGTGTTGGCCAGGGCGCAGAACACGCCCACCAGGAAGCCGAAGAAGGTCGATGCCAGCGACAGCGACAGCGTGGTCCACGCCCCTGCCAGGAGGTCGGGCCAGTAGGCCAGCGGCGCGGAGAAGTCGAAAGCGTAGTTCAAGGCAGTGTCGGCGTGCGGACCGCTCGGCGGCCCATCGCAGGGGTTTCTGGTAAGGCCAATTTGAGCGCCAAATTCAAATTGGCCTTACCGGGTTAACCCCAGCCGCAGGGTTTTCAGCGATCCAATGCTTGGAATCTAGTGATTTCACCCTCTACACTGCGCGCAGCCCCTCGTTTGGTCAGGCCATATGGTCTGGCCAATTTCATGTACACGCTCGATGAACGACTCCACCAAAGCCCTCGAATCCCGCCGCCTGTACCAGCAGATCGCGGACAAGGTGCGCCTGCTGATCCAGCAGGGCGATTACCGGGAAGGCAGCCGCCTGCCGCCCGAGCGCGATCTGGCGCAGCAACTGGGCGTGTCACGCCCCTCGCTGCGCGAGGCGCTGATCGCCCTGGAGATCGAAGGCAGCGTGGAAATCCGCATGGGCTCGGGCGTGTATGTGTGCAGCCGCGCGCTGCGGCGCTCCGCCCTGCCCCCTTCCATGGGCGAGAGCCCGGCCGAACTGATGCAGGCGCGGGGCGCGGTGGAAGGGGCGGTCATCGTGCTGGCGTGCGTGCATGCCACGCCGGACGGCCTGGTCCGTGTGCAGGCCAGCATTGACGCCATGCGCGCCGACATCGCGGCCGGGCGCGACGTCCTGGAGCACGACCGAGAGTTCCACGTGCGCATCGCGGAGATGACCGGCAACTCGGTGCTGGTGCGGCTGGTGGGCAGCCTGTTCGACGAGCGCCGCGGGCCGCTGGCCAGCCACATGCGCGAGCGGCTGGAAGGCCAGCCGACCTGGCACGCGGCCCTGGCCGAGCATGAGCAGATCTACCGCTGCCTCGCGGCGCGCGACCCCTTGCTGGCGGAGTCGGCCATGCGCTCGCACATCCGGGCGGCGGCGGACCGCTGGGTGATGCCCTGAGCTTCGGCACCGAACGCTGAGCGTCGGGCGCGGCGCCCTGCTCTTTTCCTTCGCTGCTTCTTCATCGTCGCGCCGAGCCTCACGCCGGATGCGCCACTCCGTCCTGTTGCCGCTGCCTGGACCACCGTGCTCTGGGGGCCGAGCCGTGGCCTGCGCGACTGGCTGCCAACGAGCGCACACCCAGGAAACGTTTGCACACGTTTGAAATGAAAATGGCATAATTAATAAAAATGATATTTTCACCACCGTATTGACGAGGCACTGACCATGCAACACCTAAAGATCTCCACCCGATTGATCATCGGATTCGGGCTGCTCGCCACCCTCGGCGTCGCCATTGCGCTGCTCGCTGCGCTCCGCATGCAGGGCCTGGCCAAGGACCTGGCCGAGGTGTCGGCCAACCGCATGGTCAAGGTGGCACAGTTCACCGACATCAAGGACAACCTGAACAACGGCGCGCGCGCAGTGCGCAACATCATCATCTCCAGCGACCCGACACTGCGCCAGGGCGAGAAGAAGAAGGTTGCCGAAGCTCGCGCGGCCAATGCCGCACTGCTCCAGCAGCTGGATGCGTCGCTGGCCCTGCCGGTGACCCGCGAGCAACTGCGCATCATCAACGCCAACCGCGAGCCTTACAACCAGGCCATCGATCGGGCCATCGCTCTGGCGGAAGCCGGTGACAGCGCAGCGGCGGGAACGTTACTGATCAAAGAAGTGCGCACCCTGCAAAACGCCTTGTTCGGCGCCGTGGACGCATCCCGCGAAATCCAGCGTGGCCTGGCCAATCAAGTCGCCAAAGAGGCCCTGGCCCATGCCCACAACATGGCCGTGGTGCTGGGTGTGGCCGCAGCGCTGATGCTGGTCGTCAGCGTGCTGGTCGGCTGGCTCATCGTTCGTGATCTCTCCCGTTCGCTGGGCGCCGAACCTTCCGCGTTGGCGGCAGCCGCCAACAATGTGGCGGCCGGCGACCTGAGCGCGGCACTGGTGGTACGCAGCGGCGACACGGTGAGCGTGATGGCCGCCATGGCCCGCATGCAGGAGGCGCTGACTTCGGTAGTGGCCACCGTGCGCCATGGCTCCGACGGCGTGGCCACGGCCAGCGCCGAGATCGCCCAGGGCAACAGCGACCTGTCGGCCCGCACCGAACAGCAAGCCAGCGCGCTGGAAGAAACCGCGGCCTCGATGGAGGAACTGTCCAGCACCGTGAAACAGAACGCGGACAACGCCCGCCAGGCCAACCAGTTGGCCGTGAGCGCATCGACCGTCGCCGTTCAGGGCGGTCAGGTGGTGAACGACGTCGTGAGCACGATGAAGATCATCGACGATAGCTCCAAACGCATCGCCGACATCATCGGCGTGATCGACGGCATCGCCTTCCAGACCAACATCCTGGCGCTCAACGCCGCCGTGGAGGCCGCCCGGGCCGGCGAGCAAGGCCGTGGTTTCGCGGTGGTGGCCAGCGAAGTGCGCAACCTGGCGCAGCGCAGCGCAGAGGCCGCGAAAGAGATCAAGTCACTGATCGACAGCAGTGTCGCCCAGGTGGGCGAGGGCACGGCGCTGGTGGCGAAGGCCGGCAGCACCATGACCGAGGTGGTCACGGCCATCCGCCGCGTCACCGACATCATCGGAGAGGTGAGCGCCGCCAGCACCGAGCAAAGCCAGGGCGTAGCCCAGGTGGGCGAGGCCATCGTCCAGATGGACCAGGTCACCCAGCAGAACGCGGCCCTGGTGGAGGAAAGCGCTGCGGCAGCCAGCAGCCTGAGCACGCAAGCCCAGCAACTCCTGCAGGCCGTGGCCATTTTCAAGCTCGGCGCACAAACGGGCGTGAGCAACGCCATGGCACACCAGGCAGGTCCATCGTTCAGCGGGCAGGCGGGCGTCGGAAAAAGGCGTGCCCAGCCCGTAGCGGACCCCCGTGCCATCCCCAGGCTTAGCGCCATGGCCGGCCGCTGACGAAGGCGCCCTGCGGCTTCAGATCAAGCGTTCAGATGATCTCGCAGGGCTTTCCAGCCGGCCACAGCGGCAGGAACGTCTTCGGCGCAGGCGGCCTCTTCGAGGCGGCTGGCCACTTGGTGGCCTTCGCTGCGGCCCAGCGTGAGCAGTACGGTGCGCAGGTTGTGCGCCAGCCGGCGCAGCGCGGCCAGGTCGGCCACGGCGGCGGCCCGGTCCCCCTCCGCGCGATCCTTGGGGAATTGCAAAAGGCAGCGCTCGCGATAGCTCTCGAACAGGCGGCGGTTGTTGGCGAAGTGCGTGGCCACCGCGAGGGTTTCGTGCTCCGCCAGGCCCTCCACCGCCGGGGCGGCAGGCGCGGGCGGCGCAGGGGGAGGACTTTGGCCGGCCAGTTGCAGGGCATCCCGCACGCAGCCTTGCAGATCGCCCACCGAAGCCGGTTTGGCCAGCGTACGCCAGATGTTCATCGACGCCAGTTGCTCGCGCACCTTGGTATTCAATCCCGCGCTGAACACCACGACCTTGGCGTCCGCGGCGAGGGAGCGGTCGGCGGCCATGCGCTGGATCAGCCCCATGCCGGATTCTCCGGGCATCATCAGATCGGTGATCACCAGCTGGACACGGTGCTCCGCCAGAAACTGCAGCGCCTGCTCCACGCTGCTGCAGATCTGCAGCCGCACCGGCAGGTCGTCGAGCACCATGCCGACGAAACGGGACACCAGGGCATCGTCTTCCACCAGGAGGACGACGGGATCATCCATGGCGCAGCGTTTCCAGGCAGGCCTGCAGCGCCCCGGGCAGTTCGGCGACCAGCCGGGGCTTGTGGATGACGGCCACGCCCTGCAGGGCGAAGGCATAGGGCGCGCGCTGCGACTCGTCGAGCGAGGTCACCACGATCAACTCGCTGCGCGCGAACTGGGAATGGGACCGCAGCGTGGTGATCAGGGTCGCGCCATCCAGTCCGGGCAGCAGGATGTCCACGATGAGGATGTCCGGCTGCAGTTGCCCATACAGGGCCAGGCCGGCAATGCCGTCGTCGGCCACCTGCAGCCCCAGTTCGGGAAACTGCTGCTGCACGATGAGCTGGATGAGGTTCTGGAAGTGCGTCGAATCCTCGATGAGCAACAGCAGGGGCTTTTTCGGCGCGCCGGCCTCGGCCCCGGGCCGCGCGTCGTCCGCTCGTCGGTTGTGCGGCGGGGAGGGGGCGGCCTTGTTGCCCTGCAGCCATTGCTGAACGGACGCGCGGGAAATGCGCCGGTGTCCGCCGGGCGTCTTCCAGGCTTGGAGCTCCCCGCGGTCCACCATGAGTTGAACGGATCGAACGGCCATGCCGAGCAGCTTGGCCACCTCCAGGGTGGTGCAGTGATCGGTCAGATCGGAGATCTCAGGAACAGATGTTGCCATGCGTGAATTGTGCCGCTGTTGGGTTCAAAACAAACAAATTTAAAGATGATAAAAATGATTTTTCTGATTAAAATCCGCCCATCGCGCCATTTTTTTATTTCTATCATTTTCTCACCGCCCACGCCATGGTCATCACCGCTCGTCGCCCCCGCACCAGCGCCTGGCAAAAAGCCCGCTTCGCGCGCCCATGGATCGGGCAGGGGCCTATGATGCACGGACACCCCAGGCCGCCCTCCCGGCCGGCCCGCATCCCGAGGACATCGCGTGCCCTTTTCCCTGCAGGGCACGGCCCTGAAGAATGGATGGCATGAAGCGGATCGCCCTTTCCCTGTCGCTGCTGATTTGCATGGCCGCGTGGCCGGCTGCAAAGGCCGAGTCGGTGTCCGACCGGGTGCGCTCGACCGGGGTCTTGCGGGTCTGCATCTGGCCCGACTACTACGGGGTGACCTACCGCCATCCTCGCACGCGGGAGTTGAAAGGCATCGACATCGACCTGTCGGCCGAACTCGCGAAAGACCTGGGCGCGCGCCTGGAGTACGTGGATTCATCCTTTCCATCGCTGGTGGCCGACCTCACCAGCCGCCGCTGCGATGTGGCCATGTCCGCCATCGCCGTGACGCCGCAGCGCCGGCAGGTGCTGGACTTCACGCAGCCCTACCTGCACAGCGACGTGTATGCCATCACCACCAAGAACAATGCGGTGGTCACGCAATGGGCCGACATCGACCAGCCCGGCGTGCGGGTCGGCGTGCAGCAAGGCACCCTGACGGGGCCGATCATGACGGCGCAACTGCACCATGCGCGGGTGGTACCGGTCGACGCGCCGTCCACGCGCGAGCAGGAGCTCATCTCAGGCCGCGTGGATGTGTTCATGACCAATTATTTCTACAGCCGCCAGTTGCTGGACAACGCCAACTGGGCCAAGCTCCTCGTGCCGGCGCATTCGATCCAGGTCGTGCCCTACGCCTACGCGGTGCGTCCCGGCGATGGTGCGTGGCTGCGGCAGATGAACGACTTCGTGGTCCGCATCAAGCGCGATGGCCGGCTCAAGGCCGCCGCGGAAAAGAACGGCCTCGGCCAGGTGATCGAGCCCTGAAATGACGATGAAGCGCCGCGCGCCCTCCCCCCCATCGCCCGCGGCGGAACCGGCGCTGCGCTTTCGTGGGCTGCCGGCGAGCGGCCTTGTGCTGGCCGCCGGCGTGGCGGCCGCGCTGCTGGCCGCGGCCGCGATGGCCCTGCTGGCTGTGAACGACATGCGCGCGACGATGACCGCCAGCCAGGTACAGGCCCAGCTGCTGGCCCGAATCATCGAAGACCAGGCCGCCCGCACGTTCGATGCCGGCGACATGGCACTGGGCGTGCTCGCGCATTCGCAGGCACTGACCGAGGCACCCACCAGCACGCAGGCGATGGAGGTCGCGATGCGGCAGGTGCTGGCGGGGCTGCCCTTCATGCGCGGCGTGGCGGTGGTGGACACCAAGGGCCTGGTGGTCGCGAGCACCGTCAACGGCGAGGCCGGCACCTTCATCGACGTCACGGGCCTGGGGCCCTGGGTGGAGGAAGAACGCCAGCGCATCGGCCCGCTGGTGCCGGGCCGCAGCCTGGGCAGCCTGCGCCGCACCACGCCCCCCGACGTGGCTCCGGCGGGCATGTCGTTCATACCGCTGCTGCGCGGCTTTCGCACCAACGGCGGCCGGGACATGATGCTCGTGGGGCTGGTCAACCCTGGCGCGCTGTCGAACTTCCAGTACCTCACGCTGGAGTCCCTGAGTTACGACGCGGTGATCGCCACAGACGACGGCCAGGTGCTGGCCAGCTCGGCGCCCGCCGCCGCCCTGGCCGGCCGGCGGATCGACCACCTGCCCGTCTTCCACAGTTACCTGCCCCACCGCGACTTCGCCAGCTACGTCGGCCAGGGCGTGCTGGGCGGCGACCGCATCCTGGCCTTTCGTGCCTCGCGCGACAAGCCGCTGGTGGCGATCGTGGAGGAGCCCTACGCGATGGCGCTGGACCGGTGGCTGCAGGAAGCCCGGAGCATGCTCGGCATCGGCCTGGCCGCCGTGCTGCTCGCCCTAGGACTGACCGCGACCGCCTGGCGCGGCCTGCGCGCGCGCGAGGCCGCGCAGCGCTCGATGAACCTTGCACAACGCAAGATCGCACAGAGCCAGCACGATCTGGCGGTGCTCATCAGCAGCGTGCAGGAGCTGATCTTCCGCACCGATGCGCACGGCGTCATCACCTATGCCAACGCGCGGTGGGACACGATCAGCGGGCGCAGCCCCTCGCATGCCGTGGGGCAGACTCTGCCGGACATCGTGGACTCGATCAGCCGCAACGAGGTCCTGGCCATGCTCGACACCGAATCCACGGCGCAGGCGCGCACCTGCCAGGCCCTGATCCGCAGCGCCGATGGCCGACACCTGCTGTTCGAGCTGGCGGTGGTCCCGCTCGTGAGCGAAGGGCGCATTGCCGGCTTCGCCGGCAGCGCAGTGGACGTGACCGGCCGCTGGGAAGCGCAACTGAAGCTTCAGGCCCAGCTGGCCTTCCAGAACCTGCTGCTCGAAACCAACCCCCTGCCCATGTCCCTGACGGACAAGAACCATTGCGTGGTGCTCGTGAACCGCGCCTGGGAGGAATACAAGGGACGGGGCCGCGCGCAGGTGATCGGCGAGCGGCTGCATGCCTTCCTTCCGCCGGACGAGGCCAACGTCGTGGTGGAGGCGAACCAGTGCCTTCTGATGCAGGGCGGCAAGATGACGCTGGAGACCCGGCTGCTGCACGGCGACGGCACGCACCGCGACGCCCGCGTCTTCAAGGCGGCGCTGACCGACGAGATGGGCCATGCCACTGGCGTGCTGAGCATCCTGATGGACGTGACCGATTTCCGCATGGCCGAGCGAGCCATCCAGGAGGCGCGCACCGCGGCCGAGGAGGCCTCGCGCACCAAGTCGGAGTTCGTGGCCAACATGAGCCATGAGCTGCGCACGCCGCTGCAGTCGATCATCGGGTTCGCCGAACTGGGCACGCTGCGCAGCCCGGCCGATGCGCGGCTGGCCGGCATGTTCAACGACATTCATGCCGCAGGGCAGCGCATGCTCACACTGGTCAACGACCTGCTGGATGTGGCCAAGATCGAAAGCACGGTGGGCACCTTCCACCTGGAGCGCACCGACCTGCGCGGGCTCATCCGCTCGGTAGCGCGGGAGTTCGACCCCCTGCTCGCCCGGCACCGGCTGTATCTGCATCTGGACCTGCCGGATCTGCCGCTGGTCGCCAAGGCCGATCCGCTGCGGTTCCAGCAGGTCGTGCGCAACGTGCTGGCGAACGCGGTCAAGTTCTCGCCCGGGGGATCGACCATCGAGCTGCGCGGCTTCATGGACGGCCTGGGGCAGATCCACATCGAGATCGAAGACAGCGGACCGGGCGTGCCCGAGGAGGAACTCGAGCGCATCTTCGAGGCCTTCATGCAGTCCAGCACGACGCGCGACGGCTCTGGTGGCACCGGCCTGGGGCTGGCCATCTGCCGCAAGATCGTCGAGGCCTTCGGCGGGCGCATCCATGCGAGCAACGCGGCCCAGGGCAGCGTGTTTCACATCGTCCTGCCGGCGCGCGGCGCGTCCGAAACCATGCCGGCGCCGCTGACCTCGACGGTGTAGTGCCTGGGACCTGCTGCGGACTGGCTAAGCCCCGCGGCCGGGCCCTTCGAAAGCCGCCTGACGCGCTCAGTACTTCGCGAAATTCGCCGTGATGCGCTGGCGCAGGTAGTCGCCCGCGGTGATCGGCGGGTACTTGCGGCCCGGCCCTTCCACCACGGCATCCTCGTTCGCCTGGCAGAAGAACGCCAGGCTATAGCGCGCGCCCTGGTATTCGTGGGGCAGCGGATTGCGCACGCGGTGGAAGTTGCTGGGCAACTGGTCATCGCTCCAGCGCGTCAGCATGTCGCCGATGTTGCAGGTGATGACGCCTTCGGCCGGCTCCACGCTGGTCCACTGGCGGCTCTCCATTTCCTTGCCGGGCAGCACCTGCAGCCCGCCCTGGCCCGGGCGCTGGAACAGCAGCGTGAGGCAGTCGAAGTCCGTGTGCGCGCCCGCGCGCCACAGGCCCAGCTCGTCCTTGAGCGCCGGGTCCACGGCGAAGTAATGGAGCATGCGCAGGGTGCTCTGGTAGGCCGCGCTCGACGGGTCGTGCGCGCGGGTGAAGAAGTCCGGATCGAACCCCAGCCGGTCCGCAAAGCACGACAGCAGCTGCATGCCCACGTGCCAGCACTGCGCCTCGAAGCGCAAGGTGGCTTCCTGGAACCCCGGCAGCTCAGCCTCGCTGGGCCACAGGCCCGCCATGCGCGGCCGGGTGACCTGGTAGGACTCCTTCTGGTCGGGCGTGCGCGTGGACGGGCGCACCTGCGCCTTGTGCTCCCAGCCGGCATTGCGCGCCAGCGGCCACTGCGCCTTGGTCTCGCGCGGCAGGTCGAAGAACGCCTCGGCGCGCGCGAAGGCGTTGCGGATGTCCTCCACGGCAATGCCGTGGCCGGTGACCTGGAAGAAGCCGATCTCGACCGAGGCGCTCCACAACTGCTCGGCGATCTCGGCCTTGCGGTGCTCGAAGTCGGACAGGTCGATGCGCCGGATTTCTCGGGCGCTGGTTTCAGCGCCCATGCCGCCCATGCGGGCTTCCTTTTCCAGTTCGCCGCGCACATCGGCGGTGGCGTCTGCGGGGTCGGCAGGGGAGATGGCGGGGGGGTTGGCGGTGCTCTGCTGCATGGCGGGTTTCCTCTTTGGATGAACCAAGGCCCATGGCGGACACGGCCAGGCAGGCACGCGCCACGGGGCTCTTGAAGGGGACAAAGGCGGCGACCGTCGGCACGCATTCGCCAGGACGGCAACGGCGCGCCGGCGGCCACCACCGGCTTCAAGAGCAATGACCCGCCGATGGCCCGCGCGGTGCGGGCCATCGGGCTGAACGCTTCTACTCTTGCGGGGCGTGCAAGCAAATCGCAGGCCAATCCGTGTGCAGCGGGTGGGCAGGTGCCATGGCGCAGCGGCTGCACGCGCCGCGCCGCCGCGCCTCACCGCAACGGGGACGGCCATGCACCAGCCGCGTGCCTGCCCCGCCGGGAATGCACCAGCGGCGACACGCCTCGGCCATGCCTTACCCACCCACCCCGATGGGGCTCGAACTGCGTTGTGCAGGCACGCTTCATGCAACGCCGCCTCCGAGTAGAAGCGTTCAGCCCGGCCCGTTCCCCACAGCGCCGTTGCCCGGAAATTGCTCAGTTCGCACCGATGCACGGCGCAGATGCGCCGTGGCCGGTCGTTACCCCGAACCTGGAGCCACCGCCATGCAACGCCGCCGATTCCTCGCCACCTCCGCCACCACCCTCCTGTCCGCCACCCTGGCCGCGCCCGCCGTGCACGCCCAGGGCAAGGCCACCACACCGCTCAAGTTCACGCTCGACTTCCGCGTGACCAGCCAGACCGCGCCGTTCTTCCTGGCCGCCGCCAACGGCTACTACAAGGACGAGGGACTGGACGTGGCCATCGACGTGGGCTCGGGCTCCGTGGCCTCGATCACGCGCGTGGCCAGCGGGGCCTACGACCTGGGGCTGGGCGACATCAGCGCGCTGGCGGAGTTCCATGCGCAGAACGCCGATGCGCCGGTGCAGGCCATCTACCAGTACTACAACCGCGCGCCCTTCGTCATCATCGGCCGCAAGGACCGCGGCGTGACCACCGACTTCCAGTCGCTCAAGGGCAAGCGCGTGGCCGCCGCCGCCGTGGAATCCACGCGCCGCAGCTGGCCCATGGTGGCGCGCCAGCTCAACACCAGCCCCGACCTGTTCCAGTGGGTGACCACCGACTTCAGCGCGCGCGACAACGTGATGGTGCGCGGCGACGTGGACGCGGCCACCTATTTCCACGACTCGGCGGTATCCCTGTTCGCCCGCATGCCGCCACAGGACCTGGCCGTGCTCGAGTACGGCAAGACCGGGCTCAATCTCTACGGCAACGCCATCCTGGCCGGCCGGCTGCTGCAGGAGCGGCCCGACGTGGCGCGGGCCTTCCTGCGCGCCACGAACCGGGCGCTGCGCGAGACGCTCTCCAACCCCGACGCGGCGATGGCCGCCATCAAGGCGCGCGAGCCCATCCTGAACATGGACATGGAACGCGCCCGCTGGGCCATTACCCGGCAGTACCTCGCCACGCCCGAGACGCAGGCCATCGGCCTGGGCGGCGTGCAGGCGGACGTGCTGGCGCGGCAGATCGACGAGATCGCCACCACGTTCGGCCTGGCCCGCAAGCCGGCGGCCGAGCGCGTGTTCAACCCGGCGTTCCTGCCCCCTGCGGCCGACCGCAAGGTGCCGGCCTGACAGCGGAGACCGCCCGATGAACATGCCTGCCTCCCCCACTGGCGAACTGCCCGAGGAAGTCCCCCTCGCCCCGCGCGACGGCCTGTACCTGCGCCGCGCCATCGCCCTCGCCGACCAGGCCCGCGCGCGCGGCAACCGCCCGTTCGGCGCCGTCATCGTGGGTGCGGACGACCGCATCCTGGCCGAGGCCTGGAACGCCAACGGCGAGACCGGCGACTGCACCGCGCATGCCGAGACCTCGGCCGTGCGGCTGGCCAGCCCGCACCATCCGCGCGAGGCCTTCGCGCAGGCCACGCTGTATTCGTCCGGCGAGCCCTGCGTGATGTGCGCGGGCGCGATCTTCTGGGCCAACATCGGGCGCGTGGTGTACGGCATCGACGCCGTGCGGCTGCGCGCCTTTCGCGGCGAGCGGCTGGACCAGCGCGACGCCGAACTGTCGTGCCGCGACGTGTTCGCGGCCTCGTCCCATGCCATCGAATGCATCGGCCCGGCGCTGATCGAGGAGTCCTCGGCCTCGCACCGGGGCGCGTGGAAAGCCTGAAGCCCATCCCCTGTGCCCGGTCGGCATCGAATCGGCCCGATGCCGGCGGATATCATGCCGGTCTAGCTCACGATTTGATAGCAACCGCATGACCTGGCACGCCCACCTGCAACTGGACTACCGCCGCGAGGCCGAGCGCACGGTGGCGCGCTTCGAACACGGCGGCCCGCTGCGCATCCTGCAAAGCCTGTACCCCGAAGGCGACGCGGTGTGCCACAACGTGCTGGTGCACCCGCCCGGCGGGTTGGTGGGGGGCGACACGCTGGACATCCGCACCACCGTCGCGGCCGGCGCGCACGGCCTGGTCACCACCCCCGGCGCCACGCGCTTTTACCGATCCACCGGTGCCCCTGCCTTGCAGCGCGCGCACGCCGTGCTGGCGCCCGGCGCGCGGCTCGAATGGCTGCCGCTCGAAGCCCTTTGCTACAACGCCTGCCAGGCCGAGAACCGGCTCACGCTGGAGGTGTCCCCGGGCGCCGAATGCCTGGGCTGGGACGTCACCGCGCTCGGCCTGCCCCACGCAGGGCAACCCTTCGAATCGGGCCGTTTCACCCAGCACATCGAGGTGCCGGGCGTGTGGCTGGAGCGCGGCCGCATCGACGCGGCGGACCGGCTGCTGCTCGACGGCCCGCTGGGCCTGGCGGGGCACCGCTGCATGGCGTCGGTCTTCTTCATCGCCGGCGAAGCCCTGACGCGCGAGCGGCGCGAAGGCGCGCTGGACGCCGCCCGCGCCGCCATCGACGGGCACCCGTTGGCCGCCACGGCCGGCGCCACCAGCCCCCATCCGAACATGGTGGTGGTGCGGGTGCTCGCCCCCGTGGTGGAGCCCGCCATGGGCCTGCTGCAAGCCGTGTGGGGGGCTTGGCGTGCACAGTGCTGGGGCATGGCGGCGCAGCGGCCGCGCACCTGGTCGGTGTAGCGCGCCAGAGGGCGCGCGTTCAGCGTGCGGCGTGCGATACGTCCCGACACCCGACATTACAAAAACGCACGGGCCCCGGCAGAGCCCCCTCCTAGAATCGGCCGGCCGCGCTGAACCGCCCGGGCGCCCTGCCCGTTGCGCATGCCCTTTTGCGCGGCGACAACCCTTTCACCCTGCCATGTCCGATCCCTACGCCCTGGAGCGCAGCCGACCCCACGCCCCCGGATGCCTGCAATCGAAAATCGCACTGCAATTCGACGGAAAAGTCCTGCGCGGCACGGGCACGCAATCCGTCCTCGCGCTGCCCGCCGTGTCCGGCAAACCCAAGAACGGCCAATTCGACTACTCCACCGAATGGCAGAAGACCCGCAACGCCGGGCCCATCCCCGAAGGGGACTACTGGATCCAGCCGTCCGAGATGTGGGCCAACAACTGGCTCAAGAACCTGTACCGCTCGCCGCGCGCGGCCTGGGGCAATTTCCGGCTGACCATCCACCCCTATCCCGGCACAGAAACCTACGGGCGCGGCGGCTTCTTCATCCACGGCGGCTCGACGCCGGGCAGCGCCGGCTGCATCGACCTGACCGTGCACATCGACAAGTTCGTCGAAAAGCTCAAGAGCGAACTGGGAGGCCTTCCCGAATGCTACATACCGCTCACCGTCCGCTACCCACCCCAATGAAGGCCCGAAGCACCACCGCGCTCCTGGCCCTGGCCCTGGCACCGGGGCTGGCCATGGCCGAAGTCAGCGACAAGACGCCGGCGCTCTGGCACATCTGGGCCGTGGCCCTGGGCGCCTCGGCCGTGTGCATGGCGGGCATGGCCTGGCGGCGGTGGCTGGGCGCGGCGCTGGCCGTGGTGCCCGCGCTGTGGTTCGCCGGGCTGCTGCTGGAGATCCACTCCACCGACGTCGGGCCCTACCTGTATGCCGAGCAGGGCTGGAGCTACTACCTGCAGGCGTACCTGGCGCTCGCGGTGTTCCTCGCCAGCCTTGTGCTCGGCCTGCGCCTGGGCGAGCGGCGGCGAAGGGCATCCGGCGCGGCGGCCGGGGCCCAGTCGCGGACTTGAAGGGCCTGCCGCCCCCAAGGCGGCCCTCTTCGCGTCAGAACGTGCCCGGAAACGCCCCGCCGTCGGCCAGGACGTTCTGCCCTGTCAGGTAGCCCGCCTGCACGCTGCACAGGAACGCGCAGATCGCCCCGAATTCCTGCGGCGTGCCGTAGCGGCCCGCCGGAATGGCCGCCTGGTGCGCGCGGCGCACATCGTCTTCGCTCTTGCCGGTCTTCTGGACGGTCGCCTGGATGTTGGCCGACAGGCGATCGGTGTCGAACTTGCCCGGCAGCAGGTTGTTGATCGTCACGCCCTTCGCCGCAATGGAACTGCGCGAGGCGCCCGCCACGAAGCCCGTGAGGCCGCTGCGCGCGCCGTTGGAAAGGCCCAGGATGTCGATGGGCGCCTTCACCGCGCTCGACGTGATGTTGACGATGCGCCCGAAGCCCCGTGCCGCCATGCCGTCCACCGTGGCCTTGATCAGCTCGATCGGCGTGAGCATGTTGGCGTCCACCGCCTTGATCCAGGCATCGCGGTCCCAGTCGCGGAAGTCGCCCGGCGGCGGGCCACCCGCGTTGGTGACCACGATGTCGAACGCCGCCCCGGGCCCGCCCGCCACCGACAGCGCGGCGGCCCGGCCCTCGGGCGTGGTGATGTCCGCCGCCACGGCCAGCACGATCGGCTGCGGGTGCTTGTGCGCCAGCGTGGCCGACTCGTTGGCCGCGGCGGCCAGCAGCTGCGCCGCGGCCTGGTCCAGCGCCTCGGCGTTGCGGGCGTTGATCACCACGTTCACGCCCTCGCGCACCAGCGCCTCGGCGCAGCCATACCCCAATCCCTTGCTGGCGCCGCACACCAACGCCCATTTACCGGCAATACCCAGGTCCATAGTCTCCTTTCACGGCCGGTCGTCCGGCCCGTTGCGAATCACACCAAGAGGCACCGAAGGCGCCCTGCTTCCGGTGCGCCAGCGATCGAAGGACCATGATACGAAGCGCGACGCGCCAGCGCCGGGCAAGGGGAATGCGCGGCGCCAGGCACCGGCTCCGCAGGACGTCAGCCCGCGGGCTTGCGCGCCGCCATGCGGGTGAAGACGAAGATGCCCGTGAGCACCAGCGCCGTGCCCGACGCCACCCACAGCGTGAACGGCTCGTCCAGCAGCCACACCCCCATCAGGATCGTGGACAGGGGCCCCACCATGCCGGCCTGCGCGGCCAGGCCCGCGCCCACGCGCTCGATGGCCATCATCACCAGCAGCACCGGCACCGCCGTGCACAGCGTGGCGTTCAGCAACGACAGCCACAGCACCTCGGGCGCCACCACCGCCGCGCCCAGCGGCCGCAGCACCGCGAACTGCAGCAGGCAGCACACGCACGCCACCGTGGTCGCCAGGCCCACCAGGCGCAGCGAGCAGATGCGCTTGACCATCTCGCCGCTGTACACCAGATAGACCGCATAGCTCACGGCCGACAGGAACACCAGCAGCACCCCCCAGGCCACGTACGCGCCCTGCAGGCCCGCCTCGTGCCCGAACACCAGCACCACGCCGCAGTAACTGATCGCCATGCCCAGCATCTGCCCCCAGCGGATGCTGCGGCGATAGAGCATCCAGCCCAGCACCACCACCAGGGTGGGGTTGAGGTACAGGATCAGCCGCTCCAGGCTGGCGCTGATGTACGCCAGCCCGGCGAAGTCGAGAAAGCTCGCCAGGTAGTAGCCCGTGAACCCCAGCCACGCCACGCCCGCCCAGTCGCGGCGCGTGAGCGGCGGCTTGCCCCGGCTAGCCCACCACGCCATGGCCGCGAAGATCGGCAGCGCGAACAGCATGCGGTACATGATGAGCGTGACCGCGTCCACGCCGTGGCGATAGGCCAGCTTGACGATGATGGCCTTGCCGCTGAAGGCGATGGCGCCGACCAGGGCCAGGGCCATGCCGGCGGCCACGCCGGCATTCGGCGCGGGCAAAGGCCCCGAGGGCTGCACTGGAACGGAAGCGGACGCTTCGACGGCAGGGGCCGTGGAGCGCGCGGTATCGGGGGGTGTGGACTGCTGCATGGATTCGGCGGGTTGGGCAGCCCGGTGCGTTGGCCGGGTGCGCATTCATTCAGTGTCGCATGCAGGTGGCCGCACAGCCATCGGCCCTGTGCGCGGCCCGCCCCGCGATCAGCGATACCGGCGAAGTCGCGGTGCTTTGCGGCGGCATTGCGGGCGGTGCGGGATGGCTCCGCGAAGCACCACGATCATTTGCTGAACGGTTACGTCCCGCAACCAATCCATACAGCGACGGCCGGGGAATCAAGCCATTTCTTCGCCATAATCCGCCCCGTTTCACGCAAGCCTCAGCGTGACTGAAAAACAAAGGGAGTCAGGGTCAATGGTCGATCTTCTGAAGGCGCCGCAGGAAGCCCTGCGGTCCGTGCTCGGGCGCAAGAATGCGCCGCAATATGCCACCCGCCTGTTCCAGTTGCGGGACATTCCATCGGTGATGCGCTCGCGCTTGGGGTGGCCGGTAGCGGCGGCGTTGATGGAGCGGTGGTTCAGCAGTGCGGCCTTCGCGATGTCTCAGGAAATGAAAGAAAGCCGAGCGCCCTATCGGCTGAGTCAATTGAGCCCGGCGCAATTGGAGGCGACCACCGTCACTATGGCGTGGGCTCTGGGATTCGCACGCGTCCAGAATGCGATGGTCAGCCTGCAAGCCAAATGGTCGAGTCCAGCCGGAATTGCACAGCTGAAAGACCGTGTTGAAAAGCAAAGCAGGGGACGCAATCAATAGTGCTGGCGCTTTGGCGACTTGAATCAACCCGCCAAAATACTTGAAGACACCTGCCAGGTGAATTACCTCGCGTTTGGCCAATGGAGCGATCCGATGGACGACTTCTACGGCGCAATGGGCGAGACGCAGGTCAACGTGGCGGTGTCTGGATTGGTGACCCCACAGGGGCCAGGTAAAGCGACTGTGGACATCAATGAACTGGGCTTCTATTTGCGCGATGCCTACGATTTCAATGACGGCAAATCTTTCATTTCTCAACCGCTGGGCTGCTGGGGCTTCAGTGGCGTGGAATGTGGAGTTCGCACGCAGTTGAGCGTGCCTCTGCAGGAAGTGGTCGTGGACGAACCACCTGCGGCCGTGCAGAACCGCAAGTACATCGTCCAGAACAAGGATTTCCGCAACTGGCGCACGAAAAATCAAAGAGGAGGCGACTTTATGGTGCTATCGGATGTGCATCGAGTGCGGCTCCCTTTTCCACAAAAAATCTCTTGGTGAGATCCATGAAAAATTTTTCGAACCGATACCTTCGATGGGCATCCTGGGCCGTGCTCTGTGCCGCAGCGACAGCAGCGCTTTGGTATGCATGCACTCCAACATTGAAAGGCATCTCCATCAGTCCTCGCAAGGTCTATCGACTGGAGTATTACGACGCTTCGCTGTTACAGCGCCTGCGCTACCACCAAATGAAAATTCCTTCATTGGTTCGCTTGTACAAAATCCATCCAGAGACTTTGCTGGGCGAAAGCGATGTAGTGGACCTCTGGATCAACGGCCAGTTGTATTGGTACCTCAACCCGCCCATGAACAAGGTGCGCGTAGGACGCGACGTGGTGTTCGAAAACATTCCGCCGGAGTGCGTTGACTGTCCGCCGCTGACCGATGCCGAAATCATGCCCTGAGAAGAAAAAATACCGGGTTCTTCTAAAACGGGCTGCTCTCGCGATTGCCTTGATCGTCGGGGGCTGGTACTTCGTTACTCCAACCTACGATCGAAGTCACTACAGCCCCCGCCGTGTGTACCGGTTGGACTACTACGAAGCTTCCTGGCTTCAACGTTTAACGCATATGGACATGCGTTATCCCCACGTGATTCGGCTTTATCGCGTCGAGCCGAGAACACTGTTGGGCACCAGCGATGTAGCGGACCTCTGGATCAACGGCCAGTTGTATTGGTACCTCAACCCGCCCATGAACAAGGTGCGCGTAGGGCGCGACGTGGTGTTCGAGAACATTCCGCCGGAGTGCGCTGACTGTCCGCCGCTGACCGATGCCGAAATCATGCCCTGAGCCTCGCACCCTCCTCCCGACCGGCCCCAAAGAAAAACGGCACCCGAAGGTGCCGTCGTTCTCAATCGTGAGAGGGTACCCAGCCGGGACGTCAGTCCTCGACGAAGGCTTCCTCGCGCTTGTTCTTCACGGCCGGCAGCAGCACGATGATGAGCAGCAGCACGGCGGCAGCCAGCAGGCCGGCGGAGATGGGGCGCGTGACGAACACGCTCCAGTCGCCGCGCGACAGCAGCAGGGCGCGGCGCAGGTTTTCTTCCATCATCGGGCCCAGGATGAACCCGAGCAGCAGCGGCGCGGGTTCGGTGCCCAGCTTGTGGAACAGGTAGCCGATGAAGCCGAAGATACCGACCAGCCACACGTCGAACGTGTTGTTGTTCGTGCCGTACACGCCCACCGCGCAGAACAGCACGATGGAGGGGAACAGCCAGCGGTAAGGCACGGTCAGCAGCTTGATCCACAGGCCGATCAGCGGCAGGTTCAGGATGATCAGCATCGCATTGCCGAGCCACATCGAGGCGATCAGGCCCCAGAAGAGTTCGGGGTTGCTCGTCATCACCTGGGGGCCAGGCTGGATGTTGTGGATCGTCATGGCACCCACCATCAGCGCCATCACGGCGTTGGGCGGAATGCCCAGCGTCAGCAGCGGGATGAAGGAGGTCTGCGCGCCGGCGTTGTTGGCCGACTCGGGGGCAGCCACACCGCGGATGTTGCCCTTGCCGAAAGGAACTTCGCCGGGTTGCAGCTTGGTCTTCTTTTCGATGGTGTAGGCCGCGAAGGCCGCCAGCAGCGCGCCGCCGCCGGGCAGGATGCCCAGGGCCGAGCCGAGGGCCGTGCCGCGCAGCACGGCGGGGATCATGCGCTTGAAGTCTTCCTTGGTCGGCATGAGGCCGTGCACCTTGGCGGTGAAAACCTCGCGGTCGTCTTCGGGCTTGGACAGGTTGGCGATGATTTCGCCGTAGCCGAACACGCCCATGGCGATCACGACGAAGTTGATGCCGTCGGTCAGTTCAGGGATGTCGAAGCTGTAGCGGGCGACGCCCGAGTTCACGTCGGTGCCCACCAGGCCCAGCAGCAGGCCCAGCACGATCATGGCGACCGCCTTGAGCAGCGAGCCCGAGGCCAGCACCACGGCGCCGATCAGGCCCAGCACCATCAGCGAGAAGTATTCGGCGGGGCCGAACTTGAAGGCGACTTCGGTCAGCGGCGGCGCGAAGGCGGCCAAGATCAGCGTGCCCACGCAGCCGGCGAAGAACGAGCCCAGGCCGGCGGCTGCCAGCGCGGGACCCGCACGGCCCTTGCG
Source organism: Acidovorax sp. SUPP950 (assembly GCF_030158935.1). Classification (NCBI taxonomy): domain Bacteria; kingdom Pseudomonadati; phylum Pseudomonadota; class Betaproteobacteria; order Burkholderiales; family Comamonadaceae; genus Acidovorax; species Acidovorax sp. SUPP950. The sequence continues at coordinate 580,244 of NZ_BQXE01000002.1, read as the reverse complement.
CGCCATCTGGTAGCCGTCGATCACGGTCACCACCGAGGACGATTCGCCCGGCAGGTTCACCAGGATGGCAGTGGTCGATCCGCCGTATTGCGCGCCGTAGTAGATGCCGGCCAGCATGATCAGCGCGGCCACCGGGGGCAGCGCATACGTGGCGGGCAGCAGCATGGCGATGGTGGCCACGGGCCCGATGCCCGGCAGCACGCCGATCAGCGTGCCCAGCAGGCAGCCGATGAAGCAGTAGATGAGGTTCTGAAACGTGAAGGCGACGCCGAAGCCGGTCGCCAGGTTGTCAAACAATTCCATGGTCTTCGATGCTCCTGCTCAACCCGAAATGAAACTGGGCCACACAGGGAACTGCAGCTTCAGCGCCCACACGAAAGCCACGTAGCTGCCCACCGCGAGGACGGTGGCCAGAATAAACACTTCCTTGGCGTTGAAGGTGTCGCCGGCCAGGCTGGCGATGAACACCAGCGCATAGATCGCGACGATCAGCCCCATGGCCGGCACGCCGAACGAGGGCAGCCCCGCCAGCAGCACGCCGAACGCGAAGTTCGAGGCCAGGATGAAGAACAGCTGCTTCCACGCCCACTTGCCGACCTTGTCGCCATCCACGCTCTCCACCACCGTGGCGTAGAACGTGATCGCCACGCCGAGGATGGCGAGCAGGATGCCCAGGATCAGGGGGAAGTAGCCGGGGCCCATGCGGGCGCCGTTGCCGATGTTGTAGTTGGAGGCACCGACCGCGAAGGCCACGCCCACACCCATGAACATGAGGCCCGAAAAGAAATCTTTCTGGCTCTTGATTTTCACGAAAACGTCTCCTTACAAGAACTTGACGGGCGATTGTGCAGTCCGGTCCACTCGGGATCGATGTGGATTCCACCTATCCAGCGCCTAGGGAAAACCGCAGGGTGGCGCCTCGGAAAAAGCCGCGCCGGAGCACTACGGCAGAGCGTCCGCAGGCGGTGGATGAAGGGCCCGGCACGGCTCGGACAACGCGCGCGCAGCCGCCCCCGCCCGGGCCGCGCGCGGCGACACGGCCTACTCCATCGGCGGCGTGGCCGCCATCACTTCTTCCAGCGTGGTAATGCCTTCGGCCACGCGCAACGCGCCGGCCAGGCGCAGCGGGCGCATGCCGTCCTGCACGGCCTGGCGGCGCAGCACGTCGATGGAGGGCGCCTGGTTGATGCGGTCCTTGAGCGCCTCGCTCACGGTGAGCAGCTCATACAGGCCCATGCGGCCATGGAAGCCCGTCATGCGGCAGTCCACGCAGCCCACGGGCTTGTACGGGTGGTACCCGCCGTTGAGCTTCCACGGCTTGACCACGGCGGCCAGCGCCTCGGCCGAGGCCGCCTCGTCCTTTTGCTTGCACTGCTTGCACAGCGTGCGCACCAGCCGCTGCGCCAGGATGCCCAGCAGCGTGGCGTTGATGAGGTAGGGTGGCACGCCCAGCTCCATGAGCCGCGTGACGGCGCTGGGCGCATCGTTGGTGTGCAGCGTGCTGAACACCAGGTGGCCGGTGAGCGCGGCCTGCACGGCCATGTCGGCGGTGGCGAGGTCGCGGATCTCGCCCACCATGATGATGTCCGGGTCCTGCCGCATCAGCGCGCGCAGGCCCTCGGCGAAGTTGAAGTCGAGCTGCGGCTGCACCTGGGTCTGGTTGAAGCTGGGCTCGATCATTTCGATCGGGTCTTCCACCGTGCTCACGTTGACCTCTTCGGTCGCCACGCGCTTGAGCGTGGAGTACAGCGTGGTGGTCTTGCCCGAGCCCGTGGGCCCGGTCACCAGGATGATGCCGTGCGGGCGCTTGACCAGCGCCTCCCAGCGCGTGGCGTCGTGCTGCGCGAAGCCCAGCGCGTCCAGGTCCTTGACGGCGTTGTCGGGGTCGAAGATGCGCATCACCATCTTCTCGCCGAAGGCCGTGGGCAGCGTGGACAGGCGCATTTCCACCTCGTCGCCGCGCGGGTTGCGGGTCTTGATGCGGCCGTCCTGCGGGCGGCGCTTTTCCACCACGTCCATGCGCCCGAGCAGCTTCACGCGCGAGACCATCGCGTTGAGCACGCCCATGGGCATCTGGTAGACCGGGTGCAGCACGCCGTCGATGCGAAAGCGGATCACGCCCTGCTCGCGGCGCGGCTCCAGGTGGATGTCGCTCGCGCGCTGGTCGAAGGCGTACTGCCACAGCCAGTCCACCACCTTGACCACACCCTGGTCGTTGGCATCGAGCTGCTTGTTGCTCTTGCCCAGTTCCACCAGTTGCTCGAAGCTGCTGCCCGCCGAGGCCCCGCCGGCCTTCTGCGCGGCGCGCACCGACTTGGCGAGCGCGAAGAACTCGGCGGTGAAGCGCTGGATGTCCTGCGGGTTGGCGACCACGCGGCGCACCGAGCGGCGCGCCTGGCGCTCCACCTCGGCCACCCAGTCGTCGATGAAGGGTTCGGCCGTGGCGATCACCACCTCCTTGGGCGTGACCTGCACGGGCAGCACCTTGTGGCGCTCGGCGTAGCTGGCGCTCATGGTGTCGGCCACGCGGCCCACGTCCACCTTGAGCGGATCGATGCGCAGGTAGGCCAGGCCGCTGCGCTGCGCCAGGTACTGCGTGAGCGCCTCGGCATCGAGCGGGCGGCCATCGCTCGCGCGGGCCATGGCCACGTTGGCCAGGCGCACCAGCGGGTGCTGGCGGCTTTCGGCCTGCGAGCAGCGGGCGATGGTGCGGGCGGCCTCCTCGGCCGAAATCACGCCATCGGCCCGCAGCCAGTCCACCAGCCGGCGCCACTCCAGCGGCCCGGTATAGGCAGGGGGCTTCGTCGGGGTGTCGGTGGGGGTGGCGGTGCTCATGGGCGGGCCTCGTTCAAAGGTGAGGAAGGGCGAACGCAGCGGTGCGGCAGCAGCACCAGCACCCACCACGGCGGAAGGCCGGAGCGGCCCGCGTCATGCGGCCACCGGCTTGAAAACGCGCGCCCACTTGGTGGCCGGCAGGTCCCAGCGGGCCTGCACGGCCTCGGCGCGCGCAAGCAGGTCGGCGCGCTTGGGCCGCGTGGGCGTGCGCTGCGCCAGCACCACGGTGTTGCCTTCGCGCGTGGGCTTGAAGGCCCACAGCGCGTCGGCGCCGAAGGCCTCGGCCATCTTGCCCAGGCTGCGCTCGTAGCTGGAGGCGCGGCCGAACAGGTTGACGGTCATGGCGCCGTCCTCGGACAGCAGCGCGCGGCAGTCGGAATAGAAGGCGGCGCTGTCGAGCACGGGCGCGGCGGCGTCGTGGTCGTACAGGTCCACCTGCAGGGCATCCACCGTGCCCAGCCACATCGGGTCGCGGATCTCCGCGGCGGCATCGCCCAGGATCACGCGCAGCTTGGGGCCGTCGGGCGGCAGCTTGAACCAGGCACGGCACACGGCCAGCACCTGGGGATTGAGCTCGATGGCGGTGGCGCACATGCGCAGCTTCTTGTGGCAGAACTTGGTGAGGGCGCCGGCCCCCAGGCCCAACTGCATCGCATGGCGCTTGGTGACGCTGGCGGGCTCGACGAAGAGCAGCCAGGCCATCATGCGCTGCACGTATTCCAGCTCGAGCTCAAAAGGCTCGGCCACGCGCATGGAGCCCTGGATCCACGGCGTGCCCAGGTGCAGGTGGCGCACCTCGCCATCGTCGGAGACGCTCACCTCGGGCAGGGCTTCGCTGTCGTTTTTCTTGCGGGTCAAATCGTCACACCAATCCATAAGGGGCCAGGGCGGCAGCCCAGGCGTTCAGTTTCTTGTCAAAGCTCCACGAGGCGTTGGCCGGGCTGGTGGAGGGCAGCCGCAGGGACTGCACGCCGCCCTCCCGCAGCGCGGGCGGCAGCCCCAGGTGGGCGCGCACGGCCTTGGCGTGCCGGAAGCTCTCCCCGCCATTGTGGGCGATGGCGGCCAGGCGGGGGCACTGCGCCCGCAGCGCCCGGAAATCGTTCACCACGGCGTTGCGGATGTCGGTGTCCAGGCTGCCCTCGCGCTCGCAGGCGGCGTACACGTCCCACAGGCCCAGGCCCCGGTCCAGCAGCCAGGCGCAGCGCCCGGCGTAGTCGTCCCGCCCGGGCAGCACGGGCTGCGGCCACAGCGCCTGCAGGATGCGCCAGAAGTGGTTCTGCGGGTGCCCGTAGTACTGCCCTGCCCGCAGCGAGGCCGCGCCAGGAAAGCTGCCGAGCACCAGCACCACGGTGCGCGGCGAGACGACCGGCGCCAGCCCGACCAGGCGCGGGGCTGCCGGCACCGGACCGGAAGGCGGGGGGAACCAGGGCTCAGGCGGATCGGAGGCGGAATCCATGGCGGCCATCATCGGGGGGCATTGGGGAGAAAAAGAGGGGAACGGGGAATCGGCGGGCCCAGCCGGGTCGCGAGACCGGGCCGAGGCGCACGGCGGCGCAGCGGATTACTATCAATATCATAGCAACATGCCCTAGTACCAATTGCACTGGCGGCCCAAAAGGCTCAGATCGCCAGCAGCGCCTCCAGACGCGGCAGCGCCGCACAGGCGTTGGCCCGCGTGGCCTGTGCCAGCTCCGCCACCGGCATGCCGCGCAGCCCGGCCACCACCTCGGCGATGCGGGGCAGCTCGCCCGGCGCATTGCGCGCGGGCGGTGCGCCGGCGGCCCGCTGGGCGGCGGTCACATAGAGCCAATGCGGAGGAATGTCGGGGGCATCGGTCTCCAGCACCAGCGATTCGAGCGGCAACTCCGCCGCCAGCCGGCGCAGCTGCAGCGCGCGGTCGAACGTGACCGCCCCGCCGAAGCCGAGCTTGAAGCCCATGGCGATGAACGCCTGGGCCTGCTGCAGGCTGCCGTTGAAGGCATGGGCGATGCCGCCGCGCACCGGCCGCTCGCGCAGGCCCTTGAGCACCTTGTCCGACGAGCGCCGCACGTGCAGGATCACCGGCAGGTCGAAGCGCTGCGCCAGCTGCAGTTGCGCCCGGTAAAAGCGCTCCTGCCGCGGGCCGTCCAGCGTGGGCACGAAGTAATCGAGGCCGATCTCGCCGATGGCGACCAGGCGCGGGTCGGCGTGGTGGGTCTGCAGCGCCCCGGCCAGCGTGTCCACATCGCCATCGCCCGCGCGGCCGGTGAACAGCGGGTGGATGCCGAGCGCGTAGCTGTCGCCATGCTGGTGCGCCAGGCGGCGCACGGCGTCCAGGTTGCCCAGCTCCACCGCCGGCAGCACGCAGTGCGCGACACCGGCGCGCGCGGCCTCGGCGCGGATCTGGGCCAGGTGCGCGGGCCCGGCATGCGCCTCGAACTCGTCCAGATGGCAGTGGGTGTCGATCCAGGTGTGCATGCGCGGATGATGCCCGAGGCGGCAGGCCCTGCGGGCGCCATGGGCCGCCCCGATACGCCCTGTCACATGCGCGGCGGGCTTTTCCGTGCTACCGTGAACGCTCCGCCGCCGCCCGCCCGTGGCGCGCCCGCTTCCAGAGGTGTCAGCATGCCCAGGCCACCCCGCTACAGCAGCTCCCGCTCCGACCGCCGCAGCGCCCCCGAGGCGGCACCGCACCCGGCCGCACCGCGTGGCCCGGCCGGCGCCGCGCCACGCCCCGGCGCCGGGCGCTCGGCCGAAGCCGCGCAGGCGCCCGAGGCCCTTTCCGCCACGGCCGCCCCCACCGGCGATCGCCCCGTGCGCGCGGCCCCACGCCTGCACCAGCGTGCCCTGTGGGCCGCCATCGCCCTGCTGTCGGTGTTGCTGGCCGCCAGCGTCTGGATGGGCCAGCGCCCGTCCGCCCCGCCCCTCACGCAAAAGGACATCGACGCCGCCGTGCTGCGCACACTGGAGACCCAGCCCCTGCCCGCGGCCACGGAGCGCGCGGTGCAGACCATCGCGCCCTCGGTGGTGCGCGTGGTGGGCTATGCCCGCACCAAGAAGGGCAAGGAGGTCGAGCGCGGCATCGGCACCGGCGTGGTGATCCTGGACAAGGGCGTCATCCTCACCAACCTGCACGTGGTGCAGGGCACCACGCGCGTGCAGATCACGTTCTCCGACGGGATGGAGGCCGGCGCCAGCGTCACCGGCGTGCAGCCCGAGAACGACCTGGCGGTGCTGCAGGCCCACAAGATTCCCGACGATCTGGTGGCCGCCCCGCTGCGCTCCACGCAGAACCTGCGCCCGGGCGACCCGGTGGTGGCGGTGGGCTTTCCGTTCGGCATCGGGCCCTCGGCCTCGGCCGGCGTGGTGTCGGGGCTGGAGCGCGAGTTCGACTCGCCCGAGGGCAAGCGCGAGCTGCAGCACCTGATCCAGTTCGACGCCGCGGCCAACCCGGGCAACTCCGGCGGGCCGCTGGTCACGCTCGACGGCGAGGTGGTCGGCATCGTCACCGCCATCCTGAACCCCACGCCCGCGCGCACCTTCATCGGCATCGGTTTTGCCGTGCCCATCGAGAACGCGGCGGCCGCCGTCGGCATGCCGCCGTTTTGAAGATGAACACCCCCCTGAGCGGCTGCGCCGCTTCCCCCCGCTCTCGCAGCGCTGCGCACTGCGGGCAGGGGGACGACGCCAGCGCGGCGGGGCGGCCCTTGCGCGGCGTCTGCTGGCGCGGCCTGCTCCGCGGCCTTCGGAAGGGACAGCGCCCGCCAGTGCATGGGCCTTTGCACTTGCCGCCTCCTCGATAACGCATCAAAAAGGACAGCCATGGAACACGCCACACCGCACACCGCCACGCTGATGGAGCAGATCCTCTACGAGGTCAAGCGCGTCGTGGTCGGGCAGGACCGCTTCCTGGAACGCGTGATGGTAGCCATGCTGTCGCAGGGCCACTTGCTGGTCGAGGGCGTGCCCGGCCTGGCCAAGACGCTCACCGTCAAGACCCTGGCCAGCACCGTGCAGGGCCAGTTCAAGCGCATCCAGTTCACGCCCGACCTGGTGCCCGCCGACCTGGTGGGCACGCGCATGTACAACCAGCGCACGGGCGAGTTCAGCACCACGCGCGGCCCCGTGTTCACCAACCTGCTGCTGGCCGACGAGATCAACCGCGCGCCCGCCAAGGTGCAGAGCGCGCTGCTGGAGGTGATGCAGGAGCGCCAGGTGACCATCGCGGGCGAGACGCACCGCGTGCCCGAGCCCTTTCTGGTGATGGCCACGCAGAACCCCATCGAGACCGAGGGCACCTACGCGCTGCCCGAGGCGCAGGTGGACCGCTTCATGATGAAGGTGCTCGTGGGCTACCCGAGCGAAGAGGAAGAGTTCGTGATCGCCCAGCGCGCGCTCGCACCCGCCGTGCAGGTGGCCGCCGTGGCCACCACCGGCCAGCTCGCCGCGCTGCAGGCCGAGTGCCGCACGGTGTACGTGGACCCGTCCCTGCTGCAGTACGCCGTGCGCTTGGTGGCCGCCACGCGCGCGCCGGCCCAGTACGGCCTGCCCGGCCTGGCCCCGCGCATCGCCTGCGGCGCCAGCCCCCGCGCCACCATCCACCTGGCCGAGGGCGCGCGGGCCCTGGCCATGCTGCGCGGGCGTGCCTACGTGCTGCCCGAGGACATGGCCGACCTCGCGCCCGACGTGCTGCGCCACCGCATCACGCTGTCGTACGAGGCGCTGTCGGACGGGCTGGACGCCGACGCCCTGATCGGCCAGCTCATGGCCCACCTGCCCGCGCCGCCCCGGCCCCTGCACCACGACGCCCAGGACGGGGCCCGCCATGAGCCGCAGCGCGCCTGACGCCGCCCCGCCGGCCGCAAGCGCAGCGGCGCTGCCCGGCCAGGCCGAGCGGCTGCTGCGCCAGCTCGAGTGGACGGTGATCCGCCGGCTCGACGGCCTGCTGCAGGGCGACTACCGCACGCTGCTGCGCGGCGGCGGGCTGGACCTGGCCGACCTGCGCGAATACCAGCCGCACGACGACGTGCGCCACATCGACTGGAACGTGACCGCGCGGCTCGCCGTGCCGCACGTGCGCGTGTTCTCCGAGGACCGCGAGATGGCCGCGTGGTTTTTGCTGGATCTGAGCCCGTCGCTGGACTTCGGCCCGCCGGGGCAGGCCAAGCGCGACATCCTGGCCGGCTTCGTGGCCGTGCTGGCGCGCCTGCTCACGCGCCACGGCAACCGCGTGGGCGCCATGCTGTACGGCGCGGGTACCGCGGCCGCGGCCGCCCCCTCCCCTGCGCCCGCGGGCGCGGGACGGGCCCCGGGCGTGGACGCCATCCTGCCGCCGCGCGCCAGCCGCGCCCATGTGCTGCACCTGCTGCACCGCCTGCTGCAGGTGCCCGGGCCCGCTGCGGCGCCGCCCGGCGCCACCGACCTGTCGCACCTGCTGGGCACGGCCCTGGGCACCGTGCGGCGGCGCTCGGCGGTGTTCGTGGTGTCGGACTTCATCACCGCGCCCGGCTGGGAAAAGCCCCTGGCCCAGCTCGCGCAGCGCCACGACGTCGTCGCCGTGCGCCTGCTCGACCCGCTGGAGCTGGAACTGCCCGACGTGGGCCTGGTCACCCTGCGCGACCCCGAGACCGGCGACCAGCTGCAGGTGGACACGCGCGACAAGGCCTTTCGCCACCGCTTCGCCCGCCTGGCCGCGCAGCGCGAGGCCGCCCTGCGCGAATCGCTCGCGCGCGCCGGGGCCGACACGCTGGAGCTGGCCACCGGCGACGACCTGCTGGACGCCCTGGTGCGCTTCATGGAACTGCGCGGCCGCCAGCCGGCCAAGCCCGCCTACCGCGCCCCGGCCTCCCCCACCGTCGCGGGCGCTGCCGCCCGGGCCGCGTAGACAAAAAAAGTAGGAGCCGCTGCACCATGGTCTTTCTCTGGCCCACGTTCCTCTGGCTGCTGATCGCGCTGCCGGTGCTGGTGCTGCTCTACGCGTGGCTGCTGCGCCGGCGCCGGGCCACCGCCCTGCACTACCCCAGCCTCGCGCTGGTGCGCGAGGCCCTGGGCGCGCGCACGACCTGGCGGCGCCATGTGCCGCCCGCCCTGTTCCTGCTGGGGCTGGCCGCGCTGCTGCTGGCCGCGGCGCGGCCGCTGGCCGTCATCACCCTGCCCTCGCAGCAGCAGACCATCATGCTGGCCATGGACGTCTCGGGCAGCATGCGCGCCGCCGACGTGCTGCCCGACCGCATCACCGCCGCGCAGAACGCCGCCAAGGCCTTCATCGCCGACCTGCCGCGCCACGTGCGCGTGGGCGTGGTGGCGTTCGCCGGCAGCGCCCAGCTGGCGCAGCTGCCCACGCAAAATCATGAAGACCTGGTGAAGGCCATCGACAGCTTCCAGCTGCAGCGCGGCACGGCGACGGGCAACGGCATCCTGCTGTCGCTGGCCACGCTGTTCCCCGATTCGGGCATCGACATCGCCGCCCTGGGCGGGCGGCAGGCCATGCGCTCGCAGCCCATCGACGAGGTGGGCCGGGCGCAGGGCAGGAAGCCCTTCACGCCCGTGGCGCCGGGCTCCTACACCTCGGCCGCCATCATCATGCTGACCGACGGCCAGCGCACCACGGGCGTGGACCCGCTCGAGGCCGCCCAGTGGGCCGCCGACCGCGGCGTGCGCGTGTACACCGTGGGCGTGGGCACGGTGGCCGGCGAGACGATCGGCTTCGAAGGCTGGTCCATGCGCGTGCGCCTGGACGAGGACACGCTCAAGGCCGTGGCCCTGCGCACCAACGCCGAATACTTCCATGCCGCCACGGCGGCCGACCTGCAGAAGGTGTACGAGACACTCAGCTCGCGCCTCACGGTGGAGAAAAAGGAAACCGAGGTGTCCGCCCTGTTCGCGCTGGCCGGCGCGGTGTTCATGCTGCTGGCGGCCGCGCTGTCGGTGTGGTGGTACGGGCGGGTGATGTAGACGAAGGTTTCACGCCTGCCGGGGTTCTGGGACCGTCGGGCCTTTGGTTATTTTTGGCCTGCAGCGCAATCAGTACTAGGGCATATCGCTATTAATTCAATAGCAATCGCGATGCCAGCCGCAATCACGCCGGGTTGTCGATCTCGATGAACCGGTGGGCGATGCCCAGTTGCGCGGCCACCCTTTCGGCCACAGCGGGGGCGCCGTAGCGCTCGGTGGCGTGGTGCCCCGCCGCGATGAAGGCCACGCCCGTCTCGCGCGCTAGGTGGGCTTGCGGTTCGGAGATCTCGCCGGTGACGAAGGCATCGGCCCCCGCAGCGATCGCCCCCTCGAAATAGCCCTGCGCCCCGCCCGTGCACCAGGCCAGCCGCCGGATCGGGCGCGGCTCGGGTGCCACCAGCGTCACGGCGCGACCGAGCACGCTCTCCACATGGCGGGCCAGGGCGTGCGCGTCGGCGAACTCCGCGGGGCCGGCGAAGCCCAGGTCCTGCTCGCCGAAGCGCGCATCGGCGACCACGCCGAGCATGCGGCCCAGCTGCGCGTTGTTGCCCAGCTCGGCGTGCGCATCCAGCGGCAGGTGGTAGGCGAACAGATTGATGTCGTGGGCCAGCAGGCGCTGCAGCCGCTGCTTCATCCAGCCCGTCACGCGGCCGTCCTGCCCGCGCCAGAACAGGCCGTGGTGCACGAAGATCGCATCGGCACCGTCCTCGATGGCCGCATCGATCAGCGCCCGGCTGGCCGTCACGCCGCTCACGATGCGCGCGATGCGGTCCTTGCCCTCGACCTGCAGCCCGTTGGGGCCGTAGTCCTTGAAACGCTCGGGCTGCAGCAGGGTGTCGAACGCGCGCTGCAGGTCGTGCCGGGAAACCCCGGGGGTGGCGATGCCGTGGGCGGAGGAAGCGGTGGGGCGGGTCATGGGACGATTGTGGCAGCGCGGTCAGGCACTCGCCGCAGAGGAAGGTCTTGCTGCCTGCATGCCATGCCGCACTGCACTATCGCGCGGGTACCCAGCAAGGCATGGCAGGCGATGACCCAAAAAGCGGGTCACTGGCATGCCAACCAGGAGCCAGACCTTCGCAGGTGGGCCTGAAAAAGCGCCGCGTAGTCAGGCGGTGCTGCCGCGATCACGCTCGGCCGCAATGCAAGACTCTGGCGCCAGGCGCCGATCTTGGGCAACCCGTCGAAAAGCGCGGCGCTCCTTTGAGGGGGGAGGCCCTGGAAATAGCGAAAGATCGGAGCGAACACTGCGTCCACCATGCTGAAGCGGGTTCCGCCGAAATAGGGCCCGGTGAAGAGGGCTGCTTCAAGCCGCACGAGTTTGTCCCGAAAGGCCGTTGCCTTCGCATCGGCTGCCGCAGAACCTTTGGCATTCAGGTAGCCCCAGGCCTCTGTCAGCGTCGCCGATCCGAATTCAATCCACGCGCGGTGCTCTGCGCGTTCCACAGGGTCTTGCGGATGCAGTGGTGCGCCCGCCTGTGTCTCCTCCAGATACTCGCAAATGGCCATGCTTTCGAACAACACCTGGTGCGCACCGTGGTCACCATGGATCTTGAGCAAGGGCACCTTGCCGGTCGGCGAGATCTCGAGAAACCAAGCCGGTTTGGCCGAAAAGTCCACGTCGATCCTGTCGAAGGGGGTGTCTTTTTCCAGCAGCACGATCGCGACGCGCTGTACGTAGGGGCACAAAGGATGGCTGATGAGGCTGAGTGCAGCGGTCGACATGGTGGGGTCCAATCCGATATGGCGTGTGGAGGGGCAGTGGCATGGAACCACACCGGGACTGCCGCTGGCCCATGCCGTTTTCCGCAGGGGCCAGCAGGCCGTCAGAGCAATTGCCCGCCGGACACATCGAACGACGTGCCGTTGGCCCACGCCAGGTCGCTCGACAAAATGGCTGCCACCGCTCGCCCGATGTCGTCCGGCTGGCCCACGCGGCCCAGTGCGATGCCTTGGGCCACATAGGCGTTGACTCCTTCGTTGTCACGCACCGCCCCGCCCATGAAATCGGTTGCGATAGCCCCTGGGGCAATGGTATTCACCCGGATTCGGCGTTCGCCAAGCTCGACGGCCATATAGCGGGTCAATACCTCGATGGCGGCCTTCACTGCCGCATAGACGCTGTAGCCGGGCAGCGTGAAACGCGTGAAGCCCGATGAGACATTCAGGATGCTGCCGCCGTCTTCGATCAGCGGCAGCAGCCGCTGCGTGAGGAAAAGCGGTGCGCGCAGATGGGCATCCACCAGGGCGTCGAACTGCGCCTCCGTCGTGTCAGTGAACGGGGAATGCAAGCCAATACCAGCGTTGTTGACGAGGTGGTCGAAGCGGTGACGGCCAAAGCACTCTTGCAATGCAGCACCCACGGTATCGCCAAACGCCGCAAAGGATGCGGTGTCGGCCACATCCAGCCGACACATCACTGCCCTGCCGCCCTTTTCCTCGATCTCCCGTTGAAGCGCCTCGGCTTCGGCCTGGCCCGTACGATAGGTTCCGACAATGCCGATGCCGCGCTGGGCCAGATGGCGAGCCATGTTGAGGCCGAGCCCACGGCTTGCGCCGGTAATCAGAGCGATCTTTGCTGTCATCATTGAACTCATTTCATTTCCATGATTGATATGGCGGATATCGCCGAGAACCCACAATCTATGGCGAAGCGCTTTTCCAGGCTTGCCTGATGCGCTAGTTCCCTTGCACGATCGGCTCAACCACTCCAATCTCCGCTCAGCCTCCGTATGGACACCCCCGCCGCCAGCCTGCTTGAAACCGCGCTGAGGAACATGCAACCCGGTGGAAAGACGTCAGGCATTCCCCGCATCGAAGTGCATGTCGACCAGGGACAGGACAGTGAAAACGCGTGCCAGTACCGCGCCATGGCATGTTTCATCCTGCAAGGAAGCAAGCGCGTCTCCTTCGGGGACAAGGTGCTGCGTTACGAGGCTGGCCACTATCTGGTCAGCGCCCTGGATCTGCCGCTCATGGGACAGGTCTACAGCGACGCCCGGCAACGGCCCTATGTCGCGCTCACGCTGGTGCTGGACCCCGCGCTGCTCAATGAGTTGATTCTGGCCATGCCTGTAGCGCAAGACGACGAAGGCAGCGAACCGGGTTTGTCAACCGCGCCCATGACCCGGGAGATCGAGGATGTCCTGGCGCGCGCCTTGCGGCTGATGGACCGCCCCCAGGACATCTCCATCCTCGCGCCACTGGTGGAAAGAGAGTTGCTCTATCGGCTGTTGTCGGGCCAGCACGGCAAACTGTTGCGCCAGATCGCGAGTGCCAAGGGTCCACTTCCGAAGGTTCGCAAAGCCATCGGCTGGATTGGCCAGAACTTTGATCGGACATTCAAGGTCGATGACGTCGGCGCAGCCTGTGGAATGAGCCGGGCGACTCTCAATCGAAGCTTCCGGGAAATCACGGGCCTCAGCCCGTTGCAGTATCAAAAGCAGCTTCGACTGCTGGAGGCACGCCGCCTGCTGATCAGTGGCGATTACAACGTTTCCGGCGCGGCCTTTGCGGTGGGCTATGAGAGTTCATCGCAATTCAGCCGCGACTATCTGAGGCAATTCGAAGCCAGCCCCAGCCAAGACTTGCGACGCAGCGGCACCCTGCTGCCTTCAAGGCGAGCGGCCTGACAGCGATGGGCCATCACTGCGCAATCTCCGTGGCTTTTCTGCATCGGCCCTGCGCCGACCGCCTACCCGCCGCGCGCGTTGCCTTCAAGGTTCTCGGGTGTGGCGCACCGGATCGTCACCCCTGCGTTTTTAGAACAAAGAGACCCAAAGCCGCCCGTTCCCGGCCTGCACCCTACTCACCCGCAACCAGGTCGCGCACGACAGAGTTCAAGCCCGACACCACGCGCGCCAATTTGTCGAAGTCGACTTTGTCCGGCGTATCCTGGGCCGTGTGATAGTAGGGATATCGGTACGGAGCGGTGTCCGTCACCATCAGCGCCGGTATTCCTTCGTCCAGGTAGGCAGCGTGGTCGGAAAAATCCACGCCCGGCACGAACCGGGGCGCAGCGACTCCCTCGGACGGAAAAGCCGCCTGCGCGCGGAACGATTGGACGACTCGGCGAACGAGGCGCCAATCGGCAGTGGTCGCGACGAAGCCGATGAAGTCGCCCTGACTGGGATAGAACTGGTTGAGTGGCCAGGGATACTTTTGAGAATCTGGTTCGTCAGAAAAGTACCCCATCGTCTCCAGCGACAGCATGGCCTTGACCGTCATGCCCCGGGATACCAAGCCTTTTGCATGAACGACGCTCCCCATCTGTGAGGTACGAAAGTACGGGGGCTCTTCATTGGTGTACAGGACAAGGATGACGTCTGACCGCGCGGTTTCAGCGCCAGCTTTCAGGCTCTTCGCCAGTTCCAACACCGCTGCGGCACCGGTGCCGTTGTCATTGGCACCTGGACTTCCTTGGGCCGAGTCGTAGTGCGCCCCAATGACGACGGCACTGCGGCCCGGCGCCGACGGGCTTGGAATGGTGACTTCCAAGTTGCGCACGACCTTGCCAGCGACGCTGAATTCTTCGCGCCGCACCACGAAGCCGGAGCCCGCGAGTTCGGATTCGATGTATGCGGAGGCGGCTTCCAGCGCTTCGTAGTGCCGCCGGTTGTGCTCGGTGGACGCAATGGCCGTCACGTGTCGGCGCAACCGGCCCGAGAGTTCCCGTTCCTGGGCGCTCATGGCGGGAAGCGGTCCCCGGTGTGAACTCCCCGGCATGGTCGTCATGGCCACGACGAAAGCCAGGAGGCCGAACAACACCAGGGCCAAGGCGCCGCAAATTCGCAGCAGGCTCTGAAAAACTGCGTTCATTCTCAAATCTCAATTCTCAAGCGAGACGCGATTTCGTTTGAACGCGCCGGGGTGTCGGGTCTTGGCGCCCTCTTCCCCTTTACGTACGCGCCGAAGGCTGCCAGCCGCGCGAAGCCAGCGGCACGAAGCCCAGCGCGAACCCCAGCACGCCCATGGCCGCCACGTAGTGGGCATTGGCCAGCACGTCGTGCTGCTGCCACAGCGTGATGAGGATGGGCGTGATGCCGCCGAACACCGCATAGGCCATGTTGTACGAGAAGGACAGGCCGGTGAAGCGCACCTCGGGCGGAAACGCCCGCACGCCCACGATCGGCAGCAGCGCGATCGAGCCCACGAACAGGCCGATGAGCCCGTAGTTGAACACCAGCGTGGCCGGCGTGCCCGGCAGGCCCGTGTAGAACAGATAGGTGGTGACCACCAGGCCGCCCCAGCCCACCAGCATCACCGGGCGGGTGCCGAAGCGGTCCGTGGCCCAGCCGACGAGTACGCAGCCGATGGTGAGCGTGAGCGTGGCGACCGCGTTGGCCTCCAGCGCCAGCGTGGCGGGAATGTGGAACACCTTCTGCAGGTAGGTCGGCGTGATGAGCACCACCACCACGATGGCGGTGGACAGCACCCAGGTCATCAGGGCCACCAGCAGCATGGCGCCGCGGTGGTCGCGCAGCACGGTCTTGACCGGCAGTTCGCGCGCCACGGCGCGGCGGGCGGCCAACTCCTGGAACACGGGCGTTTCGTGCAGGAAGCGCCGCAGGTACACCGACACCAGGCCGAACACGCCGCCCAGGATGAACGGAATGCGCCACGCGAATTCCTGCACCTCGGCGGGCGCGTAGCTGCGGTTGATGCCGATCGCCACCAGCGACCCCAGCAGGATGCCGCCCGTGATGCCGGCCGTGAGCGTGCCCACGCCCAGGCCGTAGCGGTTGGCGGGCACGTGCTCGGCCACGAACACCCAGGCCCCGGGCATCTCGCCGCCGATGGCCGCGCCCTGCAGCACGCGCATGGCCAGCAGCAGCAGTGGCGCCGCCACGCCGATGCTGGCGTAGGTGGGCAGCAGGCCGATGACCAGCGTGGGCACGGCCATCAGGAAGATCGACAGCGTGAACATGCGCTTGCGGCCCAGCTTGTCGCCGAAGTGGGCAATGATGATGCCGCCCACGGGGCGCGCCAGGTAGCCGGCGGCGAAGATGCCGAAGGTCTGCAGCTGGCGCAGCCAGTCGGGCATGTCGGCCGGGAAGAACAGCCCGCCCAGCACCGCGGCGAAGAAGACGTAGATGACGAAGTCGTAGAACTCGAGCGTGCCGCCCAGGGCGGACAGGCCCAGCGTCTGGTAGTCGTGGCGGGTGAGCGGGCGGCGGGGCGCGGCGGCCAGGGCGCCGGCGGCGGGGGAAGGAGAAGTCATGGGCAGGTTCCGGAGAGATCGATGGCGGGACTGCGCGGCACCGCGGGCGCGGTGCGCGGCCGACGTTCAGCAGGCATTCCGGATGGGGCGTGTTGCAGGCGGCGGGGCCGGTGGGCCGGGCCGCGCGGGGAGAACGGGACGGGGGGTGCGGTGGCAGTCGCTGCGGCATTTTAAGGGTTTGCCCTGAGCGGCGCCCCCGTGGGGCTGACCCCGGGCTGACGGGCCGGGGACCTTGTTCGCCCAAGGTCTGGCCCAAACTGGCGACAATCGCCCTTCCCCCGGTTTTCTTCCCTGCCCACCATGAAGCGCTTTTGGCTGCTGTTTTCCCAGACCGTGACGGTGCTCGTCGCGGCCTACTTCGTCGTCGCCACCCTCCAGCCGGACTGGCTGCGGCGCGGCGCGACCCGCAGCGGCGCGGGGGTGGCGCTCATCGAGGCCCCCAGCACCCCGGCCGCGCCCCCCGCCCCCGGCAGCTTCGCCGCCGCGGCACGCAAGGCCGCGCCGGCGGTGGTCAGCATCAACACCAGCAAGGCCGCCGTTCGCCACCCGCGCAGCAACGACCCGTGGTTCCAGTTCTTCTTCGGCGACCAGGGAACGCAGCAGGCGCAGACCGGCCTGGGCAGCGGCGTGATCATCAGCCCGGACGGCTACATCCTCACCAACAACCACGTGGTCGAGGGCGCGGACGAGATCGAGGTCACCCTGACCGACAGCCGCCGCACGCGCGCCACCGTGATCGGTACCGACCCGGACACCGACCTGGCCATCCTGAAGGTGCAGCTGGACAAGCTGCCCGTGATCGTGCTGGGCAACTCCGACCAGCTCGCCGTGGGCGACCATGTGCTGGCCATCGGCAACCCGTTCGGCGTGGGGCAGACGGTCACCAGCGGCATCGTGAGCGCGCTGGGCCGCAGCCAGCTAGGCATCAACACGTTCGAAAACTTCATCCAGACCGATGCGGCCATCAACCCGGGCAATTCGGGCGGCGCGCTGGTGGACGTGAACGGCAACCTGATGGGCATCAACACCGCCATCTACTCGCGTTCGGGCGGCAGCATGGGCATCGGCTTCGCCATTCCCGTGTCCACCGCCAAGCTGGTGCTGGACGGCATCGTGAAGGACGGGCAGGTCACGCGCGGCTGGATCGGCGTGGAGCCGAACGAGCTGTCGCCCGAACTGGCGCAGACCTTCGGCGTGAAGGCCTCCGAGGGCGTGATCATCACCGGCGTGCTGCAGGACGGCCCCGCCGCCCGTGCCGGCATGCGCCCAGGCGACGTGATCGTGCAGGTGCAGGACACGCCGACTGCCAGCGTCTCCGCCCTGCTCACCGCCGTGGCCTCGCTCAAGCCCGGCGCGCCCGCCACGTTCCAGCTGCAGCGCGGCGATTCGCGGGTGGAGCTGGAAGTGGTGCCCGGAACCCGGCCCCGGCCGCAGCGGGCACCTCAGCCACAGCGCTGAGGCGGCGTTGTCCCGGGGGGGGGGGATTCATTCGCCGCGGGACACGATTGAAACGGGTGGGCGATGCATGGGGCCGTGCGGGGGGCCCAGGGGTGGCGCCGTGGTCTTGAAGGCTGGCCGGCGACGTGAACATCCGGCGCGGATCAGGCCATCGAGCAGGCCGTGGAGCGCACTGCAGGCAACCCCTGGCGCGGCATCAGCGCCGCCATGAAGAATCGATTACCCGATCACGCCATGCCCTCGACGATGCGACCGGGCCGCGACGCGCAAGGCACGCCGCGCAGGCGTTGCCCAGCTCCCCGTTCGATGTCAGGTCGGTTCCTGCGCCTGTTCGTCCTCGGGCGCCTTGGTGTGGCGGATGAAGAGCTGCGCCGCCCAGATGCCCAGTTCGTAGAGCAGGCACATCGGCACGGCCAGGGCCAGCTGGGACACCACGTCGGGCGGGGTGACCACGGCGGCGATGATGAAGGCCAGCACGATGAAATAGCCGCGAAAGCCCTTGAGCTTTTCCACGCTGACCAGCCCCATGCGCGCCAGCACGATCACGACGATCGGCACCTCGAACGACAGGCCGAACGCGAGGAACATGGTGAGCACGAAGCTCAGGTACGCCTCGATGTCAGGCGCGGCGGTGATGCTCTTGGGCGCGAAGCCCTGGATGAAGGCGAACACCTGCCCGAACACGAAGAAGTAGCAGAACGCCACGCCCACCAGGAACAGCAGCGTGCTGGACACCACCAGCGGCAGCACCAGCTTCTTCTCATGCGAATACAGGCCCGGCGCCACGAAGGCCCACACCTGCCACAGCACCACGGGCAGTGCCAGCAGGAAGGCCGACATCAGCAAAATCTTGAGCGGCACCATGAACGGCGAGATCACCGAGGTGGCGATCAGCGTGGCGCCCTTGGGAAGGTGCGCCACCAGGGGCGCGGCCAGCAGGTCGTAGAGCGCGCCCGGGCCGGGGTACAGGAACAGGATGCCCGCGGCGATGCCGATGGCGATCAGCGCCTTGACCAGGCGGTCGCGCAGCTCCATGAGGTGCTGCACGAACGGCTGCTCGGTGCCGGCCAGCTCGTCTTCTTTAGTGGGGGTTTCGGACATGGTGCAGGAGGGGCGGGCATTGCACCCGCGCGGGTGGCTGCGCGGGGTGCGCAGCCATCAATGGAATTTCTGGGGCCGAAAGCGGGCCACGCGCGCCGCGCCCGACTGGGCCTTGGTGCGCACGCCGCTGCGGGCTTTGTACCACTGCGGCGTGGCGCCCCGCTTGAGGCGCCAGTTCTTGCCGGGGTGCTTGTATGCCGGCACCACGCTGGCGTCGCCGGCCGCGTCGTACGGCACACCGGTATCGGTGCCCGTGCCGGATGCGGTGCCGGAAAAGTCGTTGTTCCAGTCTTTTTCGAAGTCGCTGGCGCTGGTGTGGATGCTCTGGTGCACGTCGCGTGCAGCACCTTCCATCGTTTCCTTCATCTTGCGCAGCTCGTCCAGCTCCATGGAACGGTTGACCTCGGACTTCACGTCGGCCACATAGCGCTGCGCCTTGCCCAGCAGCGTGCCGACGGTGCGCGCCACGCGCGGCAGCTTCTCGGGGCCGATGACGATCAGCGCCACGGCGCCGATCAGCGCCATTTTGGACAGGCCAATATCAATCATGGAAGCAGGGCCGGCAGGGCATTAGCCCTTGTGCTTGGCTTCGACGTCGATGGTGGTGCCCTTGGGGTCGGCGGCGGTGTGGTTGACGACCTGCCCTGCGGGGGGCGTGGCCGGCGGCACGTCGCTCGCGGAGCCGTCCTTCATGCCGTCCTTGAACCCCTTGACGGCGCCGCCCAGGTCGGAGCCCATGTTCTTGAGCTTCTTCGTGCCGAACACCATCACCACGATCAGCAGCACGATCAGCCAGTGCCAGATGGAAAACGAACCCATGTCAATCTCCTAACGAATACGGACCATTCTAGACCCGTCGCATGACGGGGAAGTTCATATCCCTGCGGCGCCCGGGCTCCACGCCCTCCCCGGCGGCCGCCGGTTCAGCCCTTGAGCCAGGGCCGCGGGCCGCCCATCACGTGCACGTGCAGGTGGTGCACTTCCTGGCCGCCCTCGGCGCCCGTGTTCACCACGATGCGGAAACCGCCTTCGGGATAGGGATTGCAGCCCTGCTCCAGCGCCAGGCGCGGGGCCAGCGCCATCATGCGGCCCAGCACACCGGCATGGGCCTCGGTCACGCCGGCCATGGAGTGCACATGCTCCTTGGGCACCATCAAAAAATGCACGGGCGCCCAGGGGTGGATGTCGTGGAAGGCGAAGATGTCTTCGTCCTCGTACACCTTCCTGGAGGGAATCTGGCCCGCGATGATCTTGCAGAAAAGGCAGTTCGGATCGTGCTGCATGGATGGGGGATGGGGTGGAACTGGAAAAACGGGGCCTGGCTGGAGGCGCCGGGTCAGGCATTGTCGGCCATGTTCACCGTGGGACGCACGCCGACGTCGGCCTGGTGGGCCTGGATCCAGCCCTGCCCCGCAGTGCGGCCCAGCTCGAACAGCTGGCGGATGAACGGCAGGTCCGCCCGCGTCTTGCTGGAGGCGCCAAAGCCCGCCAGCAGCGAGCCGCCGTCGATGCGGTGCATGCGCACGCTCTTGTAGCGCCGCGCATCCAGCTTGCCCTCGGCCAGCAGGCGCCGCACGAACTCGATGGCGCGCATCTCGCCCAGCAAGCTGGCGTTGAAGGTGACCTCGTTCATGCGCTCCATGATCTCGGAGGCGGTGTCGGGCACTTCGGCATGCTCGATGGGGTTGATCTGCACCAGCAGGACGTCGCTGCACTCGGTGTTGTAGATCAGCGGGTACAGGGCCGGGTTGCCGGAGTAGCCACCGTCCCAGTAGTGCTCGGTGCCGATCTGCACGGCCTTGAACAGGAGGGGCAGGCAGGCCGAGGCCATGACGGCATCGGCGCTCAGGGCCTTGCCGGAGAAGATCTCGCCGCGCCCGGTGCGCACGTTGGTGGCGCACACGAAGACGCGGGGGTGACGCGCGGCGCTCAGCACGTCGAAGTCCACTTCGCGCTCCAGCAGCCGGCGCAGCGGGTTGATGTCCAGCGGATTCGTCTGGTAGGGCGAGAGCCACTGGGTCATCATGCCCATGAAGGGGCTGGAGGCCAGTGGCACGCCCCACAGCAGGCTGCCCATGGCGCCCACGCCCTCCCACAGCCGCCGCAGCGTGGCGCGCGCCGCCTCGCAGCCGGCGCGGTGCGCCGCGTCGGCGCTGGCATGCCGGTGGGCCTTGGCGGCCTGCGCGAAGCCGTGGGCCAGGGCCACGGCGTTCATGGCGCCGGCGCTCGTGCCGCTGATGCCGTCGAGCGTGAAGCGCCCGTCTTCCAGCAGCGCATCGAGCACGCCCCAGGTCAGCGCGCCGTGCGAGCCACCGCCCTGCAGGGCGAGGTTGAGCCGCCGCGGCGCTGCGGGGGCGGCTGCCTCAGGCATCGATCGCCTGGCCCTTGTTCATCGCCACCATGCCGCGCACGATGCGGTACAGGAACCAGATGGAGATCAGGCCCCAGGCGATCCAGCCCGGCGCGATGAACAGCAGCCACAGCGGCGCGGTCACCACGTAGAGCACGCCGGCCCAGAGGACGGTGCGGATGCGGTACGAGAAATGGCTGGCCTGCCAGGTGCCTTCGGCATCGCTTTTCTTGACCAGGTCGATGACCAGGGCGATGACCAGCAGCAGGGCCCCGGGCTGCGCGCCGGGGATGACGGCGCCCACGGCGACGATCAGGTGCAGGAAGTAGCTGATCCAACCCACGGTCTTGAGCGATTCGGCCCGCTCGTTCGGCTCCACGTCGATGATGTCGCTCACGCGTTGGCTCCTTCGTCGTTGGCGCGGGCCAGGGCCTTGCGCAGGGATTTTTCCTCGATGCCGCTGGTGCCCTCGCGGCGCTCCAGCTCGGCCACCACGTCGGCCGGGGTCAGGCCGTAGTGCGCGAGGGCGATCATGGAATGAAACCACAGGTCGGCCACTTCGTACACCAGCTTGGATGGGTCGGCGCCATGGTCCACGTCCTTGGCGGCCATGACGACCTCGGTGGCTTCCTCGCCGATCTTCTTGAGGAAGGCGTCCGGCCCCTTGTGCAGCAGCCGCGCCACGTAGCTCTTGTCGGCATCGCCGCCGTGGGCGGGCTTGCGGCTTTCGATCACGGCGGCCAGCCGCGCGAGCGCGTCTTCGGACGGGCGGGCCTGCGGAGCAGCCGGGGCGTCGGTGAGGGGGATGGTCATGGGCATTGCCGTTATTTGTAGATGGACTCGGGGTCTTTCAAGACCGGATCGACCGCCTGCCAGGCGCCGTCCTTGAGCACGCTGAAAAAACAGCTGTGGCGGCCGGTGTGGCAGGCGATGCCCGGCTCGTGGCCGAGCTGCGTCACCTTCAGAAGCACCACGTCGTTGTCGCAGTCCAGGCGGATTTCGTGCACCGTCTGCACGTGGCCCGACTCCTCGCCCTTGAACCACAGCTTGCCGCGCGAGCGGCTGAAATACACCGCGCGCCCCAGTTCGGCCGTCTTGGCCAGGGCCTCGCGGTCCATCCACGCGAACATGAGCACGTCGCCCGTGGCCGCCTCCTGCGCGATGGCGGGCACCAGGCCCTGCGCATCCCATTTCACTTCGTCGAGCCAGTTCATGGAGTCATTCTCGGTCATTTGCTGCACTGCGGGAAAGGCCTGTTTTGCTATATTTTTTATAGCATAACGCCCTAGTATTGATTGCGCCGAAGGCCATTTTCATGCAAAAAGGCCTGCGGGCCTCACTGCACCGACAGGAACACCCATTTGCGGTCCCAGTTCGTGCGGCCCAGGTACTTGATGGCGAAGGCGTAGCGGCCGGGGGGCAGCGTGTCCTGCGTGAGCGTCTCCTGCTGCACCACGGCCGGGCGGCCGCCGATGCGCACGTCGGGGCTGGCGACGTGCTCGGTCTCGCTCTCCAGGTTCTGCCCGTCGAGGGCATACACCGTCACGTCGGCCTCCTCGCGGGGCTCGCCGACATGGGCACGCCCGAACGCGTTGGCGAACGTCTCCACATCGAGCGCCGCGGCCCTGCCCAGGGGGCGGCGCACGGTCCAGTACACGTCTCGCACGCCACCGTCGAGGGCGCGCAGCTGCGCCCGCAGGCGTTCGAATTCCTCGCGCGTGGCGATCACCTCCACCGGCTGGCCGCCGATGGTGGCGTCGAAGCAGCGGCCGATGCGGTCGGCGCAAGGCGCGCGGTCGAAGTAGCCCGAGGCATAGGACGGCGCCGGCGTGCTGCCCGCAGAGCGCGGGCCCTGCGCGCAGCCTGCCAGCACGGCGGCGAAAAGGACCGTGCAGATCCCCGCCCCGAGGCGGGCGCGGCCCCGGGTGCGGCCCGTCACAGCCGCACCGGAATGCCCCGCTCGGCCATGCGCGCCTTCGCCTGGCCGACGGTGTATTCGCCATAGTGGAAGATGCTGGCGGCCAGCACGGCATCGGCCCCGCCCTGCTGCACGCCGTCCGCCAGGTGGTCGAGGTTGCCCACCCCGCCCGAGGCGATCACCGGCACGCTGACCGCGTCGCTCACGGCGCGGGTGAGCTGCAGGTCGAAGCCGGACTTGGTGCCGTCGCGGTCCATGCTGGTGAGCAGGATCTCGCCCGCGCCGCGCCGCGCCATCTCGGTGGCCCATTGCAAAACGTCCAGCCCGGTGTTCTTGCGCCCGCCGTGGCTGTACACGTCCCAGCCTTCGCCCCGCGCCTGCAGGTCCTCGCCCTGGCGGCGCTTGGCATCGATGGCCACGACGATGCACTGCGCGCCGTACTTGGCCGAGGCGGCGCTGATGACATCCGGGTTGGCGATGGCGGCGGAGTTGAAGCTCGTTTTGTCGGCGCCCGCGTTCAGCAGGCGGCGCACATCTTCCACCGTGCGCACGCCCCCGCCCACGGTCAGCGGAATGAAGACCTGGCTGGCCACGGCTTCGATGATGTGCAGGATGAGGTCGCGCCCGTCGCTGGTGGCGGTGATGTCCAGGAAGGTCAGCTCGTCGGCGCCCTGGCCGTTGTAGCGCGCGGCGATCTCGACGGGATCGCCCGCGTCGCGCAGTTCGAGGAAGTTGACGCCCTTGACCACGCGACCGCCGGTCACGTCGAGGCAGGGAATGATGCGTTTGGCAAGCATGGGAAGTCCGAAGAAAGAAACGGGTGAAGGGGCGGCTCAGCCGGCCCCCAGGCGCTGCCAGCCCGACCAGCCGGCGCCGGGCGCCAGGTGCACGGGTTGGTCGATGCAGGCGGCTTCCACGCACACCATGTGCCGGTAGCCGTCGGGGGGCAGGTCGGCCAGCTTGGCGCACAGCGCGGCGCCGGGGTTCCAGACCACCGTGTTGCCCCAGGACGGGCTTTGCGCGAGGGTCAGCGCGTGGTCGCCCGCGTGCAGCCGAAGTGGCGCGGGCGCGGCCGAGAAGATGCAGTCGTATTCGCCGTCGAACGCCACGGGGCCCTGCTGCACCGAATGCACGTCGGCCACCGAATCCCAGCGGGCGCAGCCATCGAGCCCCTCCACGCGGGTGGCGGCGATGTCGCTCACGCGGTAGTAGCCGTGCAGCGCAGCGGTGAAATCCCACGCCGTGGTGCCGGTGTTGCGCACCGACAGGTCGAGCAGAAGGTGTTCGGCGGACAGCACCACCGTGAGGCGCGCCGCGAAGCCGTGGGGCCACCAGGCCCGCGTCTCGGGCGTGTCGTCCAGCGCGAACACGGCGCGGGCCACGGGGCCCTCGCTGCCGCTGTCGCCATCGGCCTCGCTGCGCTCCACCCGCCAGGGCAAGGTGCGCGCGAAGCCGTGCTTGGCCAGCGGGCCGCGCTGGTTGAACTGGGGAAAGCACACGGGAACGCCCCCGCGGATCGGCGAGTGGCCGTCCAGGGCGGCGCGCGGGCTCAGGAAGAACCGCTCGGCGCCATCGCGGCCGGTCCAGGACAGCACCTGGGCGCCCTGCAGCGCGATGGTGGCGGTCTCGCCCGTCGGCAGCGCCAGCTGCAGCGCGGGCAGGCCATGGAAGGTCACGGAGCGCGCGGAGGGCGGCACGGGCGGAGTGGCGGTCATCCGGCGATTGTAGGAGCCCGCCACGCGCCGGGCAGGGGCGCGGGGCCGGTGGCGGGGCGGCGTCCCGCATGCAGCACAATCGCGGGTTTTCCCCAAATCGGTGCATCGCCGGCTCCCCTTTCGGGGCCCGCCGGCCGCGCCCTGTCACCCATGCAGCCCAAGAAAAGAAAGCTCCCGCCCGCGGTCGGCATCCTCGTCGCGATGGCGCTCGGCATCGTGATCGGCCACCTGATCCACGCCAACGTGCTCCAGCCGGAGGAGGCCGCGCGCATCGCGGGCTACATCTCCATCGCCTCGGACGTGTTCCTGCGGCTCATCAAGATGCTGATCGCGCCGCTGGTGTTCTCCACCCTGGTGGTGGGCATCGCCCACATGGGCGATGCGTCGTCGGTGGGCCGGGTGTTCGCCAAGGCCATGGGGTGGTTCCTCACGGCATCGCTGGTGTCGCTGCTGCTGGGCCTGGTGCTGGCCAACGTCCTGCAGCCGGGCGCGAGCATGGGGCTGGCGCTGCCGGATGCGGGGCAGTCCGCGCACCTGGCGACGTCCAAATTCACGCTCAAGGACTTCGTGAACCACCTGGTGCCGCGCTCGTTCGTGGAGGCCATGGCCAACAACGAGATCCTGCAGATCGTGGTGTTCTCGATGTTCTTCGGCATCGCCCTGGCGGGCCTGGGCGAGAAGGCCCGCACGCTGGTGCGCGGCATCGAGGAGCTGTCGCACGTGATGCTCAAGATCACCGGCTACGTGATGAAGTTCGCCCCCGTGGCGGTGCTGGCGGCCATGGCCGCCACCGTGGCGGTGAACGGCCTGGGCATCCTGCTGAAGTTCGCCGTGTTCATGGGCGACTTCTACCTGGCGCTGGTGATCCTGTGGGCCGTGCTGATCCTGGCCGGCTACCTGGCCCTGGGCCGGCGCATCATCGTGCTGCTGCGCAACATCCGCGAGGCGTTCCTGCTGTCGTTCGCCACGGCCAGCTCGGAAGCGGCCTACCCCAAGCTGCTGGATGCGCTGGACCGGTTCGGCGTGAAGCGCCGCATCTCCAGCTTCGTGATGCCGATGGGCTACTCGTTCAACCTCGACGGCTCGATGATCTACTGCACGTTCGCCACGCTGTTCATCGCGCAGGCCTACGGCATCCACCTGCCGCTGGAGACGCAGGTGACCATGCTGCTGATCCTGATGCTGACCTCCAAGGGCATGGCGGGCGTGCCGCGCGCCTCGCTGGTGGTGATCGCCGCCACGCTCAACCACTTCAACATTCCCGAGGCCGGCCTGCTGCTGATCCTCGGGGTGGACACCTTCCTCGACATGGGCCGCTCGGCGACCAACGCGGTGGGCAACTCGATCGCCGCCGCGGTGGTGGCCAAGTGGGAGGGCGCGCTGCTGTCCGAGGAAGAGGCGGCCGTGCACGCCGCCACGCTGGACACCGAACCCGATGCGCCGCGCGGCGACGGCGTCCCGGCGCAGGCGCCGGTCTGAGACCGCGGCGCGTCAGAGCGTGCGCGCCGCCCCGTCCTGCCAGCGCCAGGCGTCGGCGCACATGCGGTCCAGGCCGTGGTGGGCCTTCCAGCCGAGCAGTTGCTCGGCCAGCGCCGGGTCGGCCCAGCACTGGGCCACGTCGCCCGGCCGGCGCGCCACCACGCGGTAGGGCACCGGGCGGCCGCTCGCGCGCTCGAAGCCGCGCACCATCTCCAGCACCGAAACGGGCCGGCCCGTCCCCAGGTTCACGGTGAGCAGGCCGGGGTGCTCGCGCAGGTAGCGCAGCGCTGCGACGTGGCCGTCGGCCAGGTCGCACACGTGGATGTAGTCGCGCACGCCCGTGCCGTCGGGGGTGGGGTAGTCGTCGCCGTAGACGCTCAGGCTCTCGCGCATGCCGACGGCGACCTGGGCCACGTAGGGCAGCAGGTTGTTGGGCACGTCCTGCGGGTCTTCGCCGATCAGGCCGCTCTCGTGGGCGCCCACGGGGTTGAAGTAGCGCAGCCGCGCGATGCGCCACTGGCCGGGCTCGGCCGCATCCACGTCGGCCAGCACCTGCTCCATCATGAGCTTGGTCCAGCCGTAGGGGTTGGTGGCTGACAGGGGGAAATCCTCGCGGATCGGCACCGAGGCCGGTTCGCCGTACACCGTGGCCGAGGAGGAGAACACCAGCGAACGCACCCCCGCCTTCTGCATGGCCCGCAGCAGCACCACGGTGCCGGCCACGTTGTTGTCGTAGTACGCGAGCGGCTGGCGCACCGACTCGCCCACTGCCTTGAGCGCCGCGAAATGCACCACGGCCTCGATGGGGTGCTCGGCAAAGATGCGCGCCAGCAGGGCCTCGTCGCGCACGTCGCCCTCGATGCATTCGGGCGCCTTTCCCGTGATGTGGGCCAGGCGGTCCAGCACCGAGCGGCGGCTGTTGCCGAAGTTGTCCAGGATGAGATAGGGAATGCCGGCGGAGGCCAGCGCGACGCAAGTGTGGGAGCCGATGAAACCGGCCCCGCCTGTGACGAGGATCACGAAATTTCTCCTTTTTTGAAACCCAACGGCCCGCCGTGCGTACCTGTGTGGTGCCAGCCTGGAAACGGGCCTCAACCCGGCACCACAAAAAACGACAGTGCGTCAACCCTGCAACAGCGAAGCGCCCTGGTATTTAACTCCGGCGCCGCCATCGGTGTGAAATCAGGGCAAATGAAAGCTATTGTGTCGATTGTTTTTATTAATACAAAGGTGTATCCATCTCCCTTTTCCATGCCAATGTGTCTATAAGTACCAACATCCAATGGAAGCACCCTCCGCTTCCACGGCTGCCGATCCAATGATCCGAACGAGGTCACCTGCATCCGAACCGCTTCTTCTTTTGCCTTCCCACCTTTGCCTGCTGTGCCAACCACGCTTCGACTGTTGTTTTTAAGCCTATTCCTGGTGCTGCCAGCCTGGGCGTGGGCCGCTGCGCCAGCGGTAGCGCTGCACTACGGTCCGGCTGCCCCGCTGTCGGAGCTGAAGGTGTTCGACATCGTGGTGGTCGAACCCGGCCATGGCCAGGACCCCGTGGCCTACCGCCAAAGCGGCAGCGAGCTGTATGCCTACGTCTCGGTGGCGGAGGTGCAGTCGTCCCGTCCCTACTACAGCGACATCCCCGCGGCATGGAAGCTGGCCCGCAACGGCGCCTGGAATTCCGAGGTGATCGACCAGACGCCGGCCGACTGGCCCGAGTTCTTCGCCTCCCGTGTGGTCGGCCCGCTGTGGCAAAGCGGCTACCGCGGCTTTTTCCTGGACACGCTCGACTCGTACCGGCTCGCCAACCAGTTCGACGAGGCGGCGCAGCAGGCCGGCATCGTGCGCGTGATCGAACTGCTGCACCAGCGCTTTCCGGGCATCAAGCTCATCCTGAACCGGGGCTTCGAGATCGTGCCCCGGGTCAAGGACAAGATCCAGATGGTGGCGGCCGAGTCGCTGTACCAGGGCTGGAACGCCGGCGCCCAGCGCTACGAGCCCGTCAAGGCCGAAGACCGCGAATGGCTGCTGGGCCAGTTGCGCACGATTCGCGAACGCGACGGCCTGCCGGTGCTGGCCATCGACTACGTGCCGCCCGCGGACCGCGAGCTGACGCGCGCCACGGCGCAGAAGATCAAGGACCTGGGCTTCATCCCCTGGGTGACGGACAGCCAGGTGCACACCGTCGGCATCGGCAGCATCGAGGTGGTGCCGCGGCGGGTGCTGGTGGTCTATTACGGCGGCGAAAGCCCGGCGCTGAACTACGCCGCGGCCCACCGCTTCCTGCAGATGCCGCTCAACCACATGGGCTACGTGGTGGACTATGCGGACGTGCGCAACGAACTGCCCGCCGGCGTGTACCAGGACCGCTACGCGGGCATCGTGACGTGGTTCTCCGGCTTCCTGCCCGAGACCCGCACCAAGGCGATGAACCAGTGGCTGCAGGCCCGGCTGGCCGAGCGCACGCCCCTGGCGGTGTTCGGCAACTTCGGCTTCGCGCTGGACCGCCAGCTCAACGACAAACTGGGCATCCAGGGCAATGCCTTGCCACCGCGCGGCACGCAAAAGCCCGTGGTCCAGGACCCGATGATGGGCTTCGAGATGGCGGTGGAGCCGGCGGCCCGGGCGCAGTTCGAGCCCGTCATGCGCAACGGCGTGCCGGTGCAGGCGGGCCGCTCGCTGGTGGAGTTCAAGGACCAGCGCGGCCAGTCCTTTGTCGGCGGCGCGATCATGCCCTGGGGCGGCTTCGTGGTGGACCCCTTCGTCGTGGTGGAGGTGCCGGGCACCGACTACGCACGCTGGGTGGTGGACCCCTTCGCCTTCCTCACGCAGGCGCTTCGCCTGCCGCCCATTCCCGTGCCGGACGTGACCACCGAGAACGGCCGCCGGCTGGTGTTCTCGCACGTGGACGGCGACGGCTTCCCCTCCTTGGCCGAACTGCCGGGCAGCCCCAACGCCGGGCTGGTGCTGCTCAAGGAAGTGTTCGAGAAATACCGCACCGTGCCACAGACCATGTCCGTGATCGAGGCCGAGATCGCGCCGCACGGCCTGCACCCGGAGATGAGCAAGGAACTGGAGGACATCGCGCGGCGCATGTTCCGCCTGCCGCACGTCGAGATCGCCAGCCACACCTACTCGCACCCCTTCCTGTGGGACCGCAGCGTGCGCCACGGGCTGTTCAGCGAGAACTCGGAAGCCGCCATGAGCCTGGACGTTCCCGGCTACACCATGGACCTGAAACGCGAGATCGTGGGCTCGACCGAATACATCAACACCCGGCTGGCGCCGCCGGACAAGAAGGTCAAGATCCTGCTGTGGTCGGGCGACACCGCGCCCGGCGCCGAGGCGCTGGAGATCACCGAACGCGCGGGCCTGCTCAACATGAATGGCGGCGACACGTCCATCACGCGCACCAACCCATCGCTCACCGCGGTAGGGGCGCACGGCATCCAGAAGAACGGCTACCTGCAGGTGTACGCGCCCATCACCAACGAGAACATCTACACCAACCTGTGGCGCGGCCCCTACTACGGCTACGAGCAGGTGCTGCAGAGCTTCGAGATGACGGAGACGCCCCGCCGCATCAAGCCCGTGGACATCTACTACCACGTGTACTCCACCACCAAGCGCGCCGGCCTCAACGTGCTGCGCAAGGTGTACGACTGGGCGGTGGCCCAGCCGCTGCACCCGGTGTTCGCCTCGGAGTTCATCCGCAAGGTGCGCGACTTCCACACCTACGCGCTGGCGCGCGACGGCGCGGGCTGGCGCGTGCGCGGTGACGGCGAGCTGCGCACGCTGCGCCTGCCCCGCGTGCTCGGCACGCCGCTGGTGCAGGGCAGCCAGGGCGTGGCGGGCTACCGCGCCGGTGCCGAGGGCACCTACGTGCACCTGACCGGCGGCGCGGCGTGGGTGCAAACCCGTGGCGCGGCGGCCGAGGCCGCGGCGCCTGCGGCCACGGCCAGCGCGCCCGCCGCGCTGGCGCAAGGCCCTTACCTGTTCGATGCCAACGGCCGGCTCGGCGACTGGAACGTGCGCGACCAGGGCGCGCGCACCGAGTTCACGCTGAAGGCCTACGCACCGCTCGCGTTCAGCGTGGCGGCGGCCGGCAACTGCCAGGTGCGCGCCAACCAGAAACTGCTCACCCCCACGCGGGCGGCCACTCCGGCCGGCCCGGATGTCCAACAATTCCGGATCGCCGATGCTGCTGCGCAAATCCAGCTCCAGTGCCCAGCCCGCTGAGCGCCCCGTCCTGGCGCCTTCGTGGCTGATCGCCCTGCTGGCCAGCATGGTCGGCGGGGGGCTGTGGCTGCTGTATCCCCGCCAGGATCTGGAGCGCCGGCTGTCCGAGACCACCGACATCGCGCTGTCGGTGGCCTACCTCACCAACCTGCTGCGCAGCGATCCCGACAACCCCCGCCTGCGCCTGCTGCTGGCGCAGCGCCAGATCGCCGTGGGCGAAATGGCGGACGCGCGGGCCACGCTGCAACCCGCGCTGGATTCCAGCGACCCGGAACTGCACCGCGACGCGCTGTGGAGCCTGTGGGACCTGTCGTACGCCGAGTACCAGCGCACGCCCGAGAAGGAAACCGAGCGCCGCAAAGCCCAGCGCGAGGACCTCAAGCGCCAGCTCCAGGCCCTGGCCAAGGAAAAGTGGCCCGCCAACCGCCAATTGCTGCTCGCCCGCCGCGCGGCCGAAATGGAAGACCGCGCCACCGGCGTCGCGATGAGCCGCCAGCTCGCGCAGGAGGCCAAGGACCCGCGCGAGGCAGCGCGCCTGTACGAGCGGGCCGCCAAGGAAGCGCTGGGCACGGGCGACTACGCGGGCAGCGCCGAGCTGTACGTGCTGGCGCGCCAGGTCACGCCCGACCCGGAACAGGCCAAGGCGTACTACCTGGCCGCCGTGCGCACGCTGCAGTCGGGCAACCAGCCCGTGGCCGCCCTGGCCCTGGCCGAGCGCGAGATCGGCCCCCTGGCCGACGACCCACAGACGCTGCTCATGATCACCAACCTGGCCCGGGCGGCCGGCAAGCCCGCGGTGGCGGACCGCTACGTGCGGCGCCTGCTGCGCATCTCGCTCAGCCCGTCCTGGCCGGCACCGGCCAGCGCGTTGGCCCAGGCCGACGATGCCGAAGCCATGCGGCCCGTGGGCGCCCTGCTGCGTCCGTTGAAGAGCCCTGCTGCAGCGGCCGCGCCGCTGCATCGGTACGACGACGGCGCCCACCTGATGGTGCCGCCGTGGCTGCGCCTGCAAGCGCCCGACACCGTGCCTGCAGGGCCCTGGCGCCTGCAGCGCATGGCGCAGGCGGCAGAAGCCACGCCAGCAGCCTCCGCCGCACCGGCCGCGCGGCCCGCGCCGCGCAACGTGCCGCCGCCCGGCCTGCCTTTCGACGACAAGATCTACACGCTGGGCTACGAGGTCTTTCTCGAAAACCGCAAGCTGGACGACGCCTGGGCGCTGGCCAACGCCGCCGTGCAGCAGCAGCCGCAGGACCTGGCGTGGCGCGAGCGGCTGGCCCAGGTGTCCGAATGGACGCAGCGCCCCGCCCCGGCGCTGGAAAACTGGCTCTTCATCGCCCGGCAGACGCAGAAGGAAGCCGCCTGGCAGGCCGTGCTGCGCCTGGCGCCGGGCCAGTTCGACGACGGCGCGCTGGTGCTCGCCCTGCGCCACCAGTTGCGCAGCCGGCCCGACGACTTCAACCTGGTGCGCGCGCTGGTGGATGCCTACGAGCGCATCGGCGAGCCGCAGCCCGCCATCGACTACCTGAAGGACCACGCCAAGAGCCCGCAGGCGGTGGAACTGCTGGCCAACCTCGCCGAACGCGCGGGCCAGCCCACCCTCGCGCTCGACAACTGGCGCCGCCTGCTGGCCGACAAGGCCCAGGTGACGCCTGCTCGCGCCATGCGCGCGGCCATTCTCGCCCTCACCCACGGCCGGCCCGACGAAGGCCTGAAGTGGCTGGAGACGGCCCAGCAGCAGCAATTGCCCGCGCAGGACATGGAGACCGACTTCTGGCGGCTCACGGGCCAACTGGCCGAAAGCCGCGAGCGCAACGACCTGGCCGTGCAGGCCTACCGGCGCCTGGTGGAAACCAAGGGCACGGACGTGTCGGACTTCGACGCCCTGGTGCGCCTGCTCATCACCGACCAGCCGCTGGAGGCCGCGCGCGTGTCCGTGCTGGCCTGGCAGCGGTTCGACGAGCCGCGCTACCTGGTCGAGGCCCTGGCGCTGTACTCGGGCCGCAGCCGGTGGGAGGCGTTCGGACCCCTGCTCGCGCAGCTGGACGCGAGCCCCACGGCGACCCGGCGCTCGCTGGCGCGCTTGTGGCAGATTCCCGAGTTCCTGCGGCTGGCAGGCACCTACTACCAGAACACCGGCAACCTGCCCGAGGCACGCCGGCACTTCGAAGCCGGCCTGCGGCTGAGCCCCGATTCGTCGGAAATGCGCCAGGCGCTGATGTGGCTGTTCATCGACAGCAACGATGCCGTCTCGCTGCGCACCCTGCTGGCCACGCAGGAGCGCAGCTGGGCACGCGACAGCGATGTGCACGATGCGCTGGCGGCGGCCTACCAGGCCCTGTCGCTGCCGCAGGTGGCGCTGGACCGCTACCTCACGCCGCACCTGCGGGAGCACCAGGACGACTTCCTGTGGCTCATGAACTACGCCGATGCGCTGGACCAGAACCAGCAGTCCGACCGCTCGTGGCGGCTGCGCCGCGAACTGCTGTCGCGCGAATGGAAGTCGGTGCGCAAGGGGGACGGCGGCGTGCGCCTCACGCCCGCGCAGGCGCGCCAGCGCTGGCTCACCGAAGAGGGCCTGGACCAGACCCGGCGCATCGCCCGTACCCGGCTGTTCCTCACGCAGCGGCCCGGCGACCCCTCGGTCGACGTGCTGCGTGAACTGCTGCGACTGGACCGCGACGCCCAGGGTGGCATGTCCAACGCGGCGGCCGAGACGGCCATCGGCTGGCTGCAGGACGCCGGCGAATACACGGCCGAGCGCGGCTTCCTGTGGCACCAGTACGCCCGCAGCCGCGGCGTGCGCAGCAACCGCCCGCTGTGGGCCGAGATCACGGTCGCGCTGGCCGAAGACGACAAGGCCGCCACGGGCCAGCTGCTGCAGGAGTTCGACGAACGCCTGCCCCGCTACGACCGCGTGAACGCGGCGCGCGCCGTGGACGACATCCGCCTCGCGCAGACCGCCGCCTTCGACGCCCAGCAGGACCAGCACGACGACCAGCCCCTGCACCTGCAGCTCACCGAAAGCCTGCTGGCCTTCAGCGACCACGCGGGCACGAAACTGCAGTTCCAGCAACTGGGCGGCATGGACGAGAGCGAGGCCGACGCGGTGTTCCACATCGCCATCAGCCCGCGGCTGGCCATGGACGTGAACTTCATCAGCATCCGCCGGCACGCCACCAATGCCCTCGTGGTGCGCAACCCGCCCGACGAGCGTGCGCTGGACGTGCAGGTGCGCTGGCGCCATCCCGACGGCGAGACGATGTTCCGCGCCGGCCGCCGCGAGAGCTTTCTGGCCTACACGCCGCTGCAGGTCGAGCACGAGCAGCGCATCGACAACCGGCTGACCCTGCGCATGGAACTCGGCATGCAGCTGCCCAGCCAGGAAAGCCTGGCGCTGCGCATCGCCGGCATGAAGGACCGCGCCGGCGCCAGCCTGCGCTACCAGGCCACGCGGCAGGACCAGTTCACCATCGGCTATGCCGACGAGCGCTACACGCTGCAGACCGGCGCCTCGCTGGGCAGCGGCCGCCATACGTCGATCAACTACACGCACACCTACCGGCAGGAAACGCCGCTGCTGGAGTTCGGCGCGTTCTGGTCGCACCACGATTTTTCGCGGCGCGACCTGAGCACGCTCGCGCCGCGGGACCTGGAAGTGCGCCGCTACGTGCCCGTGAACGCCGGCCCGCTGGGGCAGGACTTTTTCCTGCCCGAGAGCTTCAGCTTCTATGGCCTGCAGGTGTCCACCAACATGCGCTACGAGCAGGAATACACGCGCGCCCTGCTGCCGTTCGCCACGGCCAGCCGCACCTGGCATAGCGTGCTCGGCCCGGGCTACGAACTGCGCCTGGGCATGGCCGGCAGCGTGCTCGGCGCCGACCACCTGGGCCTGAGCTGGGGCGTGGGCAAGTCGGGCCTGCAGCTGCAGGGCCTCACGCGCAGCCTGCTGTTCACCTACCGTCTCCATTTCTGATGTCGTCTCCAAAGGAATCCACCATGCAACACCACCGCACCCTGCTGCAACGCCTGCAAGTTTTCGCCGCCGGCGGCGCCCTGCTGCTGCTGGCCGCCTGCTCCACCATCGACCGGGGCGAGCCTCCGGCGCTGGAGCGCAATGCCACGTGGGTGGTGCTGCCGTTCGCCAACCACACCGAGACTCCGCTGGCCGGCAACCGCGCCGAAGCCATTGCGCAGGCCCTGCTGCATGCGCGCGGCGTGGGCCGCATCCAGCGCTATCCCACCACCACGCAGCAGGAAGCGCTGTTCGATGCGGGCGACGCCAAGCGCCAGCAGGAAGTGCTGGCCTGGGCACGCGAGCAACAAGCGAAATACGCCCTCACGGGGGCGGTGGACGAATGGCGCTACAAGGTCGGCGTGGACGGCGAGCCCGCCGCGGGCGTGACGCTGCAGATCATCGATGTGGCCTCCGGCGACACGATCTGGAGCGGCACTGGCGGCAAGAGCGGCTGGAGCCGCGAAGCCCTCTCCGGCGTGGCGCAGAAGCTGATCCGCGACCTGCTGGATTCCGGCCTGGCCCGAGCCCGCTGAAGCCATGGCATCAGAGACCCCCTCGTCGGCGGAGCAGCGGCGGCGCACCGTCGGCGCGGCCGCGCCCGAGCCGCCGGCCAAGCCGAGCGTGCGGCACCTGCCCACCAACCTGCTGGGCAAGCTGGCCGACACCGACACCCGTCCGGCCATCATGCTGGGCGAGACGCTGCTGCTGCCGATCATCGCGCTCGCGCTGGGCATGCTGCTGGAGCCCTTCGACCCGCTGTGGAGCGAGGCCGCGTTCCCCTGGTCCTGGCTGGCCCCCGTGATCGTGGCCCTGCGCTACGGCCCGCTGGCCGGGCTGGGCGGCGCCTGCGTGCTGCTGGCCGGCTGGCTGGCGCTCAACTTCGGGCACTACGACACCTTTCCGCAGATCTTCTTTCTCGGCGGCCTGATCCTCGTGATGCTGGTGGGCGAGTTCTCCAGCCTCTGGCAGGCGCGCACCCGCCGGGCCGAGAACGTGCAGCTGTATCTGGACCAGCGCCTGGAGCACCTGGTGCGCCAGTACTACCTGCTGCGCCTGTCGCACGACCGCCTGGAGCAGGAGCTGATCGGCCGGCCGATGTCCATGCGCGATGCGCTGTCCACGCTGCAGGCGCTGGGCGGCTCCGAAGAGGATGCGGCCCAGGGCGCGCAGACCCTGCTGCGGCTGCTGGCCCAGTACTGCCAGCTCGAATCCGCGGCGCTGTATGCCGCCACCGAAGACCGCATCGAAGCCCGGGCCGTGGCCCGCATCGGCAGCGGCGCCGAACTGGACGCGCGCGACCCGCTCGTGCAGCAGGCGCTGGAAACCCGCAAGCTCTGCCACGTGAGCCAGATGCTGGCGGACCAGCAGCAGACCCGCTACCTCGCCGCCGCGCCGCTGCTGGATCTAGGGGGCGAGATCTACGGGCTGCTGGTGATCGAGGACATGCCGTTCTTTTCGCTGCAGGCCGAGAACCTGCAGACCATCAACCTGCTGCTGGGCTACTACACCGACGGCCTGGCCATGCAGACGGTGGCCGCGCCGATCCTGAAGGAGCTGCCGCAGTGCCCCGCCGATTTCGCCTTCGAAGCGCAGCGCCTGGCCCACATCCGCGACACGGCCAAGGTGCCCAGCGTGATCGTGGCGCTGGAGTTCCTGCCGCGCGCCATCGAGGCCGGCCTTCCGGGCCAGATCGAGCGGCTGAAACGCGAACTGGACGAAAGCTGGCTCATCACCGGCAAGGAACGCCAGGTGCTGGCCATGCTGATGCCGCTGGGCGACAACGCCACCGCCGAGGGCTACATCAACCGCCTGGAGATCTGGTCGGGCCAAAAGAGCGGCAAGCCGCTGGCCGAGGCCGGCGTTTTTCCGCACATCATCGCGCTGAACGGCGAGCCCCTGGCCGTGCTCCAGCGGCTCAACGGAATGGCCCATGCTTAACCTCAAGTTCGCCATCTCCGCGCTGCTGCTGGAGATCGGCGCGTGGAGCGGGCCCGCGCTGCTGCAAGGCCACACGGATGCGGCCCTGTCGAGCTACCTGCTGGTGCACGCCCTGGCCTGCGTGATGCTGTCCTTCTTTCTGCTGCCCCTGCTGTCGGGCGAGCAGGCCCGGCCGCGCGCGCCGGTGCTGGGCCTGATGGCGGTGTTCAGCTATGCCGTGCCCATCGTCGGATTCATCGGGGTGATCGCCGCCGTGGTGGTGCTGCGCATCTACCGCAGCCCTTCGTCGCAGGGCGACTTCGAATCGCTGCGGCTGCCGGAGTTCGATCGCCACCAGCGCATGCAGGGGAGCTTTCGCCAGTCCGGTTTGCGGTCCTTTTTGGGCAACAGCCAGGCCCCGATGCAGACGCGCATGCGTGCCATGGTGGCGCTGCAGCACGTGTCCGGCCGCATTGCCTCGCCATTGCTGCGCACGGTGCTGAGCGATCCGAGCGAGGATTTGCGCCTGCTCGCCTACGGCATGCTGGACACCCTGGAAAAGCGCATCAACCGCACCATCGACAGCGAACTGGATGCGCTGCGCCTGGCCAAGGAAACCGAAGGCGAAGTGCCGGGGCCGCTCACCGTCGAATCGGCCTTCCGGCTGTCCGACCTGTATTGGGAGCTGGTCTATCAGGAGCTGGTGCAGGGCGACCTGCGCGACCACGCCGTGAAGGAATCGCTGCAGTATTGCGACCAGGTGCTGGCGCAGCAGCCGGACCATCCGCAACTGAACCTGCGCCGCGGCCGCCTGTTGCACCTGCTGGGCCGCGTGGACGAGGCCGAAGCCGCCTACGCGCTCGCCCGCAACTTGGGATTGCCCGCCACGCGCGTACTGCCCTACCAGGCCGAACTGTGCTTTGAGCGGCGTGACTTCGCGCAGACGCGCGAACTGGTGCAGCAGCTCAACCAATGGCGCGCGCTGCCCCGGCTGCGCCCCGTCCTCGACTACTGGAGTGCGCCATGACAGGGCCCAAAGCCAGCGAGGCAGACGTCGCCCTGCTACTGGAGGGCACCTTCCCCTATGTGAGCGGGGGCGTGTCGAGCTGGATCAACCAGATCATCCGCGCCTACCCGGAATACCGCTTTGCCATCGTCTTTCTGGGCAGCCGCCGCGAGGACTATTCCGCGTTCAAGTACGAGCTGCCGCCGAACGTCGTGCACTTCGAGGAGCACTACCTCTACGACCACCTGGGCGTGCGCACCCTGCCCGCACGGCGCAAGGGCAGCCGCGCGGCCCTGGACATGGTGCACACCCTGGTCGAGTCGTTCCGCACGGGCGACCGCAGCCCGCAGACGATGGCCGCGTTCCGCGAGATCACCCAGCAGATGCAGCCGGGCGGGCGCCTGCCGCTGGAGGATTTCCTCTACAGCGAGCGGGCCTGGGAAATCATCTGCAAGAGCTACCGCGACCATTGCACCGATCCGTCGTTCGTGGACTACTTCTGGACGGTGCGCATCATGTACCAGCCGCTGTGGACGCTGGCCCGCGTGGCGCAGCAGCTCATTCCGGTGCGCGTGGTGCATTGCGCCTCCACGGGCTACGCCGGCTTTCTCGGCGGGCTGATCGAGCAGGCGCGCGGTGTGCCGCTGATCCTGTCGGAACACGGCATCTACACCAAGGAACGCAAGATCGACCTCTTCAAGAGCGAGTGGATCCGCGACAACCGCAACATCTTCCAGCGCGACCCGACCGAGCTGTCGTACTTCCGCCAGATGTGGATCCAGTTCTTCGAATGGCTGGGCTACTACTGCTACGCGGCGGCCGACCCGATCATCGCGCTGTACGAGACCAACCGGCTGCGGCAGGTGACCGATGGCGCCGAGGCATCGCGCACCTTCAACATCCCGAACGGCATCAACCTGGGCCGCTTCGCGCCGCTGCGCGACAAGCGTCCGGCCCAGGTGCCGCCAGTGCTGTGCCTCATCGGCCGCGTGGTGCCCATCAAGGACATCAAGACGTTCATCCGCGCCATGCGCCGCGTGGTCAACCAGCTGCCGCAGGCCGAGGGCTGGATCGCCGGCCCGACCGAGGAAGACCCGGCCTACGCGCAGGAATGCACGAACCTCGTGCGCAGCCTGGGGCTGGAGCAGAACATCCGCTTCCTGGGCTTTCAGCGCGTGGAAGACCTCATGCCGCGCATCGGGCTGGTGATCCTGTCGTCGATCAGCGAGGCGCTGCCCCTGGTGATCCTGGAGGGCTACGCCGCGGGCGTGCCCACCGTGTCCACCGACGTGGGCTCGTGCCGCCAGCTCATCGAAGGGCTGGACGATGAAGACAAGGCACTGGGCGCCTCGGGCAAGGTGGTGCCGATCGCCGACCCGCAGCGCCTGGCCGACGCTTCGCTGTCGCTGCTCAACGACCCCGCCGCCTGGGAGAGCGCCAGCCGGGCGGCCATTGCGCGCGTGGAGCGCTACTACACCGACACCATGATGTTCGACCGCTACCGCCGCGTGTATGAGACCGCGTTCCAGAAGACGGAGGGCCCCCGCTGATGGCTGGCATCGGATTCGAACTGCGCCGCATGCTGCGCAAGAACACGCTGGTGAGCCTGGTGCAGGCCTACGCCTATGCGGGCGTCATCGGCTCGGGCCCGTGGGTCTTCTCCATCGTGGGCATCCTGCTCATCGGTATCTTCAGCGCCAGCGTGGTGGTGCCGGGTTTTCTGGTCACGCAGTTCCAGACCTCGGTCACCTACATGGTGGCGGGCAGCCTGATTCTCACGGGGCTGGTGCAGCTGGCTTTCACGCGCTTCGTGTCCGACCGGCTCTTCGAAAAGCGCAAGGACCTCATCCTGCCCAACCTGCACGGGCTGCTGCTGGTGGTGACGCTCGTGGCCGGTGCACTGGGCACGATCGCGCTGTTCCTGCTGCTGCCCAACCTGGGGCTGGTGTACCGCATGCTGATGCTGGCGGGCTTCACCCTGATGTGCGACGTGTGGGTGCTGACGGTGCTGCTGTCCGGCATGAAGCGGTACAAGGAGATCGTGGTGCTGTTCGGTCTGGCCTACGCGGTGATCGTGATCGGCTCGCTCTTCATGCGCCCCTGGGGCCTGGAGGGGCTGCTGACGGGCTTCGTGCTGGGCAACTACCTGCTGCTGGCCGGCATGTGGATCCTGGTGGTGCAGGAGTTCAACCCCAAGGGCCGGCTGATCGCGTTCGACTTCGCGGAGCGCAAGCTGCTGTATCCGTCGCTCGTGGCCATCGGGTTCCTCTACAACTTCGGGATCTGGATCGACAAGTTCATGTTCTGGTACTTCCCGCCGACGTCCCAGAACATCATCGGCGGACTGCGCGCATCGCTCATCTACGACCTGCCGGTGTTCCTGGCCTACCTGTCCATCATTCCGGGCATGGCGGTGTTCCTGGTGCGCATCGAGACCGACTTCGTCGAGTACTACGACAAGTTCTACGACGCGGTGCGCAGCGGCGGCTCGCTCGAATACATCGAGGCCATGCGCGACGAGATGGTCTACTCGATCCAGCAAGGGCTGGGCGAGATCGGCAAGATCCAGACGCTGGCCATCCTGGTCACCTTCGTGGCCGGCCCGGCACTGCTGGACGTGCTGGGCATCTCGCGGCTGTACCTGCCGCTGCTGCACGTGCAGGTGATCGGCGCGGGCCTGCAGGTGGGTCTGATGGCCATCCTGAACGTGTTCTTCTACCTGGACCAGCGCCGCATCGTGCTGCTGCTGTGCGTGCAGTTCGTGCTGCTGAACATCGCGCTCACCGGCTTCACGCTGTATGCCGGCGCGGCCCTGTATGGCTACGGCTTCGCGCTGTCCACGCTGCTCACGCTGTGCACCGGCATGTACCTGCTGTCGCGCCAACTCAACCGGCTGGAGTACGAAACCTTCATGCTGCAGTAGCCCGGCCGGCGTTCGGTGGACAATGGCAAAAAACTGAAATCCATTCAGGCCAGAAAAAAGGGGGGTGCCATGCCGAACGCGATCCATCGTGCATTGCCGAGCCGCGCTGCACTGCGGCTGGTGCTGTGGTCGGCTTCCGGATTGCTCGCCGCAGGACTCGCCGGCTGCGGAGGCGGCGGTAGCAGCGAACCTGCACCAGCCTCCGAGCAAAAAGCCGAAGCCGCCACGGCTGGCGTGCAAGCCGCCTTCGCGGCCCCGCTCGACCAGGACGTGTTCGACACCGGGGCCAACGTGCCGGTCTCCCTCAGGGTGCAGGCGGGGGTTGCCAGCGCCATCCCCGACGGCGTGGCCGTCGACTTTTCCGCCACCTCGGGCAGCTTTGCACCACCGGTGGCCGCGCTGCGCGGCGGCGAAGCGGGCACCACTTTCACTGCCTCCGGGCTGGGGCGCCAGAACCTGACCGCTTCGGTGGCCTCGAGCGGCGGCGCCGTGACCGCCTCGCGCATCCTTTACGTGCGCCCGGCCGCCGCCCCCATGGAAGTGCTGGTCCCCGCGTATTTCTACCCCTCGGCGGGCTCGCCCTGGGACGCCATGACCGCCGGCGCCAGCGCGTACCCCTCCGTCAGCGTCACGGCCATTCTCAACCCCAGCAACGGCGTCTTCACCCGCGCCAACCCCGAGTTCACGGCCGCCGCCACGGCCTTCGTGCAGGCGGGGGGCAAGCTGCTGGGCTACGTGTACACCGGCTACGGATCGCGCTCGATCAGCAAGGTCAAGGGCAACATCGACAAATACCTCAGCCTCTACGGCACCGGGCTGGTGAGCGGCTTTTTCATCGACGAGATGTCGTCCGCGCCCGGCCGGATCAACTACTACCGGCAACTGTTCGACTACATCAAGAGCAAAGGCGCCAGCTTGCGCGTGGTCGGCAACCCGGGCACCGTGCCCAACGCCGCCTACGCCGCCGTGGCCGATGCCCTGGTGACCTTCGAGAACCGCAACGCGGCCTTTGCCGACTACGATCCCCGCGCCAGCGGTGGCTGGCTCTACCAGATGGCCAACACGCGCCAGAACGCCCTGGTGCACGACGCGGCCGACTGCGCGGCCATGCAGGCCGCCGTGCGCGCTGCGGCCACGGCACGCGCGAACAGCGGCATCCTCTACGTCACCGACGACACGTTCGACCCCGACACGCAGGAAGGCAACCCCTGGGACACCCTGCCGACCTACTGGACCCGCCTGCTGGGCACCGTGGATGCCGTCAACCGGGGCGCCGCGCCGCCCACCTGTTGATCCACGGATCCGCACCCGGCACGCCGATTGCCTCCACCTTGTCCGACACCTCACCCTTCCCTTTCCCGCTGCAAAGGATATCCCCATGCCACGCATTCCCGCCCGCATCACCCTGGTTGCCCGCATCACCCGCTGGTGCGGCCTGTCCCTTGCCGCCTTGCTGGCCGCCTGCGGCGGTGGCGGTGGAGGGGGCTCCACCGACCCGACGACACCGGTGACCCCCACTCCGACCAGCATCGCCATCACCCTGAACGCTCCGCAAGCCGAGGCCGTGTTCAATGCGAATGCCGCCCTGGCCATCAGCGCGCGCGTCACGGTGAACGGCGCCGACGCGGCCGATGGCACGGCGGTGAACTTCTCCGCCCTGCCCGGCGCGTTCTCCACCACCAGCGCGACCCGCGCAGGCGTGGCGACCGCCACCCTGTCCGGCGCCGCGGCAGGCCGGCAGGAGATCAGCGCCACCACCAGCGTATCGGGCCAGTCGGTCACCGCCACGCGCGTGGTGTATCTGCGCCCAGCACCCGCGGCACTGGAGGTGCTGGTGCCTGCCTACTTCCACCCCTCGTCGGGCCAGGGCTGGGCCCTGCTGGCCAGCGGTGCGGCGGCCAATCCGGCGGTGTCCATCACCGCGATCCTGAATCCCAACAACGGGGTGTTCACCACGGCCGAGGCCAGCTATGTGAGCGCCGTCGATGCGTTCGTTTCCGCGGGCGGCAAGGTGGTGGGCTATGTCTATACCGGCTACGGCACGGGCTCGCGGTCGCTGGCCAGCATCAAGGCCAACATCGACAACTACATCGCGCTGTTCGGGCGCGAGGCGATCAGCGGCATCTTCCTGGACGAAATGGCCTCCGAGACCACGCGGCTCGACTTCTACCGCGAGATCTACAGCTACATCAAGGCCAAGGACGCCAGCCTGCGCGTGATCGGCAACCCCGGCATGGTGCCTGCCGCCGGCTATGCCGCGGTGGCCGATGTGCTCGTCACCTTCGAAGGGCGCAACAGCACCTACGCCAGCTACGACCCGCGCACCACGCCCTGGCTGTACACCCTTGCCAACAGCCGCCAAAGCTCGCTGGTGCACAACACCGCCACCTGCGCCGACATGCAGCAGGCCGTGCAGACGGCCGCCTCGGCCCGGTACAACGCCGGCCCCATCTACATGACGAACCTCGAATACGACCCGGTGGCGGATGTCGGCAACCCCTGGGACGCCCTGCCTTCGTACTGGACGAACCTGCTGCAGACCGTGTCCGCGGTGAACCAAGGGCGGGCCGTCACGGGCTGCTGATCCCGAAGCGCGCCTGGCGCCGGCGTTGCCTGGCGCTCAGTGGCAATCGCGTTGGATGGAAAGCCGCCGGACCGATGGTCCGGATGGCACAGCACCGGGGCTTGCAAGGACCGGCGCCTGAAAACCCGCCTCAGCCGCCGCAAGGCATCCTGAGGCGGCCGGACTGAGGCGTCAGGCAGCGCCGTTCAATTCGTCCGCACGGGCCTGCGCCGCGGCGAAATCCAGGTCGCCGGAATAGATGGCGCGGCCACAGATCACGCCTTCGATGCCTTCACCTTCCACCGCGCACAGCTGCTCGATGTCGGCCATGTTGGCCAGGCCGCCCGAGGCGATGACCGGAATGGTGAGCGATTGCGCCAGCTTGACCGTGGCGTCAATGTTGATGCCCGAAAGCATGCCGTCGCGGCCGATGTCGGTGTAGATGATCGACTCCACGCCCCAGTCCTCGAACTTCTTGGCCAGATCGACCACCTCGTGGCCTGTGAGCTTGCTCCAGCCGTCGGTTGCGACCTTGCCGTCCTTGGCATCCAGGCCCACGATGATGTGGCCGCCGAAGGCGCTGCAGGCGTCTTTCAGGAACCCGGGGTTCTTCACGGCGGCGGTGCCGATGATCACGTAGCGCAGGCCGCCGTCGATGTACTTTTCGATCGTGTCCAGGTCGCGGATGCCGCCGCCGAGCTGCACGGGGATGTCGTCACCGACTTCCTTCAGGATGGACTTGATGGCCGTGTAGTTCTTGGGCGTGCCGGCGAAGGCGCCGTTCAGGTCCACCAGGTGCAGGCGTCGCGCCCCGGCTTCCACCCACTTGCGGGCCATGGCGCCCGGGTCTTCTCCGAAGGTGGTGGATTGGTCCATGTCACCTTGCTTGAGGCGCACGCAGTGTCCGTCCTTGAGGTCGATGGCGGGGATGAGCAGCATGATGGAAAGGCTAAGGATGTGCCAGGTCGGGCCGCAGGCCCGGCAAGGGGTTGAAGATCAGGGATTCCAGTGAAGGAAGTTGCGATAGAGCGCCAGGCCGTGCTCCGCGCTCTTTTCCGGATGGAATTGCGTGGCAAAAATATTATCGCGCGCAATCGCCGCTGCAAAGGGGCCGCCGTAATCGGCCTCGCCCGCGCAGTGCGCCGCATCCCGCGGGCGCGCATAGAAGCTGTGCACGAAATAGAAGTAGCTCTGGTCCGGCACGCCGGCCCACACCGGGTGCGCCGCGCCGCCATGGCGCACCTGGCCCACGCGGTTCCAGCCCATCTGGGGCACCTTGTAGCGGCTGCCGTCCGGCTGCTGGCGGCCGGCCAGGTCGAACTTGAGCACTTCGCCGTGGATGAGCGACAGGCCGGGCGTGTCGCCCTCGGCGCTGCGGTCCAGCAGCATCTGCATGCCCACGCACACGCCGAACATCGGCTTGGACGCAGCGGCCTCCAGCACCGACGCCTGCAGGCCCGATTCGCGCAGTTCGCTCATGCAGTCGGGCATGGCGCCCTGTCCCGGCAGCACCACGCGCTGCGCGGCGCGCACGTCCTCGGGCCGCGAGGTGACCACGACGGTCCAGCCGGTGCCCTCGGCTGCGGCCTGGACGGCCTGCGAGACGGAGCGCAGGTTGCCCATGCCGTAGTCCACGACGGCCACGGTTTTTGCTTCACTTTTCATAGCTGCTTGCGCATGTTGGATGAGCGCTGGAGGCCCATGGAGCCGAAAACCTCAGAGGGACCCTTTGGTGGAGGGAATGACACCGGCCGCACGGGGGTCGCGCTCCAGCGCGGCGCGCAGCGCGCGGGCGAAGGCCTTGAACACCGTCTCGCACTGGTGGTGGGCATTGATGCCCTTGATGTTGTCGATGTGCAGCGTGACGCCCGCGTGGTTCACGAAGCCCTGGAAGAATTCATACGTGAGCTGCGTGTCGAAGCCGCCGATGCTGCCCGCCGTGAACGGGATGTGCAGGTGCAGCCCCGGGCGGCCCGAGAAGTCGACCACCACGCGCGACAGCGCCTCGTCCAGCGGCACATAGGCATGGCCGTAGCGACGGATGCCCTTCTTGTCGCCCACGGCCCGCGCGAACGCCTGGCCGAGCGT
Organism: Acidovorax sp. SUPP950; assembly: GCF_030158935.1. Classification (NCBI taxonomy): domain Bacteria; kingdom Pseudomonadati; phylum Pseudomonadota; class Betaproteobacteria; order Burkholderiales; family Comamonadaceae; genus Acidovorax; species Acidovorax sp. SUPP950. Next base: position 535,490 of record NZ_BQXE01000002.1, on the reverse strand, counting down.
GATGCCCACGTCTTCCACCGTGTGGTGGCCGTCGATGTGCAGATCGCCCTCGCATTCGATGCGCAGGTCGATCAGGCCGTGGCGCGCGATCTGGTCGAGCATGTGGTCGAAGAAGCCGATGCCCGTGGACAGGCGCGCTTCGCCCGTGCCGTCGAGGTTCACGCGCACGTGGATGCGGGTTTCCGCCGTGGTGCGGGACACCTCCGCGATGCGGTCGGCGTCGGGGCTGTCGGACAGGGCGGAAGGAACGAGTGCAGAAGAGGTCATAGGGAGGCCTGGAGCGCGGCGAGCATCTGGGCGTTGTCGGCCGCATTGCCGACCGTGAGGCGCAGGCAATTGGCCAGCAGTGGGTGCATTGTAGAAACGTTCTTGACGAGCACCTTGCGGGCCTTCATGCCCTCGTAGGTGCGGGCGGCATCGGCCACGCGCAGCAGCACCATGTTGGCCTCGCTGTCCCAGACCTTCTCGACGCCCGGCAGCACCCTCAGCGCAGCCAGCAGCGCGGCGCGCTCGTGCCGCAGTTCGGCCGCCTGGGCCGCGAACACGCCCGCATGCTCCAGGGCGAACAGCGCGGCCTCGCAGTTGAGCACGCTCACGTTGTAGGGTGGGCGCACCTTGTCGATCTCGGCCACCAGCGCGCTGGGCCCCATCAGGTAGCCCAGCCGCACGCCGGCCAGGCCGAACTTGCTGAGCGTGCGCATCAGCAGCACGTGCGCGTTGCGCCCGGGCTCGGCGCGCATGCGATCGATCCAGGTGCGGCTGGCGAAGGGCTGGTAGGCCTCGTCCATGGCCACGATGCCGCCTTGCGCGCCCGCGGCGTCGATGATGCGCTGCACCGCGCCTTCGTTCCACAGCGTGGCGGTGGGGTTGTTGGGGTAGGCGATGTAGGTGATGGCCGGGCGGTGCCGGGCGATGGCCGCGAGCATGGCCGGCTCGTCGAGCTCGAAGTCGGCCGTGAGCGGCACGCCGACGAAGTCCAGCCCCTGCAGCTGCGCGCTCAAGGGGTACATCACGAAGCCCGGCATGGGTGCGAGCAGCGTGGCGCGCTGGCCGGTGCCGGGCTGCGCGCAGGCCAGCGCCAGCAGCGTGATGAGTTCGTCGGAGCCGTTGCCCAGCACGATGGCGTGGCCGTCCGGCATGCCCACGTAGTCAGCCAGCGCGGCCTTCAGGTCGGCGATGCGGTCGCCGGGATAGCGGTTGAGCGCCAGCGCGCCCAGCCGCTCGCCCAGGGCCGCCTGCAGCTCCGCCGGCAGGCGGAACGGGTTTTCCATCGCGTCCATCTTGAGCAGGCCGGCCGAGGGCTGCACGGTGTAGGCGTGCATGGCGCGCACGTCGGGGCGGATGCGGTCGAGGGCGCTGGGCGGCGTGGCAGCGGGGGTGGCGGGGCTCGTCATTCGGCGGTGTCCAGTTCGTGGGGAGCGATGAGGAAGGGGTTGATGGGGCGAACGGCGTCCATGGGCTGGTCGTGCGGCAGTGCCTCGGTCAGCAGGTAGCGGCAGCCCTGCTGGTGCGCGGAGGAGAGGATGAGCGCATCCCAGTAGCCCAGGCCGTAGCGGTCCTGCAGATCCCACGCGCCGTCGACGGTGTAGGCGTCCAGGTGCGGCGGCTGCCACACCCGAAAGCGCCGCACCTGCGCGCGCACCTGCTGCAGCGTGTGCGGCCCCCGAAAGCGCTGGATGGCCTGGTTGTACAGCTCGTTGAGCACCTGCGAGCTGACGCGGCCGCTGCGTGTCTGCCAGCAGAACGTGAGCCATTCGCGCGCACGCGCCTGCCGGGCCGGATCGCGGTCGTCCACGCTGGACAGCAGCACTTCGGTGTCGACGAAGATCGGGGTCGTGCTCATCGCTGGAACAGGATTTCGCGCGGCACATAGGGCCCGTCGGAGGCGCCCCAGCTCTCGAAGCTCAGTGCCTCTCGCATGGCCTGGGCATAGGCATCTTCCTGCCGCATCTTCTCGGCCAGCCATTCGCCCACCAGGCGCGACACGCTGCTGCCCCGCTTGGCCGCTTCCACGCGCACCCACTCGGCTGCGGCGTCGTCCATGGTGATGGTCACGTTCTTCATGGGATAAATGCTACACGAACTTCGTGGTGCACGAAGTTCGTGTGATTTTCCTGTGGGGTCTCAAGCCACACGCATGGCGGCCGACCGCAGCATGCGGGTGGCCGTCTCCCCCACCTTGCGCAAGCCCTGCAGGTGCGCGGGCGTCCAGTCGCCGCCCACGCCGATGCGCAGGCAGTTGCGAAACCGCCCGCTGGCGCTGAACACCGTGCCCGGCGCGATGAGCAGGCCGTCGGCCAGGCAGGCCTCGTGCAGCAGCACCGAGTCGAGGGCGCGCGGCAACTCCAGCCACAGCAGCAGGCCGCCCGGGGGATCGCTGACGCGCGTGCCCGGCGGAAAATGCGCGGCGATCACACCGCGCACCGCGTCCATGCGGGCCGCGACCGCCGCGCGCAGTTGCCGCATCGATGCCGCATGGCCGGCCTGCGTGATGAGGTCGGCGAGCGCCAATTCCAGCACCGCAGACTGCCCGCCGGCCTGCAGGTCCTTGATGGCCCGCATCGCCTGGCTCCAGCGGCCCGCCTCCACCCAACCCAGGCGCAGGCCCGGCGCCAGGGTCTTGGAAAACGAATCGCACAGCATGACGTGGCCGGTGGTGTCGTACGACTTGACCGTGCGGCGCAGCTCGTCCACTTCCACGAGGTCGTTGTAGATCGCGTCCTCGATCACGGCCATGCCGTGGCGCGCGGCCATGTTCGCCAGGCGCCGCCGCTCGGCCTGCGGCATGCAGCTGCCCAGCGGGTTGCTGAGCGTGGGCACCACCATCACGGCCTTGACGGGCTGCGTCTCCAGCGCCAGCTGCAGCGCGTCCAGCGACAGGCCGTGGCGCGGATGGGTGGGGATTTCGAGCGCGCGCAGGTGCAACCCCTGCAGCACCTCCAGAAACGAGAAGTGCGTGGGCGACTCCAGCGCCACGATGTCGCCGGGCCGCGTGGCCGCCCGCAGGCACAACACGATGCTGTCCATGCAGCCCCCGGTGATCACGATGTTCTCGGGGTCGAGGCTGCAGCCCAGCCCCACGGCATAGCGGGCGAGCGCGCGGCGCGCCTCCTCGTGGCCGGACGAGGACGGATAGGTGCACAGCAGGTGGCGGTGGCGCTGCGCCGCGCGGGTGACGGCGCGCCGCACCCGGTCGGGGTTGAAGAGTTCGGGCCCGGGCGTGCCGCTGCTGTACGACACCATGTCGGCCGGCTGATCGCGTCCCAGGATGCGCTGGCCCAGCCAGTCCACCGAAACCTCGCGCGCACGGCGCAGCGGGCGTGGCGTGGTCGGCTCGGGCAGGCTGGCGGGGCGCGCCGCGACGAAGAAGCCCGAGCGCGGGCGCGCGGTGATCAAGCGCGCATCCTCCAGCCAGTGGTAGGCCTGCACCACGGTGCTCTGGGCCACTGCCCGCTGACGCGCCAGTTCGCGCACCGACGGCAGTTTTTCGCCCCGTGCCAGCGTGCCGTTGCGCACCAGCTCGGCCAGTTGCGCCGCGATCTGCAGATAAAGGGGCGTGGTGTCGGCGGCGTCCATCGTGCGATTCTGTACTGCCCAGCAATGGATGCAGCAGTACAGATGGGTGCCAACCGGTACCACACAGATGGCCCTGCGGCGCATCTGCACTGGCCGACATGGCGGGCGACTGTGGCTGGTGCGCCCTGGCACGCCCGAGCACAGTCGATCCCATGAAGTCCCTGACGCACCCCACCCCGGCCGCCCGGCCCTCCTTGCCTGCCGCCGCCGTCCCATCGGCCACACACCGGACCCTGCGGCCGCTCGCACCCGTGCAGACCCTCGCCTGCCCGGCCCATCAGTCCGCCGTGCTGGAGGTGGTGCAGGGCTGCGCCTGGGTCACCTGCGACGGCTGCGAGGAAGACTATTTTCTGGCGGCCGGCGAGCGCCTGGACCTGCACGGCCCCGCCACGCTGCGGGTGAGCGCCGAAGGCGCGCAGGCCGCGCGGCTGGCCTGGCGGTGCGGGCCCGCCGCCCATGGCGGCACCCGCGGTGCGCAGGGGCCCGCGCGGGCGGCCCGCGTGGAGGTGGCCCGTGTTTAGGGCTTGATGCGCATCTCGGCCGCCCGCGCGTGGGCCTGCAGGCCCTCGCCGTAGGCCAGCTCGGCGGCGATCTTGCCCAGCGTCTGCGCACCGGCCTCGCTCACCTCGATGAGGCTGCTGCGCTTTTGGAAGTCGTACACGCCCAGCGGCGACGAGAAGCGGGCCGTGCCGCTGGTGGGCAGCACGTGGTTGGGGCCGGCGCAGTAGTCGCCCAGCGATTCGCTGGTGTAGGCCCCGAGAAAGATCGCCCCGGCGTGCCGCAGCAGCGGCTCCCAGCGGTGGGGCTCGCGGCTCGAGACCTCCAGGTGCTCGGGCGCGATGCGGTTGCTGATGGCGCAGGCCTCTTCCATGTCGCGGGTGAGGATCAGCGCGCCGCGGCCGGTGAGGCTCCTGGCGATGATCTCGGCACGGGGCATGGTGGGCAGCAGCCGGTCGATGGCGGCCTGCACCGCGTCGATGTAGGCGGCGTCGGGGCTCAGCAGGATGGACTGCGCGAGTTCATCGTGCTCTGCCTGGCTGAACAGGTCCATGGCCACCCAGTCGGGCGGCGTGGAGCCGTCGGCCAGCACCAGGATTTCGCTCGGGCCGGCGATCATGTCGATGCCCACGGTGCCGAACACGCGCTTCTTGGCGCTCGCCACATAGGCATTGCCGGGCCCGGTGATCTTGTCCACCTTCGGAACGGTGGCCGTGCCATAGGCCAGTGCGGCCACGGCCTGCGCGCCCCCCAAGGTGAAGGCACGCGTCACGCCGGCCACGTGGGCGGCGGCCAGCACCAGCGGGTTGCGCGCGCCCTGCGGGGTGGGCACCACCATGATGATCTCGCCCACGCCCGCCACGTGCGCGGGAATGGCGTTCATCAGCACGCTCGAGGGGTACGCGGCCTTGCCGCCGGGCACGTAGATGCCCACGCGGTCGAGCGGCGTGACCTTCTGGCCCAGCAGCGTGCCGTCCTCGTCGCGGTAGCTCCAGCTTTCGCCGCTGGCCTTGCGCTGCGCCTCATGGTAGCGGCGCACGCGCGCAGCGGCAGCCTCCAGGGCCTCGCGCTGCGCGGTGGGAATGGCCTCGAAGGCGGCCTTCAGTTCGTCCTGCGACAGCTCCAGCCCGGCCATGGAATCGGCCTGCAGGCCGTCGAAGCGGCGGGTGTATTCCAGCACGGCCGCGTCGCCGCGGGCCTGCACGTCGGCCAGGATGTCGGCCACGCGCTGCTCGATGGCGGCATCGGTCTCGGCGGACCAATGCAGGCGGTCCCGGAACGCGGCCTCGAAATCGGCGCTATCGGTACGCAAACGAACAGGCGTGGCTTTCATGGCTTTTCTATCTCTATCGCGAAGGGGAAGAAGGGGCCGCCGGGCTCATTCGGTCTCTGCCGACACGTCGCCCGTCTTGCGGTTGTACTTGAGCGTGATCTTGTCGAGTTCGCAGAGGTTGAGACCCTCCCACTCGACTTCCGAGGCGTCGTCGGTGAACACGACCTTGATGTCCTGGATGCAGTGCTTGGTGTCGCCGAACTTGAACTTGCGCGAGGCGCCGTTCACCAGCTGGTTGCGGCCCAGGCGGTCGCTGCCCCACTTGTCCATCTTGGTGGGCGAAATATAGACCTCGTTGAGCGCATAGCCGGTGCGATTGACCAGCGTGAAGTCGGCATCGGCGGCAAACGAGGCGCCGCTCAGCGCCAGACAGCCCAGCACCAGGATTTTCTTGAACATGGAACACCTCAGATTTTTGAAACAAAAGATGCATCGAGAAACAATTTTCTCGACACAGCCCGGATTCTGCCCCGTCCTGGCCGGCGTGGGATTCGATCTGAGGCACCCGCGCAACGTCAGCCGCCGGCGGGGATGACCGACGCGAACGCGTCGATGATGCGGCGCAGCGGCGCCTGCTTGAGCTTGAGCGCCGCCTGGTTCACCACCAGGTGCGAGCTGATGTCCATGATCCGCTCCACCTCCACCAGGTGGTTGGCCCGCAGCGTGTTGCCCGTGGACACCAGATCGACGATGGCATCGGCCAGCCCCGTGAGCGGCGCCAGTTCCATGCTGCCGTAGAGCTTGATCATGTCCACGTGCACACCCTTGGCCGCGAAAAAATCGCGCGCGATGGCGGTGTACTTGGTCGCCACCCGCAGGCGCGAGCCCTGCTGCACCGCGCGGACGTAGTCGAAGTCGTCCCGCACCGCCACGCTCACCCGGCACTTGGCGATCTGCAGATCCAGCGGCTGGTACAGCCCCTGGCCGCCGTGCTCGATGAGCGTGTCCTTGCCCGTCACGCCCAGGTCGGCGCCGCCGTACTGCACGTAGGTCGGCACATCGGATGCGCGCACCAGCACCACGCGCACGTCGGGCTGGTTGGTGGTCAGGATGAGCTTGCGCGACTTCTCGGGGTCGTCCAGCACCGCAATGCCGGCGGCGGCCAGCATGGGCAGGGCTTCGTCGAAGATGCGGCCCTTGGACAGGGCAAGAGTGATCATGGTCATAGGGGTGAAGAAAAAAGGAACCCGGCCGCCACGCGCCATGGAACCGGGCAGCAGCGAAGGCGGCTCATGCCGCCCTCTCGATGTCGGCCCCGAGGCCGCGCAGCTTGGCTTCCATGCAGTCGTAGCCGCGGTCCAGGTGGTAGATGCGGTCCACCACGGTGGCGCCGTCCGCCACCAGCCCGGCGATGACGAGGCTGGCCGAGGCGCGCAGGTCGGTGGCCATCACCGTGGCGCCGGACAGGCGCGCGGCCGTGCTGCCCAGGCCCTCGATCACCGCGACCTTGCCATCGGTCTGGATCCTGGCACCCAGGCGCGCGAGCTCGTCCACGTGCATGAAGCGGTTCTCGAAGATGGTCTCGGTGACCGTGGAGGTGCCCTGCGCCACCACGTTCAGCGCCATGAACTGCGCCTGCATGTCGGTGGGAAAGCCGGGGTACTCGGTGGTGCGAAAGCCCTGCGCGCGCAATTGCGCGGCGCCCGGGCTTTTGACGCGGATGCCTTCCGGCTCGGCCTGCACCTGCACGCCGGCTTCGCGCAGCTTCTCGATCACGGCGTCCAGGTGGTCGGCGCGGCCGTGGCGCAGCAGGGCCTCGCCGCCCGTGGCCGCCACGGCGCACAGGAAGGTGCCGGCCTCGATGCGGTCGGCCACCACGCGGTGCGTGGCGCCGTGCAGGCGCTCCACGCCCTGGATGCGGATGCGGCTGGTGCCGTGGCCTTCGATCCGGGCGCCCATGGCGATCAGCATCTCGGCCAGGTCGGAAATCTCGGGCTCCTGCGCGGCGTTCTCCAGCACCGTCTCGCCCTCAGCCAGCGTGGCGGCCATGAGGAAGTTCTCGGTGCCCGTCACGGTGACCATGTCGGTGGTGATGCGCGCGCCCTTCAGGCGCGTGGCGCCCGCCGGCAGCCTGGCGATCATGTAGCCGTGCTCCACCAGGATCTCCGCGCCCATGGCGGTCAGGCCCTTGATGTGCTGGTCCACCGGGCGCGAGCCGATGGCGCAGCCGCCCGGCAGCGACACGGTCGCCTCGCCGAAGCGCGCCAGCAGCGGCCCCAGGGCCAGCACCGAGGCGCGCATGGTCTTGACCAGCTCGTAGGGCGCCTCGGGCGTGGAGAGCGCGCCCGCATCGATGCGCACCGTGCCGTCCGGCGAGCGCTCGGCCGCCACGCCCATGTTGCGGATGAGCTTGAGCATGGTCGCCACGTCCTGCAGCTGGGGCACGTTCAGCAGCGTGACGGGCTCGGCCGTGAGCAGCGCCGCGCACAGCTCGGGCAGGGCGGCGTTCTTGGCGCCGGAAACCAGCACCTCGCCATGCAGCGCGCGGCCGCCGCGAATCAGGAGTTTGTCCATGGCATCGAGCCCGGTGTTTCAGTCAAAAGTGCCGCCAGCGCAATCAGTACTAGGGCATATAGCTATCAAAAAGTGAGCAACCAACCACAGGCCATCAGGCGCCCTGCGCGGCCCACTCGGCGGGCGTGAAGGTCTTCATGGACAGCGCATGCACCTCGTCGGTCTGCATGCGGGTGCCCAGCGTGGCATAGACGCGCTGGTGGCGCTGGATGGCACGCTTGCCCTCGAACTCGGCCGAGACGATGGTGGCGTACCAGTGCCGTCCGTCGCCTTCCAGCGCGAGGTGCTCGCAAGGCAGGCCGGCGGCGATGAGGTCTTTGAGTTGGTCGGCGGTCATGGATGGGCTCGGGGGTCGTGGGTGCGTCGTCGCGTCGTCAATTGCGAATCTTGTAGCCGGTGCGCAGCAGGTGCACCGCCAGCGCGCTGACCAGCAGCCAGGCGATGCCCACGATGCCCAGGCTCAGCCACGGCGACGTGTCGCTCTGGCCGAAGAAGCCGTAGCGAAAGCCGTCGATCATGTAGAAGAACGGGTTCAGGTGGCTCACCGTCTGCCAGAACGGCGGCAGCGACTGGATGGAATAGAACACGCCCGACAGGAACGTCATGGGCACGATCACGAAGTTCTGGAACGCCGCCATCTGGTCGAACTTGTCGGCCCACAGCCCGGCGATCAGCCCCAGCGTGGACAGCAGCGCCGCGCCCAGCAGCGCGAACGCCAGGATCCACAGCGGCGCGGCGAAATCGGGCCGTGCGAACGCGAGCGTCACCACGAACACGCCCAGTCCCACGACCAGCCCGCGCACGATGGACGAGCCCACGTAGGCCACGAACCACGCCCAGTGCGACAGCGGCGTGAGCAGCACGAACACCAGGCTGCCCATGATCTTGCTCTGCACCAGGCTGGAGGAGCTGTTGGCGAAGGCGTTCTGCAGGATGCTCATCATCACCAGCCCCGGAATCAGGAAGGCGGTGTAGCTGATGCGGTCGTACACCTTCACGTGGTCTTCCAGCACGTGGCCGAAGATCAGCAGGTACAGCACGGCCGTGAGCACGGGCGCGGCCACGGTCTGGAAGCTCACCTTCCAGAACCGCAGCACCTCTTTGTAGAACAGGGTCTGCCAGCCGGTCATAGGCGCACCCCGCCTTCGGCCGTGGCCTCGGGTCCTTCGGGCGGCGCGGGCTCGCGCGCCGGGTCGGGGTAGCTGCTTTGCGCCATCACGTTGAGGAACACGTCCTCCAGATCGGCCTTGCGGATCTCCACGTCGTGCACGGCCACGCCCGCGGCGCGCAGCACGGCCAGGTGCCGCTCGATGTCCTGCGCGTCCTGCGCGGGCAGCTGCACCACGCGGCCGGTCACCCGGGCGATGGCCGCCAGGGCGGGCGGCAGCACGTCATCGGTCTTGAAGCGCATCACGTTCGTCGAGGCCCCGTGCAGCAGGTCGGAGGTGGTGGACAGCGCCACCATGCGCCCGCGCTTGAGCATGGCGATGCGGTTGCACAGCGCCTCGGCCTCTTCCAGGTAATGGGTGGTGAGCAGCACCGTGTGGCCTTCCTTGTTCAGACGGGCGACGAAGTGCCACAGCGTCTGGCGCAACTCGACGTCCACGCCCGCCGTGGGCTCGTCGAGCACGATGATCGGCGGCTTGTGCACCAGCGCCTGGGCCACCAGCACGCGGCGCTTCATGCCGCCCGAGAGCTGGCGCATGTTGGAGCCGGCCTTGTCGGCCAGGCCCAGGTTTTCCAGCAGCTCGTCGATCCAGGCCTCGTTGTTCTTCACGCCGAAGTAGCCGGACTGGATGCGCAGCGCCTCGCGCACGTTGAAGAACGGGTCGAACACCAGCTCCTGCGGCACCACGCCCAGCTTGCGGCGGGCGGCGGCGAAATCGGCCTGCACATCGCTGCCCTGCACGCGCACGTGGCCGCTGGTGGCACGGGCGAGGCCGGCAAGGATGCTGATGAGGGTGGTCTTGCCCGCGCCGTTCGGCCCGAGCAGGCCGAAGAACTCGCCCTCCTCGATGTCCAAGCTGACGTTGTCGAGCGCCTGGAAAGGGCCTTTGGGCGTGGAATAGGTTTTGGAGACGGACTGGAAGGAGACTGCGGGCATGGGAGCCGGTGATTTTACGGCGTGCCGGCAACCGGTGCCCGCGCAAGGCGATGGGAAAGAAAAACAGCGATGGACGGCGACTCGCGCCCGCACGGGGCAGCGCGAGAACCAGGCGGTGCGGCAGCCAGGCAACAGACGGGCCGGCGCCCCGTGCAGGCGCCGCACCCGAAGGGCTCAGGCGGCCGGCAGCAGCTCGCCCACCCCGTACAGGCCGGCGAGCTTTTGCAGCCCGTCCGGCAGCGACTTCACCTCGAACCGCTTGCCGTCCAGCAGCGCGGCGCGGCGGCAGCCCAGCAGCACCGCCAGCGCCGACGAGTCGAACGTGGTCAGCGCGCTGGCATCCACCACCAGCAGCTCGTCGCGGTGGGCCTTGAGCCCCTGCAGCAGCATGCGCAAGCTCGCATTGGCCTGCGCATGGGTCAGTTCCGAAGGAAGCACCAGCATCGCGATCGGCTCCGGCGAACGGTCAGCCGCCCTTGGCGGCGTTGGCCTTGTTGCGGGCCACCAGCGACTCGATCAGGCCGTCCACGCCCTTGGCGTTGATCTCCTGCGCGAACTGGCCGCGGTAGGTTTCCACCAGCCACACGCCGAGCACATTCAGGTTGTAGATCTTCCAGCCGGCACCGTCGCCGGGTGTCTTCTCCAGGCGGTAGTCGAGCTGGATCGGGTCGCCACGGCCCTGGATCTCGGTGCGCACCAGCACGTCCTTGTCGTCGGCGGCCATGCGCAGGGGCTTGACGGTGATGGTCTGGTCGTTCACCTGGCTCAATGCGCCGGAATAGGTGCGCACCAGCAGCGTCTTGAACTCGTCCTGCAGCCGCTTTTGCTGTTCGGGCGTGGCCTGGCGCCAGCCCGGGCCCACGGCCGCGGCGGTCATGCGGCGGAAATTGACGTGCGGCAGGATGGTCTTGTCGACCAGCGCCATGATCTTGTTCACGTCGCCGGCCTTGATGCTCTTGTCGTTGCGGACGGTTTCCAGCACGTCGGCCGACAGGCGCTTGACCAGCGCATCGGGCGCTTCTTCGGCGGCCAGTGCGGACAGCGGGGCGCCGAGCCAGAGCACGGCGGCGGTGCAGAGGGCGGCATGGCCCAGGGTGCGTCGATTCATCATCAGTGTCGTTCCTTCCTCTGGCACGCCCAGATGGCGTCCCTTCGATTCGTTCATTCTCGGGTCGGGCCTTCGCCAGGATGCGTCGGCCCGGTGCACGGATGCAAGCAACTGCAACCGCGCCGCGCCAAGGCCGAGGCCCTTCAGCGCGCCGGCTCTTCGGGCAGCTTGCCGCCGCCGTCGTCGTATTCTTCCTCGCCGCTGTTGGCCGGCGCGCCGCCTTCCTGGCTGCGAACCTGTAGGAACACATCGCGCGTGAAGCTGTACTTGTCGAGCGCCGCGGTGTCCAGCACCGAGCTGGCGCGCAGCAGGTTGGAGCGGATGTTCACCACGCGCAGGGCATACAGCGAGTTGCGCGCCGACACCGGGTCCACGTACGAGACGAGATCGCCCTTGGCATCGACCGGCAGCGCGAGCGTGTCGCGCACGGTGGACGGGCCCAGCAGCGGCAGCACGAGGTACGGGCCGGTGGGGATGCCCCAGTGGCCGAGCGTGAGGCCGAAGTCCTGCTTGGCGCGGTCCACGCCCATTTCGCTGGCCACGTCGAACACGCCCCCTAAGCCGAACACCGTGTTCACGTTGAAGCGCACCAGGCTGTTGAGCGCGCCCTCGCCGCGCAGCTGCAGCAGGTTGTTCACGAACGACCAGGCATCGCCCAGGTTGGAGAAGAAGTTGCTCACGCCGGTGCGCACGGGCGCGGGCGTGATGTCGCGGTAGGCCGTGGCGACCGGCCGCAGGATGATCGAATCGACGTTGTCGTTGAAGTTCGTCATGCTGCGGTTGTAGGGCTCCAGCGGGTCACGCGGGTTGGCCCCGGGGCCGCTGGCGCAGCCCGTCAGGAAGAGCGCGCCCAATGCCAGTGCGCTGCCGTGGGCCAGAGCCCGTTTCATGGTCGTTGTTGTCGTCATTTTTTGCCACCTGTGCTGGAGGAAGGCGCGCTGCTGCTGTTGCCGCCGCCCTCTGCCTTGCCATAGAGAAATTGTCCGATCAGGTTTTCCAGCACCACGGCCGACTGGGTGGAGGAGATCTTGTCGCCTTCCGCCAGGTTGGCTTCGTCGGCACCGGCCTGGATGCCGATGTACTGGTCGCCCAGCAGGCCGCTCGTGAGGATCTTGAGCGAGCTGTCCTTGGGGAACGCATAGCGTTTTTGCAGCTCCAGCGTCACCTTGGCCTGGAAGCTCTTGTCGTCGAAGGTGATGGACTGCACGCGGCCGACCACCACGCCGGCGCTGCGCACCGCCGCCTGGGGCTTCAAGCCGCCGATGTTGTCGAACAGCGCGGTGACCTGGTAGCCGGTCTGGAAGTTCAACTTGAGCAGGTTGGCGGACTGCAAGGCCAGAAAGACCAGCGCCGCGCCGCCCAGCAGGACGAACAGGCCGACCCAGATATCGTTCTTGGAATGCTGCATGGTGTGTGTTTCCTAGGGGTTGCGGGCGTGCGGCCCCGTCAAATACTGAACATCAGGGCGGTGAGGACGAAGTCCAGCCCCAGCACGGCGAGCGACGCCATCACCACCGTGCGCGTGGTGGCCCGCGACACGCCTTCGGGCGTGGGCTTGGCCAGGTAGCCCTGCAGCAGCGCGATGAACGTGACGGTAACGCCGAACACGAGGCTCTTGAGCACCCCGTTGCCCACGTCCTTCCACACGTCCACGCCGCCCTGCATCTGGCCCCAGAAGGCGCCGCCGTCCACGCCGATCATGAGCACGCCCACGATCCAGCCGCCGATCACGCCCACCGCGCTGAACACCGCGGCCAGCAGCGGCATGGTGAACACGCCGGCCCAGAAACGCGGCGCGAGGATGCGGCGCACCGGATCGACGGCCATCATCTCCATGGCCGAGAGCTGCTCGCCCGCGCGCATGAGGCCGATCTCGGCGGTGAGCGAGGTGCCCGCGCGGCCGGCGAACAGCAGCGCCGTGACCACCGGGCCCAGCTCGCGCACCAGCGACAGCGCCACCAGAAGGCCCAGCGATTCGGCCGAGCCGTAGCGCTGCAGCGTGTAGTAGCCCTGCAGGCCGAGCACGAAGCCCACGAACAGGCCCGACACGGCGATGATGGACAGCGAGTAGTTGCCCAGGAAATGGATCTGGTCGCGCACCAGCCCCGGGCGCTGCAGCGTGGGGCCGATCAGGGCCACCAGCCGGCCGAACAGGCGCGCCGCGCGGCCCACGCCGGCCAGATGGCTGCGCACCGCGAAGCCCACATCGGAGGGACGCCACCAGCTCATCGCGCACCTCCGGGGGTCGGGCCGAAATCCTGCGCCACGTCGGGGCCGGGGTAATGGAACGGCACGGGGCCGGTGGGCAGCGCGTGCACGAACTGGTGCACCAGCGGGTCGCGGCTGGCGCGCACCTCGTCGGGCGTGCCCTGCGCGGCCACGGTGCCGGGGCCGAGCACGATCACGTGGTCGGCCACGCGGAAGGTCTCTTCCACGTCGTGCGAGACGATGAGGGTGGTCAGGCCCATGGCGTCGTTCAGCTGCCGGATGAGCTGGGCCGCCGTGCCGAGGGAAATGGGGTCGAGCCCGGCGAAGGGCTCGTCGTACATGATGAGTTCGGGGTCCAGCGCGATCGCCCGGGCCAGCGCCACGCGCCGGGCCATGCCGCCCGAGACCTGGCTGGGCATGAGGTCGCGCGCGCCGCGCAGGCCCACGGCGTTGAGCTTCATCAGCACGATGTCGCGGATCAGCTCCTCGGGCAGGTCGGTGTGCTCGCGCAGCGGAAAGGCCACGTTCTCGAACACGCTCATGTCGGTGAACAGCGCGCCGAACTGGAACAGCATGCCCATGCGGCGCCGCGCGGCGTAGAGCGTGGCGGCATCCATGCGGCCCACGTCCTGGCCGCCGACCAGAACCTCGCCCTGCTGCGCCCGCTGCTGCCCGCCGATGAGGCGCAGCACCGTGGTCTTGCCGCCGCCGGAGGCGCCCATGAGCGCCGTGACCTTGCCGCGCGGCACGGACAGCGAAACGTCGCGCAGGATGTCGCGCTCGCCGTACGAGAACGTCACGTTGCGCAGTTCGACCAGAAATGGGTGCTCAGGCATTCAGAGGGATGAAGAAGGGGACCAACCGGTGATTGTCGCGGGTCAGGGCAAACCCCGGGCATGCGATGGTAACGCAAACATACATGCATGGATGTTTGCAAAAATCCAGGGGGCAAGAATGCTCATTTTTCGATAGCGACATGCCCTAGTGATGATTGCCCTGGAAGCCGATTTGGCTTGGATTTTTACCGGCCACCCAATGCCGGTCAAAGCATGCTGCGAAGAAATGCCTGGGTGCGCGCATGTTGCGGATTTGCGAAAAACGCCGCCGCCGGGGCCGATTCGATCAGCTCGCCCCGGTCCATGAACACCACGCGGTGGGCCACCTCGCGCGCAAAGCCCATCTCGTGGGTGACGACCAGCATGGTCATGCGGTCGCTGGCCAGCTCGCGCATGGTGCGCAGCACCTCGCCGGTCAGCTCGGGGTCGAGGGCGGAAGTGGGCTCGTCGAACAGCAGGATGTCGGGCTCCATGGCCAGTGCGCGGGCGATGGCCACGCGCTGCTTTTGCCCGCCCGACAACCGGCCGGGAAAGTGGTCGCGCTTGTCCGACAGGCCCACCTTGGCCAGCAGCGCCTCGGCGCGGGCCACCGCGGCCTCGCGCGGCATGCCGCGCACCACCATGGGCGCCTCGATCAGGTTCTGCAGCACGGTCAGGTGCGGGAACAGGTTGAACGACTGGAACACCATGCCCATCTTGCGGCAGATGCCGCGCACGCGGGCCTCGGGCACGTAGGTGCAGCGGCCCGCCGCGTCGGTGGTCGCCAGCGCCTCGCCTTCGATGGCGATGTGGCCGCTGTCGATGGTCTCCAGGTGGTTCAGGCAGCGCAGGAAGGTGCTCTTGCCCGAGCCCGAGGGCCCGATCACCGCCACCACCTCGCCGCGCCCGAGGGTGAGCGACACGTCGCGCAGCACCGGCGTGCCGCCGAAGGCCTTGTGCAGGCCGCGCGCCTCGATCATGGGCACCGCGCCCGCCGCGTCAAGCGTCGTGTCTGGCATAGCGTTTCTCCAGGCGCTGGAAGCCCCAGGTGAGCACCAGGGTCATGGTCAGATAAAAAGCCGCCGCCACGATGAACGGCGTGGTGGTGAAGTCGCGCTGCACGATGCCGCGCGCAGCGCGCAGCAGGTCGTTCAGGGCCAGCACGTAGATGAGGGAGGTGTCCTTGACCAGGGTGATGGTCTCGTTGCTCATGGGCGGCAGGATGCGGCGCACCATCTGCGGCAGCACGATGCGGCGCATGGTCTGCCCGTAGGTCATGCCCAGCACACGGGCGGCCTCGTACTGGCCCCGGTCCACCGACTGGATGCCGGAGCGGAAGATCTCCGCGAAGTACGCCGCGTAGTTGAGCGCGAAGGCCACCACGGCGGCGGGAAAGTCCGGCAGCCGCACGCCGATGACCGGCACGAACGGCAGCGCGAAATAGATGAACAGCATCTGCAGCATGAGCGGCGTGCCGCGCATGAGCCAGATGTAGCCGTTGACCAGCGCCGACAGCGGCGCCAGGCGCGACACGCGCGCCAGCGCCAGTGCGAGCCCGAGCGGCACGGCCAGCACCAGCGTGATGGCGAAGAGCTTCAGCGTGACCGCGGCGCCCTGCGCCATCGGCCCCAGAAGGGAGAGAACGTAATCCATCTATGAGCTACGAGAGTCCATGGCTAAACGACTGCGGCCGGCAAGGCCTGCAACCTGGGCAACTGGCGCGGCCCGATACCAGCGGCAGCCGCGCAAGGGCCGCCCCGCCGCGCCGGCTGCGTCCCCCTTCCCGCATCACGCAGTGAGGCGAGAGAAGGGGGAAGGCGCGCAGCGCCTCAGGGGGTTGTTCTTTATTTGACGATGTTCTTGCCGAACCACTGCGTGGCGATCTTTCCGGCCGTGCCGTCCTGCTTCATGTCGGCCAGGGCCTTGTCCAGGCGGCCCTGCAGCGCGGTGTCGTCCTTGCGCACGCCCACGCCGTAGTCTTCGGTGCCGAAGTGCTCGTCCAGCACGGCGTAAGCGCCGGGCTTCTTGGCCACGTAGTAGCGGCCCACCACTTCATCGACCACCACGGCTTCCAGGCGGCCGGTGGACAGGTCCATCAGCGCCGTCACGTTGTCGCCGAAGGTCTTGAACTCCTTGAACGACTTGAACACGGCGTCTTCCTTCTTGACCGCATCGACCGCGCTGCTGCCCTCCTGCGCGCCCACCACCTTGCCGGCCAGATCGGCCTTGGCCTTGATGGGGGACTGGGCCGACACCACGACGATCTGGTGGTTCTCCATGTACGGCGCGGTGAAGGCGATGTTCTGCTTGCGCTCGGGCGTGATGGTCAGCCCGTTCCACAGCGCATCCACGCGCTGGCCGGACAGCTCGGCCTCCTTGGCGCTCCAGTCGATCGGCTTGAACTCCACCGCCACGCCCATGCGCTTGGCAGCTTCGCGCGCCATGTCGATGTCAAAGCCCACCAGTTCGTTCTTCTCGTCGCGAAAGCCCATGGGCGGGAAGTTGTCGTCCAGGCCCACCACGATCTTGGTGGCGGCGGCCGGTGCGGGGGTGGCGGCCGCAGCGGGCTGCGCGCTGTCGTTCTTGCCGCAACCGGCCAGCAGGGCGCCCAGGGACATCAATAAAACGGCTGCAATCTTTTTCATGGCGTATCGGGTGTTCCAGAGAGACGAAAAGCAATGCGCGCGGCGGCCCGGGACAGCGGGCGGCCACGCGCGAAGGGGGTGGGACCAGGCCGGTATTGTCTCCGACCGCGCGAAACGCGCCCCAAGGCGGTGCAGCGCGCGCCAGCAGATGAGAACCAAAATGGCCTGCAGCGCAATCATCACTAGGGCATACCGCTATCATTTAAATAGCAAACCAAAACCAGAAGGGTGCACCAGAAGGCATCCCGGCCCGGGCAACGGGCCCGTGGTCGGGCCACCGCCCACGGATGAGATAATGCGATGCATTCTCATTGACCGCCCGCCGGGCGTTTACCCATCGGATTCCCGCCCGTGGCTCCCGTGTCCGCCGCCCACCACGCCGCCGCGCCCGCCCCTGGGCCGGCCGAAGAGATCGGCCGCCTGTACGGCGCGCACCACCGCTGGCTGCTGGGCTGGCTGCGCGCGCGGCTGGGCTGCCCCGACCAGGCGGCGGACCTGGCGCAGGACACCTTCGTGCGGCTGCTCGCCCACCGGCTGGGCGCCGAGGCCGGCACCGAGGCCGGCACCGAGGCCGACGCACACGCCGCCACGCCCCGCGAGCCCCGGGCCTACCTGGTCACCGTGGCGGGCCGGCTCGTGGCCAACCACTTTCGCCGGCTGTCGCTGGAGCGCGCCTGGCTCGACGCGCTGGCCACGCTGCCCGAAGCGCAGTGGCCCTCGGCCGAGCAGCACGCCATGGCCCGCCAGGCGCTGCACCGGCTGGATGCGGCCCTGGCCGGCCTGCCCGAGCGCGCGCGGCGCGCCTTCCTGCTGTCGCAGATCGAGGGGCAGGACTACGCCCGCATCGCCGCCACGCTGGGCGTGACCGAGCGCAGCGTCAAGCGCTACATGGCGCAGGCCTTCGAGGCCTGCATCCTGGCGGTGGATTGAGCCCCGCCGCCGCACCTTTGCCCCCGGACCGCGCCGCCGTGCGCGCGGCGGCGCAATGGCTGGCCCGGCTGCATGCCGGCGACGCCACGGTGCAGGACCACGCGGCCTGCGAGCGCTGGCGCAACGAGCACCCCGAGCACGAACGCGCCTGGCAGCGCGCGCAGCGCATGCAGGCGCAGCTGGCCCTCGTCGGCCCGCCGCTCGCGCAGGCCGTGCTGGGCCGGGCGCGCGGCAACGGGCGGCGCCGTGCGCTGCGCGCGCTCGGCGGCCTGGCCGTGGCGCTGCCCGCCGCGCACCTGGCCTGGCGCCAATGGGGCGAGGCCTTCACGGCCGACCACCGCACGGCGCGGGGCGAGCGCCGCGACCTCGTGTTGCCCGACGGCACGCGCCTGTGGCTCAACACCGCCACGGCCATCGACGTGGCCTATTCGCCCGCGCAGCGCACCGTGCGGCTGCTGCACGGCGAGGTGCTGGTGCAGACCGGCGCCGACGCCGGCGCGCCCGGCCACCGCCCCTTCGTGCTCGCCACGCGCGAAGGCGAGCTGCGCCCGCTGGGCACGCGCTTCGTGGCGCGCGACGCGCCGGACGGCTGCCGGCTCACGGTGCACGAAGGCGCCGTGGCCGTGCGCACCGCGCAGGGGCTGGCGCAGACCGTGCCGGCCGGGCAGGCGCTGCGCTTCACCGCCGGCCGGATCGCGCCGATCGCGCCCGCCGACCCGTTCGCCGGGCGCTGGACCGAGGGCCTGCTGGTGGCGCGCAACCAGCCGCTGGGCGAGTTCCTCGAAGACCTCGCCCGCTACCGTGCCGGCGTGGTGCAGTGCGACCCGGCAGTGGCCGCGCTGCGCATCACCGGTGCCTTCCAGATCGACCGCAGCGACGCCGTGCTCGACGCCCTGCCCCGCACCCTGCCGGTGCGCGTGGCCTGGCGCACGCGCTACTGGGCGCGGGTGCTGCCGGCCACCGTGCAGGACTGATGGCAGGGCGGATGGCCGGGCTGCGCACGCGGGCGGGCTGCCTGGCGCTGTGCCTGCTGGCGGGCGCGGCCGCGGCGCAATCACCCGCCCCCGCGCCGCGGGCGGTCGAACTGCCCCCGGGCCCGCTGGCCGACCGGCTGCCGGCCCTGGCGGCGCAGACCGGGGCCTCGGTGCAGGCCGATGCGGCGCTGCTGCGCGGACTGCAGGCGCCCGGCGTGGCGGGCCGGTTCACACCCGCCGAGGCACTGGCGCGGCTGCTGGCGGGCACGGGGCTCGCGGCAGCCGAGGAGGCGCCCGGCGTCTTCGTGCTGCGGCCCGCAGGCGCCATGGCCACCGCGCCCGCCGCACCCGCGTCGGCCCTGCCCGGGCCGGACGCCGCCGTGCTGCCCGTGGTGCGCGTGACCGCCCTGCGCGAGGCCGGGGGCACCGACGCCGCCCTCGGGAGCGGCAACGGCCGCGGGGCCGGCGCCGCCACGCGCACGGCCACGCCCGCGCTCGCGGTGCCGCAGGCCCTGTCCACCCTGCCGCGCCCGACCTTGGACGCCCTGGGCGCCACGCGCCTGGACGACGCGCTCGACTACGTGCCCGGCGTGTCGCGCCAGAACGACTTCGGCGGCACCTGGGACAACATCGCCCTGCGCGGCTTCGCCGGCCACGAGGACACCGGCATGAGCCTGCTGCGCAACGGCATGGCCGGCAACCGGGGCTACAACGCGCCGCGCGACACGGCCAACGTGGAGCGCTTCGAGTTCCTGCGCGGGCCCGTGGCGGCGCTGTACGGCGTGTCCGAGCCCGGCGGCACGCTCAACGTGGTGACGCAGCCCGCGCCGTGGGAGCCGCTGCGCACGATCGAGGCGAGCCTGGGCCGCTGGAACACAAGGCGCGCCGTGCTCACGCTCGGCGGCCCGCTGGATGCGTCGGCAGGCACCGCGCCGGAGTCGGGCGAACCCGCGCGCATCGCCTACCGCCTCACCGCCGTGGGCGAGGACAAGGGCAGCTTTCGCGAGCAGGTGCGCACGCGCCGCGACATGCTGGCGCCGGCGTTCACCTGGCGCCTCGCCGAGGCCACCACGCTGCGCTACGACGGCGAATGGCTGCGCCAGCGCGCGCCGCTGGACCGGGGCGTGGTGGCACTCGGCGGGCAGGTGGGCACCGTGCCGGTCACGCACTTCTATGGCGATCCCGGCGACGGCGACCTGGCCATGGTCAACCAGACGCACCAGTGGCTGCTGGACCACGCCCTGGCCCCCGGCTGGCGCGTGCATGCGGGGCTGATGGCGCGGCGCGGCACCATGGTGGGCTTCACCACCTACGGCCACGGCTACGGCGAGGCGCTGGCCGACCTGGAGGCACGCGGCTGGCTGTGGCGCCAGCGGCGCTGGCGCGATTTCGCCTCCAGCGACCGCTCGGGCCAGCTCGATCTGCAGGGGCAGTGGGAGGCGGGCGGACTGCGGCACACGCTGCTGGCGGGGATGGAGGTGTTTCGCTTCCGGCTCTCGCAGGTCATGCAGCAGTCGCCGGCCGGCACCTGGCAGGCCGATGGCATCGACGTGCGCCAGCCCGTGTACGGCGACGAGCGGCCGGCGACGCAGGATTTCCTGTCCACCGACGAGCACCAGCGCGGCCTGGGCCTGTACCTGCAGGACCAGATCGAACTGGCGCCGCGGTGGCAGGCGCTGCTGGGCCTGCGCCACGACCGCTTCCGGCAGGCCGTGGACGACCGGCTGGCCGGCGGCACGCGGCGCCAGTCGCAGGGCGCCCTGTCGCCGCGCGCGGGGCTGACCTGGCTGCCCGTGCCGGGCTGGGCGGTGTATGCCAGCGTCGGCGCCTCGTTCCGCCCGAACGTGGGCGTGGACGTGCAGGGCGGCGCCTTCGCGCCCGAGAAAGGCCTGGCGCGCGAGATCGGCGTGAAGTGGCAGCCGCCCGAGGGCCCCCTGTCGGCGTCGCTCGCGCTCTACGACATCGCCAAGCGCAATGTGCTCGTCACCGACCCGCAGCACCCGGACCACAGCGTGGCCGCCGCCCGCGTGCGCAGCCGGGGCGCAGAGTTCGAGCTGGCGGGCCGGCCCGCGGCCGGCTGGAGCGTGGTGGCCGGCGGCGCCTGGCTGCAGCGGTCGCTGCCGCAGTTTCCGCGCGCGAGCGGCAGCCTGCTGCTGGTGCGCGAATGGGCGCTGGACGGCAGCGTCGGCGGAGCGGGCGGGCACACCGTCGGCCTCGGGGGCGGGCTCACGCACGTGGGCGAGCGCACGGGCGATGCCGGATCGCCCCGGCTGCCCGCCTACACCACCATGCGGCTGCTGGCGCACTGGCAGGCAGGGCCCGCGCTGCGCCTGTCGCTGCAGGTGGACAACGCGTTCGACAAGCGCTACTACGCCAGCGCCTACAACCGCGTGTGGGTGGTGCCCGGCGCGCCGCGCCACGTCACGCTCACGGCCAGGCACACGTTCTGACCGCGGACTAACCGCCCCACAGGCACCACGCCAGCACAGCCAGCGCGGCCAGGGCGCCCCAGGTCGGGCGCGAGTGGCCCGTCAACGCGGGCCGCTGCGATCCGGGGGTGAAATGGCCCTGCCGGACCCGCCAGGCCTGGGCGATCGCCTGGCCCACGGCCGTGGCGGCCTCGGTGCCGGCGATGCCGGGCGTGAGGCGCACGCGGCCCCCTTCGGGCACCGGCGCGTACAGCGCGAAGTAGGCCTCTTCGCTGGGGCCGCTGCCCGTGACCCGTTGCAGCGCGCGGACCAGGGCCTGGGTGGCCTCGCCCGGCACCACCCGCGCGTGCGACCACAGCCAGGAGCGGCGCTGCACGACCAGGCCGGCGTCCTGCACCGTCAGCGTCCAGCGCCGGGATGCGGCATGCAGCAACGCCACCGCCAGGGCCCACCCGGCGCCCGCGGCCGCCGGGGTGCGCCACCCGGCGGCCAGGGACACACCCAGCCCGTCCAGGGCCACCGCGCCGAGCGCCAGGTTCACCAGCACGATGCCGGCCGCCCAGGTCCAGCCGCCCGGGCGAAAGACGAAGTGCCAGGCGTGCTGGGTTTCCTGCAGCGTGACAGCGGGCGGCAGGAACATGGGGGCCTCGTCATCCTGCTCCGCGCCCGGCCCCGCCGGGCGGGCACTGACGGGAACGGGCGTGCCCTTCCAGGCCGCCCGGCGGTCGAAGCGGTCCGGCGGCTCCCCTGACAGGGGCTGCGCTGCCGCCTGGACGGGCACGTCGCACGTCAACTCCGGCTCGCCTTGCGGCGTGCGCAGCAGGTCCAGCCGCCATTCCACGCGCTCGCCCGAGCGGCGGGCGCCGCTGGTCGGCGCATCGGGCGGCACCAGGAAACGCGCCACCAGCCGCAGCCGGCCGCCGCTGGCCGGCTGCATCGCCACGGGCTCGGCGAAAGACTCCACGCGCCGTTCGGGTGAGCCCGAACTCGCTTCGTCCACCCGGTACTGGGCCAGTCGCAATTGCAGGCTGTGCCCCTGCATGCGGGGCGCGGCACGGGCCGGCACCACCAGCGCCACCTCGACCAGATGCCCTGCGAGTGGCCGCGCGGGCTGCAAGGCGAGCCCGGTGCCCGCGTATCGCCAGGCCAGGTAGGTGACATGCCCCGAGTACCACAGCAGCCCGATGCCCACCAGAGCGCACAGGCCCACGACCCCCTTGGCGAGCCACGGAATATGGGGATCGGGCCACAGCAAGGCGGCCATCGGGACACTGAAGCCGCACCAAAACAACGCGATGAGCCACAGGATGCCGAGGGATCGGCGTGCCGGGTTCCCAGGCGGGGGCAACGGCCCGTCCGACAGGGACGCGGCATCGGCCTCTTCGCGAGCCATCTTGCGCCAGCGCAGCAGGACGAAGACGAACACCCAGGCCGCCACCAGGCCCACGCCGGTGAACACCAGGGCAAAGGGCAGACGAAACAGCTGCAGGCGCCAGCGGATGGCGGGGTCGATCAGCGATTGCGACGGGTTGGCCGGGTTCACCCACGCGGTGACGGTGTGCCCGCTGGCCCGGGCGCCTTGCAGTTGCGCGAGCCACCGGCGTTGCCAACCGTCGAAGTCCATCGATTCGCCATGGCCTGCCGGGTCCAGGCCCACGCGGGTGCCTTCATGGGGCTTGCCGTCCACGGCGTAGCGGTAGCGGGCCTGCACTTCGAACGCGGGCCCCGTACCGCTGCCCGAACGGCGCGCCTCCCGCCGAAGCTCCGCGGAGAGGACCTCGGCCTGCACCGGCTGCCAGCGGTGGTGCACCTCCCACGCCAGGCGCAGGGTGCTGGCCAGGGGCCGCAGTCCGTAGGTGTAGCCGAAGACGCCAAATGCCACGGCGAAGACGGCGCTGAACGCCAGCAGTGCCAGCCGGGTGCCGATGCTGCCTGCCCTCGTCCGCTCTCTGGCCACGGGTTCTCCTCGTCGATGTCGTTTCTTGTGGCTCGAAGAATATCAAGCCCCGCGCCACCAGGGGCCGCGTGGCGGGGCGCGAAACGCCCCGGCGCGGCGCGCGCGCAACACTTCGCACACATCGATCGAAACAAAGCAAAAGGGCTGTCCCCTTTCCGGGGGGCTGCGTGTCTTCTTCTCGACAACCACCAACGAGAGAAGCACCGATGCACCGCCACCCGACCCCTGACCGACGATTTCCGCCTCCCCCCTGCGCCGCCGCGGCCCGCGGCCCGCGCCGCTCTCTGCTGGCCGCCGCCAGCCTCGCGGCCCTGGTGCAGGGCACCGCCCTGCCCGCCTGGGCCCAGGCGCCCGCGGCCGCCGAGCCGCAATTGCCCGCCACCGAGGTCGTCGGCCGCCAGCAGTCCGGCCAGTACCACGCCCAGGAATCCGAGGGCGCGACCAGGACCGACACGCCGCTGCGCGAAGTGCCCCAGGCCGTGCGCGTGGTCACGCGCCAGCTGGTCGACGACCTGGGCGCCCAGCGCCTCGATGACGTGCTGGACTACGTGGCCGGCGTTTCGCGGCAGAACAACTTCGGCGGCATCTGGGACAACGTGGCCATGCGGGGCTTCGTGGGCCACGAGGACATGGGCATGAGTCTGCTGCGCAACGGCATGCCGGCCAACCGCGGCTTCAACGCGCCGCGCGACACCTCCAACGTGGAGCGCTTCGAATTCCTCAAAGGCACCATGGGCGCGCTGTACGGCAACAGCGAGCCGGGCGGCACGGTGAACGTCGTGACCAAGCCGCCCCGGTTCAAGGCCGCGCATTCGGTCGAGGCCTACTACGGCACGCACGACGCCAGGCGCATGGCGCTGGACAGCACCGGCCCGCTGAACGGCAGCGCCACCGAGCCCGCCACGCTGGCCTACCGCCTCAACGTGTCGGTGGAGGACAAGGACAGCTTCCGCGACTTCGTGCACAGCCGCCGCGAGCTGATCGCCCCCGCCATCACCTGGAAGCTCGGCCCCGACACCGTGCTGCGCTACGACGGCGAGTGGCTGCGCCAGCGCGCGCCGCTTGACCGGGGCGTGGTCTCGGTCAACGGCCAATTGGGCGCGGTGCCCACCTCGCGCTTCTACGGCGAACCCGGCGACGGCGACATCACCGTGGACAACCAGACGCACCAGTTCTTCCTGGAGCAGACACTGTCGGCCGACTGGAGCCTGCGCGCCGGCCTGCAGTACAAGCGCAACACGCTGGCCGGCCTGGCCAGCGAATCCCACCAATACGGCCCGTCGCCCTGCCAGACCTCGATCGAGGCCAGCGGCTGGCTGTGCCGCCGGCTCATCCGCCGCGACTTCCGGTCCGACGACACCACGGTGCAGCTCGACCTGAACGGGCGCCTCACGACCGGCGCCTTCCAGCACGAGCTGCTGGTCGGCGCCGAGGTGTCGCGCTTCGACATGGACCAGACCATGCTCACCCAGGCGGGCGGCGGCCGCGTCGGCTACGGCATCAGCGTGGCCAACCCGGTGTACGGCGCCGCCGCGCGGCCCGCGCTCACGGCCCGCGCCATCGACCGCACGGTGGAAGACCGCACCACCGCCTTCTACGTGCAGGACCAGATCAGCCTCACGCCCCAGTGGAAGCTCCTGGCCGGCGTGCGCCACGACCGCTACCGCGGCGAGATCGACGAGCGCAGCACGGGCCGCGTCACCACCCAGGACCCGAGCGCCACCTCGCCGCGCCTGGGCCTGACCTGGCTGGCCACGCCCGAGGTGTCGGTGTACGCCAGCGCCGGGCGATCGTTCCGCGCGCAGGCCCAGACCACCGCGTCCGGCCAGCAGATCCAGCCCGAGATCGGCACCGCGCGCGAGCTGGGCATGAAGTGGCAGAGCGCCGATGCGCGCCTGGGCGGCAGCGTGGCGCTGTTCGACATCAGCAAGCGCAACACGGCCACCTGGGACGACGACGGCGTGTACCTGGTGCCGGTGCCCGGCAAGGTCCGCAACCGGGGCCTGGAGGCCGAGTTGGCCGGCTGGGTCGCACCCGGCTGGCGCGTGGCGCTGAGCTACACCTACCTGGATGCCGACCCGCTCATCACCCAGTTCGCCCGCCAGAGCGCCAGCGCCTTCGTCACGCACGAAAGGGCGCTGGCCGGCGGCGGCCTGCTGGGCGTGGGCGGCGGCTTCACCCACGTGGGCGAGCGCCGCGGCGACACGGGCGAGCCGCGCCTGCCCGCCTACACCGTGGCCAAGCTGACCACCTACTGGAACCTGGACAAGCGCCTGCGCGTGTCGCTGGACGTGGACAACCTGTTCGACAAGACCTACTACCACAGCGCCTACAACCGCGTCTGGGTCATGCCCGGCAGCCCGCGGCAGGTGACGGTGGGCGTGCAATACAAGTTCTGAGGACCCAGAGCCAAAACAGCCTCCAGCGCAATGAACGCGCCGGCATGGCGCTCATTTTTTCATAGCAATCAGGAACGGTGCCGCAGGATGCCGTTCTTGATGCCAAGGCGGACAGCCGCACCGCGCACCGATCGCAGGGACTCGAGAAATTTCAGAACGTTTCAGGACTTCTCAGCCCCTGTTAAGGGCACAAAGAAGGCCCGCCGCCAGAATCCGTGGGCTGAACGACGCGATCGAAGAATCACCAGGAATTCGAAAACCGCACTCCGGTGACGAATGGACAGCCAGATTTCGGCAGGAGAGGGAGGTCAGAGAAAAAGAGAAAGGAAAGGGCGACCGGCGCCGCGCCGCAAACGCTGGCCTTTCCACGAAAGCCCCTGCCGTTCGGCAGGGGCTTTTTTTTGGGTCGTTCGGGCCATCGCTTCGGCGCAAAGAAAACGGCGCTCCGAAGAGCGCCGTGGCGTTTCAAAGCCTGCCGCTTTTGACGGGACTCAGCGCGGCAAGTCGGAGTACCCCATCAGGAACTCGTCCACCGCGCGCGCGGCCTGGCGGCCTTCGCGGATGGCCCACACCACCAGGGACTGGCCCCGGCGCATGTCGCCCGCAGCGAACACCTTGGGCACGTTGGTGGCGTAGCCGCCGTCAAAGTCGGTGGTGGCCTTTGCGTTGCCGCGGGCGTCCTTGTCCACGCCGAAGGCGTCCAGCACCTGCGCTACGGGGCTCACGAAGCCCATGGCCAGCAGCACGAGGTCGGCCTTGAGGACCTGCTCGCTGCCGGCCACCTCGACCATCTTGCCTTCCTTCCATTCGACGCGGACGGTCTTGAGGCCGGTGACCTTGCCCTTCTCGCCCAGCAGTTCCTTGGTGGAGATGGCGAACTCGCGCTCGCAGCCCTCCTCGTGGCTGGAGCTGGTGCGCAGCTTGATCGGCCAGTAGGGCCAGGTCATGGGGCGGTTCTCGACCTCGGGCGGCTGGGGCATCAGCTCGAACTGCGTGACGCTCACGGCGCCGTGGCGGTTGCTGGTGCCCACGCAGTCGCTGCCGGTGTCGCCACCGCCGATCACGATGACGTGCTTGCCATCGGCGCGCAACTGGCCCTTGAGCTTGTCGCCCGCGTTGACCTTGTTCTGCTGGGGAAGGAACTCCATTGCGAAGTGCACGCCGTCCAGGTCGCGGCCCGGCACGGGCAGGTCGCGCGACTGCTCGGCGCCGCCGGTCAGCAGCACGGCGTCGAAGTCCTTTTGCAGTTGCTCGGGCGTGATGGTTTCCTTGGCCCAGTTGGTGACCTTGGAGCCCTTGCCCAGGCCGTCCTTGGCGGCGCCGATGAACACGCCGGTGCGGATGGTGACGCCCTCGGCGGCCATCTGCTCGGCACGGCGGTCGATGTGCGACTTCTCCATCTTGAAGTCGGGAATGCCGTAGCGCAGCAGGCCGCCGATGCGGTCGTTCTTCTCGAACAGGGTCACGTCGTGGCCCGCGCGCGCCAGTTGCTGGGCCGCCGCCATGCCGGCCGGGCCGGAGCCGACCACAGCGACCTTTTTGCCAGTCTTGTGCTTCGGGGGCAGGGGCTTGACCCAGCCCTCGGCCCAGGCGCGGTCGATGATGGCGTGCTCGATCGACTTGATGCCCACCGGGTCGTCGTTCACGTTGAGCACGCAGGCGGCCTCGCAGGGCGCGGGGCAGATGCGGCCGGTGAACTCGGGGAAGTTGTTGGTGCTGTGCAGCACCGCGATGGCGCTCTTCCAGTCCTGCTGGTACACCAGGTCGTTGAAGTCCGGAATGATGTTGTTGACCGGGCAGCCGTTGTTGCAGAACGGCGTGCCGCAGTCCATGCAGCGCGCGCCCTGGATCTTGGCCTGCGCGTCATCCAGGCCGATGACGAATTCCTTGTAGTGCTTCAGACGCTCGCCGACAGGCTTGTAGCCCTCTTCGATGCGCTCGTATTCCATGAAGCCGGTGGTCTTTCCCATGATGTCTGTCCTTGAATCGTTGAATGCGGTGCGGGTGGATCGGGCGGGCCTTACTTGGCGGGCACCGTTTCCTTCGCAGGATGGGCGACTGCGGGCGTCGCGGGCTCCTCCAGCACCTTGCGTTCATGGATTTCGGACAGCGCGCGCTTGTATTCGGTCGGGAACACCTTCACGAACTTGGCGCGCGAGGCCGCCCAGTTGTCCAGCAGTTCGCGCGCACGCTTGCTGCCGGTCCAGCGGTTGTGGTCTTCCAGCATCTTCTTGAGCTGGGCTTCGTCGGTCTGGTCTCGGTGCCAGATGCCGCGCGAGATGCTGGCGGTCTGCTCGTCGCCGGGCAGGATGCGCTCCAGCGTCACCATGGACAGGTTGCAGCGGGTGTCGAACAGGCCGTCCTCGTCGTACACGTAGGCCACGCCGCCGCTCATGCCGGCCGCGAAGTTGCGGCCCGTCTTGCCGAGCACCACCACGGTGCCGCCCGTCATGTATTCGCAGCCATGGTCGCCGGTGCCTTCCACCACGGTGGAGGCGCCGGACAGGCGCACCGCGAAGCGCTCGCCCGCCACGCCGCCGAAGAACGATTCGCCGCTGGTGGCGCCGTACATCACCGTGTTGCCCACGATGGTGTTGCGCGTGGTGTCGCCGCGGAAGTCGATCGACGGACGCACGATGACGCGGCCGCCCGACAGGCCCTTGCCGGTGTAGTCGTTGGCATCGCCGATCAGGTACAGCGTGATGCCGCGCGTGAGGAACGCGCCGAACGACTGCCCGCCCGTGCCTTCCAGCTGGATGCGGATGGTGTCGTCCGGCAGGCCTTCAGGGTGGGCGCGCGTGACGGCGCCCGAGAGCATGGCGCCCACCGAGCGGTTCACGTTGCGCGCCACTTCGATGAACTGCACCCGCTCGCCCTTTTCGATGGCGGGCTGGCTGCGCTCGATGAGCTTGCGGTCCAGGGTCTTTTCGATGTTGTGGTCCTGCACGTCGACATGAAAGCGCGGCACGTCGGCCGGCACGTTCGGCTGGGCGAACAGGCGGCCGAAATCCAGGCCGCGCGCCTTCCAGTGGGCAATGCCGGCACGCATGTCGAGCAGGTCGGTGCGGCCGATGAGGTCGTCGAACTTGCGGATGCCCAGCTGGGCCATGATCTGGCGCACTTCTTCGGCGATGAAGAAGAAGTAGTTCACCACGTGCTCGGGCTTGCCCGAGAACTTCTTGCGCAGCTCGGGGTCCTGCGTGGCCACGCCCACGGGGCAGGTGTTCAGGTGGCACTTGCGCATCATGATGCAACCCTCGACCACCAACGGCGCGGTGGCGAAGCCGAACTCGTCGGCCCCCAGCAGCGCGCCGATGGCGACGTCGCGGCCGGTCTTCATCTGGCCGTCGGCCTGCACGCGCACGCGGCCGCGCAGGCGGTTGAGCACCAGGGTCTGCTGGGTTTCGGCCAGGCCGATCTCCCACGGGCCGCCCGCGTGCTTGATGGACGACCAGGGCGATGCGCCCGTGCCGCCGTCGTGGCCGGCGATCACCAGGTGGTCGCTCTTGCACTTGGTCACGCCCGCGGCGATGGTGCCCACGCCCACTTCGGACACCAGCTTGGTGCTGATGCTGGCGTGCGGCGCCACGTTCTTCAGGTCGTGGATGAGCTGGGCCAGGTCCTCGATCGAATAGATGTCATGGTGCGGCGGGGGCGAGATCAGGCCCACGCCGGGCACGCTGTGGCGCAGCTTGCCGATGTAGTTGGTGACCTTGCCGCCGGGCAGCTGGCCGCCCTCGCCGGGCTTGGCGCCCTGGGCCATCTTGATCTGGATCTGGTCGGCCGACGACAGGTATTCGGCCGTGACGCCGAAGCGGCCCGACGCCACCTGCTTGATGCGGCTGCGCAGCGAGTCGCCGTCCTGCAGCGTCAGGTCGACCTCGACGTTCTCGGCGCCGATCACGCTCTTGAGCGTGTCGCCCTGCTTGATCGGAATGCCCTTCAGTTCCTGGCGGTAGCGCGCGGCATCCTCGCCGCCCTCGCCCGTGTTGCTCTTGCCGCCGATGCGGTTCATGGCCACGGCCAGCGTGGCGTGCGCCTCGGTGGAGATCGATCCCAGCGACATGGCACCGGTGGCGAAGCGCTTGACGATCTCCTTGGCCGATTCGACCTCGTCCACGGCAATGGCCTTGGTCGGGTCGAACTTGAATTCGAACAGGCCGCGCAGGGTCATGTGGCGGCGGCTCTGGTCGTTGATGAGCTGGGCGTATTCCTTGTACGTGTTCCAGTTGTTGGCGCGCGTGGAATGCTGCAGCTTGGCGATGGCGTCGGGGCTCCACATGTGCTCTTCGCCGCGCGCGCGCCAGGCGTATTCGCCGCCGGCGTCCAGCATGGTTTCCAGCACCGGGTCGTCGCCGAACGCGGCCTTGTGCATGCGGATGGCTTCTTCGGCGATCTCGAACACGCCGATGCCTTCCACGCGGCTGGCGGTGCCGGTGAAGTACTTGACGATGGTGTCGGTGTTCAGGCCGATGGCCTCGAACAGCTGCGCGCCGCAGTAGCTCATGTACGTGGACACGCCCATCTTGGACATGATCTTCGACAGGCCCTTGCCGATGGCCTTCACGTAGTTGTAGATGGCTTTCTCGGGCGACAGGTCACCCGGCATGCCCGCGTGCATCTCGGCCAGGGTTTCCATGGCGAGGTAGGGATGCACGGCTTCGGCGCCGTAGCCGGCCAGCACGGCGAAGTGGTGCACCTCGCGCGCCGTGCCGGTCTCCACCACCAGGCCGGCCGTGGTGCGCAGCCCTTCGCGCACCAGGTGCTGGTGGATGGCCGACAGCGCCAGCAGCGCGGGGATGGCCACCTGCGTGGCGTTCACGGCGCGGTCGCTGATGATGAGGATGTTGGCACCGCCCTTGATGGCATCGACCGCCTGCGCGCACAGCGAGGCCAGCTTGGCCTCCACGCCTTCGCGGCCCCAGTCCAGCGGGTAGGTGATGTCGATGGTCGCGCTCTTGAACTTGCCCTGCGTGTGCTTTTCGATGGCATGCAGCTTGGCCATGCCGGCGAAGTCCAGGATGGGCTGGCTCACTTCGAGCCGCATCGGCGGGTTGACCTGGTTGATGTCCAGCAGGTTGGGCTTGGGGCCGATGAAGCTGTTGAGCGACATCACGATGGCCTCGCGGATCGGGTCGATCGGCGGGTTCGTCACCTGGGCGAAGAGCTGCTTGAAGTAGTTGTACAGCGGCTTGTTCTTGCCCGACAGCACGGCCAGCGGGCTGTCGTTGCCCATGGAGCCGATGCCCTCTTCACCGTTCTTGGCCATGGGCGCCATCAGGAACTTGATGTCTTCCTGCGTGTAGCCGAAGGCCTGCTGGCGGTCGAGCAGCGGCAGTTCGGCCGGCAGCGGACCGGCCGGCGCCTCGCCGCCCACGCTGTCGAGCTTGATGCGCAGGTTCTCGATCCACTGCTTGTAGGGCTTGGTGTTGACGACGTTGGCCTTGAGCTCCTCGTCGTCGATCATGCGGCCCTGCTCCAGATCGATCAGGAACATCTTGCCGGGCTGCAGGCGCCACTTGCGCACGATCTTGTTCTCGGGGATCGGCAGCACGCCGGACTCGGAGGCCATCACGACCAGGTCGTCGTCGGTGATGCAGTAGCGCGAGGGACGCAGGCCGTTGCGGTCCAGCGTGGCGCCGATCTGGCGGCCGTCGGTGAACACGATGGAGGCCGGGCCGTCCCAGGGCTCCATCATCGCGGCGTGGTATTCGTAGAACGCGCGGCGGCGCTCGTCCATGGTGGTGTGCTGCTCCCATGGCTCGGGGATCATCATCATCACGGCCTGGCTGATGGGGTAGCCGGCCATGGTCAGCAGTTCGAGGCAGTTGTCGAACGTGGCGGTGTCGGACTGGTCGGCGAAGCTGATGGGGTAGAGCTTCTTGAGGTCGGCCGCGAGCACGGGCGAGGCCATCACGCCCTCGCGCGCCTTCATCCAGTTGTAGTTGCCCTTGACGGTGTTGATCTCGCCGTTGTGCGCCACGTAGCGGTACGGGTGGGCCAGCGGCCACTCGGGGAAGGTGTTGGTGGAAAAGCGCTGGTGCACCAGGCCCACGGCCGAGACGCAGCGCTCGTCCTGCAGGTCCAGGTAATAGGTGCCCACCTGGTCGGCCAGCAGCAGGCCCTTGTAGACCACCGTGCGGCTGGACATGCTGGGCACGTAATACTCTTTGCTGTGCTTGAGCTTGAGGTTCTGGATGGCGGCGCTGGCCGTCTTGCGGATCACGTACAGCTTGCGCTCCAGCGCGTCCTGCACGATCACGTCGTTGCCGCGGCCGATGAAGACCTGGCGCAGGATGGGCTCCTTCTTGCGCACGGTGGGCGACATCGGCATGTCGCGGTTGACCGGCACGTCGCGCCAGCCCAGCAGCACCTGGCCCTCGGCCTTGATGGCGCGCTCCATCTCCTGCTCGCAGGCCAGGCGCGAGGCGTGCTCCTTGGGCAGGAAGATCATGCCGACGCCGTATTCGCCGGAGGGCGGCAGCACCACGCCGGTGGAGCCGTCGGGGGCCGTGCCGGCCCGGGCCATCTCTTCGCGGTAGAGCGCGTCGGGGATCTGGATCAGGATGCCCGCGCCATCGCCCATGAGCTTGTCGGCGCCCACGGCGCCGCGGTGGTCGATGTTTTCGAGGATCTTGAGCGCCTGCGTCACGATGTCGTGGCGCTTCACCCCCTTGATGTGGGCCACGAAGCCCAGGCCGCACGCGTCGTGCTCTTGGGTGGATGAATAGAGACCGTGCTCTTGCAGGTATTGGATCTCGGCAGCCGTCGTCATGGCGCTCTCCTCGGAAATGGGTCGCAGGGAGCGCAAGATTAGTGCATCGCAGCAAGGTCGGGCAAGCACTTTAAATGGGGTCAGATTCACATTATTGATGAGAATAGATCGCATTTATTTTTATTGGGGACACATCAAATTCAGGAGCAATGAAGCTTTTCGCCATATGGCCTGAAGGAATTATTCGGGAATGGGTCTCGGCATTGCGGGCGGGCGGCCGGCCTTGCCTTTGACCACCCGCCGCTCCGTCTGCTGTTGCAACGCCTGCACGAACGCGGCGTCTCCCAGGGCCCAGCCGGCGAGCGCGGAATCGGTCAGCGCCTGCTGCTGCAGCCGGCCGACGCCCGCCTGCATCAGCGCGGCGTAGGCCGCCTCGCGGGCGAAGGGCGTGTTGCCCAGCGCCCAGAACAACGCATGCGGCGTGATGAGCCGGTCGTTGCGCAGGCCCAGGCAATGGGCGTGGCTGGACCAGGGGTAGTCCACCGCCTGCGCGGTGGCGCCGGAGCGCACCGGATTCAGGTCCATGTAGGCCATGCAGGCAAGCAAATAGCGCTCGGGCTGCAGCACGGTGGAGCGGTAGCGCCCCTCCCACAGCGTGCCGGTGCGCGCGTGGCGGTTGTTGAAGTAGCGCACGTAGCTGCGCCCCACGGCCTGCATCATCAGTGGCAGTGCGTCGGCCGTCTGGGGGGTGGCCAGCAGGTGAAAGTGGTTGCCCATGAGCACGTAGGCATGGACGGCCACGCCGCAGCGGCGGGCCTGCTCGGTCAGCAAGGCCAGCATGGTTTCGTGGTCCTGCCGGTCGGCGAAGATGGCCTGGCGGTTGTTGCCGCGCTGGATCACGTGGTGCGGGTAGCCGGCAAGGGTCAGGCGGGGCAGTCGGGCCATGGGGTCGCACAAAGTGGAACAGGCGCCATGGTAGGGGGAATCCGTCCCCGATTCCGCATGTGCCGCCCGATCGGCGCGATTGCTACTATTTTTATAGCATCAAAGGCAAACAAAACCCCGGCATGCGGCCAAAAACCCTCAAACCGTTGCCGGAACCGCCTCGGGCGCCGTGTCCGCATGTGGCGGCAGGCCGAACCGCGCCGCCAGAGTCTGCTCCAGCCCGAACTCCGCCAAAATCGCCCGCAGCCGCTCGGCCGCGCTGCGCTTTTTCTGGCCGGTATAGCGGGCCACGATCAGCTCGTTCTTCATGCTGTGCTCCCAGCCCACCAGCTCGGTCACCGTCACCTGGTAGCCGCTGGCTTCCAGGTGCAGGCAGCGCAGCACATTGGTGATCTGGCTGCCCATCTCGCGCGTGTGCAGCGGGTGACGCCACAGTTCGGCCAGCGGCGTGCGCGACAGCTGCAGCGCCTTACCCTGGCGCAGGCACGCGGCCACCTCGGCCTGGCAGCAGGGCACCAGCACCATCGCGCGCGCCTGCTTGGCCAGCCCGAAGGCGATGGCGTCGTCGGTGGCCGTGTCGCAGGCATGCAGGGCCGTCACCACGTCGATGCGCTGCGGCAGCGCCGCGGCATCGGTGGATT
Organism: Acidovorax sp. SUPP950; assembly: GCF_030158935.1. NCBI lineage: Bacteria > Pseudomonadati > Pseudomonadota > Betaproteobacteria > Burkholderiales > Comamonadaceae > Acidovorax > Acidovorax sp. SUPP950. Next base: position 501,699 of record NZ_BQXE01000002.1, on the reverse strand, counting down.
CGGCCACCGACAGGTTCAGGAACGACATGCGCTCGAATGCCAGCCGCTGGGCCAGGGCGCGCGAGTGTTCCACCAGCTCGGCCCGCGTCTCGATGCCGTAGATGTGCCCGCGCCCCAGGGCCTTGAAGAACAGGTCGTACAGGATGAAGCCGAGATACGACTTACCCGCCCCGTGGTCCGCCAGCGTGGCCACGTGGCCTTCCTGCGACAGCTCCTGCAGCAGCGGTTCGATGAACTGGAACAGGTGGTACACCTGCTTGAGCTTGCGCCGCGAATCCTGGTTGAGCCGCCCTTCGCGGGTGAGGATGTGCAGCGCCTTGAGCAGTTCGATGGACTGGCCCGGCCGCAGCTCCTGCAGCACCTGGTCTTCGGGCGAGGGCTTCGGCGCGGTCCGCCCCGCCGATGACGAAGAAGCGCCTCCCTGCCCGGCCGCAGCTTTGGCGCGCTTCATGCGCCCTCCCCTGCGCCGGCAGCGCCCACCGGCGTGGCCCGCCCGGCCACCGGGCAGCGCGGGCCGACGTCCAGTGCCTTCCAGCCTTCGGCGCCCAGTTCCTCCAGCACTTCGATGTTGCGCTCGAAGATCGCCTCGGCCTCGGGGAAGGCCTCCACCGCACGGTCGATGCTCTCCTCGCGCAGCAGGTGCAACGTGGGATACGGCGCGCGGTTGGTGCTGTTGGTGACGTCGTCCACGTCGGTGCCGTCGAACTGGAACTGCGGGTGGAACGAGGCCACCTGCAGGATGCCGCCCAGGTCCATGGCCTCGACCAGATCGTCGGCGAGCGCGAGGAAGTCGTTGAAGTCCAGAAAATCCTCCATGCAGCCCGGCGCCATGAGCAAGGTGGTGTCACGGCGCTCGGCGGAGATTTCGGCCAGCGCCTCCAGCTCGCGCTGTAGGTCTTCCAGCAGGCCCCGCCCATCGGTCGCCTCGCTCACCACGTAGTGGATCTGCGCCTTCACGTGCACCGCCTTGGCGAAGGGGCACAGGTTCAGGCCGATCACCGCGCGCTCCAGCCAGCGCACCATGTCCTCTTTCACGGTGTCGAGCGGAAAGGCGTGGGGGGCGGCGGCGGGCAATTCGGTCATGGGGACTTTCTTCGGGGGGCGCCCATTTTATCGGCCGGGCGCGGGTGGGCCTTGCGGCGGGGCCGTGCCGCCAGACCGTGGCAGCGTTCGGCCCGCGCGCCCGGAGCGATCAGGACAACAGCCGTTGGCCCGTGAGCCGCTCGTGCTCACGCACCGCGAAGCGGTCCGTCATGCCGGCGATGAAGTCCGCCACCGTGCGCATCCGCTGCACCTCGTCACCGGCCGCGGCACGCGCCGCGAAACGCGGCTTCATCGCCTCGGGTGAGTCCGTGTAGGCCGCGAACAGATCGCGCACCACCTGCTGGGCCCGTCCGGTGGTTTCCATCACCTGAGGGTGGCGGTACAGGTTCTGGAACAAAAAGCGCTTCAGCCCCTGCGACTGCGCGCGCATCTCGGCGCTGAACGCCACCAGGGGCGGCGCACGGCGCACGTCATCCACCCGCGCCGGCGCGGACTGGGCGATGGCGGCGTTGGTCGCATCGATCACGTCATACACCTGTGCGCTGAGCATGCGCCGGATCGCTTCGTTCAGAAGCCGCCGCTGGCCCGCCGGCGCCGCCAGGTGTGGGTGGTCGCGCTCGGCCTCGGCGCGGTAGCGCTCGAACAGCGGCACCTCGCTCAGTTGCGCCAGCGTGATGAGGCCGGAGCGCACGCCGTCGTCGATGTCGTGCGCGTTGTAGGCGATCTCGTCGGCCAGGTTGCACAGTTGCGCCTCCAGGCTGGGCTGCCCGCGCTGCAGGAAGCGCTGGCCGATGCCGCCGGGCTCCAGCGCCTCCATGCGCTCGGCGTTGGCGCGCGAGCAGTGCTTGAGAATGCCTTCCCGCGCCTCGAACGTGAGGTTCAGGCCGTTGTAGTCGGGATAGCACTCTTCCAGCTCGTCCACCACGCGCAGGCTCTGCAGGTTGTGCTCGAAGCCGCCGTGCGCGGCCATGCATTCATGCAGGGCGTCCTGCCCGGCGTGGCCGAACGGGGTGTGGCCCAGGTCGTGCGCCAGGGAGATGGCCTCCACCAGATCCTCGTTGATGCGCAGCGAACGGGCGATCGAGCGGCCCAGTTGCGCCACTTCGAGCGAGTGCGTCAAGCGCGTGCGGAACAGGTCGCCCTCGTGGTTCAGGAACACCTGCGTCTTGTAGACCAGCCGGCGGAAGGCGGTGGAATGCACGATGCGGTCGCGGTCGCGCTGGTACTCCGAGCGCGTGGGCGCCGCCGACTGGGGATGGCGGCGCCCCCGGGTATCGGCCGGGTCGCAGGCGTACGGCGCCAATCCAGGGGGCTGCATCAAAAGGGTCTTCACCGCTCGACTGGCTTCAATTGCATGCGATTCAACCAATAGCCTCAGGCACAGCAGGCGTCGATGACTTCGCGCACCAGCGCATCCGGCGCGGCACGCACCGCCGCGCGCCCGGGGCCGTCGATCACCACGAAGCGGATCTCGCCCCCTTCGGATTTCTTGTCCACCCGCATCAGTTCGAGATAGCGGCCCGCGTTGTCCGCGGCATCGATCACCGGGCCGCGCACAGGCAACCCCGCACGCTCGATCAGCTGGCGCAGTCGCTGCACGAAGGCCGCGTCCACCAGCCCCAGCCGGTACGACAGCTCGGCCGCCATCACCATGCCCGCCGCCACGCCTTCGCCATGCAGCCAGACGCCGTAGCCCATGCCCGCCTCGATGGCGTGGCCGAACGTGTGGCCGAAGTTGAGAATGGCGCGCAGGCCGGCCTCGCGTTCGTCCTGGCCCACCACGAAGGCCTTGATCTCGCAACTGCGCCGCACGGCGTGGGCCAGCGCGGCATGGTCGCCGGCGCGCAGGGCATCCATCGCGGTCTCGAGCCAGTCGAGGAACGCCATGTCGGCAATCGGTCCGTACTTGAGGACTTCCGCCAGCCCCGCGCTCAGCTCGCGGGGCGGCAGGGTGTCGAGCGTGGCCAGATCGCACACCACCAGTTGCGGCTGGTAGAACGCGCCGATCATGTTCTTGCCCAGCGGGTGGTTGATCGCGGTCTTGCCCCCCACCGACGAATCGACCTGCGCCAGCAGCGTGGTGGGCACCTGCACGAACGGCACCCCACGCATGTAGCTGGCCGCGGCAAACCCCGTCATGTCGCCCACCACACCACCGCCCAGCGCGAACATCACGGTCTTGCGGTCGCAGCCGTTGGACAGCAGCGCATCGAAGATGAGGTTGAGCGTCTGCCAGGTCTTGTGTTCTTCGCCATCGGGCAGGACGACCTGCAGCACCCGTGGGTAGCGCGCCGTCAGCGCAGCCTCGAGCCGCTGCACATAGAGCGGCGCCACGGTCGAATTGGTGACGATCAGGGCCGACGCGGCGGCCGGCAAGGCCTGGTAGGTGGCCGGGTCGTCCAGCAACGATTCGCCGATGAGGATGGGGTAGCTGCGGTCGCCCAGGGCAATGTCCACCTGGGCGGGGCGATCGCCCTGCAGTGCCCTGGCGGATGGATGGGCGGCGCGGGAAAGGGGGGCCTGGGATACCAGGGGCATGTCGTGATCCATGGTCGAGAGTCTAGCGGGCCGCCGGGCCGCCCATGCGGACGGATGTCTGCAGCCAAAGTCCCGATCAGTACCGTGCTGCCACAACATGCGGACATTCGGAGGGAGAGATGGGAGAGGAAAAAGAGGCTCGCTGCACCAGCGCTGCCAGAGGCCAACGGGTGGACAGTATTGTTGCCGCGGGCATGCACCGTGCCGTCGGTGACCGGCGCGAAAGTGTGCAACCGTGGAAGCAGCGCCGCCGTCAGCCGACGGAGGCCAGTTCCAGTTGCATCGCGATGTGATTCACCAGCGCCGCGACGGTCTTGCCCCGCCCCGTGGACACCACATAGTGGGCCGTGGCCCGGTACAGCGCATCCCGCTGCTGATGCAGGTCCTTCAACCGGCCCAGCGGGTCCGCTCCCTGCAGCAGGGGGCGGGACGTGTCGTGCCGCACATGGCGAACGATGTCCTCGGGCGACGCGTCGAGATAGACCACCTTGCCATGCGCCCTGAGGCGGTCGCGGTTGGGCGCACGCAGCACGGCGCCGCCGCCCGTGGCCAGCACATGCGCCGGGCCCGCACTTCGACCCGCGGTCAGCTCATCGATCACCTGCTCTTCGATGTCGCGAAAGGCGGCTTCCCCCTCACGATCGAAAAAACCACGGATCGAGCAGCCGATGCGCTGCTCGATCACGTGGTCCGAATCGATGAAGGGAATCCCCAGCCGCCGGGCGAGTTGACGCCCGACGGTGGATTTCCCGGAGCCTGGTAGGCCGATGAGGTGGAGACTCAGTTGGGGTTGCTGCAACTGGTTGCTCTTCCGAAGGGGCTCACAACGGAAGCCGGAGGACTCGTTTTGTCTGTCAAGTCAGACACTGCGGCCCCTGCCACGAATGCAAAGAAGGAGCTGGATTCCGTCCCGGACACGATAGCCTTAGCCGCCAGTTCGAAATTCACCCAGAAGGCGTACTGCTGTCCGTAGGTCAACGTGAATTCGGCAGAGCCGGCCGCATCGGTCGTCACCGATGCAGGTGCAATCACTCCAGGCAAACCTGGCGTGAGTTGACCATTGCCATTGGTATCTTCGCCCGCATCCAGAATACCGTTGCGATTCGTGTCTTCGTTAAGACAAGAAATTACAGTACCTGCTTGGTTGTAGCCCCAAGCAGAGGCTGCATCGTTAAAGACCAAAGGCGAGCCTTTGAGATAGTTCGGAACCCAATAGGAAAGCGTCAGATTTTGATTCGCCACGGGTGCGCCGTTAGCATCGTTCACTTGAGCAGAGAACGTCTTGCGGTACGTCGTGTTCAGCTTTTCAACGGTGTTGTTGGCTGCGATCGTGATGAAAAGCGCTTGGCTGCTGATCGTGAGCGAAGACGTGGCCGTCACATTGGTGTTGGCAACGGTCGCACGAATCTGCACGCCGTTGGCGGCCGTGGACGTGGCACCAGAAATGAAGACGTCCGTCGCCAGGCCGTTGGCATCCGTGACGGCGGAGCCCGTCTTGATGCTGCCACCGCTCAGATCCTGCACTGCCGTGAAGAAAACGGTCTTGCCCTTGACGGCGTTGCCGGCGGCATCACGCACCGTGGCGCGCAACTGGACCTGGTTGGCGGAGCTGCCTGCCACGTTCGGGGGCAAAGCGGCGGAAGACGTCTGCAGCACCAGCGAGGCTGGCGTCGAAGCGATGAAATTCAGCGGCAGCGTGGTCACGGCACCGTTGTCCACCACCGCGCTGATCGTCGCCACGCCCACGGATGCGGCCGAAGCCTGGGTAGACGCAATGCCATTGGCATCGGTCGTCGCCTGGCTGGGAGACACCGAGCCGCGGGTGGTGCTGAACGAGATGACCTTGCCCGCCACACCGGCGCCGCCGGATGCGTAGCGCACGGAGACCGTCCGCGCCGTGTTGACCTCGACTTCGGTGTTGGCCGTGGGCGCCGAGAACGCGAAATCCACGCTGGTGACATTGATGGAAATCTGGGTCTGCGCACCGGCGCTCTGGATGGTCACCGTGTCCGTGCCGCTGCGCGTTGCCGCGTAAGCGAACGTCACAGCGCCATTGGCGTCCGTCGAAGTGCTGGCCATGGTGATGGCATTGCCCAGAGACGACGTGACGGCCACCGTGCTGGCGGCAATGGCCGCACCGCCGCTGTCCTTCACGCTCACTGCGAAATTGGTCGTGGCACCGGTCAGTAGAGACGACGAACCCGATGCGGTCAACGTGGTACCCGTCACCGGAATGGTGATGGATTTCGTGATCGATCCCGACTTCACCGTGACGGCGATGTCGCGGTTGGAACGGTCCGTGCCGGCGGTCAACACCGCCGTCGCCTTGCCGTCTGCAGCCGTGGTGCCCACGATGCTTGCCAGCGTGCCGCTGGATGCCGTGAACGACACCGCCTGTGCGGACAGCGCATTGTTGGCGGCGTCCTTCACCACGGCGGTCAACGTCAGGCCGGTCTTGTCGGCCGACGCCAAGCCCGTGGCAGACGTCAAGATTTCCACAGAGGCTGCCGTGCTGACCGGAGTCGTTCCTCCGGGCGTGGTGCCAGCGCTCCCCCCGCCGCCGCCGCAAGCAACCAGAGTGGCAGCCAGCGATAGGGCAATGATTTTGATGAATGACTTCATTATTTACCTATAGTTAACGAACTGGTCCGCGATCGGAAATGACCTTGGGTGTGATGAATACCAGCATTTCCCGCTTCGTGGATTCTTTGGTCCGGCTCTTGAAGAGGTTGCCCACCACCGGCACATCGCCCAGCACGGGAATTTTATTTTCCTGGTTGGTTTCTTCCATCTCGAAGATACCCCCGATCACCACGGTCCCGCCATTTTCGATCAACACCTGGGTCTTGATGTGCTTGGTGTCGATGGCCACGCCCTGCGTCGTGCTCTCGCCACGGCTGTCCTTGTTGACATCCAAATCAAGAATGATGTTGCCCTCCGGGGTGATCTGCGGCGTCACTTCCAGCTTCAACACCGCCTTCTTGAAGGCGATGGTGGTGGCGCCGTTGGGGGCCGTGACGGAATAGGGGTACTCGGTGCCCTGCTCGATCAAGGCTTTCGTCTGGTCTGCCGTGATCAAACGCGGGCTGGACACGATCTTGCCTTGGCCGTCGGCCTCCATGGCCGACAGCTCGAGGGTCAGGAAACGGTTGGCCGCCGAATTGAAGATGGACAGGGCAAACGAGCCCACCGCACTCGTCGTGGACAGCTGCGCCGGCAGATTGACGAACGTGCCTCCAGGATCGGTGGCCGTGGAACTGGCGCCGCTCGTGGACACGGCGTTGCTGTAGCTTGTGCCAAAAGCGACACGGTTGTTGCCACCGATGCCGTAGCCACCGTCGCCGCCGCGGCTGGCCCTCAGGTCAGACGCACCCAGCTTGACACCGAGCGATCGGCCGAAGGTGTCGCGCGCTTCGACAATCCGCGCTTCGATCATGACCTGGCGCACCGCCACATCCAGCGTCGACAGCAATTGCCGTACCTCTTCCAGCTTGCTCGGCGTGTCCGTCACGAAAAGCTGATTGGTTCGCGGCTCGGAGATCGCACTGCCCCGCTCGGACAGAAAGCGCGTGGACGTGCCATTGGTACCGCCGCTGTTCGTGCTGGTCGCCAGTTGGGTCACCATGTCGGCCGCCTTGGCGTAGTTCAACTGGAAGGCTTGCGTGCGCAGCGGCTCGAGCTTCTGGATCGCCAGCGCTGCCTCGTAGTCCTTCTTGGTGCGGGCGTCGATTTCGTCCTTGGGCGCGATCCAGAGGACCGTGCCGGACTTGCGCATGCCGAGACCCTTGGCGTCCATGATGATCTGCAGGGCCTGATCCCACGGCACGTCCTTCAGACGCAGCGTGAGCGCGCCGGTGACGGTGTCGGAGGTGACGATGTTGAAGTTCGTGAAGTCCGCAATCACCTGCAGCAACGAACGCACTTCGATGTTCTGGAAGTTGAGCGACAGTTTTTCGCCGCTGAACCCGGGGCCCTGCGTCAGCTTGCTCAGGTCCACCTTCTTCTGGCGGATTTCCACCACGAACTGGTTGTCGCTCTGGTAGGCGCTGTGCTCCCATTCGCCGATGGGATCGATGGTCATCCGAACACGCTCACCTTGCTGCGATGTCGTGACGATCTGCACCGGGGTGCCGAAGTCCGTCACATCCAGGCGGCGGCGCAAGCCCTCCGGCAGCGACGATTTCAGGAATTCGACCACCAGGCCCTTGCCTTGCTGACGCAGGTCCACGCCGACCTGGTTGTTGGCCAGGCCCACGATCACGCGGCCCGCGCCGTCACTGCCGCGGCGGAAGTCGAGGTCACGCAGGGGCAGGACATCGCTGTTGCGGTCTTCCGCGAAAACCGCCACCGGCGCCGGTTGCGCCGCCGCCGTGTTCGACACGGGCTCCAGTGCCACCATCAAGGACTTGCCCTGGATTTCGGCACGGTACGACGTGGGTTGCTTGAGGTTCAGGACGACGCGGGACCGGTCGCCTGCCTGCACGATGTTCACGGACTTCAGATTGCCTTGGTTGACTTCCACCAGCGACTTGCCTGTCGCATTGGTCGTCGCCGGAAAATCGAGCGCAATCCTGGCCGGGGCCTGAATGGCAAAACCGGTTGGCAGGGTGGAAAGGGGTTGCGACAAATCGATGCGTACCAATTCGGTCCCGCCCTGCATGACCCCCTGGACGGCTTCGATGGCGGTCTGGGCATAAGCCCAAGTGCTGCCCAGCGATGCCACAGCAGCCAACAACAACGCTCGATAGCGTGCACCAAAACTGTTTTTCTGAATCATTTCTTCCCCTCTTGGAGATCGAGCGTGGTTTGACGCTCTATCCAGTCACCCGTTGCATCCTGAACGATTTCCCGTAACTGAATGGCTGTTTCAGTGATTTGGGTAATCCTTCCATAATTCTGTCCAAGGTAATTGCCGACCCGAACCTGGTACAACAAGTTATCCACCTTGAGCAAGGCCGTCGGCGTGCCGGTTTTATTCAAACTGCCGACCATGGACATGGTATCCAGGGGATAAGCTTCCAAAGGCTCCTTGCGACGCGCCATTTCCGGCGCAATCAAGGTGGCGTTGGCCGCCAATTGGGTCGAATCGCGCCTGAGGGCCTGTGTCAATTTGATGGAATTGAAGGGATCCGTTGCTCCATCCGCCTGATAGTTCTGCGGCTGGAATTGCTTGGGTTCGGTAAGGGGGGTAATGCGCGGCTTGGTGTTGGCACGCAAATCCGTCATCCACTGGCGAAGCTCGTCCTGACCCGAAGATTCACAACCCATCAACGCCGCGCAGACTGCCAGCAAAGCGATGTGCCACATTCTCATTTCTTCGCTCCACCCGCTGCCTGGCGCTGCGCCTGAATTTCTTCAGGGTCCAGATAGCGGAACGTTCTCGCCGTGGCTTCCATCGTGAGGGTGCCGCCATCCTTGCCTGCAGGGAGGATGGAAATATTATTCAGCGTCACGATCCGGGAAAGATTGGCAATATCAGCGGCAAATGCACCGATATCATGGTATCGGCCGGTCACTCTAATAGAAATCGGCAACTCCGCATAATAATCCCTGACCACGATCTGGCCCGGCTTGAACGATTCGAACTGCAAACTGCGACCCAGGCCTGCCTGATTGATATCAGACAAAAGAGCCGCCATCTCCGCCTTGCTCGGCAACTGCTTTTCCAGCTGGATCACATACTGCTGCACCTGCTCGCGCTGCTTCTTGAGCGCGTCCAGACTCACGGCCTTCACGAGCTTCTTTTCATAATCGGCGCGCAAGGTGAGTTCCTTGGCCTGCTCGGCTTCCAGCTCCGCCTCGTACTCATTCAGCTTGAAGAACCACAGGAAGGTAGCGATGCCCGCCGCGATGGCGATGCAAAGCAGGATTCTCGGCAGCACCGGCCACAGAGAAGGATCTTTGGGATCGAGGTTGCGGAACTGCCGCTGCAAGCTGGACTGCAGCGCCACAAAGTCCACGGAGGACGCTTTTTTCGTTGCCATGATCACTTTCCAACCGCTTTGGGCGCAGTGGCAGGGGTACTTGCAGCGCCAATGGCTTTTTGCGCCTCGCTCGTGCGCATCAGCCGAAACCGGAGGTTGAAGGAGGCCACGCGGCGCTGCTCCCTCGGGTTCAGCGCGATGTTGGCCGCAACGATCTCTACCAATTCGGGCTTGGAGAACCACGGTGTGTTGTCGGCCAGATTGCGCAGCATCTCCGACACACGCTCGTTCGATTGCGCCATCCCCTGCATCGTGATCACCTGGTCGACTTGCTTGAGATTGGTAACGTAAACCCCATCTGGCAGCTGTTGAACCAGTTCATTGAGCAAGTGCACCGGCAGATTGCGATCCGACTGCAAGTCTTCCACCGCCTTCTGGCGCGCACGAAGGGCCGCGATTTCTTCTTCGATGGTCGCGATTTCCTTGATCTGGCCTTCCAGAACCTTGATCTCGCTTTGCAGGAACGTGTTCTTGTCCTGCTGGGCGGTGATCACCATCTGGTACCACCAGTAGATGCCGCCGGCAATGGCAAGCCCCACCAGAAAAGACGCGAACATCGTCGCCTGGAACGATTCCTTGCGGCGTTTTCGGGCCGCCTCGCGATGGGGAAGCAGGTTGATGAGAATCACTGCAGGAACCTCCGCATGGCCAGACCACATGACGTGAGGTAGGAAGGCGCCTCGCGCACCATCTTCTTCAATCGCACGGCGCTTCCGATTTCCATGCCGTCGAACGGGTTGATGGCGGTGCAGGCACAGCCTGAATGCTGGGTCACAGCCTCGGTCAAGCCAGGCAGTGGCGCGGAGCCGCCCGCGAGCATGATGTGATCGACCCGGTTGTAGGGCGTGCTGGTGAAGAAGAACTGCAGCGCACGGCCGATTTCCTGCGCCATGCTTTCCACGAAGGGACGCAGCACGGCCGACTGGTAGTCGTCCGGAAGGTCACCGCTGCGCTTCTTGCCTTCGGCCTCTTCCAGCGAGAACCCGTATTGCCGCACGATCAATTGCGTCAGCTGCGCTCCCCCGAAGGCCTGGTCGCGGTCGTACAGCACTTCGTCGTTGCGAAGCACCTGCATGCTGGTGGTCAATGCGCCGACCTCGAACAGCGCGACCAAAGCATCGTTGCCGTGGTTGGGCAGCGCTTCGATCAGGCGCCCCGCAGCCAGCCGGGAGGCATGCGATTCGATGTCGACGATCACGGGCTTGAGGCCCGCCGCTTCGGCCAGGCCCTGGCGGTCCTGCACCTTTTCACGGCGCGACGCCGCGATCAGCACATCGACATCGCCGGGCGAGCTCTTGCTGGGGCCGACCACGCAGAAGTCCAGGCTCACTTCATCGAGCGAGAACGGAATGTACTGGTTGGCTTCGGATTCCACCTGCACTTCCAGCTCCTGCTCGGACATGCCGCCGGGCAGGGTGATGCGCTTGGTGATGACGGCCGATGGCGGCAAGGCCAATGCCACGTTTTTCGTGCGGGTGCCGCTCTTCTTGACCAGCCGGCGCAGGGCCTCGGCGACCTCATCGAATTTTTCGATGTTGCCGTCGGTGATCCAACCGCGCTCCAACTGCTCGATCGCACATCGCTCCAGTACCAGCCCTCCCGCCTTGTCGCGCCCCAACTCCACCAGCTTGACGCTCGAGGAACTGATGTCGATACCCAGCAGTGGCGCGGACTGGCGACTGAACAAAGACCCCAAAGAGATCAAGATTAGCCCCCGTAACTTGCCAATTTGACGCAACAAAACTTAACACTTCACATGAATGCTATCAGTAAGGTTGCAGGCCAGCCAAGAGTTTTACGGCGCTGTTACGGACCGAACGTTGTCAAAAGCACACGCTCATTTGCCACCTCTTCCGATACCGATTTTCATGCGCCTGTGGTATAGGTGCGCCACCCTTTGGCGTGATTTGGCAGACGGGTGAGGCCCATATTTTTATAATGGCCGGTTGCTCTCTCCTGGAACGCTATGCCGTCATCACCTACCGACAAGACCCCCAACCCGAATCCGCCGAAACGGCCGGCATGGTGGCGCTGGATTGTCCGAAGCGCAGCGTGGTTGCTCGGGCTGGCGGCGGCCGGCGCCGTGGGCGTGGCGCTCACGATCGCCGTGGCGCTGGCGGTGGCTTACCCCAACCTGCCGGACATTTCGGACTTGGCGGACTATCGGCCCAAGCTGCCAATGCGGGTCTACTCGGTCGAAGGCGCTTTGCTGGGCGAGTTCGGCGAGGAACGGCGCAACCTCACTCCCATTCAGGACATCCCCAAGGTCATGACCAACGCGGTGCTGGCCATCGAAGACGCACGCTTCTTCCAGCATGGTGGCGTGGACTACAAGGGCGTGGTGCGCGCAGCGCTGGCCAACATGGGCCGTGTGAAGAGCCAGGGTGCCTCGACGATCACGATGCAGGTGGCCCGGAACGTTTACTTGTCATCCGAGAAAACATTTACCCGAAAAATTTACGAAATATTACTAACCTTCAAATTGGAGCACCTGCTGACCAAGAACCAGATTCTCGAGATCTACATGAATCAGATTTATCTCGGAAACAGGGCATACGGTTTTGCGGCAGCTTCGGAGGCTTATTTCGGCAAGCCCCTGCAGAACATCTCCATCGCAGAGGCCGCCATGCTGGCCGGGCTGCCCAAGGCCCCCTCGGCCTACAACCCCATCAGCAACCCCAAGCGCGCCCGCATCCGGCAGCTGTACATCATCGACCGCATGCAGGAGAACGGTTTCATCACCGCGCAGGAGGCCGCCGCCGCCAAGGAAGAGGACCTGAAGATCCGCTCCGGCCCGGATTCCACCCGCATCCACGCCGAATACGTGGCAGAAATGGCCCGCCAGCTCATCTTCGCCCAATACGGCAACGAGGCCTACACCCGCGGCCTCAACGTCTACACGACCCTCAATGCCGGCGACCAGGAAGCCGCGTACGTCGCCTTGCGCAAGGGCATCATGGATTACGAACGCCGCCAGCACTACCGCGGGCCCGAGAAGTTCGTGGCCCTGCCCACCAATGCCCAGGAAGCCGAGGACGTGATCGACGACACCCTCGCCCTGCATCCCGACAACGGGGACGTGATGTCGGCGGTGGTGCTGGAGGTGACGCCCAAGAAGATCGTGGCGGCGCGCGCCAGCGGCGAGCCGATCGAGATCACCGGCGACGGGCTGAAGCCGGCCCAGTCGGGCCTGAGCGACAAGGCGCCGCCGAACGTCAAGATTCGCCGCGGCGCCGTGATCCGCGTGATCCAGACCCCCAAGAAGACCTGGGACATCACCCAGCTGCCGGAAGTCGAGGGCGCCCTGGTGGCGGTCGATCCGCGCACCGGCGCGATCAAGGCCCTGGTGGGCGGCTTCGATTTCGACAAGAACAAGTTCAACCATGTGACGCAGGCATGGCGCCAGCCAGGGTCGAGCTTCAAGCCGTTCATCTACTCGGCCGCGCTGGAAAAAGGCTTCACGCCGGCCACCGTGGTGAACGATGCCCCGCTGTTCTTCAGCGCCGGCGTCACGGGCGGCCAGCCCTGGGAACCCAAGAACTACGACGGCAAGTACGACGGCCCGATGACCTTGCGCACCGCGCTGGCGCGCTCCAAGAACGTGGTGTCCATCCGCGTCCTGCAGGCTGTCGGCCCCAAGAACGGCCAGGAATGGGTATCCAAATTCGGCTTCGACGCCGAAAAGCACCCGCCCTACCTGACCATGGCGCTGGGCGCGGGGTCGGTCACGCCCATGCAGATGGTGTCGGCCTATTCGGTGTTCGCCAACGGCGGCTACCGCGTGAACCCCTACCTGATCAGCCGCGTCACCGACCACAAGGGCCGCATCCTGTCGGACTTCCAGCCGCCGGCCACCTCCGACAACCCCCGTGCAATCGATGCGCGCAACGCCTTCGTGATGGACAGCCTGCTGCAGGAAGTCACCCGCTCCGGCACGGCGGCGCGTGCACAGGCCACGCTCAAGCGCCCCGACCTGTACGGCAAGACCGGCACGACCAACGATGCCGTCGATGCCTGGTTCGCCGGTTTCCAGCCCACGGTGGCTGCAGTGACCTGGATCGGCTACGACACGCCCCGCAACCTGGGCAGCCGCGAAACCGGCGGCGGGCTGAGCCTGCCGATCTGGATCAGCTTCATGGAGCGCGCGCTCAAGGGCGTCCCGGTGGCCGAGCCCACCGTGCCGCCCGGCGTGGTGAACGTGGGCGGAGAATGGTTCTATGAGGAGTTCGCCCGCAACGCGGGTGTCGCCAGCGTGGGCATGGAAGATGCCTCCGCCGCCGTGCCCGGATCACCGCCGCAGGCCCCCCCGCCGACCGAGGAGCGCAACCGGATCCTGGATCTGTTCCGCAATTGACCCCATGGACCGCCGGCACGCGGTCCCGCCAAAAAAAGCCCTTGCGCGGCCATTGCGCAAGGGCTTTTTTGTTACAGACCGAAGGCGCTCAGGGCGCGAACGACAGCGCCAGTCCCGACTGCTCGCTGGCGCTGCGGTCCAGGGCTTCGAAGAACTCGCCCGCCCCCTTGGTGTCCATCCAGCGCTGGCCGTCGAACCGGTAGTGGTAGCCGCCGGACTGCGCGGCCAGCCAGATTTCGTGCAGCGGCTTTTGCAGGTTGATGACGATCTGGCTGCCGTTCTGGAACGCGATGGTCACCATGCCTCCGGAGCGTTGTGCGTCCAGGTCGGCGTCCGAGGTGTCGTTGATGCGATCGCAGCCTTGCTCGACAGCGAGCAGGAGCTTTTCCGCGTGGTCCAGGAATTCGAGGTCAGTCATTAGAATCGGCGGATGTTGAGAGCATCGCAAATTCTAGTCAGGACGCTTGCCCTTGCTGCGAGTGCGGCGGCCCTGTCGGGCTGCGGCCAGCGCGGCCCGCTGTACCTGCCCACCGACCCCGCTGCCAGCCAGCGGGCCACCCTGCCCCAGACGCTGGACCCGATGCGCGACACGCCCACGCCAGCGCCGATCGTCCCCACCGCCCCCTCCCGTTCCGCTTCCTCCCCGACTCCATGACCTTGCCTGCCCTGCCCGGCCATCCCCACATCGCCTACCGCGGCGACGCACTGTTCATCGAACAACTCCCCCTGGCCGACCTGGCGCGGCAGCACGGCACGCCGCTGTACGTCTATTCGCAAGCGTCCATGCTGGACGCGCTGGCCGCCTACCAGCGCGGCTTTGCCGGCCGCCAGGTGCAGATCTGCTACGCCATGAAGGCGAACTCGTCGCTGGCGGTACTGCAGCTTTTCGCGCGCCAGGGCTGCGGTTTCGACATCGTGTCCGGTGGCGAGCTGGAACGCGTGCTGACCGCCGGCGGCGATCCGCGCAAGATCATCTTTTCCGGCGTCGGCAAGACACGGGCCGAGATGCGGCAGGCCCTGCAGGCCGGCATCGGCTGCTTCAACGTCGAGAGCGAGTCCGAACTGGACGTGCTGAGCGAAGTGGCCGTGGCCTTCGGCACGAAGGCGCCGATCAGCATCCGCGTCAATCCCAATGTGGACCCGAAGACGCATCCCTACATTTCCACCGGGCTCAAGGGCAACAAGTTCGGCGTGGCACACGAGCGCATCGTCGCGGCCTACCAGCACGCCGCGTCGCTGCCGGGGCTGAAGGTGGCCGGCATCGACTTCCACATCGGCTCGCAGATCACCGACGAGACACCCTACCTCGACGCAACCGATCGACTGCTCGACCTGATCGAGGAGATCGAGGCCGCAGGCATTCCGATCCACCACATCGACTTCGGCGGCGGCCTGGGCATCGACTACAACGGCGACACGCCACCGGCCGCCGATGCGCTGTGGGCCAAGCTGCTGGCCAAGCTGGATGCGCGCGGCTTCGGCGACCGCCATTTCATGATCGAGCCCGGCCGCTCGCTGGTGGGCAATGCCGGGGTGTGCGTGACCGAGGTGCTGTACGTGAAGCCCGGCGAGCAGAAGAACTTCTGCATCGTCGATGCGGCCATGAACGACCTGCCGCGCCCCGCGATGTACCAGGCGTTCCACGCCATCGTGCCGGTGCAGGCGGCCGCGGCCGGCGCAGCGGCCGGGGTGTATGACGTGGTGGGCCCGGTCTGCGAGAGCGGCGACTGGATCGGCCGCGACCGCACGCTGGCGGTGCAGCCGGGCGACTACCTGGCCGTGCTGTCGGCCGGCGCGTACTGCAGCTCGATGGGCAGCAACTACAACACGCGCGCCCGCCCGGCCGAAGTGCTGGTGGATGGCACGCAGGCCCACCTGATCCGCGCGCGCGAATCGGCGGCCGACACCTTCCGCCACGAGAAACTGGTGGGCTGACTGGCCAACGCTTGATTCGCATCAAGCCCTGGGCACGGGGGGCGGCCTACATTGGCATTTTTCAAGAATGCTGCATGCCATGGCCCTGGAACCGCTGGAACTGTACCGAGACAAGCACCACGCCTGCCTGATGTTCTCCGACCTCATCGAGGAGGACGGGCAGGCCGTTCAGGCCAATCAATTCCTGATCGTGGACGGCGACACGGGCGCCATCATCGACCCGGGCGGCAATCTCGCCTTCAACGAGCTGTTCATGGGAATGTCCAAGCATTTCCCGCCGCACAAGCTGTCGTACCTGATCGCCTCGCATGCCGACCCGGACATCATCGCCTCGCTCGACCGCTGGATGACCAGCACCAAAGCCACGCTGGTGATCTCGCGCGTGTGGGAGCGCTTCGCGCCGCATTTCACCAAGGTCGGCAAGACGGAGAACCGGGTGATCGGCGTGCCAGACGGCGGCGGCCACCTGCCGCTGGGGCGGCACGAGCTGGTGCTTCTGCCAGCGCACTTCATGCACTCCGAGGGCAACTTCCACTTCTACGACCCGGTCAGCCGCATCCTCTTCACGGGGGACCTGGGCGTGTCGATGACCTCGGGCACCGAGGCGCGCGAGCCCGTGACCGATCTGGCGCCGCACATTCCGCGCATGGAAGGGTTCCACCGCCGCTACATGGTGTCCAACAAGATCCTGCGGCTGTGGGTGCGCATGGTGCGGCAGATGGACATCGCCATGCTGGTGCCCCAGCACGGCGCGCCGATCATGGGGCCGAAGGCCATCGGCGATTTCTTCGACTGGATCGAGAACCTGATGTGCGGCATCGACCTGTTCGACGACCGGGCCTACCAGTTCCCCACGGCCTTCATCGACCCGGCCACCCGGCAGGTGCGTCCGGCCCTGCACGCCGTGCAGGGGCGATCCTAGCCAAAAAGGCCTCCAGCACAATCAATACTAGGGCATATTGCTATTATTTTAATAGCATCATGCCGTGCGGGCGGCCACCGGGCGCCGGGCGTAGCGCTTCCACACGCGCCAGCCCAGCAGCGTGCCCAGGATGGCCGCGTACACCGCCACCTCGGCGAAGTTGTTCTTGCCCGCGCGCATCCAGAAAAAGTGCAGCAGCGCCAGCCCCGCGACCGCATAGACGATGCGGTGCAGCGCCTGCCAGCGCTTGGCGCCCAGCCAGCGGATGGCGCGATTGAACGACGTGGCCGCCAGCAGCGTGAGCAGCACGACGGCCAGCGTGCCCACCAGGATGAAAGGCCGCTTGCCGATGTCGTACACGATCTCCGGCCAGTCGAAGCCCATGTCCAGCCAGGCGTAGGCCATGAGGTGCAACACCGCATAGAAATACACGAACAGCCCCAGCATGCGCCGAAAGCGCGCCAGGGCCGGCGTGCCCGTGATGACGCGCAGCGGCGTCACCGCCAGCGCCAGGCACAGGGCCCGCAGCGCCCAGTCGCCACTCTCGCGGATCAGCGCCTCGGCCGGGTTGGGGCCGAGCCGGTCGGTGGCGGCGCCGAACACCAGCCACGCCAGCGGCAGCAGGCACAGGGCGAACACCGCCGGCTTGGCGGCGGGATGCATCAGCAGTTTTTTCATGGCGGCGGCCCTCGAAGGCGCTGGCGGCGGGATGTCGGACTCGGGGCGGGTCAGTAGAACTTCTTCAGGTCCATGCCGGCGTACAGCGAGGCCACCTGGGCCTCGTAGCCGTTGAACATCAGCGTCTTGCGCTTCTTGGCGAACAGGCCGTCCTCGCCGATGCGCCGCTCGGTGGCCTGGCTCCAGCGCGGGTGGTCCACGTTCGGGTTCACGTTGGAATAAAAGCCGTATTCCTGCTTGGCGGCCTTGTTCCAGGCCGTGCCCGGCTCCTTGTCGGTCAGGCGGATCTTGACGATGCTCTTGGCACTCTTGAAGCCGTACTTCCAGGGCACCACCAGCCGCACCGGCGCGCCGTTCTGGTTGGGCAGCACCTCGCCGTACATGCCGAAGGTGAGCAGCGTGAGCGGGTGCATGGCCTCGTCCATGCGCAGCCCCTCGGTGTAGGGCCAGTCGAGCACGGCGGAGCCGACGAAGGGCATGGTCTTCTTGTCGGCCAGCGTGACGAACTCCACGTACTTGGCACTGCCCTGCGGCTCCACGCGCTTGAGCAGCTCGGCCAGCGAGTAGCCCACCCACGGAATCACCATGGACCAGCCCTCGACGCAGCGCAGGCGGTAGATGCGCTCTTCCTGGGCGCTGAGCTTGATGAGGTCCTCGATGCCGAACTTGCCCGGCTTGTTGACCAGCCCCTCGACCTCGACCGTCCAGGGCGTGGTCTTCAGGGTGTGGGCGTTGCGGGCCGGGTCGGCCTTGTCCACGCCGAACTCGTAGTAGTTGTTGTAGGTGCTGGCGTCCTTGTAGTCGGTCACCTTTTCCATGGTGTTGGCGCCCGCCACCGCCGATTTGCCGCCGGCCAGGGCCGCCAGTTTGCCCGGACGCGTGGCCTGGGCGCCGGCATCGCGCGCGGCCCAGGTGGCCAGGGCCGCCCCGGCAGCGCCGCCGGCCATGAGCTTGATGAGGTCGCGCCGGCCTTCGTAGACGGCGCGGGGGGTGATTTCGCTGCTGGCGGCGTGGATGAAGCCGTTGTCTCTGCGGGGAATCGGCATGGGGAATCCTTGTGGTTCGGGGGGACGATGCCGGTTATACGCGCACCGGCCCCGAAAGGATTCATTGTGGGCTACAACGTTCCGTAGCTGTGCAGCCCCGACAGCCACATGTTCACGCCCAGGAAGGCGAATGTGGTCACACCCAGCCCCACCAGCGCCCACCAGGCGGACACGGTGCCGCGCAGGCCCTTCATCAGTCGCATGTGCAGCCAGGCCGCGTAGTTGAGCCACACGATCAGCGCCCAAGTCTCCTTGGGGTCCCAGCTCCAGTAGCCGCCCCAGGCCTCGGCCGCCCAGAGCGCGCCCAGCACCGTGGCGATGGTGAAAAAGGCGAAGCCCACGGCGATGGCCTTGTACATGACATCGTCCAGCACCTCGAACGACGGTAGACGGGCCGCGATGCGCCGGCGCCCGAGCAGGATGCCCGCCACGATGAACGCCGACACGCCGAAATACACCATCCAGTAGGCGCCGCCGTTCTCGGTGGCGCCCTGGCGGAACACGATGGGCTCGAAGCACAGCACCACGCCCAGCAGCCACAGGGGCGCGAGCTTGTACCAGCGCGTCTCGCCGGCCTGCTGCTTGACGAGGTAGGCGAACGCCACCATGGCCGACAGCGCGAAGGTGCCGTAGCCGATGAAGTTGGCGGGCACGTGCAGCTTCATCCACCAGCTCTTCAGTGCCGGCACCAGGGGCTGGATCTCGTGCGCCTCGCGCACCACGGTGTACCAGAGCAAAAAGCCCACGGCGGCGCTGACCACCAGCATGACGAAGCCGCCCAGCGCGCGGGTCTCGTACTGCGCCTCGTAATAGAGGTAGAAGGCCGCGGTCATCCAGCAAAACAGCACGAACACCTCGTACAGGTTGCTCACCGGGATGTGGCCCACGTCGGCGCCGATGAGGTAGCTCTCGTACCAGCGCACCAGCGTGCCGATGAGCGCCATGCCGATGCCCACCCACGCCAGGCGCGAGCCCAGCAGCGACAGGGTGCGGCCCTCGCCGCGGGAGAACATGCCGATCCAGTAGAACGCCGTGCTCATGAAGAACAGCATGCTCATCCACAGGATGGCCGACTGGCTGGACAGGAAATACTTGAGGCCGAACACCGTGTCGGCGCGCGCCAGGCTGCCAGCGCCGTCCTGCTGGTACAGGCCGATGGCCGCCAGGGCGAAGGCGGCCACCACGACCATCAGCACCCGCAGCGGCCGCCAGAACCAGCCCAGCCACACGGTGCAGGGAATGGCGCCCAGCAGGATGCCTTTTTCGTAGACATCCATGAACGCGCCGTAGCGCTGCAGCGCGAACAGCCCGCCCGCCGCGACCAACGCAGCGAAGACCCAGTCGAAGGCATTGCGCCGGACCAGGAACCCCTCGTTCAGGGTGATGGTGCGGTCGGCGCGATTCGTGCGATCGCGGGCAGTGTCCGTGGCGGCGGTGTTCATGCGGTGTCTCCGTGGGGCCGCGCCCCGATGAGTTTGTCGGTGAGCCGGGCGAACTCGCGGTCGCCGTCCAGGGTCTTGCGGTTGCTCGACAGCGCCATGGTGGCCTGGGCGCCCCCGTCCTGGGGCACCAGCCACACCCACAGGCGCCGTTCGCGCACGTAGAGCATCGAAAACACGCCGATGATCAGCAGCGCGCAGCCAAGGTACACGATGTTCTTGCCCGGCGCGCGGGCCACCTGGAAGACACTCGCCTGCACCTGGGTGAAGTCCTTGAGCTCGAACGCCAGGGGCACGGGGTAGGCCTGCGCGTCGCTGAGCGACAGCACCGCCTGCGTCATGAACGCCTGGGTGGCATCGCTCTGCGCCAGGGGTTTGAGGCCCGCACGCTCGCGCGTGAGCTGGGCCAGCTCGAACAGCGCGCCGTTCAGGATGCGGATCAGCACCTCGCCCGCCCGCTCGCGTTCGGCCGGCGGCACGTTGGCCTCCATGAAGTCCGAGATCGCCTGCAGGCCGCCGCGGCCCGGCGCACCGCCCTTGCCCGGGGTGGCGCCTGCCGCGCCGGCGTCCGCCCCGGCAAAGAGCGACAAGGCGCGCACGGTCGACTGCGCCAGCTGCTCGGCCAGCTCGGGGCGCGCGGGGTCCACCGCCTTGGCCACATACCGGCGCACCGCCTGCTCGCGCAGCGCCGGATCGGCCAGCGCCACGCGCATGCGCACGAAGCCCTGCATGCTGCCCTGGTCGTCCACCGGAATGCGCAGGAAGCGAAACGGCTCGGACGGCGTGTCGCGCACGCCGAGCAGGAAGACGGGCTGCCCGTCGCCCGCGTCCAGCGGCAGCATGTAGTTGTGGAATTCGCGCGCCTGGCCCGCCGCGTCGCGCAGCTTGTAGCTCACGCTGGGGCCGATGTTGCGCAGCTCCTTGCGGGTCACGGTCTTGTTGCCCGCGCCCAGGCGCGCCTCGATGGCCTGGCGCAGGTCCACCTTGCGCACGTCCGCGCCGGAGGTGACGGCGCCGGTGTCGGTGAAGTTCTCGACGTTGATGGTGCGCAGCGCGGTGAACTCCAGCGTGAACGGCTGGCCCGCGGCGCTGGCGGTGAGCGGCGTGGAACTGCCCACCACGCCCTCCACGTCGAAGGGTGCTATGCCGGGCGCAAGCGGCACCGCGCGCAGCTGCAGGCGCGAGCCGCCGTCGTCGAAGCTCGACTGGTAGATCTCGATGCCGCGGTAGCTCGCCGGGTGGTTGACCTCCACGCGCGCGGGCGTGGCCTCGCCCGTGGCCTTGTCGTGGATGACGATCTCGCTCGCGAAGAGCTTGGGCATGCCGGTGGAGTAGTGCTCGACGATGAACTTCTTGAGCTCGATGGCGAAGGGCAGCTCCTGCAGCAGCACGCCGTCGGACTGGTTCAGGATGGCGGTGCTCGACTGCGTGCCCTCGGCCACCAGCAGATTGCCGCGGAAGGTCGGGTTGCGCTCGGACAGGCGGTGCTCGGGCCGGACCTCGGAGATCAATCCGCCGCCGTTGTACGGCGTCTTGCCGCCCAGCCACATCTGCGCGCGCACGACCAAGTCGCCGTCCAGCAGGCCGCCCACGCACACCAGCACGATGGCGCTGTGCGCCGCGATGTAGCCGATCTTGTTGGCCGCACCCGCCTTGGCCGCCACCATCCAGCCCGTTCCAGGCCCGGCCGGCGTGGTGCGCTGCTGCAGCCGCACCTTCCAGCCGCCGCCGGCCAGCATGTCGCCGATGCGGCGCGCGGCGGCCTCGGGGGTTTCGCCGGGCAGCGGCCCTTTGGCCCGCAGCCCGAAGGCCTCCAGGCTTTGCTCGCGAACGTTTTCCTTGTAGTTGCGCACGTCGGCCAGGTAGCGCGGGCCGTTGCGCGCGATGCACAGCGAGGTGCTCGCCACCAGGAACGCCAGGATCAGCAGGAACCACCACGCGCTGTACACCGCGTTGAGCTTGAGCGCCATGAACAGCTCGGCCCAGAACGGCCCGAACTGGTTCACGTAGTTGGCGGCGGGTTCGTGCTGCTTGAGCACCGTGCCGATCACCGAGGCGATGCAGATCACCGTCAGCAGCGAGATCGCGAAGCGCATGGACGACAGCAGTTCCACCGCCGCGCGCATGGCCTGCGAGCGGGTGTGGATGCGGATGCCGTGGGTGGTTTCAGACATGGACGAAAGACAAAAGGGCGGGCCATCCGTTCAGATGGACCCGCCCGTCTTGGGTGTGATTAT
Organism: Acidovorax sp. SUPP950; assembly: GCF_030158935.1. Classification (NCBI taxonomy): domain Bacteria; kingdom Pseudomonadati; phylum Pseudomonadota; class Betaproteobacteria; order Burkholderiales; family Comamonadaceae; genus Acidovorax; species Acidovorax sp. SUPP950. The sequence continues at coordinate 479,522 of NZ_BQXE01000002.1, read as the reverse complement.
CGGCGGTTGGTTCAGGGGCGCGGCACGGTGGCCGGCCCGGGGGATTGACCCAGGTCAACGCAGGCCAGCGATGTAGTCGGCGACGGCCTTGATCTCGCGGTCGTTGAGCTTGGCGGCGACCTGCGTCATCTGCAGGCTGTTGCTGCGCACGCCGTCGCGGAAGGCGACGAGCTGCGCGGCGGTGTAGTCGGCGTGCTGGCCCGACAGGCGGGGGTACTGCACCGGAATGCCCGCGCCGTTGGGACTGTGGCAGCCGGCGCAGGCGGCGATGTTGCGGTCGGCGATGCCGCCGCGGTAGATGCGCTCGCCCAGGGCGACGAGTTCCTTGTCCTTGGCGAAGCCCGGCTTGGCCTGCTTGGACGCCACCCACCAGGCGATGTTGCGCATGTCGTCATCGGACAGGGCCGAGGCGAAGCCCTTCATGACGGGGTTGTTGCGCTTGCCGGACTTGAACTCCTGCAACTGCTTGACGAGGTATTCGGGGTGCTGCTGGGCCAGCTTGGGGTTGATGGCGATGGCGGAGTTGCCGTCGGCCGCGTGGCAGGCAACGCACACGGCCGTGAAGGTGGCCTCACCCTTGGCCAGATCCGGCTTGGCGGGTTTTTGCGCCGCGGCAGCGGGGGCGGCCCCCTGAGAAAAAGCCGGGAAAGCAGCAACTGCCAGCACGGCAGCCATCAGCATGGGAGCAAGCAATTTCTTCATATCGAGGGTTCTTGTGTTATGGGCGCAAAACGGCGCGATTCTACAATGCGACCCCCTGGCCCTCTATCCTTGGTAACCCCCGTTATGACGACTACATCACATGCGCCAGTTGCTGGCTCCCTCCCGCCCGCACCGGACGCCAAAGTCGCCATGGGGTGGATGCACACCACGCGGTTCCTGACGACGGCGGCGCAACTGCACCACCTGCCCCCCATCGAGGTGCCCGAGATCGCCTTCGTCGGCCGCTCCAATGCCGGAAAGTCCACCTGCATCAACACGCTCACGCAGCAAAAGCAGCTGGCCTTCGCCTCCAAGAAGCCCGGTCGCACGCAGCACATCAATTTGTTCTCGCTGGGCAAGCAGGGCGTGACCGACGCCGTGCTGGCCGACCTGCCCGGCTACGGCTACGCCGCCGTGTCGCGCTCGGACAAGATCCGCTGGCAGCAGGTGATGCTGAGCTACCTGGTCACCCGCCAGAGCCTGACCGGCATCGTGCTGCTGTGCGACCCGCGCCTGGGCCTGACCGAGCTGGACGAGGCACTGCTGGAGGCCGTGCGCCCGCGCGTCGAATCGGGCCTGAAATTCCTGGTGCTGCTCACCAAGGCCGACAAGCTCACCCGCGCCGAACAGGCCAAGGTGCTGTCCATCACGCGACTGCAGGCCGGCGGCGGCGAGGTCAAGATGTTCTCGGCCCTCAAGAAGCAAGGGGTGGACGAGGTGGCGCAACTGCTGTGGCAGTGGTCCCATCCGGTGGCCGGCCCGTCGCCCGATGCGCAGGACGGCACCGAAGAGGCGCCCCTGGACGAGGATTCGGAAGACAACTAGGCGCCCGCGCAGACAGGTCATGCGCGGGCTGCGATCCAAGGCAGAGCACCATGATCGACACCATTGCGCACGCCCTGCCCCACGGCACCACGCTGCACTGCCGCACCCGCGGCGAGCGCGGCCGCCCGGTGCTGCTGTTCCTGCACGGGTTTCCCGAAGGCGCCTTCATCTGGGATGCGCTGCTGGAGCACTTCGCCGACCCGGCCCACGGCGGCTACCGCTGCGTGGCGCCCTGGCTGCGCGGCTTCGCGCCATCGAGCGCCCCGCCGGACGTGGCCGCCTACCGCGCCAAGCACCTGGTGCAGGACATCACGGCCCTGATCGCGGCCGAATGCGGCAACTCGCAGCCCCTGGCCGCGCTGATCGCGCACGACTGGGGCGGCGCAGTGGCCTGGAACCTGGCCAACCAGCGGCCTGAGCTGATGCAGCGGCTGGTGATCGTCAATTCGCCGCACCCGGGCACGTTCCTGCGCGAGCTGCAGAACAACCCGGCCCAGCAGGCGGCCAGCCAGTACATGCACTTTCTCTGCCGGCCGGACGCCGAGGCGCTGCTTGCGGCCGACGACTTCCGGCGCCTGTTCGGCTTTTTCGACCGGGCCGACGGCACGGCGCCCGCGTGGCTCACCCCCAAGGTGCGCGACCAGTACCGCGCCACCTGGGGCGCCGGCCTGACGGGCCCGTGCAACTACTACCGCGCCAGCCCGCTGCGCCCGCCGCGCGAGGGCGATCCCGCCGCCGGCGCGCTCACCCTGCCGGATTCGATGCTCACCGTGAACGTGCCCACCCGCGTGGTCTGGGGCCTGGACGACCCGGCCCTGCTGCCCGGGCTGCTGCAGGGGCTCGCGCAGTGGGTGCCTTCGCTCACCCGCACCGAGGTGCCGGGCGCCTCGCACTGGATCGTGCACGAGCAGCCGGCGGCGGTGATCCGGGCCATCACCGAAAGCCTGACGCCCCAAACGCTACAAAATCAATAGCAATACAGGCAATCAAACCGCCGGCGTGGCAACGATTCGGCTAGAAACTGCTTTTATTTTTGGTACACCGAAGGCTCGCCATCCGGGCGCGACTTGAAGCGCTTGTGCACCCAGTAGTACTGGCCCGGCATGGTGTCGATCCACTGCTGCAGCTCGCGGTTCATGCGGGCCGTGTCGGCCTCCAGGTCGTCGGTGGGAAAGTGCTCCCACGCCGGCATCATCTCGGCGCTGTAGCCGGTGGGGGTCAGGCGGCCCACCAGCGGCACGACCTTGGCGCGGCCCAGGCGGGCGAAGCGCGACAGCGAGGGGATCGTCGCCGCGCGCACGCCATAGAACGGCACGAAGACCGACTCGCTCGGGCCGAAGTCCATGTCCGGCAGCAAATACAGCAGCCCGCCCTTGCGCAGCCCGCTCAGGATGGGCTTGACGCCGTCGCCCCGGTTGAGCATGCGCACGTTGCCGAAGCGCTGGCGGCCCGCGAACAGCCAGGCGTCCACGGCCGGATCCGGGTGCGGCGTAAAGATCGAGGTGAAGGCCCGGTCGGTCTGCAGGGTGAGCGCCGTGCCCGCCGCATCCATGCCGAGGAAATGCGGCGCGAAGATGATGGTGGGCGCATCGCCGTCCAGCTCGTGCAGCGCGCCGTGGATGGTGAGCCGCTTTTCGACCACCGCGCGCGGCGCCATCCACAGCCAGCTGCGGTCCAGCCAGGTCTGGCAAAAGCGCACGAAGGTCTCGCGGGCCCAGGCGCGCCGCTGGGCGGGGGACGCATCGGGAAAGCACAGCTCCAGATTGCGCAGCGCCACCTTGCGGCGCGGCGCGGCCAGCCGGTACAGCACCTGGCCGATCGCCCAGCCCAGGCCGCGCAGCACCGGCAGCGGCAGGCGGGCCAGCACGCCCATCAGCCACACGTTCATGCGGCCCGTCATGCCGCGGCCCCTGCGGCGTGCGCTTCGGCCCGCGGCTGCTTGTAGCGGGCATAGCCCCACAGGTACTGGTCGGGCCTCTGGCGGATGGTGCGCTCCATCGCCTGGTTGATCTGCAGCACGGCCGCGTCAAGGTCTTCGGACAGGGGCACGGACAACTCCTCGAAATGCAAGACATAGCCGCGGCCGGCGCCCAGCCGCTCGCAGCGCGCCAGCACCACGGCGGCGCCCGTCTGCTGCGCCAGCCGCGCGGCCAGGGTCATGGTGTAGGCCTCGCGGCCGAAGAACGGCGACCACACGCCCTGGCCCTGCGGCGGGACTTGGTCGGGCAGCAGGCCCACGGCCTCGCCGCGGCGCAGCGCCTTGATCATCTGGCGCACGCCCGTCAGCGCCGTGGGCACCGCGCGGATGCCGGGTCGGTTGCGCGCGGTGGCCATCACGCCGGCCAGCCAGGGCTGGCGCGCGGGGCGGTACAGGATGGTGATGGGTCCGCGCTCGGCGGCCCAGCGCTGGGCCGCGGCCTGCACCGACAGCTCGAAGCAGCCCAGGTGCGGCGTGAGAAAGACGATGCCCTTGCCCGCGCCCCAGGCACGCTCGACCGCGGCGGCGTTCTCGATGCGGCACGGCGTCTGCTCGCGCAGCCACAGGCGGGGCAGTTCGGCCGCCATGCGGCCGGCGTGGCCCACGGCCGCACGCACCTGTCCGAACGAATAGCCGGCCCGCGCCGCGTTCTCGCGAAAGCGCCGCCGGTAGGTGGGCGAGAGGCAGAAAACCAGCCAGCCCGCGGCCGCGCCGAGGGCATGGGCGAGCCAGAGCGGAAGCCGGGAAAGGAAACGGAAAAGGGTTGGCATTAAAATGGCGCGGTCGCTGAGTTAAATGAGCAACTTGCAGGGCGACGTAAAACAAATCTGCTAAAGCGTTCGCCAAAGCTCCCAAGGCTGAGGGCAACGCCCAAAATGCCGGAACACAGGAGTTTATTCAAATGGCGAACGATTTCCTTTTCACCTCCGAATCCGTCTCGGAAGGCCACCCCGACAAGGTCGCCGACCAGATTTCCGACGCGATTCTGGACGCGATCTTCAAGCAGGACCCCCGCAGCCGCGTGGCGGCCGAGACCCTCACCAACACCGGGCTGGTGGTGCTGGCGGGCGAGATCACCACCAACGCGCACGTGGACTACATCCAGATCGCGCGCGACACCATCAAGCGCATCGGCTACGACAACACCGACTACGGCATCGATTACAAGGGCTGCGCGGTGCTGGTGGCCTATGACAAGCAGAGCAACGACATCGCCCAGGGCGTGGACCAGGCGAGCGACGACCACCTGAACACCGGCGCCGGCGACCAGGGCCTGATGTTCGGCTACGCCTGCGACGAGACGCCCGAGCTGATGCCCGCGCCCATCTACTACGCCCACCGCCTGGTCGAGCGCCAGGCCCAGCTGCGCAAGGACGGGCGCCTGCCCTTCCTGCGGCCCGACGCCAAGAGCCAGGTCACGATGCGCTACGTGGACGGCAAGCCCCACAGCATCGACACCGTGGTGCTCTCCACCCAGCACCACCCCGACCAGAGCGAGACCTCCACCAAGATGAAGGCCAGCTTCACCGAGGCCATCATCGAGGAGATCATCAAGCCCGTGCTGCCCAGCGAGTGGCTCCAGGACACCAAGTACCTGATCAACCCCACCGGCCGATTCGTCATCGGCGGCCCGCAAGGCGATTGCGGCCTGACCGGCCGCAAGATCATCGTGGACACCTACGGCGGTGCCTGCCCCCACGGCGGCGGCGCGTTCAGCGGCAAGGACCCGACGAAGGTGGACCGCTCGGCCGCCTACGCCGCGCGCTACGTGGCCAAGAACATCGTCGCCGCGGGCCTGGCGCGCCAGTGCCAGATCCAGGTGGCCTATGCCATCGGCGTGGCCCGCCCCATGAACGTGACGGTGTACACCGAAGGCACGGGCGTGATCCCGGACGACCAGATCGCCAAGCTGGTGCAGGAGCACTTCGACCTGCGCCCCAAGGGGATCATCCAGATGCTCGACCTGCTGCGCCCCATCTACGAAAAGACCGCCGCCTACGGCCACTTCGGCCGCGAAGAGCCCGAGTTCACCTGGGAGAAGACGGACAAAGCAGCGGCACTGCGTGCCGCTGCCGGGCTGTAAGCCCGCCACGCGACCAGCGTGGTTGGGCCGGGCTTCGGCAAAGACTCGTATCGCACAGCGATGCGAAGGCCCACCGGGCCGGCCGGAGCCAAAAGACCGACAAGGCCGCTGCACTGCGGGCGGCCGCCGGGTGCTGAGCCCCTGAGGGCGCCAGGGCGGCGCCCGCCGGCGGGGCAATGCCGCCGTGCGAACGGCAGGCGCCCACCGCATCGGCCCCCTCCTACGCCCATGCCCCGCCCCGGCCGACGGGTGGGGCGCTTCCATGGCACTTATCGTCCTTGCATCCACCATCCAGTGCATGCACTGACTTTTCTAGGAGCTCTGCCATGCTGAAGTACGCCATCGTTTTCGCCATCATTTCCCTCATCGCCGGCGCGCTGGGGTTCACCGGGGTCGCCGCGGGCGCTGCCGGCATCGCGAAGATCCTGTTCTTCATCTTCCTGGTGATCGCCGTGGTGTTCGTTGTGCTGGCCGTGCTGGGCATCGGCGCGGCACGCAAGGCACTCAAGTGAAGGGGCCGCGCGCATGAACATCTTCGAAGCCCTGCGCGAAAGCCACGAGCGGCAGCGCGACATGGTCCGCCAGGTGGAGGCCACCAGCGGCGACACCCCGGAGCGGCACGAGCGGTTCATCGAGCTCAAGCGAGAACTGGCGGCCCATGAGCTGGCCGAAGACCGCCACTTCTACCGGCCGCTCATGGAGCACGATGCCGGCATCGACCTGTCGCGCCACGCCATCGCGGAGCACCATGCCCTGGACGAACTGGTCGAAGACCTGGAGGCCGCCGACCCCGGCAGCTCCGCCTGGCTGGCGGTGGCCAAAAAACTGGGCGAGAAGGTGCGGCACCATCTGGAGGAAGAGGAACACCGGTTCTTCCAGATGGCCGGCAAGCTGCTCACCGAAAAGCAGAAGACCGAACTGGCGAAGCAGTACCTGCAAACCTACGACGAAGCCAAGGCGGTCGCCGCCTGAGATGCGTCTTGCTCCGTTCGTCCCAAGCCCCGCAAGGGGCTTTTTTCTGTTCAGAGCGCGCGGGACGACAGTGCCAGGGCCTTGCGGAACGCGGGGCGCAGGCGGTACATCTGCGCGGGCCGGTGGGCACCGCCCTGCACCAGGCCGGGCACGGGTTCGAGCATGTCCAGCTCGTCCATCTTGCGGCGAAAGCTCACCTTGTTGAGCGGCTCGCCCAGCACCGCCTCGTACACCGCCTGCAACTGCGGCAGGGTGAACGCGTCGCCGCACAAATGCACGGGCATCGAGGAATACAGGCTCTTGCTGCGCACGCGCGCCAGCGCCGCATCCACCATGGCGCGGTGGTCGAACGGCAGGGGCGGCAAGGCATCGACCGGCACCAGCTTCACTCCCTGCCGGGGCGGGATGCCCTGGAGCGCCTCGCCAGGCACCAGCGCGCAATAGGCCACCGCCAGCGACCAGCCCCGCGGGTCGCGCGCCAGGCCCGAGAACGTGGCGAGCTGCTCCAGGTAAGGGCTTTGCAGGCCGGCCTTCTCGCGCAGCACGCGCGCGGCGCTGGCCTGGGCATCGGCATCGTCCTGCGCATGGATGTAGCCCCCCGGCAAAGCCCACGCGCCGGCATAGGGGGCCTTGTCGCGGCGCACGAGCAGCGCGTGGAGGGCGCCATCCTGCAGCGTGAGCAGCACGGTATCCACGGTGCAGATGACGGTGGGCGAAGCGGCGGAGGACATCGAGGGGATGGTTATGTGCAGGATTGGACGAACGAGCCTACCACTCCCGGAATGCCGATGCCACCCATCCAGTCACGTCGACCGGTTTTTCATTTCCTGACAATGCCTTTCGGTCCACTTAGTTGCAAAATCAAACTAACAGGAATAGACTGCACCCATTGCCCCGAGGACCTTGCACCATGACCCGATCCATGAACCGCCCCTTGACGACCCAGCTGCTGGTGATCGACCCACAGAACGATTTCTGCGACCTGCCCACCGAGTGGCAGCCGGCGCACCCGCTCACCGGCCAGTCCATCGCCCCCGCCTTGCCCGTGCCCGGCGCCCATGCCGACATGCAGCGCCTGGCCGCCTTCATCCGGCGCCAGGGCCAGGCGCTGGAGGCGATCACCGTCACGCTCGACTCGCACCAGCGCTACGACGTGGCGCACCCCTCGTTCTGGCGCCAGGGCGATGGCGGCGAGGTCGCCCCGTTCACGACCATCACCGCGGCGCAGGTGCGCGCCGGCGCGTTCGCCCCGCGCGATGCCGCAGCCCTGCCCCGCGTGCTGGCCTACCTGGACGCGCTGGAGGCGCAAGGGCGCTACACGCTGATGGTGTGGCCGGTGCACTGCGAGATCGGCAGCTGGGGCCACGGCGTGCATGCCGACGTGCTGGCCGCCTGCGGCGCGTGGCAGGCACAGCGCCAGCGCGCGGTGCACCCCGTGTTCAAGGGCACCAACCCCTGGACCGAGCACTACAGCGCCATCGAGGCCGAGGTGCCCGATGCCGACGACCCCGCCACCTTGCTCAACACCCGGCTGCTCCACGCCCTGGGGACGGCGGACCGCCTCGTCGTTGCGGGCGAGGCCGGCAGCCACTGCGTGCGCGCCACCACCGAGCACATCGTGCAGCACCTGCCCCGGCTGCAGCCGGGCTGGCGGGCGGACCGCCTCGTGCTGCTGACCGACTGCATGGCGCCCGTGGCCGGTTTCGGGGCGCAGCAGCAGGACTTTCTGGACGCCCTGCAGGCCCAGGGAGCGCAACTGGCGCGCAGCGATGAAATCCGCCTCTAGCGCAGGTTCGCTCCCGGCATCCCTTCCTAAAAACATAGCAAACGCCATGCAACCCGTCATCACCAGCCTGCTCGATACCGACCTCTACAAATTCACGATGTGGCAGGCGCTGCTGCACAGCCACCCGCAGACGCAGGCCGAATACCGCTTCGTCTGCCGCAACCGGCCGGCCTATCCGCTGGCCGAGCTGCTCGGCGAAGTGAACGCGGCGCTGGACGCGCTGTGCACGCTGCGGTTTTCCCCCGGTGAGCTGGACTACCTGGCCGGCCTGCGCTTCATCAAAAGCGACTTCGTGGACTTTCTGCGCCTGTTCCAGTTCCAGCGCGCGTTCATCGAGGCACGGGCCGAGGGCGGCGACCTGCACATCGTGGCGCGCGGCCCGCAGGTGCATGTGATGGGGTTCGAGATCTTCGTGCTGGCGATCGTGAACGAGCTGTATTTCCGCCGCTTCGACCCGGCCGCGGCGCTGGCCGAAGGACGCCGCCGGCTGGCGGACAAGATCGCGCACGTGCAGGCGCTCTCGGGCGAGTCCGAGCGCACGCACCCGTTCGAGATGTTCGACTTCGGGCTGCGCCGGCGCTACAGCGGCGCGTGGCAGCGCGAGGTGGTGCAAGCCTTCGCACAGCAGGCGCCGCAGTGGTTCAAGGGCACCTCCAACGTGATGCTGGCGCGCGACCTGAACCTGGTGCCCATCGGCACCATGGCGCACGAGTATTTGCAGACCTACCAGGCCCTGGGCGTACGGCTGCGCGACTTTCAAAAAGCGGCGCTAGAGGACTGGGTGCAGGAGTACCGGGGCGACCTCGGGATCGCGCTGACCGATACGGTGGGCATGGACGCCTTCCTGGCCGACTTCGACCTGTACTTCGCCAAGCTGTTCGACGGCCTGCGCCACGATTCGGGCGACCCGGTGGCCTGGGGCGAGAAGGCGCTGGCGCACTACGCCCGCCTGCGCATCGACGCGCACACCAAGCGGCTCGTGTTCTCCGACGGACTGAACGTGGACAAGGCGCTGTCGCTGCACCGCCATTTCAGCGACCGGGTGCAACTGGGCTTCGGCATCGGCACGCAGCTCACCAACGACATGGGCGTGGCGCCGCTCAACATCGTGATGAAGATCACCCACGCCAACGGCCAGCCGGTGGCCAAGCTCTCGGACAGCCCGGGCAAGACGCTGTGCGACGACGAAACCTACCTGGCCTACCTGCGGCAGGTGTTCAACGTGCCACCGCCATGAGGCACCGCGGCACGCCGCCGCCCCGCCACCGAACCATCGCCGCTTGAAGAAGAAAGACAGAAAGGAAAGACCCCATGCTCCGCATCACCCTGGCCCAACTCAACCTCACCGTGGGCGACATCGAAGGCAACGTCGAGCGCATGATCGCGGCGGCGCAGGAGGCCGCGGCCGCGCAGTCCGAACTCGTGGTGTTCTCCGAGTTGTCGCTGTGCGGCTACTACCCGGGCGACCTGCTGGAGGAGCCCGCCTTTCTCGAACGCCTGGACGCGGGCCTGGCCCGGCTGTGCGAGGCATCGGCCGGCCTGCCTGCGCTGCACTGGGTGGTCGGCATGCCGGTGCGCACACCGGGGCCGGGCAAGCGGCTGCTGAACGCGCTGCGGGTGCTGCGGGCGGGCGAGGTGCGGCTGTCGTATGCCAAGCAGCTGCTGCCCACCTACAACGTCTTCGACGAGCGTCGCCATTTCGAGCCCGGCCCGGACGTGGCCAAGGTGCTGCGCATCGGCACCTCGCAGGTGGGGTTCATCGTGTGCGAGGACGGCTGGAACGACAGCGGCGCCGACTACCAGACCAACCCCTTCCAGCGCATGGCCGATGCCGCGCCCGACCTGGTGGTGAGCATCAACGCCAGCCCCAGCCACATCGGCAAGCGCGAGCTGCGCCACCAGGTGTTCGGCGATGCGGCGCGCCGGCACGGCCTGCCCATCGTCTACGTGAACCAGGTCGGCGGGCACGACCAGCTGGTCTATGACGGCGCCTCCTTCGCGGTCGAGCCCGAGGACGGCGTGGTCTTCGAGTCGCGCCGCTTCGAGGAGGACGTGTCCACCGTGCAGCTGCTGGACAACGGCCACTTCGCCCGGCTGGACGGCACCGACCTGCCGCCCGTGCCGCGCGAGGGCCTGCCCACCATGGCGTTCTACCGCCAGCAGATCGTGCTGGGCCTGAGGGACTACGCACGCCGCTGCGGGTTCACGCAGGCGGTGGTGGGCAGCTCGGGCGGCATCGACAGCGCACTCACGCTGGCGCTGGCGGTCGAAGCGCTGGGGCCGGAGAACGTGGTGGGCATCACCATGCCCTCGCGGTTTTCGTCCAGCGGCTCGGTGGACGATTCGGTTCAGCTGTGCCACAACCTGGGCGTGGTGCTGCACACCCACCCCATCGCGGACCTGGTGGCGGGCTTTTCCGCGCAGTTCGAAACGAGCTTCGGGCAGCCGCTGCGCGGCCTGCCGCTGGAGAACGTGCAGGCGCGCATCCGCGGCACGACGCTGATGGAGTTTTCCAACGCCTTCGGCCACCTGCTGCTCACCACCGGCAACAAATCGGAAATCTCGGTGGGCTACTGCACGCTGTACGGCGACACCAACGGCGGCCTGGGCCTGCTGGGCGACCTGTACAAGACCGAGGTGTTCGAGCTGTCGCGCCACGTGAACGAGAACGCGGGGCGCGAGATCATTCCCCAGGCCATCATCGACAAGCCGCCCTCGGCCGAGCTCGCGCCCGGCCAGAAGGACGACGACAGCCTGCCGCCCTACCCCGTGCTGGACGAGATCCTCAAGCTGCTCATCGAAGGCGAGGGCCTGTCGCGCACCGAATACGCCAACGCGCAGGACTTCGCGCGCCAGCTGCAGGCCAGCGCGGACGGCCGGGCCCTGGCGCACCGCGTGCGCATGCTGGTGGCGCGCAGCGAATACAAGCGGCGCCAAGCCCCGCCCATCGTGCGCGTGCGGGCCAAGGCCTTCGGCACCGGGCGGCAGATGCCGATCGCCGCCCGGTATGTGTGAGGCGGTGGCCTGCGCCACGGAGAGGTTTGCATCAAAAATGCCTCCAGCACAATCATTACTAGGGCATATCGCTACTATTTTTATAGCAAATCGATGAATCCGGCCGCGTAGCGACCCATGCGGAGCGGTCGGCGCATTCGCCGCGCCCGCCCCCCGCCCCGGCCCGCCCGGCTACATTCCCAGCAGCCCCGACGGCGCCGCTCACGGCGCGGGGCGCCCAACCGGAACACACATGTACGACACCGCCATCTACATCGGCCGCTTCGAGCCCGTCCACAACGGCCACCTGGCCCTTTTGCAGCGCGCGCTGGACAGCGCCAACAACGTGATCGTGGTCATGGGCTCGGCCTGGCAGGCCCGATCGCCCAAGAACCCGTTCACCTGGGCCGAGCGCGAAGCCATGCTACGCAATGCCCTGCCCGAGGCCGACCGGGCCCGGCTGACCGTGCTGCCCGTGCGCGATCACTACAACGAGGCCCTGTGGGTGGCGGCGGTGCTGCGCGCCGTGTCCACGCACGTGCTGCCCGATGCGCGCATCGGCCTGGTCGGCCATTTCAAGGACGCGACCAGCAGCTACCTGGACGCCTTCCCCGGCTGGTCGCTGATCCCCATGGACCGGCAGGGCACCATCGATGCCACCGCCATCCGCGACGCGTACTTCGGCGCAGCGCCGCAGGGCGTGCTGACGGCGCTCGGCCCCCTGGCCGACCAGATGCCGGCCAGTACGCTCGAATTTTTGGACGTGTTCGCCCGGCAGCCGCACTACGCGGCGCTGCAGGAAGAATGGCGCGTGCTGCGCAGCTACCGCGAATCGTGGGCGCAGGCGCCTTACCCGCCGGTGTTCGTGACGGTGGACGCGGTGCTGCGCTGCCAGGACCACGTGCTCGTCATCCGCCGCGCGCACGCCCCGGGCAGGGGCCAGCTGGCCATGCCGGGCGGCTTCATCGAGCAGCGCGAGACGCTGTGGCAGTCGTGCCTGCGCGAGCTGGCCGAAGAGACGCACTGCGACGTGCCCGACGCCACCCTGCGCCGCGCACTGCGCGCCACGGCCGTCTTCGACCATCCCGACCGCAGCCAGCGCGGGCGCACCATCACGCACGCCCACTACTTCGACCTGGGCGATGCGCCCTTCCCTGCCGTGCAGGCCGATGACGACGCCATGCAGGTGCAGTGGATACCGGTCGCGGACCTGGCGGCCATGGAAGAGGCCTTCTTCGAGGACCACTTCCACATGCTGGACCACTTCCTGAACCTGACCGGCGCGCACGGCGCCGGCTAGTGACTGGCCGCCCGCCCCCAGCGGGCGCGGACGACCGACTCGAAGCCGGCAGCCGTCCGGCAGACGTTACTGGCTCAACTGGGCCGCAGTGGCGGCGTCGAGCCGGCCGGTGATGGGCAGGCCGCGCTCCTTCTGGAAGGCACGCAGGGCGGCCGCCGTCTTGGCGCCCATGGCACCGTCGGGCGTGCCGGTGTCGTGCCCCAGGGCGTTCAGCTTGGCCTGCGCATCGCGCAGCGACAGGCCGCCGGTGGCCGCCGACACGGGCTGCGCGCGCGGCGCCGAGGTCTGCGACGGCGCGGCGCCGCCATCCACCCCCAGGCGCCCGCCGCCGCCCAGGCCCTGGCCCTTGACCGACTGGGCCTTATAGCTGCGCAGCGAACGCACCATCTGGTTGAAGGCGTCCATGAAGGCCGCGGCGATCACCTTGCCTTCGGCCGTGTTGCTGTAGCCGCCCAGGCGTGCTCCGCCCGAGCCGCCGAACAGCTGGCCCACGGCGCCGAAATCGGTCTTGGAGGCGCTGCCTTCGGAGGCAGCGACCTGCACGCCGGAGCGGTGGTCGATGAGGGTGAGCAATGCGCTCGCTTCCTTGGTGTTCAAGCTGCCGCCCAGCGCCGCCAGCAAGCCGCCCGCGCGCCCACCCACCAGGCCGCCCAGCGATGCGGAGGCCCCGCCGGCGTTGTCGTTGTTGAACACGATTTCCGGGGACAGGCCGTAGTCGGAGGCGACCATCTGGCCCTTGCCGAAGTTGCTGCCGCCGCGCATTTCGCCCGACTGCATGATGGCGCGCTCGCGGTCCATGGCCGTCATGCCGGCCGCGCCGCGCTCGATCACGACGAAGCAGTTGGACTGCTGGACCAGCAGGCGCAGCAGGTTGGCCGTGGGCGGCAGGCGGTATTCGTTGCGCAGGATGGTGTACCAGCCGGCCTGCTGGTTCTCGATCAGCGAGACGGTGCCCAGTGGCGATTCGCAGCGTTCCAGCTCGCTGCTGGCGCCTTCGGTGGCACCGCCGGCCGCGCTGCCCGTGGCCACGGTCTTGGCATCGGGGCTGCCCATGCGCATGTTGGTGGTCTCGCAGCCGGCCAGGGCCAGCGCGGCCACCACGGTGGCGGCCACGAGGGTCGCGCGGGCGGGGGTGGAAGGAAAGCAGGCGGAGGCAGCGCGCCCAGCGGGCTGGTTCAGTGTCGTCATGGAAGGCATGGCTTCAAGCAAAGCGTTGAACGTTATGCGCTGCGGGGGCCTGCCACAACCCCACCGGGGGAGGGTTGCTGTAACACGGCGGCAGGCCGCCGCCCCAGCCACGCACCATTCAGGTGCCGGCGCGTTCCAGCATGGCATGCAGCAGCACGTTGCAGCCAGCGGTGATGTGCTCGGGTTGGGCGTCTTCGATCTCGTTGTGGCTGATGCCGTCCTTGCACGGAATGAAGACCATGCCCGCAGGTGCCAGGCGCGCCATGTAGACCGCATCGTGCCCCGCGCCCGACACGGCTGGCATGTGGCTGTAGCCCAGGCTGGCGGCCGCCCGGCCCACCGCGTCCACGCAGTCGGGGTGGAACACCTGCGCGGGGTAGCTGGACACCAGGTCGATCTGGATCGGCAGGCCGGTTTCGGCGCTGAGGCGGGCGGCCACGTCGCGGATGTCCCGGTCCATGCTTTCGCAATCGGCGTCGGTGGCGTTGCGCAGGTCGATGCTGAACTTGACCTGGCCGGGGATCACGTTGCGGCTGTTGGGATGCACCTGCACCATGCCCACCGTGCCGCGACCGTGCGGCGGGTGGCGGTGCGCGCAAGCCACCACCTCCTGCATGAGGCGCGTGGCAACCTGCAGCGCATCCTTGCGAAGGGCCATGGGCGTGGGGCCGGCATGGGCCTCCATGCCGGTCACGGTGCAGTCGTACCAGCGGATGCCGAGCACGCCCGTCACCACGCCGATGGTCTTGCCGTGGTCCTCCAGCACGGGCCCCTGCTCGATGTGGGTCTCGAAATACGCACCGATGGGGTGGTCGCCGGGCACCTGATCGCCCACGTAGCCGATGCGCTCGAGCTCGCCCTTCACCGTCTTGCCTTCGGTATCGGTGGCGGCGTAGGCATGCTCCAGGGTGAAAGCCTTGGCGAACACGCCCGAGCCCATCATCACGGGTACAAAGCGGCTGCCTTCCTCGTTGGTCCAGAAGGCCACCTCGATCGGCGCCTCGGTCTCGATGCCGTGGTCGTTCAGCGTGCGCACCACCTCGATGCCGGCCAGCACGCCGTAGTTGCCGTCGAACTTGCCGCCCGTGGGCTGGGTGTCGATGTGGCTGCCCGTCATGATGGGCGGAAGCTTGTTATTGCGCCCCGGGCGGCGCATGAAGCCGTTGCCGATCTGGTCGATGGTGACGGTCATGCCGGCCTCGCGCGCCCAGCGGGTGACGAGGTCGCGGCCCTGCTTGTCCAGGTCGGTGAGGGTGAGGCGACAGACGCCGCCCTTGGGCGTGGCACCGATCTGCGCCAGTTCCATGAGGGAATCCCACAGGCGCTCGCCGTTGACGCGCAGGTGGCTGATGTCGGTTCGGGTGGTCGTGTCCATGGTGTTCTCCGGATGCGTGGGCGGCCGTCAGCGGGCGACCGCCGTGGGGGCGAGGTCCTGCGCGCGCTTTTGCACGGCCTGGAACTGGGGGCCGAACGCGGGGCGCTTGATGTAGCGGCCCCGGCCCGGCTCGGCGCGCAGGTCGCCGTTGGCGAACACCACGCGCCCCTGGCTGATGGTGTGGCTGGGAATGCCGCGCACGGTGCGGCCCTCGAAGATGTTGAAGTCGCCCTTGCTGTGCTGCGTCTTCGCGGAAAACGTCTTCGTGCCTTGCGGGTCCCAGAGCACCAGGTCGGCATCGGCCCCGGCGCCGACGAAGCCTTTGCGCGGGTAGATGTTGAAGAGTTTGGCCGCATTGGTGGAGGTGATGGCGACGAACTCCGAGGGCGTGAGCCGCCCGGTGTTCACGCCGCCGTCCCAGATGGCGGCCATGCGCTCTTCCACGCCGCCGGTGCCGTTGGGGATCTTGGCGAAGTTGTCGCGGCCCATGGCTTTCTGCGCAGCGCAGAAGGTGCAGTGGTCGGTGGCCGTGGTGTGCAACTGGCCCGATTGCAGGCCGCGCCACAGCGCCTCCTGGTGGCCACCCGAGCGGGGGCGGAACGGCGGGCTCATCACGTGGGCGGCGGCGGTGGCGAAGTCCGGGTCGCGGTACACGCTGTCGTCGATCAGCAGGTGGCCGGCCAGCACTTCGCCGAACACGCGCTGGCCCCGGGCGCGGGCGCGGGCGATGGCCTCCGCCGCTTCGGCGCAGCTCACATGCACCACGTAGATGGGCACGCCCAGCACGTCGGCGATGGCGATGGCGCGGTTGGCCGCCTCGGCCTCCACCATGGGCGGGCGGGCCAGCGGATGGCCCTCGGGACCGGTGATGCCCATCTTGGCCACCTCCTGCTGCAGCAGGTAGACGAGTTCGCCGTTCTCGGCGTGCACGGTGGGCATGGCGCCCAGCTCCAGCGCGCGCCGGAAGCTGTTCACCAGGGTTTCGTCGTCGCACATGATGGCGTTCTTGTAGGCCATGAAGTGCTTGAAGCTGTTGACGCCCTCTTCCTGCACCAGCGTGCCCATGTCGGCCCGCACCTGCTCGCTCCACCAGGTGACGGCGACGTGAAAGCCGTAGTCGGACGCCGACTTTTCGGCCCAGCCGCGCCACTTGCGGTAGGCCTCCATCATCGGCTCCTGCGGATCGGGGATCACGAAGTCGATGATGCTGGTGGTCCCACCCGCCAGGCCCGCCGCCGTGCCGGTGAAGAAATCGTCCATGGTGACGGTGCCCATGAAGGGCAGCTGCATGTGCGTGTGCGGATCGATGCCGCCCGGCAGCACGTACTGGCCGTTCGCGTCCAGCGTCTCGGCACCGGCAGGCGCCTCGCCCGCCACATCGGGGCCCACGGCGGCGATGCGGCCGTCCACGCACAGCACGTCGGCGCGCTCTTCGCGGTCGGCATGCACCACGGTGCCGCCGCGGATCAGCACGGCGTTGGAAGGGGTCGGGCTCATGGCAGGTCTCCTGAAGGATGAAGGGGTGGTCGCCGTGCTCAGGCGCGGCGCAGCGGAGTGGGTGCCGGGTGCGTCTGGCCGGCCATGCCGAGGCGGTACACCACGGCGGCAATGGCCAGGCCGATGAACCAGGCATAGGCATAGATCTGCTTGAACACCTCGCCCACACCGGGGAAGGTGGCCGGGAACGCCGCGTTCAGAAAGCCGGGAATGTTGGGCGCCACGCCCAGCACGAAGGCCACCACGGCCACCGCATTCCAGCCGCCGCGGTAGCGGTAGGCGCCGCGCTCCTCGTACAGCGCGGCCACGTCCAGCTCGGTGCGGCGCACCAGGTAGTAGTCCACCATCAGGATGCCGGCCACCGGCCCCAGCAGCGCCGAGTAGCCGATGAGCCAGGTGAAGATGTAGCCCTGTGTCGATTCGAGGATCTTCCACGGCATCATCGCGATGGCGATGCCCACGGTGATGTAGCCGCCCACCCGATAGCTGATGCGCGACGGGCTCAGCGCGGAGAAGTCGTACGCCGGTCCCACGAGGTTGGCAGCGAGGTTCACGCTGACGGTGTCGATCAGCAGGATGATGAGCGCGATCAGCACGGCCGCGCCCGTCATGCGGCTGGCCAGGTCCACCGGGTCCCACAGCGCCTTGCCATAGATGACCACCGTGGCCGAGGTCACGAACACCGCCAGCGCGGCCAGCAGGCCCATGGGCACGGGCAGGCCGATGGCCTGGCCTACCACCTGATCGCGCTGCGACCGGGCAAACCGCGTGAAGTCGGGAATGTTGAGCGCCAGCGTGGCCCAGAAGCCCACCATGGCGGTCAGCGACGGCCAGAACACGGCGCTGAACTGCCCCGCCTTCTTGCCGCCGGGCGCGAACTGCGAGGGCTGGTCCAGGATGGGCCCGAAACCGCCCGCCTTGTCATACGCCCACCACAGCAGCAGAAAGCAGATGACGATCTTGATCGGCGCCGTCCACGTCTCGAGCTTGCGGATGGACTCGATGCCGTGCACCACGAAATAGAACTGGATGGCCCAGAACACCAGGAAGCACACCAGCTGGCCCAGGTTGATGCCCAGCCCCGCGATCTTGTCGCCCTCCAGGGGATGCCCGAGGAGCACGCCGGCCAGCGTGTAGATCATCATGCCGCCGAACCAGGTCTGGATGCCGTACCAGCCGCAGGCCACCAGTGCGCGCAGCAGCGCCGGCAGCTTGGCGCCGCGCGTGCCGAACGACGCGCGCGCCAGCACCGCATAGGGAATGCCGTACTTGGCCCCTGCGTGGCCGATGAGCAGCATGGGCACCAGCACGATCAGGTTGCCCAGGAACACCGTGCCCACCGCCTGTCCCCACGACATGCCGCTGTCGATCAGGCTGGCGGCCAGCGTGTAGGCGGGGATGCACATCACCATGCCCACCCACAGGGCCGCGAAGTGGTACCAGCGCCAGGTGCGCTGGTGCGGCTGGGTGGGCGCCAGGTCGTCGTTCCACAGTTCGTTGCTGGCACCGGGGGCATGCAGGGTCTTCATGGGGCGGTCTCCGAGACGTTGCAGACAGGCTGGCAGGCGGAAGGCGGGCGCGAAGGTGCGCACCAACGCGGGCAATGGGCCGCGGCAGCGCGGCTCAGGCGGCCACGCGCTGCGGGTTGTTGGGGTGCATGGTCCAGTTGGCGTACTCGCCTGTCACCACCTTGCCGGTGCGCGCATCGACCTCGCCAGGCGCGAGGCTGCGCAGCGTGATGCATTCGGGCACGGGGCAGATCGACACGCACAGGTTGCAGCCCACGCATTCGGCCTCGTTCACCTCGAACCGGCGCACGCCGCCATCCTTGGTGAAGGTGATGGCCTGGTGCGACGTGTCTTCGCACACCACGTGGCAGCGGCCGCACTGGATGCAGGCATCCTGGTCGATCACCGCCTTGTCGATGTGGTTCAGGTCCAGCTGCTTCCAGTCCTTGACCGTCGGCACGGCCTGGCCGCGGAAGTCGTCGAGGGTGTGGTAGCCGTGCGCGTCCATGAAGTTGGACAGCCCGTCGCACATGTCCTGCACGATCTTGAAGCCGTACACCATGGCCGCCGTGCACACCTGCACGGTGCCGCAGCCCAGGGCGATGTACTCGGCCGCATCGCGCCAGGTGGAGATGCCGCCGATGCCGCTGATGGGCAGGCCGGCGGTCTGCGCGTCGCGCGCGATCTCGGCCACCATGTTGAGCGCGATGGGCTTGACCGCCGGGCCGCAATAGCCGCCGTGCGAGCCCAGGCCGCCGGTGCTGGGACTCATGGCCATGCGCTCCAGGTCCACGCCCATGATGGAGTTGATGGTGTTGATGAGCGACACCGCATCGGCCCCGCCGGCTTGGGCAGCGCGGGCGGGCTGGCGCACGTCGGTGATGTTGGGCGTGAGCTTCACGATCACCGGCAGCCGGCTGTAGTGCTTGCACCAGGCTGTCACCATCTGGATGTATTCGGGCACCTGGCCTACGGCGGCGCCCATGCCGCGCTCGCTCATGCCGTGCGGGCAGCCGAAGTTCAGCTCGATGCCGTCGGCCCCCACGTCCTCCACCATGGGCAGGATGCGCTTCCAGCTTTCTTCCACGCAGGGCACCATGAGCGAGACGATCATTGCGCGGTCGGGCCAGTTGCGTTTGACGCGGCGGATCTCGTCCAGGTTGGTCTGCAGCGGGCGGTCGGTGATGAGCTCGATGTTGTTGAGCCCGATCACGCGGCGGTCCTGCGACATCAGCGTGGCATAGCGCGGGCCGTTGACGTTGACCACGTGCGGGTCTTCGCCCAGCGTCTTCCAGACCACGCCGCCCCAGCCCGCCTCGAAGGCGCGGGTGACATTGATTTCCTTGTCGGTGGGCGGTGCGGAGGCCAGCCAGAATGGATTGGGGCTCTCGATGCCGAGAAAGCGGCTGCGGATGTCTGCCATGGGAAATGCTCCGGGGGTGCGGGGTGTTGGAGGGAGAAGGCGCCGGCCGTCAGCCGCGCAGCGCCTCGCTGATGGAGAGGGCGGCCACCTTGCCGTGCTCGACCGCCTCGACCGTGAGGTCGCGCCCGCCGGCACGGCAGTCCCCGCCGGCCCACAGCCGCGCCACGCTGGTGCGGCCCATGTCGTCGGTGGCGATGCGCCCGCCCTGCAGGGCCACCGTGGGACCTGCATGCTCGGGCAGGTAGCTCTGGCCGATGGCCTTGAGCACCATGTCGGCCTCCAGCGTGAAGGATTCGCCCGTGTCCACGAGGCGTCCACCCGCCAGGGCCGTGGCCGCGAACCGCATGCCACGCACCACCCCGCCTTCGCTGAGCAGTTCCTTCGGCGCCGCCCAGTGGCGGATGGCCACGCCGTTCGTCTGCGCCCAGCGCTGCTCCACGGCGGAGGCGGACATGCCGTCGGCACCGCGGCGATAGACGATCGTCACCTCTTCGGCGCCCAGCTTGCGCGCCTGCACGGCAGCGTCCACAGCCGTCATGCCGCCGCCGATCACGACCACGCGGCGGCCCACGGGGACGGTCGAAAGGTCCTGCGCCTGGCGCACGTCGGCAATGAAGTCGACCGCGTTGCACAGCCCCTCGACCTGCGGCTCGGCGATGCCCAGCGCATTGACGCCCGCCAGTCCCAAACCCAGGAACACGGCGTCGTAGGCCTGAAGCAGGCTGTCCACGGTGGCATCGCGGCCCAGCACCTGGTTGCAGCGCACCTCGATGCCGCCGATGGACAGCAGCCATTCGATTTCCTTTTGCGCGAAGCCGCCCGTGGTCTTGTAGCTGGCCAGGCCGTATTCGTTCAAACCGCCCAGCTTGGGGCGCGCCTCGAACAGCACCACGTCGTGCCCGCGCACCGCCAGGCCATGGGCGCAGGCCAGCCCTGCGGGCCCCGCGCCCACCACGGCCACCCGGCGGCCCGTGGGCGCGGCACGGGTGAACAGGGGCGCGCCCGGGTCGGCAAAGTACGCATCGGTGGCGTGGCGCTGCAGCGCGCCGATCTCCACCGGCTTGTCGTCATGCGAGTTGCGCACGCAGGCCTGCTCGCACAGCACCTCGGTCGGGCAGACGCGGGCGCACATGCCGCCGAGCGGGTTGGCCTCGAGAATGGCGCGGGCCGCGCCGCGGTCGTTGCCCTGTGCGACGCGGTGGATGAATGCGGGAATGTCGATGCCGGTCGGGCACGCCGTGGCACACGGCGCATCGAAGCAGTAGTAGCAGCGCTCGGCCTCTACCAGAGCCTGCGCCTTGGTGAGCGGCGGATGCGCGTCGCCGAAGTTCACGGCGTAGTCGGCCAGGTTCAGGCGTGCGGCATGAATGCCGCACGCGCGGCTTGCGGTCGTTTCCATCGGTAGTCCTCGGGGCGAAGGGTCAGGGACGGGAGATCAGGGACGGGAGAGGGGCGCGCGAACGCGGCGGGGCGCGTGGGCGTGGCGCTTGCGGCGTTGGCGGGGCCAGGCGCAGGCGGCCGGGCGGCCGCACATCGGAACAGTCTGCAGAGGTTTCATCGGGGGGCCTCGCTGTCGTGGTGCAGGTGTCTTCGGCGGTGCCGTGCCCTGCTGGTTTTCAATTTACCAATCAGTAAAAATTTACCAATCGGTAAAATCCCCTAGTGCAAACACCGTGCCAGCGAAAACACCCCGCAGTCGTTCCACAATGGTGCAAATGAGCCCTTCGCCCAAGCCCTCCCGCCCCGCACCTGTGCGAACGCGCACCGCCCTTCAGCCCCCCGCGCCCGATGGAGCGCCCGCCGACCCGGGGCGCCCGCCCACCGCCTCGCGGCTCAAAAAGGAACAGGCCATCCTCACCGAGGCGGAGACGCAGTTTGCGCAGTTCGGTTTCGAGGGCGCGTCGCTGGAAAGCATCGCCGCGGCCATCGGGCTGAGCCGCCACAACCTGCTGTACTACTTTCCGAACAAGGAGGCGCTGTACCTGCGCGTGCTGGACGACGTGCTCAACCAGTGGCTGGCCGGCATGGAAGAGATGTCCCATGGCGATGATCCGCACGAGGCGCTGCGCCGCTACATCCGCGCCAAGCTGCGCTCGTCGCTGGAGCGGCCGAACGCCGCCAAGGTGTTCGCCAAGGAGGTCATCGCCGGTGCGCCGCGCTACGCGGGCGTGATCGCCGAACGCGTGGGCCCCGTGCTCAAGAACGATGTGCGCACCTTCGAGCGCTGGGCGCGCGAGGGCCGCATCGCCAAGGTGAATTTCACCCATCTCATGTTCATCATCTGGTCAGTGACCCAGGCCTACGCGGACCAGCAGGCCCAGTTCGCGCTGCTGCTGGGCAAGCCCGCGCTGACCGAGCGCGACTACGACAAGGCGGAGGAATTGCTCTGCCACCTGGTGCTGCGGGGCCTGGAACCCGGGCCGGCGGCGCCCGCCCAGGACTGAAATCGGGCCGCCGGGCCGCTGGCAATGGCCCGGCCTGGAGGCACCCCGCATCCGGCGGTGCCAAGCGGGTGCGAAAATTCCATCGCTTAGACTTCCCGGCTGCCTGCGCGCACTGCCACGCACCGCTGCGCCCGTCCACCTGCTTTCTATCCGCCCATGGCCAAACCGTCCATTTCCCTTGCTGTATTCGGCATCGCCGTTCTGGCGGCCGTGCTGGCCATCTACCTGCCCGGCTGGAACCATGCGTTGCTGTTCGACGATCTGCGGCTTTCCGACGGCGCGATCTTCGGTAGCTACGGCAGCCTGCTCACCTTCAAGCAGCGGATGCTGTCATATGGCAGCTTCATCTGGGTGGACTCCTTGGCTGGCCCCGGCTGGGGCAAGCAGCGACTCGTGAACATTGCACTGCATCTGGCCACGGTGGCCGCGCTGTATGCGCTGGTGCGTGACCTGCTGGCCCGCACGCGCTTCCCGGAGGAATTCGAATCGCAGCCGCATTTCGGCCTGTCGCAACAGGCGGCGGTGCGGGTGGGCGTGGCACTGTTCGCGGTCAATCCCATGGCGGTGTATGCCGTGGCGTACCTGGTGCAGCGCTCGATCGTCATGGCCACGCTGTTCTCGGTGCTGGCGTGCTGGTGTTTCGTGCGGGGCCTGTCCGGCCGGGGCGTGCTCTGGTATGGCCTGGCCCTGCTGAGCTACGTGGCGGCGGTGCTGTCCAAGGAACATGCGGTCATGGTCGCTGCGATGAGCGTGCCGCTGTATATCCATGTCCGCCGCCCGAGCTGGAAGACGGTCGCCACGCTGGCTGGCGCATCCGCCGCGCTGATCGCGGTGGCAGCGGTGGTCTTTTTCGGCATCTACGGCGAATTCATCGGCAAGCTCTTCGACCAGCGCTCGCTGGACTTCGCCCAGCAGCTGGATCGCCTGAGCCCGGGGATCACGCAGCGCATGTACCCGCTCAGCATCCTGAACGAGGCGGCGCTCTTCTTTGCCTACGGGTTTCTGTGGTTCTTCCCCAACGTGATGTGGATGTCGGTGGACCTGCGGCCGGCGTTCCCGCTGTCGTATGCCGCATTCCCGCAGATCCTGGGCATCTTCGGCTATTTGGCGCTGTGGGCCGCCGCGCTCTGGGCCGTGCTGCGCCGCCGCGGGGCGTTGAGCCTCGTGGGCGTGGCGCTGATGTTCCCGCTGCTGCTGTACGTGACCGAGTTCGCGACCGTGTGGGTGCAGGACCCGTTCGTGCTCTACCGCAGCTATCTCTGGGCCATCGCCGTGCCGATCTTGGTCGCCATCGTGCTGACCGGCTTCAAGCCGAAAACCATTTACGTGCTGGGCTGCATGGTGGGCCTGGTGTTCAGCCTGCTGGCGTTCGAGCGGGTGGAATCCCTGCGGGACGACTACGCCGCCTGGGGCGATGCGGCCGAAAAGATCGACCTGCAGGCATCGCCGAGCGCCGTGGGCCGCTGGCGTCCATTCCTGAACCTCGGGGCCTACCACCTCGATCGCGGTTCGGTGGCCGAGGCCCAGAAGAGCTTTGCCACCGCCGAGGCGCTGGGATCGCTGCAGGGCTCCGCCCGCTTCAATATCGGCGTCGCGCTGCAGCAGCAAAAAAAGCACACCGAAGCCTTGGCGGCCTTCGCAGAAGCGGAAAAGCAGGGATTCACCGACCTGCCGCTGTACTACCACCGGGGCGAGTCCGCCTTCGCGCTGGGACAGTTCGCCGCGGCGTATGACGCCTTCACCCAGGGCATGACACGCGCAGCCGAAGGCATCACCGACAAGGAGGTCGAGCGCATGCGCGAATCCATGCGCATGCGCCGTGCCGAAGCCGCCATCGGCGCGCAACGGTACGACGATGCCATCAGCGATTTCACCGCGTTGATGAAGGCCAGCCCCAACAACCAGCGCCTGATGCTGGGCCTGGGCATGGCGCAGGTGGGCAAGGGCGATGCGAAGGCAGCGATCGCGCTGTTCGACCAGATCATCGCGCGCACCCCCAACGCAGCGCCGGCGTACTACGGGCGGGCCATGGCCCACCGCGCGGCCGGCCGCCTGGACGACAGCCTCAAGGACCTGGACCGCGCCATCGCGATCGATCCGCGCAATCCGCAGTACCCGCAGGTGCGTGCCCAGGTGGCGGCCCTGAAGAAATAGCCTGAGGCAGCGAGACCCCTGTGGCACTGCGCGTCCTGCACATCGGCAAGTTCTTTCCGCCCTACCTGGGCGGCATGGAAGTGTTCCTGGCCGACCTCATCGAGGCCCAGCGGGCCCAAGGCATCGAGGCGTTCGCGCTGGTACACGGAACCCCACTACCGGACGACCCGCCCTGGCTGGTGCGGGTACCGGTGCAGTTCAACCTGGTCTATGCCCCCATCGCCCTGGGCTTTCGCTCGGCGCTGGGAAAGGCCATCCGGCACTTTCAGCCCGATGTGCTGCACCTGCACCTGCCCAACAATTCCGCGCTGTGGGCCCTGACACTGCCTGCGGCCCGCAAGGTGCCGTGCGTGGTGCACTGGCATTCCGACATCGTCGTCTCGGACATCAAGTTGTCCGTGGCGATGGCGTATTTTCTGTACCGCCCGTTCGAGCACGCGGTGCTGGACCGGGCGCAGTTGATTTTCGCCACATCGCCCCCCTACCTGGAGGCCAGCCGGGCGCTGCAGCCGTGGCGCAGCAAGTGCGAGGTCATTCCGCTGGGCATCGACCTGCACCGCCCTCCCCCGCCCACCGCCTTGCGCAGTGGACTGCAATGGAGACCCGAAACCCAGCTGCGGCTTCTGTCCATCGGTCGGCTCACCTACTACAAGGGGTTCGAGACACTGATCCAGGCCGTGCAGGCCATGCCGGGGGTCGAACTTTTGATCGCCGGCGAAGGCGAGTTGCGGGTGTCGCTGGAGGCCCTGATCCGGGATACCACGCCCGCCGGCCGTGAACCTGCAGTGCGCCTGGTCGGCTCGGTGCTCAATGCGGAAAAACACGCCTTGCTGGAAGGCTGCGACGTCTTTTGCCTGGCGTCGCGCGAGCGCACCGAGGCGTTCGGCATCGTGCTGCTTGAGGCCATGATGCACAAGCGCCCCTGCGTGGTGACGGACCTGCCCGGCTCCGGCATGCCCTGGGTGGTGGCCTACGCCCGTGCCGGGCTGCATGTGCCCATCGAAGACGTGGAGAGCTGGCGCAGTACCCTGGCGCGCCTGCAGCACGACACGCGGCTGCGCATCCAGTTCGGCGAGGCGGGCTACCAAGCGCTGCTCCAGCATTTCGACATTGCCCAGTGCGAACGCGCACTGGCGCACCAATACCAATACCTGGCCCTGGGCAGCACGCCGGCCGCGCCCAATCCACGCGTGCTCGTGGTGATCTCCACCCGCAACCATGCGGCAAGCATCCAGCACCTCATCCAGCGCGTTCGCGCGCTGGTGGGGGCCGACGTGCTCGTGGTGGACAACCGCAGCACGGATGGCACCTGCCATCTGGCCGAAAGCACAGGAGCGCGAGTGCTGCGTCCTTTGCTGGCGATGACCACCTGGGGGAGCTTGCAAACGGGGCTTCGCTACGGACTGGCCCGCGGCTACGACGGGGTGATCACCATCGACGCGGAAGGCCGCTATGAGGTGGAAGAAATTAAAACACTCCTGGATCAGCGGTATCAGGGAGACGTCGTCGTAGGCTTTTTCCCAGCGCGCATGAGTTGGATTCGCCGACTCGCCTGGCAGTGGTTTCGCTGGATCACAGGATTTGCGCTACGGGATTTCGTGTCCGGCTTCCGGCTCTATAACCGTCGTTCACTGGAGGCAGCCACCTCGACAGAGGCCACTTTGCTCGACTACCAAGACATCGGAACGCTGTTGCTCCTGCGGCGCCGTGGTCTTCGCATTGCAGAAGTAGCGCTGTCCATGCAGACCCTGAAGGTGGACAAATCGAAGATTTTTCAATCTTGGGCGAACGCCGTTCGATACATAGCCGTATCGTCTCTGCTATCCATTGCGCACTGGCGCTCCAAGTCTTAATTGTTGACCGACGGTAGGCCTTTGCGAGAACTGCCTGCGCAGTTCGATGGCATCCCGTCAATTAGACGGGCACCGCCCGCGCGGCGCCTTGCCACCGTTGTGCGAGAACGCGGCCTCGTTCGCGCAACGGCTTTTCAATGAGTTGATAAGACATTTCGGCAGCGACAAAGATCAACACTATCGTTCCAAATATCTGGTAGTCCATTATTTTCTGAGGTGCCCAATGGGTCCCCAGAAGCGAGTCCGCACTGAGAAGCAAAAAAGCGACCGGAATATGGCACAAGTAAATCGCATACGATCGCTTACCCAGGTAGCCCAAGACCTTTCCTGCCCAGGCGCGGAATTCAAACGCCTTGAGTTGCAGCACTGAAATTGCAACGATCAAGCAACAACAAATATCCAATACCCCCACCATGAACCATACGCCCCGCATGTGAACAGGTATGGCCATGATCGCAAGAAGCAGCAGAATTTGAACGGCAAACAGCACCTGCGACCTATTTGCCAACCTTCCCCTCACATTCAAATAGTGGCTTGTGAACGTCCACATATAGATAAAGCAACCCAGTATTAGCGCGTCATATCTCACCATGAATATTATTTTTGACTGGTCGACGGGACGAGGAAGCAAAAGCTGGACAACCGCCGCCACCAGCAAAACGGCAAACACCTTTTTCCTTGGCAAGAAGATCAGCAGGAGTGGAAAAATAATATAAAACTGCTCTTCTATCGACAGCGACCAATAAATTGACAGCTGCGGAATCACATCAAAAGTCAAATATATATTCTCCACAGAGAGAATGGATGCCCAAAAATGCCATATGACTTTTGAAACATCTCCAAATTTACCAACCCCCTGAAAATACCAACTAAAGAAGAGAACGACAGCCGCCCAGAAAAAAGCCTGCGGAAATATTCTGAAAAATCGTTTTACAAAGAAAATCTTAAGCCCATCGGTGTTGGCGCTCCATCCATCGCCAACGCGCAACAAGGCATGCAGCTGCTTGGAGATGACAAAACCGGATATGACGAAAAACAGATCCACGCCACCCCAAAACTGGGCCACATTTTGAATGACATACGCATACCACTCATTATTTTCATGGGTAAAAAAACCCAGGTGCGCCACCAATGTCATGACAATGGCCACGGCCCTCAGGTTGTCAACCTCTTTAATATGGTGATTCGAACTCATTAATTACCAACTATCTCAAATGCTTTTTCATTGATTGAATGAACTGCTTTTCGCTGAACAATACCGCTCGCCGCCGGCACAGTTCCGAGAGCGTAGGCCCCACAGACATTTCCATTTCTTCCACCGCGTCGATCAGCGCTTCGATGCTGGGCGGCGGATTCAATAGCAGTCCAGTCTCTGCCGGAACGACGGTTTCCAACAACCCCCCTTCGGCCACACCGATCACGGGTTTGCCTGCAGCCATGGCCTCCACGGGCGACATGCCAAAGTCCTCGTCCACCGGCAGGTAGATCACGCAGCGAGCGTTGCCTACCCAGCGCCGCAGCGCGTCATCGGCCTGCCAGCCGGTGAACCGGATGTTGGGCGACTCTCCGGCGATCGCTTTCAATCGCTCCAGTTCCGGCCCGCCAGAGAGCACCACCAGGGAGCGCTCGGGCATCTGAAGGAAAGCCCGCACGATCACATCCACCCGCTTGTTGGGCACCAGTCGTGCGGTAGAGAGGTAGTAGCCCTCATCGGCCAAAAACCGAAAGTGCTGTGTGGCCACAGGGGGGTAGACCACCTCGGCATCCAAACCTGTATACCGCTGGAGCCGTGCGCGAACGTTCTCCGAGTTCACAAAAATGCGATCCATCCGGCCGATGGCCGCTTCGTACTGCTTGCGAAACCACCGCACGAAGATTGCGTAGAACGGCCGAAGCCACCACGGAAAACCCGCCAGCGTGCTGTCGTACAGGTCGTAGGCGAATCGGGGGATGGTGTGGCAATAGTAAAAGCGCCGGCCAGACCGCTGCTGGTAGACCGCCAGCGGGGCATAGAAGCCGCTGTAGAGCACGGTGTGGGCGTCGTGCAACCGTCCGGCCCGAAACCGGAAGCACCACATGCTTTCCAGAATGCGCGGCAGGCGCGCAGACCAGCCACCCCGCAACTCCTGCACTTGGGCAGTGGAGGCATCCAGCAAGGGTTGGGCGTCAGGGTAGCACCGGCTGACCAGGGTCTGAAAGTCCGGAAAGGCCTCAGCCAGCGTGAGCGTGACCCGTTCCGCGCCTCCAGCCACCTGCATGAAGTCGTAGAGAAGGTAGTTTTTCATGCCAGCAACATCTCCAGACGGGCCAGCATGGTCTGTGCGCGCGTACCCCAGTCGTGGGCTCGCACGAAGTCTTTCGCGAAGCTCGCAGGGCGAACCTGCGCCTGCTCCCGGGCCTGAACGATGGCATCGGCGAATGTCCGCGCATCGTTGCCGTAGCAGGCCAGGTCACCCATCCCATGGCGCAAAGCGCCCAGATCGGTGCTGGCCACACCCAATCCCGCTGCGATGTACTCATAGAACTTCAAGGGACGCTCGACATAGCGCATGCGTCCATCGGCCTCGCAAAAAGGAATCAGGCCCACTTCATGGCTTTGGAGAACCGCTGGCAGTTCCGCACGGCCAACGCTGCCGCGCCATTGGAGGTTGGGCGGCCATCCGTGCTGCGGGGGCGTACCAGGGGCGTACACCGCAAAGGTCCAATCGGGAAGCAAACGCGCGGCCTGGGCGAGCAAGCCGGTGTCCAGCCAAGCCGTGAGCCCGCCGACATAGACCGCGCTGCGCGGCTGTCGCGCCACCGGGATTTGCGTGGCAGGCATCAAAAGACGGGCCTCTACCCCATTGGGAATGTGCACCACCTCACCCTGCGGGTTCAGCGCACGGGCATATTCCACCAGGGGTTCAGAGACGGCCCACACTTCATCGAAATCGGGGCCACCCACCATGGACCCGAGCGCGTTGATGAGCACCGGGTGCAGATCGCGAGCGAACCCCTGCGGCCAATCGTTGAGGCGGCAGATCTTGGCGCGGGCCGTGATCTGGTGCAGCAGCAACATGTTGGGTGCGACATCGGCAATGCATGCGTCGAACGGCACGTCGCGCAATGGCGACGGGCAGCGTTGGCCATACGCCGCCAATTGCCAAGGCCAACGCAGAAAAAGCCGATGCGCGGGAAACATCGATTGAAGGCTCCACTCGGTGAGACCTTGCGAAATGCCCACTGCTCGCTGCGGCATCCCATGTCCCCATGCTCTCGCCAGCCGGGCATGGCGCTGGCGGCCCACCACGTCCAGCGGGGAGGAGAGCGTGGGCACATAGTCGACCGACCAGCCCGCCGCCGCCAGCGCGTGCGCCAGATGCTGAGAACCCACCTTGGTGCCGCCGTCGATGAACGACTGGGTTCCGAGAACAATCGCGCGCATGGCGTCAATGCACCGGGCAGGCACGGTCGGCCAGCAAGCCGCGCACCTCGTCACGAAGCCATTGGCGAGTGGCCGCCGCATTGAACCGCTGGCTGGCCAAGTCCGAAGCGCGCTTCATGGCATCGATGTCCTGGGGTGTGAGGCGCGAGAGATGCGCGGCCAGGTCTGCTGCCTCGAAACTGCCGCTGACCACGCCGCAACCAAGCTCGGTCACCAGCGCTTGCATCTCAGGCGACGGACCGATGGCGATGGCCAGGCGTGCCTGCATGAATTCGAAGAACTTGTTGGGCAGTGCATGCAGGTAATTGAAATTGGTGGGGGGCAGCAGGAACAACCCGATGTCATAGCCGTTGGTGTGCGCGGCAATATCGCGCATGGGCACTGGCGGAATGAACCGGATGCGCGAATGCGGGGCCGCCCGATGCTTCAACGCGGCGAGGTAAGCAGGATCTTGCTCCATCAGCATCAGGTCGAGGCTGAAGCGATCGTCCAGATGGTCCATGAGGTCGATCATCACCTCGATCTTGCGCGAGGCGATGGCTGCGCCGTGGTGGATCAGCCGAATACGGTCAGCATGCGTTGGCTTCACCGGCAAGTTCTCTGGCTCGGGGCAATTGGGCATGACGGATACCGCAACGCCGTAGCACCGCTCGTATTCGCGCGCGATGCCTGCACACACGGTGCTCATGCGCGCAACCTGTGGCAGCGCATCGCGGCAGGTGGCATCGAAGAAAGGCCCCAGCAACGTGCGCCACGCCCAAAGGTCTTCGAACTCCCGCGGCGCGTACTCGTGCGCGTCGAGCCACACGGGCGCACTGCCCGCCAACCGCAGCGCCATGGGCAGAGCCATGACATCGTTGGCCAATACCAGGTCGAAACCCGCTGGCACCTGCGCTGCGGCCTTTTCCAGCGCGCGGATCTGAGGGTGTTGCCAGTAATAGGCGTCGTAGCGTCGAAAGGCCAGACGCAGCGCATTGCGCAAAACCCCTTTGCGATCCGCACGAGGCTGTTCGACGGAGGTGAAATGCAGCATCCCGGGTGGGCATTCTCCGAACCCCAACACATGGACTTCATGCTCGTCCTTCAGCGCCCCGTACTGGCGCATCACGCGGGGATCGGAGGCAATGGGTGAAAGCGACAACAGCATCAGACGGGCCACGGCCACCTCATTCAGCAAAATGCCGCGCATGCCAGCGCGTGAAGTTGATCCAGCGCCACACTTGCCAACTGAACGGACGCTGCCCGGCAACGACCTGATCGAACGCCTTCAGCACCTCGTCCTGGCGAAAGAACGGCAAACCCAGCGGGTACCGCAACCATTCCCGCACCTGCGGCGCCATTTGCAAAAGCCACGCTTGTTCAGGCGTGGCGAAGCCGATCTTGTCCCGGCGATCCAGCACTTCCTGCGGCACCAGGCCACGCATTGCTCGGCGCAATAGATGCTTGGTCTCACCTTGGGGCGACACCAGGTATTCCTCAGGCAGCGTCAGCAGAAAATCGGCCAGCCCCGTCGTAAGGAACGGGACCCGGCTTTCCACCGAGAACCGCATGGAATTGCGATCACCATGGCGCAAAAGCCCAGGCAGGCCGACGCCATGCAGCGAGCGGGCCAACTCTGCCACCAAACGGCGTCCCGGTGCCGTCTGGGGAGGCAGTTCTCGTGGGAAACGCAGCGCCACGCCTGCATCGGCCAGTACCTGTCCATCCAGCCAAGGCGGGCAGGCCTTCGCACCGTTCACGCGGCGCAGCGTTTGGTAGGCGGAATCGCTGGTGTATTCCGCTACTGCAGCCTTGAACCCTTCCAGCGACGCCCTGCCAGGCCAACGCCCCCAATCCCGCAAGAATGCAGCCGCACCCAGCCACTGCCCTTCGTCCAGGAGACTGCGTACGCGCGGCCCAGGATAGCCGACATAACCGCCGCACAGTTCATCCGCGCCTTGTCCATCGAGCGTCACGGTCACACCGTGCTCCCGTGCCAGCTGAAACACCCGGTATTGGGCATAAATGCTGGTGCTGCCGAAGGGCTCACCCTGCGTCTCGATCATGTCGTCCAGATCGGCTGCAAGCTCCTGCGGCGTGATGCTCAGCTTGTGCGAAACCGCACCAACGTGCGCAGTCATGCGGTCGACCCACTGCTCTTCCGAAACCGAGTCCCCGGCCGCAACGAAGCTGAACGTGTGGATGGTCGCTTCGGGCTCAAGGTGCCGCATGCAACCCACGATCGTGGAGGAATCCAGGCCACCTGATAACGCGGCCCCCAGGGGCACATCGCTGCGCAGATGAAGCCGCACGCTGTCCAACAGATGGCTGCGAAGCGCCTGCGCCGCGTCGTCGATCGTCAGCCGTTGAACAGGGGCAATTTTTGGCGACCACCAGCGCTGCAGATCCAGACGCTGGGAGTCCAGGTCGTAGGTGAAACGGTGTCCCGGTGGCAGCGCACGGACTTCGGCAAAGAAGGTGCGTTCGCCAGTGTCATAAGCACCATGCGCCAGATAGTCATAGGCGATCTGCCAGTCAAGTGCCGGGGTGAACGATCGCAATGCCTGGACCGCCGGGATCTCGGAGGCGAAACAGAAATTTCGATCATCCTGGTGGTAGTAAAGCGGCTTGATGCCAAAAGCGTCGCGGGCACCATGCAGCAAGTTCGTTTCGCGGTCGAAGATGACGAAGGCGAACATGCCGACCAACCGGGCAAGTGCTGCTTGACCCCATTGGGCCCAAGCCTGCAGCAGCACTTCGGTGTCGGACGCCGAGTGGACATGGCGGCCAAGAGATTGAAGTTCTGAACGGAGCTCGCGATAGTTGTAAATCTCTCCGTTGAAGACCAGCAAGAATCGCCCGTCCCGGCTCGCCATGGGCTGGTGTGCTGCATCGGTCAGGTCGATGACACTGAGACGGGTGTGTCCGAGGTGCATTTGGCCATCGGGTAACCACACGCTCGACAACCCATGATCGTCGGGGCCCCGGCGCCCCAACTTCGAAAGGCCCAGCTTGAGCCTGGCCTCAGCATTGTCGAGACGGCCAGCGCCATACAAACCAAGAATGCCGCACATGCTTATTTCGCCTTCAACGCTTCTTCGTACTTGGCCACGGTCAATGAAGCGACATGAACGGGGTCATGCCACCTGCGGGCATATTCAAAGCAGGCTTCTGCGTGTCCGGTTAACTTTGCGGGTGAATCCAATAACCCCTCAAGAACCTCTTCAATGGTGTTCGGATCTGCCTGAATGACGGCTTGCAAAAGCTCTTCGCGCATCGGTCCAGGCACCGCATGTGCATCCCGTGCATCTATCCGCACGACGACAGGCTTTCCCAGCATCATCGTTTCGACTGCGAATGCTCCATACCAGCCTATCAATAACTGGTCCACGATGACATCCGCGGCCCCATAGATTTCCAGCGCCTCGGCATGCGACTTGCCCTCGACCAACACAAGTTCGATGGCGTCGGGATGTCGCCTGTTAATTTGTTCCACCGCGTTCAGAAGAAACGCAGTGCCCTTGATTTCGCGGTTGGTAGGGGCATGCGCGACACGCAGGCGACGCTTGGCCTCGTTCCGCTGCGGCCTCGCTTTCTCCACAATGGGCACGGCATATGGAAGGAATCCAGACCGCTGGCTGGGCAAAAAGGGGAGCAAGTCGGGATTCAACGCCCAGAGGTGCTGGGCATGGCGTTCCATCTTGATGATTCCAGCCTCACGGCTCCTGTCGAGGGCTGGTCCGCAATCCCGGACGACGCAATGCTCACAGGCGCTAAAGCCTCCCTTGGCCAGCGTGGGCAATTTCTGACGGGCATCGCACCCGTTATAGGTCGCAAACAAGGCCGCTGTGTCAGGGTAGAAAGGCAGTTCAAGGTGCTGCAGATTGATCCCACGCATCGTGAACAATGACGAGCCCCAGTTGAAGTGAAATACGTCATAGCGCGCTCTCACAGACAGGAACGCCTTGAGCAGGAGGTACCACCTTCCCAATGCCGTACTGGAACCGCTGAGATCGACGATTGAGTCGGCAGGGTAGTCCAAATAGGACGTCTGAGTCACCAAAGTATCGCTGTGCACACCCAATGACCGTTCACCCCTGGAAAGGGCCCAGGCATTGTTGCCAATAGAGGTGGGAAGGTGAAGAACCCTCATTGCGAGGCTTCTAGCACCTTTTGAATGCCCTCTTTGAATGGGGTCAGCGGAGGGGTGTAGTGAGAGCGGAACAGAGACGTGTCCCCGATCAGATCTCCTGCCCGCTCATGATCGTTCACGGCCACCTGCGGCGAGGTACCAGCCACTTCGCCAATGATTTCCACCATCTGCCGGATCGAAAGCACTTCATCGCCTGCAAAGTTCATGACCGGCACACCGCGAATCCCAGCCACCATTTCGATGGCCCGCACAGTGTCATCGATATAGATGGGATTGGTTCTCAACCCTTCAGGCTGGGCCTCCGCAGCTGAGGGCTGGCGATCGACGGTCACGGTTTCACCCCGTGTCACGCGCGCTATGAGATTGGGGATGAGCTTGTCTGCTTGGCCGGGCCCGTACACGCCGAAAATCCTAAGGCATGTCAGGTCCATTCCACCGGCGGCCAGGCGCAAACCTTCCTCGCCCATTATTTTCGATAGCGAATACCAGTTCCCACGTTCCAGCGTGGAATGCTCCTTGAATGCATCAAAAGATGCTTGGTAGACGTTTCCCGTCGATGCGTAAATAAACTTGGAAACGTTCGATGCCTGAGCAGCGATCGCAACATGGACCGCACTGACGCAATTGACCGCCAGAAGATGGGGGGCCCGCTGAGGCAACTGCCGATAGAACGGCGACTGAGCCAGATACACCACAACGTCGACCTGTGCCAAATCCAACTCGGGCAACAGTCCTGTGGTTGGGTCGATGCCTCCTGCCAGCGAGGAGCTAACCTTGTCGACAGAGTGCCCCTGTTTGATCAAATGCTCGCAAAGAAACCGGCCTATATAACCACCAGACCCGACAACACAATATCTCATTTAGACACTCCAAGCTCTGTATATGCCTTGCCCAAGCGTTTGGCAAAAGCATCCATAGAATAATGCTTTTCAATAAAATTGCGGCCCTGCAGGCCCCGATTGAGACGTTCCGACCGACTCGCATTCACCCATGATCGAAGTACCTCTTTGATGTTCTCCGGATTGGCATTAATAATGGGAGAGTTTTTTGCATCAATAAGATAGCGCTCCGGCTCGCGAATGAAACACACGACCGGCTTGCTCATGGCCATTGCCTCAAGAGCAAAAAACCCATGAAAACCCACCATGACTTGATCCACAATAATATCCGCCGTTTGGTAGATCTTGAGGGCCTGCTGATTTGGAACCCTCTCAACCAGCACGAGCTCCACAGCCAATCCTTCGGCAGATAATTCAGAAACAGCCGCCTCTATGAATCTCGTGCCCTTGAACATCCGATGGTTGGGAGCGTGGACAATCCGCACCAATGGTGGATTCAATTCAGAAACAGTCTGGATATTTTTATATTTTTCATCGCCAATATCCAGCGGCCAGAAATATAGTGTATTTACGCTTCCGGGAGTGTACTCAATCATGTCCCCCATCGAGAAAATTGCCACGCATTTATCTCGCGCATAGTCATATCGAGGTAGAAACAAGCCTTCATCACAGATACATGCTGAATTTTGAGCGGTGCAATCCGTGCAGCAGTTCGGGTCGCCCAGCGACCGGGTGATGCGCTGGGTGCGGCAATCTCCACCATAGGTCCACGCAAACACATCTACTGCCAACAATTTATAGGTGAAAAGCTCCAATTTGTTGAAGGATCGCATCTTCGCATTCGGCAAGATACCCCCATCCAAATAAATATGAACACGATCAGCGATCAAACAAATGATCCAAAAAGCAATGTATCTATATTGCGTGTTAAAAACTCGCCCAAGAGGAAGCCTTTGAAGATCGAAATCGAATTTATTGGTAATGAAATAGGTATGAGCAACTACCGAATAAGACTTGGCACCTGTCAACCTCTCCGCGCTGGAGTTGATTGCCATATTTAGGATGGGTGCACCAGTCCAAATACTGACAGGCGCTTGCCCTCGCACCCACTTCAATGACATCCTCAGTGCCGCAATCAAGGGCAGCAAAAGAATGGAAACCGAATTGAGGAGAGAAATCATTCCTCCACGAAAAATATACATCGGCCAACCTAAAGATCCTGAATCGACACGAACATCATGGCAATATAGCCACCTCTGTGGTCAATGAATAACTATTGCCCGGATTTATGCGGCGATTTCTTTAATCAATCCAACGAGGCGCTCGGCGATCAATCTATTGGAATGATGCTGCAAATACCATTCTCGAGATTCATTCTCAACGCCATTGCGATAGGAAATATCACTTGCGAGTTGTTGTAGACGAGCGGCAACATCAACATGCGACTCCACGCTGATGAGCGGAGGAATCACATCGAAGCAAGCCCTGTGCGGCTCCGGGTCAATATGACACAGGGTCGCCTTTCCACACATCAACGATTTAGCGGCCAAGCTCCCGAAAGCACCTACACCGATTTGATCCACCACGACGTGAGACAGACTGATCATTTCAATCATGTGCTGATTGGGGAGGACCGGTATCCACACCACGGCATCTTCAATACCCAATTTTTTGATAAGCCGTCGGCTATGCTCTATCGTCAACCCCCATTCAGTAAGAACCAAAACAGTTTTGACACTGGTTGCCTTTTTAAATCTTGCAAAGCCTGCGATGATTTTGTCATTTCCCTTTTCCCAACTGGGATCGCGATGCCTATCCCAATGGTGCCGGGCGGGATGAAAGACGATAAATTCCTGTTCGTTAAGGCGCTCGGTACAACTGGGCGGAAGCTGCACCTTCTGAACCTCCTCATTGATCGGATGAGGTATAAATCGATAGTCTTTTAGCTGCAACTTCTTTGCAGCCTTGACGTTGTCGCAGTTGGTGATAATTACTTTATCTGCGGATTTATAAACGGCTTTGCAGATTCGCCCCAGAGCATCATCGACAAACGGAATTTTCCTGATCGTTCCATGCTCAAAGGCAATATATTTCTTATTGCATATCAGTGGATAAATTCCATCTATGGAATATCCGATAACCGCATCATATTTCTTAAAAACCCGTTCCCACAAAGCTTGATGAAAAAAATAAGGGACTGCCTCTGAGCGCCTCAGGTCACATTTGGTACGTCTGTTGATCTGATCCAAAGTAACGCGTATTTTTGCGAAACGATCCCCACCATTTTTTTTGAAGGCAGATTCAGCATAAAAATGCAATCGACACATGACATGCAGAATCGGAACCGAAACCCTCGTCAGCAGGTTGACCAAGGATTTTTGTTTGTATCCGAAAAGCTTCGTCCAAGCATCATTCAAAAGAAGCTCAAGCGTTCCCCCAAATGCGTGGCTGTGCGCTGTCCCGATGATTCGCGATAGACGCCCCATCTTCTGCTCTGGAGCCGCAGCGTCTCCAGCCAGTTCAGCCAGGATTTGACCTAAGGCACCCGAATGAAACCAATTTGGCCTTTGAAATCCTTGCAAATCCAGATTGGCCCAATCCGGATTGAAGTGATCGATTCCCTCAAAATTAAATACCGCATCCTCCCATTCTGGGGTGCCCATGATATGATAATAATCCGCGCAAATTACATCTGATTCAACGCCGTGCCGAAGAAGCAATTTCGCATTCAGATAAGCATTATTAGCAATATTACCAATATGCAGCACTTTATAGGGCCTCTCTGTGGAAATAATTCTCTTATTCATTTTTTATAAATTGTCTGATCATGGATTCCAGACTGATCAGCGACCAGATCTGCAAGCGGTGATTCATTTCCCCACTGCCGTGCTGCCGAACGATCTCATTCACATAATCACGGTTCAAGTATTGATGGGTCAAAGCATTAGGGCTGAGCAAAGTACGCTTGACATAATCAATGCTTTCACCTTTGAACCAACTCGCATCTGGGGCAGAGAACCCCTGCTTTTCACGATCCGTTATCACAGGTGGCAACAATCGCTGCATCACCTGGCGTAAGAGCAGCTTTCCATCTTTGGTTTTCTGAAAATATTTGGCGGTCTTCGCCCCGGGTTCATTTTCATTCAACTTGACGACTTCACCCAAATTTCCAAGCTTCATGCGTGCTGGCAATTGCATTGAAAAATCCACGAGATCATTGTCGAGGAATGGGACTCGCGTTTCGATCCCATGGGCCATGCTCAATTTGTCTTCAACTACCAGTAGCCCGTGGAGGAATGTCCTGGCCTCGAAATACAGGGAGTGATTGATATAGTCTTCCGGCCGGCCAATGTTCTGGGGCCGTTGATGAAAGACGGACTTGAACAGGTCTCGCGAGTCAATGTGCTGAACCTCCGCCCATACCGGAGCCAATGCGGTGGACATTTTCCCCTGGGGAATCAGACGCTGCCAGAAAGCGTGGTATTTATCTATATAGTGATCAAAATCATTATTGACTACCGCTCTATAGTATCGCCACGGATATCCACCGAAGAGTTCATCACCACCGGCACCAGACAGCACAACTTTGACAAATTTACTGGCCAGTTGAGCCGCATAATAATTCGGATAACTTTGTCCTACGCGCGGCTCTTCGATGTGCCACGCCAACTTGGGCATGACTCGCTCCATATCTCCCGCCTTGAGCACCATTTCATAATGCTCAGTTTTGAAGAGATAAGACATATATTCAGCCGTCGGGCGTTCATCAAACCCCAGTTCAATCCCTGAAGCCGAATTCAAATCGAAGCCGCAGGTGAATGTTTTCATGTATGGGATTTGCTGAGCGGCGACTGCTGTGATGGACCCGCTGTCCATCCCACCACTCAAATAAGATCCAATGTCTACGTCACTGACCAGTTGCCGAGAGACAGCCTGCACGAACAGGCGATCCAGTTCTTCTGCATACTCCTCCAATTTTCGCGGCGATTCAGGCTCAACGAATTGGTAGTCCCAATAACGGGTGAAACTGGCTTCCACAGATCCAGTACTGCCTCTTCTAACCGTTGCAAACGTTCCAGCAGGAAAAAGACTGATGCCGCTGAATATGGTTCGATCGGCAAGAAAATTTTGAAAACTCAAATATTCAAACAGCCCGATGGAATCGACTTTAGGATCGACAACGCCGTGTGCAAAAATTGCCTTGATTTCAGAGCCAAAAACAAATGATTTTCCAGAATTGTGATAATAAAGCGGCTTGACCCCGTAGCGATCGCGCGCGAGCGTCAAAGTCCTTTCAGCATTGTCCCAAATTGCCAATGCGAACATGCCGTTGAGGCGGCTGAAACATTTCACGCCCCACTCGACAAATGCATAAAGCAGGACTTCTGTATCGCTGTGGGTATGGAAATGGCGGCCCAAGCTCTCCAGTTCCATACGGATTTCTTTGAAATTGTAGATTTCCCCGTTGTAGGTGATAACGTATCGGCCATCTTCGGAGGCTTTGGGCTGGTGCCCCCCGGGCGAGAGGTCGATAATGGCAAGACGTCGGTGGCCCAAGGCCAACGCTTCATGAACGTAACTTCCTTCGCCATCTGGTCCCCGATGCGCAATCGCATCGGTCATGCGTTTGATCACCACCGCCGAGGCTGGGTATTGGTCCGTGTTGTAATAACCCGCGATGCCGCACACGTTGGATACCTCAGAGGCCGACGGAAGCGCGACGAGCAGCCACCTCTGCTTTATGTGACGCACGCCAATCGATCAGCTTGCGCAAGCCTTCGTCGAGATCGATCTCTGCATTGAATTGAATTTCTTTGCGAGCCTTGTCAGGACTCCCAATGCGGTTGCGCACGAGCGTGGCCTGACTACGGGGTGCATAAGTGATTTCTTTGGTTGAGCCGGTGATACGCAGAAGCTTTTCTGCCAACTCCTTCAACGACGTCCGCTTGCCGGTACCGACGTTGTAGAAAGCGTCAGTCGCGCTGGCCTTCATCGCACAGACGTTAGCCAACGCACAGTCTTCCACGGCAACAAAGTCGAACGCCTCGGAACCATCGCCCATGATGGTAGGGCTATTGCCGCTGTCGATTGCATCGAGCATTTTCATGATCACGGCAATATAGGCACCATGATAATCTTGACGGGGGCCATAAACATTCATGTATCGCAGCCCCACATAATCCAGGCCGTAGCGATGATGGTAAGCCCGCAAAAAAGCCTCACCTGCAATTTTGGTGGCTCCATAGAAATTCTTGTTATTGAATGGATGGTCCTCCGTCATGGGCTCCTCCACTGCATCGCCATAGACAGAAGCTGAAGAGGAATACACCAAGCGCTTCACCCCATTCCTCACACACGCGTCCATTACATTGAAAGTTCCCCGAACATTGGTTTCGAATGCGGTCCTGGGATATTCATGGCATTGAAGGAGCCAAAGCGCCGCCAGATGAAAAACCCCGTCGACGCCCTTGAGAGCAGCATCCAATATGTCTGTCTGCAGAATATCGCCGCCAGCTTCAAAGATTTTTACCCGTGGATCTTTGAGCGACTCCGTTAAATTCTCCATTCGACCGCGTACGAAGTTATCGTAGATCACCACTTCGGCTACGTCTTCTTTCAGTAGCCGGTCAACGGTATGGGATCCGATCAAGCCGCCACCACCGATGATGACGAAGCGTTTGTTTTTGATGTCCATGATCATTCTTTCTAACAATTGATTGGGCCTGCCGATAGGCTTCGATGCGAGGCGACTCCCGACGACGAAATCAGGCAGAGGGGTTTTCGAAATAAAACTGCTGAATAGCCCGGGCTACCAGGGACTGATCCGAGTCGCTCAGGTAAGGGCCCATGGGAAGACTTAAAACTTCATTGGGCAGCTGATCGCCAATGGGGAGTTGCTTGCTGCCATCTTCCACTGCAGGCTGCTTGTTCAGGGGCAACGGATAATGCACCGTGGTGGGTATGTCTAATTTTTTCAGTGCTTGCTGAAGGTCATCGCGATGATTCGACCGGATCGTGTATTGGGCCCAGACGCTCAGGTTGCCATTTTTGATGGATGGACAAGCTATTTGAGGAATTGGCAGCAATTTGCTTGCGTATTGATCCGCGATCATTTGGCGCTTGGCAATCTCTTCATCGAAAACCACCAGCTTTCCCAGAAGAACTGCAGCTTGCAATGTATCGAGGCGGCTATTCACACCTACGCGAACGTGGTGATAGCGGCGATCCTGTCCATGACGCGAAATCTGACGGAGGACCCGAGCCAATTCCTCGTCACTAGTGAAAATGGCTCCGCCATCTCCATAGCAGCCTAAAGGTTTGCTGGGGAAAAAGCTGGCGCAAGCCAAAGTGGTGAGGTTGCA
This sequence comes from Acidovorax sp. SUPP950, assembly GCF_030158935.1. Lineage (NCBI taxonomy): Bacteria > Pseudomonadati > Pseudomonadota > Betaproteobacteria > Burkholderiales > Comamonadaceae > Acidovorax > Acidovorax sp. SUPP950. The sequence goes on along the minus strand of NZ_BQXE01000002.1, from coordinate 438,683 downwards.
ACTCTTGCGCCCTTTATAGGTGGCACCAAAACTTTGAGCCGCGTCCTCGATGACAGGAATTCGGTATTTGGCGGCTATTTCATTGATATGATCAAATTCAGCGCATTGCCCATACAGGCTGACCGGAATGATGGCCTTCGTACGGGGCGTGATGGCGGCCTCGAGTAATGAGGGATCCAGGTTGTAGGTATCCGGCGACACATCTACATATACGGGCTTCGCACCAAGCAGCGCGACCGTCTCGGCAGTGGCGATATACGTGAAACCGGGGGTGATTACCTCGTCTCCAGGCCCAATGCCCAGAGCCATCTGGGCAATTTGAAGCGCATCAGTGCCATTGGCTACCGTAATGCAATATTTGGCTCCGGTGTACGTCGCCAATTGCTCTTCCAGTTCATGCACTTCCGGGCCCAGGATGTACTGGCCATGATCCAGTACTTTCTGAATGCGCACGTCGATATCAGACTTGAGCCGACGGTATTGCGCTCTTAGATCGGTGAATTCCATTACAACTCCATGCGATGGGTGGGGATCAAGCTCGCTGCAGCTCACCATCGATCAAACGATATAAATGACCGGTTTGCGGACAATGTGCTTGCGCGTCTCCAGTCAAGGGAAGATCGAGACGCTCCCCGTGTTCGCTCATCCATCCGATTTGCCGAGCAGGCACGCCTGCAACCAGTGCATAGGCCTTGACGTCGCGTGTGATCACCGCACCAGCGCCGACGAATGCGTGGGCACCAATGGTGGTGCCACATACCACGGTTGCATTGGCACCGAGCGTGGCCCCCTTGCAAACCCGGGTTCGCCTGTACTCGTTTTTACGCACGACGCTGCTGCGAGGGTTGTACACATTGGTGAAAACAACGCTGGGCCCGCAGAAAACATCGTCTTCCAGCGTGACCGCATCGTAGACACTGACATTGTTCTGAACCTTGACGTTGTTGCCGATCATCACGTCGTTGCCGACATAGACGTTCTGCCCGAAAGAGCAAGAAAGGCCAATCCGCGCCCCCGCTGAGATATGCACCCAGTGCCAGATGCGGGTCCCCGCGCCAATTTGCGCCCCTGCATCGACGATCGAAGTCGGGTGTGCGGTATAGGATGTTTCGCTCATGCTGCCCAAAATAATGAAGCTAGTTGCCGTGATAGGCAGCCAGACAGTCTTCGATACTTCCCTGCATGCGGATCTGGCCCTCGTTGAGCCATATCCCTGTATTGCAGAACGTTTTCAAGATCGAGTCGTTGTGTGAAGCAAGTACCAGGATCTTGACCTTGCTCATCATGTTTTCCAGCCGAATACGTGCCTTATCAATGAATTGCGCGTCGCCCACTCCAATCATCTCGTCCATCAGCAAGATATCGGGCGCGACGGCTGTCGACACTGCGAAGGCGAGACGGAGCATCATTCCGGAAGAGTACGTGCGCACTGGCAGATGCAGGTAGTCACCCAGCTCCGTGAACTCCTCTATATCGGGGACCAGGTCCTTGGCTTCTTTGCTTCCAATTCCCATCACGACGCACCGTGTGGCAATGAACTCGTAGCCACTGGCATCGGGATCCATGCCCAACATCAGGTCAATCAGGGAAGAGATGTGGCCATCCGCTCTCATCACGCCAGAGGTGGGTTCATACACGCTGGACAGTACCCGCAGCATGGTGGACTTGCCAGCCCCGTTGCGGCCGATCAGGCCCATCCGATCCCCATCCTTGAGAGACAGCGTGATGTCTCGCAGTGCACGCACTGCGATTGCGCCATGCCCGATGTCTTCGATTCGCCCCCGGTGACCTTGGGCCTTCCCGAGCAGAGTGTTCAGCAGTCCGCGTGAGCGTGATGAAAACAGCGGGAAGTCGACATTGACTCGCTCCAGTTCGATGCTTGCCATGATCAGAGCCAATACACAAGCCTGCGACGGCTCTGCAAAAACACGGTGAAAAATGCCAACAGCAATGCGAGAAAGGTGGCACCGGCCATCAGATAGCTGTAGGGATTGACGGATTCGCCCAAAACGGGGGCCCTCACCAAGTCAAGAAACGCAGCCAAAGGATTGACGTGCACGATCAATTGGGCCCGCTCACTGAGTTGCGATGCCTGCCACATGACCGGCGTGAGAAACATCGCAATCTGCATCAAGCTCGTGACAATCATGGGTATGTCGCGAAAACGCGCGCACAGGGCACCCAGGATGCAGGAAACGAGTACCGCGCACAACACCGTGAATGCGAGCCCAAACAAAAATGGGATGGGCCTCACATCATCCAGGCGCCCAAACGCCAGAAGAACGATCAAGGCAATCGGAATGTTGTGCCCCATCATCAACAGGTTGCGCCATATGACTCGCAAACCGAATGCAGTCTTGGGATAAGGTGTTTGTTTCAGGAATGCGCTGGAGCCAATAAACGTCTGGCAACTGTCGGAAATGCACTGTGAGATAAACAAAAACAGAACATGGCTGACACAGAAGAATGGCAGGTACGTCTGGATATCTATCTTGAAGACCTGCGATCCGATCAAGCCGAATGCGCCGATGAAAATAGCCGTGTTGATCGATATCCACACGGGTCCGAGAAACGAGCGGCGGTACTGCTTGAGGATGTCTTCCAATCCCAGATGCAGCCAGAAGCGCCAAAGCTTGAGCGCGCCCCGCACATCCCCGACCAGCAATTCGAACTGGGAAAGCGGCTTCAAACCAGAAGCTTGCATGCTCTCAATACCCCTTGTTGCGCACGAAGGGATGCACACGCTCATCCCTATCGGCCGCAATGGACGCGCTGCGAATCACGTCCACCGTTTCGATGCAATGCCGCGCATCCGCCAAGCCGTACCCTCGGCCCGCCAGGATTTCGCGGTAACTGGTAGTGTGCAGATCGGTGAAGCCTTCGGAAAACTCGAGTTGCTCACCGCTGACATCGATGTTCCGGTACGTGGGCTTCTTGCCTTTGACTTCTTCCGGTAGATCGTTGGCATCGATGGACAAAAACCATCGCACCCGGGCGCGTTCGTATTCCAGATAGCCGGCGGCCTTCGTTTCCTCACTCAGGTGGATGCGATTGTCCTGAAGCTTGCCGAAGATGAAGTGCAGCATGTCGAAGAAATGCACGCCGATGTTGGTGGCCACGCCAAACGATTTGCGCGGGTCGCCCTTCCAGCTCTCCAGGTACCACTTGCCGCGCGATGTGATGTAGGTCAGTTCGACATCGAATTTGGTGTCCTTGGGTGCCGCGGCCACTTTGTCGCGCAGCTTCAGGATCGCTTCATGGTGGCGCAACTGGAGAATGTTGAATACCCGCCGGCCCGTTTCCTGTTCGATGCGCGCCAGTTCGTCCATCAATTGCGGCGTGGGAACGAGCGGTTTTTCGCAGATCACATCACATCCCAGGCGCAGGCCAGCGGCGATGTGGGCATGGTGCAGGTAGTTGGGCGAGCAGATCGACACGTAATCGAGTGCGGTGGCTGGATCGCGCTTGAGCTGGTGCGCATGCTCCGCAAACCGTTCGAACCCGGTAAAGAAGTCGCTCTGCGGCGAAATGCTGTCGATGATGCCGACCGAATCGTTGATGTCGTAAGCCACGGCCAGATGGTTGCCGGTGTCCTTGATGGCACGCATGTGGCGCGGCGCGATGTAGCCGGCGGCGCCGATGAGGGCGAAGTTTTTCATGGCGGATCCGAAGGGGAGAATTAGAGGCGAAAAACGGTGAAGCCGGCTTCGGCGGCCTGCCCGCGGTGGTAGAGGCTTTTGACGTCGGCCAGGACAGGCTGTGCGCCACGGCAGTACGTGCGAAGCTCCGCGGGCGTGGCCTGACGGTATTCGTTATGGCCGACCGCCACCACCAGGGCATCGACCGGATGGTCGGCATCGACACGACCCAACGCCAAGCCGTACTCGTGGTCCACCTCTTGTGCGCTGGCCCAGGGATCGGCGATCACCACGTCCGCGCCCCACGCCAGGAACTCGCGCACCATGTCAACGACCTTGCTGTTGCGGATGTCCGGGCAGTTTTCCTTGAACGTGATGCCCAGGATGCCGATGCGGCAACGGGGCACGTCCATGCCGTTCTTGAGCATGAGACGAATGGTGTTGCGCGCCACGTAGCGCGCCATGTTGTCGTTGATGCGCCGCCCGGCCAGGATGACCTGCGGGTGGTAGCCCACTTCCTCGGCCTTGTGGGTCAGGTAATAGGGGTCCACACCGATGCAGTGGCCGCCCACCAGTCCCGGCCGGAAGGGCAGGAAGTTCCACTTGCTGCCCGCGGCCTCCAGCACGTCGAGGGTGTCGATGCCCAGCCGCTCGAAGATGACGGACAGCTCGTTCACCAAGGCAATGTTCAAGTCGCGCTGGGTGTTTTCGATGACCTTGGCCGCTTCGGCCACTTTCAGGCTGCTGGCCTTGTGGGTGCCGGCCGTGATGATGCTGCCGTACAGCGCATCCACCGCGTCGGCCACTTCGGGGGTGCTGCCGCTGGTGATCTTCTTGATCTTCGTGAGGGTGTTGACCCGGTCGCCCGGATTGATGCGCTCCGGGCTATAGCCGCAGAAGAAGTCCGTGTTGAAGGTCTTGCCGCTGAGCCGTTCGAGCACGGGCACGCACACTTCTTCGGTCGCGCCAGGGTACACGGTGGATTCGTAGATCACCACGGCGCCGTCCGGCATGACCCTGCCCACCGTTTCACTCGCCTTGACCAGGGGCGTCATATCGGGGCGGTTGGCCTTGTCCACCGGGGTGGGCACCGTCACGATGAAGACCTTGCAATCGCGCAGGTCCTCCGGGTTGGCGCTGTATTGCAGGTGGCTGGCGGCTTGCAGGTTTTCCGGGGTCACTTCCAGCGTGCCGTCCTCGCCCGATTGCAACTCGGCGATGCGTGCGGCATTGATGTCAAAGCCGATGACCGGCCTTTTGCGGCCGAACTCCACCGCCAAGGGCAGGCCCACGTAGCCGAGCCCGATCACGGCAATCCTTGCTTGTTCTAGATTCATGTTTTTATGTTGGAAGAATGGGGAGGGTCAAGTGCAGGTGCCGCACTGCTCGCACGCCGGGAAATGCGTGCGCGCGGGCCTGGCAATCGTCACGCCGGTCGCGAAGGCAATCCGATCCATCATGAAACGCCTTCGGCACCGGTAGAGCGCCCGTAGATGTCGTCGAACCGGACGATGTCGTCCTCACCCAGATAGTCGCCCGATTGAACCTCGATGATTTCGAGAGGCGTCTTGCCCGGATTGGCCAGCCGATGGCGGCGGCCCACCGGAATGAACGTGGACTCGTTCTGTGCCAGCAGATAGGTGTCGTCGCCATTGGTGATTTCAGCGGTCCCCCGCACCACCACCCAATGCTCAGCGCGGTGGTAGTGCATCTGCATGCTCAGGCGCGCGCCCGGGTTCACCACGATGCGCTTGACCTGGAAGCGTTCGCCGCTGTCGACAGCGTCGTACCAGCCCCATGGCCGGTGCACTTTCCGGTGGTGGTGGGCCAGCGCGTGCCCCAGCTGCTTCAGCCGGGCCACGATCCTCTTGACGTCCTGGGTGCGGCGCTTGTCGGCCACCAGGACCGCATCGGGTGTTTCGACGACCACGATGTGGTCGAGCCCCACGCCGGCCACGAGCCGGTGGGTGGACATCAACAGGGTGTCCTGGCTGTCTTCCAGCAGGGCATCGCCCACGGTGGCGTTGCCTTGGCCGTCGCGCGGCAGCACGCCCCACAGGGCATCCCAGGCACCCAGGTCGGACCAGCCGGCCTGCAGCGCGACCGCGAACGTGGGGATGCCTATCTCCGGCATCAGCGGCAACCGTTCCATCACGGCATAGTCGATGGAATCCGAAGGGCAGGCCTGGAAGGCGGCCGCGTCAGGCCGGATGAAGTCGAGATCACGCTGCGCCCCCGCCATCGCGGCCTCGCAGGCCTGGAGGATGTCGGGGCGGCAAGCACGCAAAGCGGCCAACCACTGGCTGGCGCGCACCATGAAAAGGCCGCTGTTCCAGAAATAATCACCCGCATCGAGATAGCGCTGCGCGGTCGCGGCATCGGGCTTCTCGGCAAAGCTGGCAATGCGGTGGATGCCAGCACCCTCCGGGCCCGCCGCATGGCACTGGATGTAGCCATAGCCGGTCTCCGGCCGGTCCGGCACGACGCCGAACGTCACCAGTCCGCCCGACAGGGCCATGGAATGGGCCCGCCGGACCGCGGCGTGAAACGCAGGCAGATCCTTCACCACGTGATCGGCCGGCATGGCCAGCATGATCGGATCATCGCCTCCGGCGCATGCCTGCAAGGCGGCCAGCGTCAGTGCGGGCGCGGTGTTGCGCCCCTCGGGCTCCAGGAGTACGCGTGCCGTCCGGATGCCGACTGCCAGCAACTGGCTGGCCGCGATGAAACGGTGCTCGGTGTTGCAGACCAGGATGGGATCGGGCGCGACGCCGATCTCCGGCGCCCACCCCTGCAGCCTCAGTGCCGTGTCCTGGAGCATGGTGCGGGGACCGGCCAACGCCAGAAACTGCTTGGGATAGGCCTCCCGCGACAGGGGCCACAAACGCGTGCCCGACCCGCCGCACAGGATGACCGGCAACAACGGCTGCGCCAAGGTCATGGCTGCGTTCCATCGCCCATCACGCGCGCGCGCAGGCTTTCATTGTCGGCCTGCAACAGGGCCAGCCGCTGGTTCAACCGGCGGACATCCCTCTCGATGCGGGTGTTCACCATGTCGGTGTGCAACGACTTCACCAGCAGCACCATGCTGGCCAGCAGCAGCAGCAGCGCAGGGGGATAGCTGATGCCCAGCAGCTTGGCCAGACGATCGATCAGTCCCGGCCAGGCCCCCAGCAAGGCAGCGGCCCCAGCCACCACCACCCAGAACAGGCCGTGCATCAGATACAGGTGATCCCTGCGGATCAGGTAAAGGATCAGCACCGCCAGGCCGATGCCCATCAGCGCGGTGGTTGCTTGCAAAGACGCCATTGGACTCCCGAATCTATGGATCTGACCCGCATCGGGCGTTTGATTGAGAGCACCGCCGGGAACAGCGCCCATCCCTGCTTGGGGACCAAGCGGACTGCGGGCGCCGAATCACCTCCGGCCTCAAGGAGGTCGGTATTGTAGGTGCACGCCTCATCCATCCCTCAGCCGCCGTCCTTCCTGTGGGCGCGCCGCACTCCCACTGCCAGTCCCCCTCTTGAAATGCGAAAGAATGCCCGTATCATTAGCACTCGACGCGACCGAGTGCTAGCAACGCTGGCGCCAAGCCGCTGAAGTCAGAAAGCGCCCGCACCCTGCGGGCGTGTTGTTGATGTCGCAATCCTTTTTTGAACCAGGAGAGATGCAATGAACCTTCGCCCCCTGCACGATCGCGTGATCGTCAAGCGCATTGAAAGCGAAACCACGACCGCTTCCGGCATCGTGATCCCCGACAACGCCGCTGAAAAGCCCGATCAAGGTGAAGTGCTGGCCGTCGGTCCCGGCAAGAAGAACGACAAGGGCGAGCTGATCGCCCTGAACGTGAAGGTCGGCGACCGCGTTCTGTTCGGCAAGTACTCTGGCCAGACCGTCAAGGTCAACGGCGACGAGTTGCTGGTGATGAAGGAAGACGACCTGTTCGCAGTCGTCGAGAAGTAAGCCTTTCGGCCCTTTTCCCGAACATCCTGTTTACTGAATCCGGAGAAATCAAATGGCAGCAAAAGACGTAGTTTTCGGCGGCGAAGCCCGCGCCCGCATGGTCGAAGGCGTGAACATCCTGGCCAATGCGGTCAAGGTCACCCTGGGCCCCAAGGGTCGCAACGTGGTGCTGGAGCGCTCGTTCGGCGCCCCCACCGTGACCAAGGACGGTGTGTCCGTGGCCAAGGAAATCGAACTCAAGGACAAGCTGCAGAACATGGGCGCCCAGCTCGTGAAGGAAGTGGCTTCCAAGACGTCCGACAACGCCGGTGACGGCACCACGACCGCCACCGTGCTGGCACAGGCCATCGTGCGTGAAGGCTTCAAGTACGTGGCCGCGGGCATCAACCCCATGGACCTCAAGCGCGGCATCGACAAGGCCGTGACGGCCCTGGTGGAAGAGCTGAAGAAGGCTTCCAAGGCCACCACGACCTCCAAGGAAATCGCCCAGGTGGGTTCGATCTCCGCCAACTCCGACGAAACCATCGGCAAGCTGATCGCTGACGCCATGGACAAGGTCGGCAAGGAAGGCGTGATCACCGTGGAAGACGGCAAGTCCCTCGAGTCCGAACTGGACGTCGTGGAAGGCATGCAGTTTGATCGCGGCTACCTGTCGCCCTACTTCATCAACAACCCCGAAAAGCAATCCGCGATTCTGGACAACCCCTTCGTGCTGCTGTTCGACAAGAAGATCAGCAACATCCGTGACCTGCTGCCCACGCTGGAGCAAGTCGCCAAGGCCGGCCGTCCGCTGCTGATCATTGCCGAAGAAGTCGAAGGCGAAGCCCTGGCGACGCTGGTGGTCAACACGATCCGCGGCATCCTGAAGGTCGTGGCAGTGAAGGCCCCTGGCTTCGGCGACCGCCGCAAGGCCATGCTGGAAGACATCGCCATCCTGACGGGCGGCAAGGTCATCGCCGAAGAAGTGGGCCTGACGCTCGAGAAGGTCACCCTGGCCGACCTGGGCCAAGCCAAGCGCATCGAAGTGGGCAAGGAAAACACGATCATCATCGACGGCGCCGGCGCCGCTGAAGACATCGAAGCCCGCGTCAAGCAAGTGCGCGTGCAGATCGAGGAAGCCACGTCCGACTACGACCGCGAAAAGCTGCAAGAGCGCGTGGCCAAGCTGGCTGGCGGTGTGGCCGTGATCAAGGTCGGCGCTGCCACCGAAGTCGAAATGAAGGAAAAGAAGGCCCGCGTGGAAGACGCCCTGCACGCCACGCGCGCAGCGGTGGAAGAAGGCGTCGTGGCTGGTGGCGGCGTGGCGCTGCTGCGCGCCAAGCAAGCCGTGGGCAACTCGATCAAGGGCGACAACGCCGATCAGGATGCCGGTATCAAGCTGGTGCTGAAGGCCATCGAAGCCCCCCTGCGCGAAATCGTGAACAACGCCGGCGGCGAAGCCTCGGTCGTGGTGAACGCCGTGCTGGCCGGCAAGGGCAACTACGGTTTCAATGCCGCCAACGACACGTATGGCGACATGCTGGAACTGGGCATTCTGGACCCCACGAAGGTCACCCGCACGGCCCTGCAGAACGCCGCTTCCGTGGCTTCCCTGCTGCTGACGACGGAATGCATGATCGCTGAAGCCCCCAAGGACGACGCACCGGCCGGCGGCGGCATGCCTGACATGGGCGGCATGGGTGGCATGGGCGGCATGGGCATGTAATTGCCAGCCGCACCGGACGGGATGCACTCCCGCCCGGCTGCTCCATCAAAAAACCCCGCAGGCTGCAAGGCCTGCGGGGTTTTTCTTTGGCGGGGCCGTGGGCGCGACCCGCAGGATCGAGGAGCCGCTCAGAAACGGTAGGTCGCGCTCAGCACCACGTTGCGCCGGGGCGCCCACCAGCAATCGCCGCGCGACAGGCAGGTGCTCATGTACTGCTTGTCGGCCACGTTGTTGATGTTGAGCGCGTAGCGCCATGCCTGGCTGTCATAGGCCAGCAACGCATCTCCGACGAGCGACGATGGAACGCGCGGGCCGGAACCATCGCGGAACGCGGAGAGATACCGCACCCCGGCCCCGGCCGAGAAGCCGCGAATCCCCGCGACGGAAAATCGATACAGCCCCCACACGGCCGCCTGGTTGCGGGGCAGTCCTTCCAGGGTCGGATCCACATCGGTGTAGTTGTAGTGGGCGATCAGATCGAACGCGGTGGTCACGCGGGTCTTCAGTTCCAGTTCCAGCCCCTTGTTGCGGGTCTGGCCGGCCTGCAGCGTGTTCATGGGATTGGTCGGATCGGTGACCTTCTGGTTCTTTTCCTTCAGGTCGTACACCGAGGCGGTGAACGAGGTAGAGCCGCCTTCGGGCAGGTACTTGACCCCCACTTCGATCTGCTCGCCTTGCAGCGGCTTGAAGCGGGCCCCCGAGGTGTTGGTGCCGCTTACCGGGCTGAACGACTCCGCATAGCTGATGTACGGCGTCCAGCCGCCGGCCAGTTGGTACATCACGCCCAGGCGCTTGGTGGTGTCGCTGGTGCGGTCATCGGCCGAGCCGGCCAGGGCATTCGCCACGCGGTCATGGCGCAGGCCGGCGATGAAGATCCATCGGTCCCACTTCATCTGGTCCTGCACATAAATGCCGGTCTGGCGCTGCACGTTCCGGGGCTGCGCGGTGAGCGGCCGGTCGGTCCGCCCGCTGTACACCGGCGCGAACGCGTCGATGGGCGAATCGTAGGCATCGCCGGATTCCGCCTTGTCCTCCGACTGGCGATTCCAGTCGAGGCCCAGCAGCAACTGGTGCTGCACGGCGCCCGTGGTGAGCCGGCCCAGCAGGTTGGTGTCGACCGCGGCCATGCGCGTGCGGGTCACGTTCTGCCCGTACAGCCGGCCGATCAGGCGCTGGTTGACCGGGTCGGCGCCCCACCCGCCCGGATCGGTGAAGAAGTCCGCATAGTGGTAGCCGCCCCGGTTCTCGTTGCGGGCCCAGCGCAGGTTCTGACGCGCCGTCCAAGCATCGTTGAAACGGTGTTCGAACTGGTAACCGATGGATTGCCGATCGGTGTCGTAGTAGTCGCCCGGCTCGCCGATGAACCGGCTGGTGGGCAGCTGCCCGTTGGGATTGGGAAGCAAGGTGCCCGACCAGGGCAGGAACTGCGACGTGCTGCCCGAGCGGTCCTGCTGCCAGTGCGCCTGGAGCAGCAGCGACGTCGCCGCATTGGGCCGCCACATCAGCGACGGCGCGATCAGGCGGCGGTCGTCGGGCACGTGGTCCACCTGCGTGTCGGCGTCGCGGGCCAGCGCCACGAGGCGGTACGACCACTGGCCATCGGCCGTGAGCGGGCCGGTCAGGTCGGTCTGCAGCTGCTTGCGGTTCCAGCTGCCGATCTGCACGCCCACTTCGCGCTGCGCTTCCTGCAGCGGGCGCTTGCTCACCATGTTGACCACGCCCGCCACGGTGCCGGTGCCGAACAGCATGCCCGACGGGCCGCGCAGCACCTCCAGGCGCTCCAGCGTGTACAGCTCCGCGGGCGTGGTGCTGGTGTAGTAGTTGTAGCTCTGGCGCAAGCCATCGAGGTAGATGTCCGGGTAGCTGCCGCGCACGCGCACGCTGTCGGAGCGGCTGTCCAGCCCATAGGCATCGCTGCGCACGCCCGCCGCATAGAGCAGCGCGCCCTGGAAGGTCGTCGCGCCCTGATCGACCATCTGGTCGCGCGTGATGACGGTGACCGATTGCGGGGTTTCGCTGAGCGGCGTGTCGGTCTTGGTGGCCGTGGTGGCGTTGCGGGCGCGGTAGCCCACCACGGGGCCGGTGGCGGATTCCTTTTCGGCGTTGGCATCCACCCGCACTTCGGACAGCGTGGCGCCCACGCCCTGTGCATGCGCCCAAGGCACCAACCCCAGGGCGGCGGCCACGCAGGCAGGGCCCCGCAGATCAATGAATTTCATGGCAAATATAAATAGTATTGATAACGATTCCCATTTTAGAAATCGATCGCCTATTCGTAAGCCATTTGTTGCAATCGGGCGACATCCCGGCGCGGCATTCCCGGCATGGTGCGCAACCGCCGGCCAGGCGCCTGCCCCGCCGTTCGCCCAGGAAAAATCCCCGCCGGTCTTGCAACTTGCGGGGATGGGGGGAGGCGCGGTGGATGGCAGCGCCGGCAGCAACCGCGCAGCGCCGGCCGTTCAGGTCAACGCAGCTGGCGCAACAGGCCGGCGGTCGAAGCGTCCAGCCCGTCGGTGTCTCCCGAGGACAGGCGGGGCTCCAGCTCCCGGGCCAGCACCTTGCCCAGTTCCACCCCCCACTGGTCGAAGCTGTTGATGCCCCAGACCGCACCGCTCACGAACACGCGGTGCTCGTAGAGCGCGATGAGCGCGCCCAGCGATGCGGGTGCCAACTGGTCCAGCACCAGGAACGTGCTGGGGCGGTTGCCGGTGAAGTGCCGGTGCCCGGACTCCTGCGGCCGGCCCAGCATCAGCGCCTTGGCCTGGGCCAGGGCGTTGGCCACGAGGCGCGAATGGTGGTGCGGCAGGTCGCGCGCGCCCTTGCGCAGCGCGATGAACTCCACCGGAATCACGTCGGGCCCCTGGTGGACCATCTGGAAGAACGCGTGCTGGCCGTTGGTGCCGGGTTCTCCCCACACCACGGGCGAGGTCTGCACCGCCAGCGGCCGGCCTTCCCAGTCCACGCCCTTGCCGTTGCTCTCCATCTCCAGCTGCTGCAGGTAGGCCGGCAGCCGGCGAAGGCCGTGGCTGTAGGGCGCCACGCAGCGGCTGGCGAACCGGTGGAAGTTGCGGTACCACACGTCCAGCAGGCCGAGGCGCACCGGCAGGTTGCGCTCCAGCGGCGCGTGGCGAAAGTGCTCGTCCATCGCGTGGGCGCCGGCCAGCAGGTCGCGGAAATGCGCTGCGCCGATGGCGATGGCGATCGGCAGGCCGATGGCCGACCACAGCGAATAGCGCCCGCCCACCCAGTCCCAGAAGCCAAGCGTGGTGTCGATGCCGAACTCCGCCGCGGCTTCGACGTTGGTCGTCAGCGCGACGAAATGGCGCGACACCGACACGCGCCCGGCCTGCCGTGGGCTGCCGCCGTGCGACAGGAACCAGTCGCGCGCCGCATGGGCGTTGGACATGGTCTCGGCGGTGGTGAACGTCTTGGAGGCGATGAGGAACAGCGTGCTCTCGGGCCGCAGCGTGTGCAGCAGCGTGCCCAGTTCCTGCCCGTCGACGTTGGAGACGAAGTGCAGGCGCTTGTCGCTCTGGCGCAGGTCGTCCAGCGCCTTCACCACCATGGAGGGGCCGAGGTCCGACCCGCCGATGCCGATGTTCACGATGTCGGTGATGGCGGTGTCGGCACGCACGCGCTCGGCCAGCGCCAGCATCGCGTCGAGCGTGGTGTGCACGTCGCGCAGGCTGTTTGCTACGAAATCAGTAGCACCAAGGGCATGGTTTTCTAGGGCATCGGCCTGATTTCGCAACAGCCAGTGCATCACCGCGCGCTGCTCGGTGTGGTTGATCGCCTCGCCGGCGAACATGGCGTCGCGGTAGGCCTCCAGACCGCATTCGCGCGCCAGCTGCATGAGCAGCGCCTCGGTCGGCCGGTCAATGCGGTTCTTGGACAGGTCGGCGAACAGGTGCGGCGCCTCCTGGCTGAAGTCCTCGAAGCGCAGCGGGTCGGTGGCGAACGCCTGGCGCACGTCGAAGGTGCGGCCGCTGTCGTCGTAGCGGGCCTGCAGCGCCGCCCAGGCGGTGGTGTGGTCGCAGCGGATGCGTTGGGGCATGGTCATGGGTCAGGCGGCCTGCATCATGTGTTCGAGCTTGGCCGCATCGGCCGCGAAGGCGCGGATGCCTTCGGCGAGCTTCTCGGTCGCCATGGCGTCGGCATTGAACGCGTAGCGGAAGGCGGGCTCGTCGTATTCGACGGCTGGCAGGTCCAGCGCGCGCGCCGCCTCGGGGTCGAGCGCGCGGGTCAGCGGCGCATCGCTGGCCGCCAGTTGCGCGAGCAGGTCGGGGGCGATGGTCAGCAGGTCGCAGCCGGCCAGCGCGGTGATCTGCCCCACGTTGCGAAAGCTCGCCCCCATGACCTCGGTGGCGATGCCGAAGTGCTTGTAGTACTGGTAGATCTGGCGCACCGACTGCACGCCAGGGTCGTTGGGGCCGGCCATGGCCGCCTCGTCCCACTGGGCGCCGGCCTGCTTCTTGTACCAGTCGTAGATGCGGCCGACGAAGGGCGAGATCAACTGCACCTTGGCGCGGCCGCAGGCCACGGCCTGCACGGGCGAGAACAGCAGCGTGAGGTTGGTGTGGATGCCGCGCTCTTCCAGGATGCGGGCGGCTTCGATGCCTTCCCAGGTGGAGGCGATCTTGATGAGCACGCGGGCGGTGTCCACGCCCTCGGCCTGGTACAGCTCGATGATGCGTTCGCCCCGCGTGACGGTGGCCATGGTGTCGAACGACAGGCGCGCATCCACTTCGGTGGAGACGCGGCCGGGAATGAGGGAGAGGATTTCGCAGCCGAACCGCACGATCAGCCGGTCCATGATTTCTTCCACCGGATGGCCCTTCCAGCGGGTCACGGCCTCTTGCAGCAGGGGGGCGTAGTCGGGCTTTTGCACCGCCTTGAGGATCAGCGAGGGGTTGGTCGTCGCATCCTGCGGCTGGTAGGCGCTCAGTTGGCGGAAGTCGCCCGTGTCGGCCACCACGGTGGTGACCTGTTTGAGGGCGTCGAGTTGGTTCATGCAATGCTCCCGTGAGGTGGCGTGCGGGGGCGCTCGGGCGGGCCCCGTCGGCACGGCAACCGCAGAGTGTATTGCGCGGTAACCCGGGTTCCTGTCAGTCGCCGCCTCATCATGAAACTCGGTAACATGCCCGGCAGCTTAATTACCAATTTTCTGGGACGCGACAACGATGAGTTTCGATCTGGTTCTGTTCGGCGGCACGGGCGATCTGGCATGGCGCAAGCTGCTGCCGGCCCTTTTCCAGGCGTTCCGCCACGGCTCGCTGCCCGCGGGCGGCCGCATCATCGGCGTGGCGCGGGACGACCTGACCGACGCCGCCTACCGCGAACTGATCGCCAGCCGCTTCGCCGCCGTGGTGGACGACAAGCGCCCGAGCGCGGAGGAGTTCCAGCAGTTCGCGGCCTTGCTGCAGTACCAGCGCATGGACCTGTCCAAGCCCGAGGACTACGCCCGGCTGGCCGAGCGGCTGGGCGAGCGGCAGGCCGACACCGTGGTGATGTACCTGGCCACCGCCCCGGGCCTGTTCACCACCGCCTGCGAGCAGCTCGGCGCCGCCGGGTTGGCCACCCCGAACACGCGCGTGGTGCTGGAAAAGCCGCTGGGCCACGACCTCGAATCCAACCGCGCCATCAACGCGGCGGTGCGCACGGTGTTCAACGAGTGGCAGATCTTCCGCATCGACCACTACCTGGGCAAGCCGTCGGTGCAGAACCTGCTGGCGCTGCGCTTCGGCAATGCGCTCTTCGAGCCCCTGTGGCGCCGCGAGACCGTCGCCAGCATCGAGATCACCATGGCCGAAAAGCTGGGCGTGGAAAAGCGCGGCGCGTTCTACGACGGCACGGGCGCCCTGCGCGACATGGTGCAGAACCACGCGCTGCAGCTGCTGTGCGCGATCGGCATGGAGCCGCCCATCAACGCCCATGCCGATGCCATCCGCGACGAAAAGCTCAAGGTGCTGCGCTCGCTGGTCCCCTGGACGCCCGCCACCCTGGCACGCGACGTGGTGCGCGGCCAGTACACGGCCGGCAGCCTGAGCGGCGAGCGCGTGAAGGGCTACGCCGACGAGGACGGCGTGGCGCCCGGCAGCCGCACCGAGACCTTCGTGGCCCTGCGCACCGAGATCGCCAACTGGCGCTGGGCCGGCGTGCCCTTCTACGTGCGCACCGGCAAGCGACTGGCCTCGCACGAGGCGCACATCGCCATCAACTTCCGGCCCACGCCCCACCCCATCTACCGCTCGCCGATGGGCGCGGCCAACCGGCTGGTGATCCACCTGCAGCCGCGCGACGGCGTGGCGCTGCACCTGTTCGCGGCGGGCCAGGAAAAGCGCGGCACCCGCGTGTCGGAGGCGCAGGCGCTCGCGCCGGTGCACCTGGACCTCGACTTCGAGCAGCGCTTCGGCACCGAGCGCGTGGGCGCCTACGAACGCCTGCTGCTGGACGTGATCGGCGGGCGCCTGAACCTCTTCGTGCGGGCCGACGAGCAGGAAGCCGCCTGGCGCTGGGTGGAGCCCATCATGCAGGCCTGGCGCGACTCCGACGACGGCCCCCGGCCCTACTCCGCCGGCAGCTGGGGCCCCAGCGCCGCCAGCGCCATGGTGGCGCGCGACGGCCACACCTGGATGGAAGAGACTTGAGCCGCCCCCTGTGTCGCCTGCGGCGCCTTCCCCCGGAGGGGGACGACGCCCGTGGCCTGGCCAAGCCAGTTCCACGGCGTCTGCTGGCGTGGCCTGCTCCGCGGCCTTCTGACGGTCAAGGCCGCGTCGGTGGCTCGCAGCACGCGTGCTGTCCGGCGATGAAGGGCCCCCGTCATGCTTGAACGAATCACCGCATCCCTGCCATCCCTGGCCCCGGCCGAGCAGCGCGTGGCCCAGCTCGTGCTGGACGACGCGCGGGCCTTCGCCCGGCTGCCGGTGCGCGAACTGGCCGCCCGCGCCAGCGTGAGCAAGCCCACCGTGGTGCGGTTTTGCCGCAGCATGGGCTACGACGGCCTGGCCGACTTCAAGCTCAAGCTGGC
This sequence comes from Acidovorax sp. SUPP950, assembly GCF_030158935.1. Lineage (NCBI taxonomy): Bacteria > Pseudomonadati > Pseudomonadota > Betaproteobacteria > Burkholderiales > Comamonadaceae > Acidovorax > Acidovorax sp. SUPP950. The sequence continues at coordinate 422,350 of NZ_BQXE01000002.1, read as the reverse complement.
CGGCAGCGTGAGCGAAGGGGTTCCCTTCATCCACCGCAGCGTGGACGCCGACGACAAGACCGGCGACGTGCTGGTGAAGGTGGTGGACAACGCCGCCGCCGCTTTCCTGCAATACCGCAACGCCGCCAGCACCGGTGCCATCGAACGCGCCGCCAAGGCCATCGCGGACACCTGGCAGACCGGCCGGCGCATCGAGTTCTACGGCGCCGGCAATTCGGGCATCGTCGCGCAGGACGCGCAGCACAAGTTCTTTCGGCTGGGCATCACCAGCATCAGCACGAGCGACGGCCACATGCAGGTCATGAGCGCCACCCTGCTCGGCCCGGGCGACTGCGCGGTGATCGTCTCCAACTCCGGCCGCACGCGCGACCTGATGGACGCAGCCGACATCGCGCGCAAGAACGGCGCCACCACCATCGCCATCACCGCGAGCGGATCGCCCCTGGCCCTGGCCTGCCACATCCACCTGGCGGCCGACCACCCCGAGGGCTACGACCGCTACAGCCCGATGGTGTCGCGCCTGCTGCACCTGCTGGTGATCGACGTGCTCGCCACCTGCGTGGCCCTGCGCATCGGCGAACCCCTGCAGCCCCGCCTGCAGCAGATGAAGGACAACCTGCGGGCCAAGCGGTACACCTGATCCGGCCCGCCCGCCAGGAGGCAGAGGCTTTCAGGCCTCCAGCGCAATATCCACTAGGGCATTAAGCTATTATTTTTATAGCATTTCAGGACACCCATCGGCGGAACACCAGCGATGCGTTGACACCGCCGAAGCCGAAGCCATTGACCAGCGCATGCGCCAGCGCCATCGGGCGGGGCCGGTGGGCCACCAGGTCCAGGCCCTGGGCGAGATCGTCGGGCTGGTCCAGGTTCAACGTGCCGGGCACGACCTGATCGCGCAGCGCCATCACCGTGAAGACCGATGCCACCGCGCCCGCCGCTCCCAGAAGATGCCCGGTCGCCCCCTTGGTGGAGGCAATGGCCACCGCGGCCCCTTCGCCGAACAGGCGGCGGATCGCCGCCAGCTCGCCCCGGTCGCCGACATAGGTGGACGTGGCATGGGCATTGAGGTGCTGCACCTGCGCCGGCTGCAGCCCGGCCTGCGCCAGCGCCGCCTGCATGCTGCGCAGGGCACCGTCGCCGTCTTCCGGGCCCGAGGTGATGTGGTGCGCGTCCGCGGAGGTGCCGTAGCCCACCACCTCGGCCAGCGGCACGGCGCCGCGCGCCAGCGCGTGCTCCAGCGCCTCCAGCACCAGCACGCCGGCGCCCTCCCCCATCACGAAGCCGTCGCGCGCCGCATCGAACGGGCGAGATGCGGCGGCAGGGTGGTCCGCGAAGCCGGTGGACAGGGACTTGGCCGCGGCGAAACCGCCCAGACTGACGCGGTCGATCGCGGCCTCGGTGCCGCCGCACACGGCCACGTCGGCTTCGCCGCAGCGGATCATGCGCACGCCGTCGCCGATGGCCTGGATGCTGGCGGCGCAGGCCGTCACGGGTGCGCCGATGGGCCCTTTCAGGCCATGCCGTATCGACACGTGCCCCGCCGCCAGATTGATGAGGAACGACGGCACGGTGAAGGGCGACAGGCGCTGCGGCCCCCGCGTGTCGGTGGTGCGCACGGCCTCGGCAATGGCGCCGAAGCCGCCGATGCCGGAGGCGATCACCGTGGCCGTGCGGTGGGCCGCGTGGGCATCCGCCGGCGCCCATCCGGCCTGCGCCAGGGCCTGCTGCGCCGCGCCGAGGGCGAAAGGGATGAAGCGGTCCATCTTGCGCGCATCTTTCGTGCCGATCACAGACATCGGATTCCAGCCGCCCTGCCCGTCTTCCTCGATGGTGGGCACCACGCCGCCCACTTTGGCCGCCAGCCCCTCCACCGTGGCTTCGGGCAGGCGCCGCAGGCCCGATGCACCGGACAGCAGTCGGCCCCAAGCCAGTTCCACATCACAGCCCAGGGGAGACACCAACCCCATGCCGGTCACGACGACGCGCCGCATCAAACGGCCCCGCCCGAAAACACCCCGCCCGGGGTCACCTTGTGATTCACCATCATTGGCCTCGCTGGTTGATGCACGGCTGTCCGCGCTTTTATGATTGCGGCCGTCATCATAAATGCACGATCAGTTTTTGCGTACGGTCGCAATCAAAAAGGAAAATCAGCGATGAAAGTGTCGAAAGCCCAGTCGGCGGAAAACAGGCAAGGCATCCTGGACGCCGCCGCGCGGCTCTACCGCGAGCGCGGCCTGTCGGGCGTGGGGGTGGCCGACATCACCCGCGACGCGGGACTGACCCACGGCGGCCTGTATCGGCACTTCTCCTCCAAGGACGCGCTGGTGCGCGAAGCCTGTGCCCGTGCGTTCGATTGGTCGATCGCCCCGCTGGACGGCGCGGAAGGCGCGACCGACCTGGCTGCGCGCGTGAACAGCTATCTCTCGGCCACCCACCGTGACAGGCCCGGCGAAGGCTGTCCCGCCGCCGCGCTGGCGGTGGACGCGGCCCGGGCCGGCAGCGACCTGTCTGAGGTGTTCGCACGCGGCATCGAGCGCAACATCGACCGCTTCGCCCGGGTGATCGAAGAACTCGCCCCCGACGGCGGACCCATCAGCGCCGAAGGCCGGGCGCGCGCCATGGAAATGCTGGCGACCATGGTGGGCGGGCTCGTGCTGGCCAGAGCTACCGCCGCCGCCCAGCCTGCGCTGTCCGATGAAATCCTCGCCACGCTGCGCGACAGGCTGAACGCACCGGAGGACAAAGCGGTTTGACCGGCGGCAGCGCCCACAGTGCAGCGTGCTGCGCTGCGCTGAGCGGTCTGGGGTACACGGCGTGGTCCAGGTGCGACAGCCCTTCGGCCGATTGTGAGAAAACGCACTGACACCTCCCGAACGGGCCCGCATACTGCGATTTTTGACCTGGAGAGGAGAACCCCCATGAACAACGCATCCCGCCACCCCGCCTCCGCCGCCGCATCGGACGATGCCGGCAAACTCGTCCTGCGTGTCGCCGTCGGCGTGCTCGTGCTGCTGCACGGCATCTTCAAGCTGCAGAACGGGGTGGGCTTCATCAGCGGCATGCTGGAGCGGGCCGGCCTGCCGGGCGCCCTGGGCTACCTGGTGTTCGTCGGCGAAATCCTGGCGCCGGTGCTGATGATCGTCGGCCTGGCCACCCGCGCGGGCGCCGCCATCGTGGTGGTCAACATGCTGGTGGCGTTCGGCCTCGTGCACATGGCCGACCTGTTCGCGCTCAACAAGCAGGGCGGCTGGGCGCTGGAACTGCAGGGCCTGTACCTGTTCGGCGCGTTGAGCGTGGTGCTGCTGGGCGCCGGGCGCTACAGCGTGGGCGGCGTGAACGGCAAATTCAACTGAACGGGGGATGGGCGGTGGCGCCCACCGCCGCTCGTCCGAATCCACCCGAGCCACTCCTTATGCTATAAAAAATATAGCACAAGGAACATGATCCACTAGGGCATCGGCCCGATTTCGATCAAACCGCGGCGGGAACGGGCACCGCCACCAGCGGAATGCGGCCTTCCTCGATGCCGTGGCAGGCCACGCGGGCGCCGCCCTGGTTCAGCAACTGCGGCCGCTCGGTGCGGCACCGGTCGTTGGCGTGCGGGCAACGCGGGTTGAACGCGCAACCGGGCGGCGGGTTCAGCGGATTGGGCACCTCCCCCTGCACCGGCGTGCGCGAGCGGCCGGTGTCGTGCATCTTGGGAATGGCGTCCAGCAGCATGCGCGTGTAGGGGTGGCGTGGCGTGGCGAACAGCTCGCGCTTGTCGGCCAGCTCCACCAGGCGCCCCAGGTACATCACGCCCACCTGGTCGCTCACGTGGCGCACCACGGCCAGGTTGTGCGAGATGAACAGGTACGTCAGGTGCCGCTCGCGCTGCAGGTCCTTCATGATGTTCAGCACCTGCGCCTGCACCGACACGTCGAGCGCCGACGTGGGCTCGTCGCACACGAGGAATTCCGGCTCGGTGGCGAGCGCCCGCGCGATCGAGATGCGCTGGCGCTGCCCGCCCGAGAACTGGTGCGGGTACTTCACCATGTCCAGCGGCGACAGGCCCACCGACTGCAGCAGCTCGCCCACACGGGCCTTCAGCTCGGCCTTGTCGGTGATGAGGCCGTGCTCGCGCAGCGGCTCGCCGATGATGTCCTCGACCAGCCAGCGCGGGTTGAGGCTGGCATAGGGGTCCTGGAAGATCATCTGGATGCGTCGGCGCATGGCCTGCGCGTCCTTGCCCTTGAAGGCCGCGTGCGCATCCTGCCCGTCGAAGGTGAGGCCGCCGCGCGTGGGCTCGTACAGGCCCACCAGCAGCCGCGCCACCGTGCTCTTGCCGCAGCCGGATTCGCCCACGAGCGCCAGCGTCTTGCCGCGCTCAATCTCGAAGCTCACGCCGTCGACGGCGTGCAGCAGCGTGCGGGGCTTGCGCTCCAGCACGCGGTTGAGCCAGGGGGCGGACACATCGAAGGTCTTGGCCAGGTCGTGCGCCTGCACCAGGGGCTTGCCGGCGGCGGCGCTGGCGCTGGCCGAAGGGGTGGGAGTGTGGGCGCTCATGCGGCGGCTTTCTTGGGCAGGTCGTGCAGCCAGCAGGCGGCTTTCGTGGCGCCGGCCTGCAGCAGTTCGGGGCGCTCCACCTTGCAGCGGTCGAAGGTGTGGGGGCAGCGCGGATTGAAGGCGCAGCCCTGGGGAATGGCGTTCAGGCGCGGCATGGCGCCGTCGATCTGGTTCAGGCGCTCGCGCTCCTGCTCCATGTCGGGGATGGACGCCATCAGGCCGGCCGTGTAGGGGTGCGCCGGGTGGTTGATGACCTCGTGCACGGGGCCGATCTCGGCCACGCGGCCGGCATACAGCACCGCCACGCGGTCGCAGGTCTCGGCGATCACGCCCATGTCGTGGGTGATGAGCATCACGGCCGCGCCGCGCGATTTGCAGATGTTCTTGAGCAGCTGGATGATCTGCGCCTGGATCGACACGTCCAGCGCCGTGGTGGGCTCGTCCGCCACGATGAGTTGCGGCTCGGCCGCCAGCGCCAGGGCGATCACCACGCGCTGGCGCATGCCGCCCGAAAACTGGTGGGGGTAATGGTCCACGCGCTGCTCAGCGGCCGGGATGCCCGTGTCCTTGAGCAGGTCGATGGCGCGGCGGCGCGCCTCGGCGGCGTTCACCGGCAGGTGGGCCTGGATGGTCTCGACGAGTTGCTGGCCCACCGTGTACAGCGGGTTCAGCGAGGTCAGCGGGTCCTGGAAGATCGCGCCGATGCGCCGGCCGCGGATGTGCCGCATCTCGCGCGACGACAGGTTGTCGATGCGCTGGCCCTCCAGCACGATCTGGCCGGAGGCCACCCGCCCCGGCGGCTCCAGCAGGCCGATGATGGCTGCGCCCGTGAGCGACTTGCCGGCGCCCGACTCGCCCACCACCCCCAGGATTTCACCGGGCGCGATGGAAAAGGAGATGTCGTCCAGCGCGCGCAGGGTGCCGCGGCGGCTGGGGAATTCGACGACGAGGTTCTTGACTTCGAGAAGGCTCATTGGGTGCTTTCAGCGGAGGCGGGGGTTCAGCGCATCGCGCAGCCAGTCGCCCAGCAGGTTCACCGACAGGGCGATCAACACCAGCATGGCGCCCGGAAACACCGTGATCCACCACTCGCCCGAAAACAGGTAGTCGTTGCCGATGCGGATCAGCGTGCCCAGCGAGGGCGAGGTGGGCGGCGCGCCCACGCCCAGGAACGACAGGGTCGCCTCGGTGATGATGGCCGTCGCCACCTGGATGGTGGCCAGCACCATCACCGGGCCCATCACGTTGGGCAGCACGTGCTTGCGCATGATGCGCAGCGAGTTGACGCCCGTCACGCGCGCGGCCTGGACGTATTCCTTGTTGCGCTCCACCAGCGTGGAGCCGCGCACGGTGCGCGCGTACTGCACCCAGCCGGTGAGCGAGATCGAGATGATCAGCACCCCGAACGCCAGCGACTCGTGGGCGTTGGGAAACACCGCGCGGCCCACGCCGGCGATCAGCAGCGCCACCAGGATGGCCGGGAACGACAGCATCACGTCGCACAGGCGCATGAGCACCGCATCCACCCAGCCGCCGCGAAAGCCCGCCAGCAGCCCGAGCGCCACGCCGACCACCACCGACAGCACCACCGAGGCGAAGCCCACGATGAGCGAGATGCGCGCGCCGTAGATCACCGCGGACAGGATGTCGCGGCCCTGGTCGTCGGTGCCCAGCAGGTACTTGGTGGATCCTTCAGGGCTCCAGGCCGGCGGCAGCCGCGCATCGCCCAGTTCGAGCGTGGTCAGATCGAACGGGTTGTGCGGCGCGACCCAGCCCGCGAAGAACGAGCAGAACACGCAGATGAGCGCGATCACCGCCGCGCCGATGGCCACGGGCGAGGTGCGAAAGCTGTGGCCGACATCGCTGTCGAACCATCGGAAGAGCGTTTTTTTCATCGTGTTTGGAAACCCCAGGAAACTCACTGCGGCGGCGCCGGCTGGCCACCGCCTCGGTCGGGCACCTTGCCGGCGCGCCCTGCTTGGTTGGCTACGCCGCTGCGGCACTCATTTGACGATGCTCATCCATTTGAAGGGCATGAAGTTGTCGGCCATCTGCACCAGCCTGACCTTCTTGCTCACGCCCCAGGCCAGCGCCTGCTGGTGCAGCGGCACGTGGCCGATGTCGGCGGCGTGGATCGCGAACGCCTCGCGGATCATGGCGTTGCGCTGGGTCTTGTCGGTTTCCGCCTGGATCCGCCGGGTGAGCTCGTCGACCTTGGGGTTGCAGTACGCGCCCAGGTTGAACTGGCCGGCGCCCTTGTCGTCCACGCACGTCATGAGGGCATTCAGCGCGTTGTGCGCATCGTAGGTGGCGGGCGACCAGCCCAGCATGTAGAAGCTCGTGTCGCGGCGCAGCACCTTCGGGAAATAGGTGCCCTTGGTCTCGGCCTGCAGGTTGATCTTGACGTTGATGCGCGCAAGATTGGCCGCCACCGCCTGGCACACGCGGCCGTCGTTCACGTAGCGGTCGTTGGGGCAGTTCATCGTCAGCTCGAAGCCGTTGGCGTAGCCCGCCTCGGCCATGAGCTTCTTGGCCGCATCCACGTCGTAGGGCAGCCGCTTCATGTCGACCTGGAAGCCGTTGATGCCGGGGCCGACGAGCTGGGCGGACGGGTTGGCCGCGCCGCGCATGACGGTCTTGCGGATGCCCTCGATGTCGATGGCCTGGTAGAACGCCTGCCGCACCCGCTTGTCCTTGAAGGGGTTCTTGCCCTTCACGCTGGAATACAGCAGCTCGTCGCGCTTTTGGTCCATGCCCAGGAAGATGGTGCGCAGCTCGGGACCCGTCACGGCGCGGGTGTTGGGGCTGGTGTTCACGCGCTCGATGTCCTGCACCGGCACGGGCTCCATCACGTCCACCTCGCCCGACAGCAGCGCCGCCACGCGGGTGGCGTCGTTGCCGATCGGCGTGTAGATGATCTCGCTGGCGTTGCTCTCGATGGCGCCCCAGTAGCTGCCGTTGCGCGTGAACACCGTGCGCACGTTGGGCTGGCGCTCGCGCACGCGGAACGGCCCGGTGCCGTTGGCACGGAATGACGCGGCGTTCTCGATGCCCTTGCGGCGGTCCACCGGCGTCGTGGCCTGGTTGGTCTCGCACCACTTCTTGCTCATCATGTACACGAGCGTGAGCACGTCCGGCAGGATGGGATAGGGCGAGCGGGTCTCGATCTCGACCGTGTAGTCGTCGATCTTGCGCACCTCCTTGAAGTCGTTCGTGTAGCTCTTCATGTCCGAGCCCTCGACCTGCGTGCGGCCCAGCGAGAACAGCACGTCGTCCGCCGTGAAGGGCGTGCCGTCGTGGAACTGCACGCCGCGCCGCAATTCGAAGCGCCAGACCGTGGGCGCCGTCATCTTCCAGCTGGTGGCCAGCGCGGGCGCCAGGCTCAGGTCCTTGTTGCGGCCCACGAGCGGCTCGTAGACGTTGCCGGTCACGCTCAGCTGCAGCGATTCGTTGAGCGAGTGCGGGTCCATCGACAGGGCATCGCCCTGGTTCGCCACGCGGATGGTCTGCGCCCCTGCGACGGACACCATGGCGACCATCGCCAGGGCCAACGCCGTTTTTGTCTGGAATTTCATGGGGACTCCTGAGGAAGAAAAGGGGGATGTGCGCACACGGGCCGATGTGGGCGTCAGGCGCCCGCCAGCGGCATGGCCTGCTCGACCAGGCTGGCATGCAGCGCGGCGCCCAGCGGCAGGATGTCGTCGTTGAAGTCGTAGCGGTTGTTGTGTAGCGCGCTGTTGCCTGGGCCGGTGCCCTGGCCGATGCGCAGGTAGGCGCCGGGCTTGTTCTGCAGCATGAAGGAGAAGTCTTCCGCGCCCATGCTGGGGTCCATGTCGCGCACCACGTTCTCGCCGCCTACCAGCGATTCGGCCACGTCGCCCGCGAACTGCGCATGGCTTTCGGTGTTGATGGTGGCCGGATAGATGCGTTCGTAGCGCACCGTGGCGGTGGCGCCGAAGCCGAGCGCAATGGCGCTGCACAGCTCCTGGATGCGCCGCTCCACCATGTCCTGCACCACCGGATCGAAACTGCGCACCGTGCCCACCAGCGTGGCCGTGCCGGGCAGCACGCTGAAGGCGCCCAGGTCGCCCGCCTGGATCGCGCACAGGCTGATCACGGCGCTGTCGATGGGGCGCACGTTGCGCGAGACGATGCCCTGCACCGCGGTGATGATGTGCGCCGCCACCAGCACCACGTCCACCGTCTGGTAGGCATGGGCGCCGTGGCCGCCCCGGCCGGTGATCTCGATCGTCACGCGGTCGGCCGCGGCCATCATGGCGCCCGAGTTCAGGCCGATGGTGCCGGGTTTCATGGCGGGCCAGTTGTGCATGGCGTACACCGACTGCACGGGAAAGCGTTCGAACAGGCCGTCCTCCACCATCACCCGCGCGCCGGCAAAGCCTTCTTCGCCGGGCTGGAAGATCAGCACGGCGGTGCCGTCGAACTGGCGCGTGGCGGCCAGGTAGCGCGCCGCGCCGATCAGCATGGCGGTGTGCCCGTCGTGCCCGCACCCGTGCATGAGGCCGGACTTGCAGGACTTCCATGCGAAATCGTTCTGCTCGGTCATCGGCAGCGCGTCCATGTCGGCACGCAGGCCGATCATGCTGCGGCTGCCGCGGCCCTGCCCCCGGATGACGGCGACGATGCCCGTGCGCCCGATGCCGTCGTGGATCTCGTCCACGCCGCACACCTTGAGGGCCTCTTTCACGCGGGCCCCGGTGTACACCTCCTCGAAGCCGAGTTCGGGGTGGGCGTGCAGGTCCCGCCGGAATGCGGTGAGTTCGGGGTGGTACTGCGCGATGTGCGCGAAGGCCCGGCCCCCGGCCTTGAAGCGAAGCGCCTGCGCCATGTCTCAGTGCCCTCCGGCCTTGCCCACGCGCAGGCGCGGATCGACGGCGAAATACAGCAGATCGACCACGAGGTTGATCACCACGAAGATCAGCGCGATCAGGCACAGGTAGGCCGCCATCACCGGAATGTCCGCGAAGGTGACCGCCTGGATGAACAGCAGGCCCATGCCCGGCCACTGGAACACCGTCTCGGTGATGATGGCGAAGGCGATGAGGCCGCCCAGCTGCAGGCCCGTGATGGTCATCACCGGAACCAGCGTGTTCTTGAGGGCATGGCCGAAGTGGATCGCCCGGTCGGACAGGCCGCGCGCGCGGGCGAATTTGATGTAGTCGGTGCGCAGCACCTCCAGCATCTCGGCGCGCACGAGCCGCATGATCAGCGTGAGCTGGAAGATCGCCAGCGTGATCGCCGGCAGCGTGATGTGGTGCCAGCCCTTGGGGGTCAGCAGCCCGGTGCTCCACCAGCCCAATTGCGTGACGGGGCCCCGCCCGAAGCTCGGGAACCAGCCCAGGTGCACGGCGAACACGAGGATCAGCAGGATCCCGATCAGGAAGGTGGGCAGCGACACGCCGAGCAGGGACAGCGTCATGAACAGCTGGCTCGCGAAGCTGCCGCGCCGCAGGGCGGCATACACGCCCATCGGCACGCCGATCAGCAGCGCGAGCACGGCGGCCACGAGGGCCAACTCCAGCGTGGCGGGAAAGCGCTCGGCGATCAGCCGCGACACCTTCGCGCCCTGGCGCAGGCTGAGGCCGAACTCGCCCTGCGCGGCATTCACCAGAAAGTGCCAGAACTGCACGATGAAAGGCTTGTCCAGGCCGAGCGCCGCGCGCAGCTCACGGATCTGCTCGGGCGTGGCATCCTGGCCGAGCAGGAAGGTGACGGGATCTCCGACGTACTGGAACAGCATGAAGGAGATGAAGGCCACCGCGATCATCACGATGACGGCCTGAATCAGGCGTCGCAGAATAAAGGCAAGCATCAGTGAACCGTGAGTGAATCGGGCATGCTAGCAGGGGGATGGGCCATCGCCGCGAATACCCCCCGGCCGGCAGTTGGGCAAGCGCCAGGCCGGGTTGGCAGCCTGGGCAGGATCGCGTGCATCAATTGATCTTGACCGTGCGCATGTCCACGCGGTTGTCGGCCCGGTGAACCACGTCCACCGTCTTTTTCATGGCCCAGGGAATGATCTGGTCGTACAGCGGAATGTGCGAAACCGTGTCGTTGGACAGCTGCAGCGCCTCGGTCAGCATGCGCGAGCGCACCGGTGCATCCGTCTCCGCCTTGATGCGGTCCACGAGGTAGTCCATGCGCTCGTTGCTGTAGCGGCCCACGTTGTAGTTGCCGTCGCCGCCCGTGCCGACGGTGCGCACCAGCGACTGCAGGCTGTAGAGCGCGTCGAACGTCGGCACGCCCCAGCCGAGCATGTAGATGCTGGCCTCGCTGCGCTGGATCATCGGAAAGTACGTCACCTGCGGCAGCGTGCGCAGCTTGGCTTTCACGCCGATGCGCGCCCACATGGCCGTCACGGCCTGGCAGATGGCCTCGTCGTTGATGTAGCGGTTGTTGGGGCAGGCGAAGTCCACCTCGAAGCCGTCGGCGTAGCCGGCGTCCGCCATGAGCTTCTTCGCGGCCTCGACGTCATAGGGCATGCGCTTGCCTACCGCTTCGGTCCAGCCCGCGACCTGGGGCGCCACCAGCGTGCCGGTCGGTTTGCCCAGGCCGCGCATGATGCTGCGGGTGAGCGTGTTCACATCGACGGCCTGATAGAGCGCACGGCGCACGCGCACGTCCTTGAACGGGTTCTTGCCCTTCACGCTGGAGCCCACCAGTTCCTCGCGGAACTGGTCCATGCCGAGAAAGATGGTGCGGTTCTCCACGCCATCGACCACCTTCAGGTCGGCGCCGGAGCGCAGCCGTGCCAGGTCCTGCGGGGAGGGATCGAGCACCATGTCCACCTCGCCGGAGAGCAGGGCCGCCACGCGCGTGGACGCGGATTTGATGGGCGTGTAGATGATCTCCGTCACGTTGCCTTCCATCGTGCCCCACCAGTTCGGGTTGCGCTTGAACACCATGCGCACGTCCGGCTGCCAGGACTCGAGGGTGTACGGCCCCGTGCCCATGGCATTGCGGTGCGCGAAGTTCTCGTCGGTGCCCTTGATGTCCTTGGGCTCCACGGACTTGTTCTTTTCGGCCCAGGCCTTGCTCATGATGCGCAGCTCGGTCAGCTGGCGCAGCAGCACGGGATTGGGCGACTTGAGGAAGATGTCGAACGTCTGGGCATCGACCTTCACGATCCGGTCGAAACCTTGTACGAACGGCGTGTAGTTGGAGGTCTTGGCCATGGCCCGGGAGAGCGAATACACCGCATCGTCGGCCGTGAACGCCGAGCCGTCATGGAACTTGACGCCCTGCCGCAGCGTGAAGCGCACCTGCGTGGGGCTCACCTCGCGCCACGCAGTCGCCAGCACGGGTTCGATCTCGAAGGTGCGGCTGTTGTAGTACGTCAGCGTTTCGTACACGTTCGCGTGCAGCCCGTTCTGCAGGGCATTGTTCTGCGAATGGATGTCCCAGGTGGAGATTTCGCCTTGGCTGGCCCATTTGAACGTCTTGGAATGAGCCAGGGGCGACGCGAGGATCGCACAGGCGGCAGCGCCCGAAACAATGGCAGTGATGAGCTTCATGGAACCCTCTTGGATAAAGCGTGGAACATGCCGCTTCCTTTTTGAGGAATGCGGAAGGTCGCTGGAAGCCGGGGTCTGGCCGGCCCAGGATCTGGCATGAGCGGGAAACCCATGCAAGGAAGGTGCCAGTCCCCGCCCTGCGCGGATCGGCGCTGGCGGGCCACCCGGCCCTTCGTGTGCACTCCGTGCAGACAGCCTCTTTCGAAGAGACTGGCGTTCGCATCGATGAACGGCTGCGCCTCGGCGCGCAGCCAGTGCCCGTCAGAAGCGGTGACGCAGGCCGATCGTGTAGCCCGTGCGGCTCTTGGCGCCATTGACCTGGCCCGCCGCGTTGCTCAGGCTGATCTGGTCGCCCTTGAGCTTGGTGTGGTCGAGTTCGAGGTACGCGTCAGTGCGTTTGGAGAACGCGTAGTCGAAGGCCATCGTGAAGAAGTCCGCCTTGCCCTTGGCGGCCGCCGTGCTGCCCTTCTGCTCGGCACGGAAGTAGTGCGCACCGATGTTCAACTGGGGCGTGATCTGATAACCCGCACCGATCTTGTAGATGGTTCGCTTGTTGGCAGCCAGGAAGGCCGGCCCGCCGAAGCCGCCGTTGATCGTGCCCTGCCACATGGCGCCCAGCACAGCCCGGTCGACCGCCGTGAGGCCGTCATCCACCTTGTTCTGGCCGTAGCCCGCATTGAAGTACCAATCGCCCAGGCGGTAGGAGCCACCGACGGTCCAGGCATCGACCTTCTTGCCCGAAGCGAACTCGTAGTTCTGGTACCCCAGGCCAGCAGCCAGGCCGCCCGCTGCATAGCGCAGGTAGCCCCCGGCCGTCTTGCCACCGGTGGGGCTCTTCTCATCGAACGAATACTGCAATGCGCCCCGCCATGGACCGACCTCGGCCATGTACTTGAGCATGTTGTCGGCCCGCGCGCCCAGTGCGAAACCGATTTCCGGCTTGTACACGTCCATGTAGGGCGAATAGGGATAGGAGGCGTAGGTGCTCGTGACCAGGTCGAACAGGATGTTGTATTGACGGCCCATGGTCAGCCGTCCGAAGCCTCCCTGCACACCCACCCAGGACTGCTGGAAATAAGGCGTCGCCGGGGTTCCCGTGTCTGCCCCGAATCGGTTCTCCAGATTGACCAGGGCCTTCAGACCACCGCCCAGGTCCTCGGTCACATTGATGCCCCAACGGCTTTGAGACATGCCGCCGCCCACCATCTGGTTCAGCGAGCCCCCGGGACTGCCGGCCGGGCCTTCGTTGTTCGTGTGGCGATATGCCATATCCACAATACCGTACAGCTGCACGCTACTGGTATTGGCCTGGGCGAAAAGCAATGGCGAGGCCACACCCAACGCTGCAGCAGCGATGGTCTTTGTCACAAACGAAGTACGCATGTGTTGTCTCTTTCTGCTTGGAATAAGGGAAATTCATTTTAGAAATCCCGGTTTTTGCAGAACAGAGCGTATGGCAGCATACCCACAGGCGTTTTCCCTAGTTTTTTGTTACATACGCGACACAGGGGACACCAATGCAAAAAGCCGCCGACCCGAAGGTCGGCGGCTTTTTTCTTCTCAAGAACCGCTGACTTGCGTCAGCACCCTATTAGAAGGAGTGGCGGATACCAACTTGGTAGCCGTTGACGTTCTCGCCAGGCAGAGCGGTAGCGCCGGTCAGGCCGTTGCTGGCCAGAACGCGCGTCGCGCCGCCCTTGTTTTGCATGTGAGCGATCGTGCCGTACACAGCGGTGCGCTTGGACAGGTCATACACGTAGCCCAGAGCCAGCACGCGGGAATCGGCGCTGCTGTTCTTCAGGTCCAGGTTCGCGAACGAAGCCTTCACCGTGCCAGGACCGACAGGAGCGGTCAGGCCGATCAGGTACGTGCTGTACTTCGTTTGCACAGCAGCGTTGTTCTTTTCTTGGTGCCAGATGAAGATTGGCTTCACGACGCCCAGATCGTACGAACCAGCGATGGAGTACGTGGTCACGTCTTGGGGAGCCGTAGCGCCGCGCAGCTTGTCAGCTGCCAGGGTCACGCTCAGAGGACCGTTTTCGTAGCCACCGGCCAGGCCGAGGTAGTTGCCAGCCTTGTCGTAGGCAGCGTTGGAAGGCGTTTCGCCGAAAGCGTAGTGCACGGTACCGAAGAAGCCACCCAGGTTGCCAGGGGTGCGGTAGCTCACGCCGTTGCCGATACGGAAAGGTTGACCGCCGATGCCGAAGCCCAGGAAGTTACCCACGCCGACTTGGCCGAACGGATCGTACGAGCTGGGCTTGTCGTAGCCAGCCGTCAGTTCACGACCCAGACGAACTTCACCGAAGTTGCCCATCAGGCTGACCGTGGAACGGCGCTTGAATTCGAAGCCAGGACCCGTAGCGCCGCCGCCAGCACCGGTGCCGGTGTCGTTCTGGATAGCGCCTTCGAGCCAGAAACCAGCCTTCAGACCGCCACCGAGGTCTTCAACGCCGCGGAAACCCAGACGGCTGGTTGCATTGCCGCTGTTGTACACGCCGGTCACGGAATTGTCGGCGGAGATGCGGCCAACGCCTGCATCAACGATACCGAACATCGTGACGGAAGATTGAGCCATTGCAGCGCCGGAAGCAGCCAGCACAGCCAGGGCAATCAGGGATTTTTTCATTGCGAGTTACTCCAAGGTTAAACGAGGGCGCCGGTTCGGGGGGCTGAGATGCACAAGCGCAGTCCGCCGGATCCCCGGGCCAACCTCCTGGTGGGGAAGTTGTCCTTATTGCAACAGAGCCACGTCCGTTTCGCAAAGGAATTCCCTCACAATTGCACCGAAAGGCCCAAATCGTTGCTGTGTTGCAACAACCCTTGGGGCGTCACGGAACTGACTTATCGCGGCGCCCAGCGGGCAAAGGATGCTCGCATTTTTGTATCCATTCGAAAATTCTGTAGCGCTTTCGAACTTCACCCGATTTTTCCATGGATCCACTTCTGACGGCGGTCGATACCGCACTGCGCACCCTCTTCGCCAAGCCCCGGGCAGGGGAGCCCTCACCGGCACGCGCCCATTCTGAAGCCAACCTCTCGCCCGCGGAAAAACGCTTGGCAGGCGCGCTCATGCGGGTGAACCACGTGGGCGAAGTGTGTGCCCAGGCACTCTACACCGGCCAGGCCGCCGTGACGCGCGATGCGCACCTGCGCGCCCACCTGCTGGAGGCGGCGCGAGAGGAAACGGATCACCTCGCCTGGACGCGCGAGCGGCTCGACGCCCTGGGCGACCGGCCGAGCCTGCTCAATCCGCTCTGGTTCGCCGGGGCGTTCGCCATCGGATGGACTGCCGCCCAGGTCAGCGACCGGGTGAGCCTGGGGTTCGTGGTGGAAACCGAGCGGCAGGTGGCGCAGCACCTGCAAAGCCATCTGGAGCGCTTGCCGGCGCAGGACCTGGCGTCCCGCTCGGTCGTGGCACGCATGAAGAGCGACGAAGAGCGGCACGCGAGCGGCGCCCTGGCCGCGGGCGGCCAGGAATTGCCGGCCCCGGTGCGCCTGCTGATGAAGGCCGCCGCCAAGTGCATGACCACGGTGGCGCACCGCATCTGAAGGAATGCCCTCGGTGCAGTGGCCGCCGTCAGCGCGCCGCCAGGCCGATCACCCCTCGACGATGTCGAAGCCCGTGGTGATCTCCGCCATCTTGCCCAGCATGATGCTGGCGGAACAGTATTTTTCGTGGCTCATGGCGATCGCACGTTCGACCGCCGCCGCAGGCAGCGCCTTGCCCGTCACGGTGAATTGCATGTGGATGCGGGTGAACACCTTGGGATCGACCGGCGCGCGTTCGGAGGTGAGCTTGACGCTGCAGCCGCGGACATCGTGCCGGCCGCGCTTGAGAATCAGCACGACGTCGTAGGCCGTGCACCCCCCCGTGCCGGCCAGGACTGTCTCCATGGGGCGCGGCGCCAGGTTCTGGCCCCCGTTGGCGGGGTTGGCAGCATCGGGCGCTCCGTCCATGGCCAAGACATGGCCGCTGCCGGTTTCGGCGATGAATCCCATACCGGACCGGGTGCCCGTGGCGCCCGTCCAGGTGACTGTGCATTCCATGTTGTTTTTCTCCATCAAAAAAAGCGAAAAACCGCGTTTCCATCCTGGGATGGTCTATCAATTTTGCTGCAACGCAGCATGGTTTGGGCTACACTTCGCACCATGCGTTGCCCGAAAGGGTGGACAGCAAGCCCAAACGGTTTGTTCGCACCCATTGTCTCCTCCATCTCCTCAAAGGATGGATTCGGCCCCGGACTTCACAGTCCGGGGCCGTTTTTTTTGCCCTGCGCACGACGGCAGCAGCGTCGGGCCACCGCCTATGATGGCGGCCCTGCCCGCGACCGGCGCGGCAACGATCCGCACGACATGACCCAGCACCTCACGCCCCTGGACTACCTGAAGAAGATCCTCACGGCCCGCGTTTACGACGTGGCGGTCGAATCGGCCCTGGAACCCGCCAAGGCGCTGAGCCGCCGGCTCCACAACCAGGTACTGCTCAAGCGTGAGGACCAGCAGCCGGTGTTCAGCTTCAAGCTGCGGGGCGCGTACAACAAGATGGCGCACCTGTCGCCCGAGCAGTTGCAAAAGGGCGTGATCTGCGCCTCGGCTGGCAACCATGCCCAAGGCGTGGCGATGAGCGCGCACAAGCTGGGGACCCGCGCCGTCGTCGTCATGCCGACGACCACGCCCCAGCTCAAGGTGGATGCCGTCCGGACGCTGGGCGGCGAGGTCGTGCTGCACGGCGACAGCTATTCCGACGCCTATGAGCACGCGGCACAGCTGCAGGCGGCCCAGGGCCTGACCTTCGTACACCCCTTCGACGATTCCGACGTGATCGCCGGCCAAGGCACGATCGCCATGGAAATCCTGCGCCAGCTGCAGAGCCTGGGCAGCAACCGGCTCGATGCCGTGTTCGTCGCCATCGGCGGCGGCGGGCTGGTGAGCGGCGTGGCCAACTACATCAAGGCAGTGCGCCCCGAGATCCGCGTGATCGGAGTGCAGATGAACGATTCCGACGCCATGGCGCAATCCGTGGCGTCCGGCAGCCGGGTCACACTGGCCGACGTGGGCCTGTTCTCCGACGGCACGGCCGTCAAGCTGGTGGGCGAGGAGACCTTCCGCGTGGCCAAGGGCCTGGTGGACGAATTCATGACCGTGGACACCGACGCCGTGTGCGCCGCGATCAAGGACATCTTCGTGGACACGCGCAGCATCGTGGAGCCGGCCGGCGCCCTGGCCGTGGCCGCCATCAAGCAGTACGTGGATACGCACAAGACGCGGGGCGAGACCTACGCGGCCATCCTGTGCGGCGCCAACATGAATTTCGACCGCCTGCGCTTCGTGGCCGAGCGCGCCGAGGTGGGCGAGGAACGCGAAGCCCTGCTGGCGGTCACCATTCCGGAAGAGCGCGGCAGCTTCAAGCGGTTCTGCGAGGTGGTGGGGGAACTGCCCGGCGGCCCGCGCAACGTGACCGAGTTCAACTACCGCATCAGCGACGCCGCGCGCGCCCACGTGTTCGTGGGCCTGACCACGCACGGCAAGGGCGAGTCGGAAAAGATCGCCCGCAACTTCCAGCGCCACGGGTTCGAGGCGCTCGACCTCACGCATGACGAACTGGCCAAGGAGCACCTGCGCCACCTGGTGGGCGGCCGCTCGGCGCTCGCGCAGGAGGAGCGGCTGCTGCGCTTCGTCTTCCCTGAGCGGCCGGGGGCGCTGTTCAAGTTCCTGAGCCTGATGCAGCCGAGCTGGAACATCAGCCTGTTCCACTACCGCAACCAGGGCGCCGACTACGGGCGCATTCTGGTGGGCATGCAGGTGCCGCCGGGCGATGCGGCGGCGTTCGACGCTTTCCTGGCCACACTGGGCTACCCGTACGTGGAAGAAACGCTGAACCCGGCTTACCAGTTGTTCCTGCAGGCCGGGCGCGCCTAGCCCGAAGGCTTGGCACCAAAACGGCCTCCAGCGCAATTAATACTAGGGCATATAGCTATTTATTTGATAGCAAACAGCATGCAGGCGCTTCGCCACTATCTGCTGGCCGTGCAGTTCTTCACCCGGATTCCCGTCACCGGCCGGACCGCGGCCTGGGTGGGCTACAGCCCGGCCCTGCTGCGCGCCAGTGCCGGACATCTGCCGGGCGTGGGCTGGCTGGTGGCGGCGGTCGCGGTGGCGGTGCATGCCGCGCTCGCGTGGGCGCTGGGGCCCCAGCCCGCGGCGCCCTGGGTGTGTGCGGTGTTCAGCACCGTGGCCACCGTGCTGGTCACGGGGGGGTTCCACGAAGACGGCCTGGCCGACGTGGCCGATGGCCTGGGCGGCAGCCTGCAGCGCGAGCGGGCGCTGGAGATCATGAAGGATTCGCGCATCGGCGCCTTCGGGGCCATGGCGCTGGTGCTGGTGCTGGCCGCCAAGCTGGCCTTGCTGGCGCTCTTGGGCGCCGGCGGCCTGGGCGTGGTGTTGCCGGCGCTGGCCGCAGCGCATGTGCTGTCGCGCTTTTGGCCCCTGGTGCTGGTGCGCACCCTGGCCCATGTGGGCGACACGGCCACCTCCAAGAGCAAGCCGCTGGCGGACCAGATCAGCGGGCGCTCGCTGGCCACCGCGCTTTTGTGGTCGATCGGGTCTCTGGCGCTGATGGGCTATGCGCTGGGCATTGCGGTATGGATAGCGTCCCTCGCGGCCAGCGCCCTGGCCGCGCTGGGCATGCGCCGCTGGTTCGCGCGGCGGCTGGGCGGCTTCACGGGCGACTGCCTGGGGGCCACGCAGCAGATCGGCGAAATTGCCATCTACCTGGCCACCGCCGTCGCGCTGGGGCCTGGCCTGCGGTGACGCAGCGGCGCCTGTGGCTGGTGCGGCATGCGCTGCCGCTGGTGGCGCCGGGCGTGTGCTACGGCGCGCTCGACGTGCCCGCCGACCCTGCCGCGACGGCCGATGCCGCCCGCCGACTGGCCCACGCGCTGCCCGGCACGCTCGCGGACATGCGCCACTCGCCGCTACAAAGATGTGAGCAGCTTGCGCAGGCCCTGATGGCGCTGAAGGCCGATTCGGCCAGCGAGCCCGATGCCCGCCTCGCCGAGATGGATTTCGGCACCTGGGAAGGCCGCGCCTGGGACGCCATTGCCCGGGCCGACATCGATGCGTGGACGTCGGATTTCGGCGCCCCCCGCGCCAGCGGCGGCGACAGCCTGGCCGCGATGCTGCTGCGCGTGGACGCAGCGCTGGCAGAGGCACGCCGGTTGTCCCACGACCGGGATGGCGATGTGCTGTGGATCACCCACGCGGGGGTGGCGCGCTGCGTACAGTGGCTGCAGGCCCGGCCCGGGCGCCTGCCGCGGGCCGACGAATGGCCGGTGGCCGCACCGGCCTATGGGGAATGGACCACGGTGCCGCTGGACGAGCCAGCGCACTGAACGCGTCGGAGACAGCGGCTTTCGCCCCACCTGAAACAGGTGTCTTTCTTTGTGCCGCACACCCCGCGTGCGGCCCCCGAACCGCTACCGTTTTTCTGGAATTTCCAGCGTGACCGTGGCCGCGCCGTCGTGCGACGGCCCCAGCCGCGCCTGGCGGCGGCCCAGGGCCTGCAGCACCAGCCCTTCGGCCACCGTGGCCCCGACGCGAAACGGCTTGGCCGGCTGGTTGTCCACGGCGATCAAGGCCGCGCCGCCACCGCTGGACGTGCCCGCCAGCACGCCCACCAGCGCGAACCGGCTGGGTTCGCGCACTGCCGGCGCCGACGGCGCGGCGGGCCCTGCCCCGAGCAGCCGCGCCAGGGCCTGGGCGTCGGGTGCCAGGGGCGCGGGCGCTGCCGCCGCCACACCCGGGCCCGCAGGCCGGGCCGAGAGGCGCAGGCCCCAATAGACCACGCTGGCGCCCGCCAATGCCCACAGGGCCATCGTGCCCAGGCGCACGCCCCACCTGCCGTATGTGTTTGTCACCATCGCACGATTATGATTGACCGCATCTGCCCTATCCGAGTCGCCCCTCAGTGAATTCACACGCTTTCTCCCTTGCCCGCACCGCACGCCGCCGCCTGGCGGCCGGTTTCACCCTGATCGAACTGATGGTGGTGCTGGTGATCATCGGCGTGCTCGCTGCGCTGATCGTGCCCAACGTGCTCGACCGCGCCGACGACGCCCGCAGCACGGCGGCACGCACCGACATCACCAACATCGTGCAGGCCCTGAAGCTGTACCGGCTGGACAACCAGCGCTATCCCACGGCCGAGCAGGGCCTGCAGGCGCTCATCGCCAAGCCCACCTCGGGCCCCGCGCCCGGCAACTGGCGCCCCTACCTCGAGAAGCTGCCCAACGACCCCTGGGGCCGCCCCTACCAGTACCTCAGCCCCGGCATCAAGGGCGAGGTCGATGTGATGTCGTTCGGGGCCGATGGCCAGTCCGGCGGCGAGGGCAAGGATGCGGACATCGGCAGCTGGCAGTGACGGCTGCGCCACGGGGCCCCGGCTTGCGGCCGCCGCCCGCATGAACGCGCCGGCCCCCGCCCCTGTGGCGATCGACGTCCTGTGACCCCGAATCCTTTCCGCCGCGCCCGGGGCTTCACCCTGTTCGAGCTGCTGGTGGTGGTTTCGATCATCGCGCTGGCCACGGCCGGCGTGGGCTTTGCGCTGCGCGACAACGGCCAGACGCTGCTGGACCGCGAGGGCGAACGGCTCTCGGCGCTGCTGGAGGCGGCACGCGCGCAATCGCGGGCATCCGGCGCCACCGTGCGCTGGCGCGCGTTCGCGGGCGGCTTTCGCTTCGAAGGGCTGCCGGGCAATCCGTCGGCCGGCGCCTGGCTGAACCCCGGCACGCAGGTGCTGGGGCCGGGCCTGCTGCAGCTCGGGCCGGAGCCGCTCATCGGCCCGCAGCAGGTCGTGCTGGCCAACCAGGGCCACCCGGGGCGCGCGGTGCGCGTGGTCACCGACGGGCTGCGGCCCTTCGCCGTGGAGCCCGCGCCATGACCGGCCGCCCCGGCGGGCCGCGCCGGCCGCGCGAGCGCGGCTTCACGCTGGTCGAGGTGATGGTGGCGCTGGCCATCGTGGCGATCGCGCTCATGGCGGGGCTGCAGGCCACGTCGGCCCTCACGCGCAATGCCGCGCGGCAGACCGACGTGCTGCTGGCCCACCTGTGCGCCGAGAACGAACTCGTGAAGGTGCGCCTGTCGCGCCAGATGCCGGCCATCGGCGACAGCACGCTGGCCTGCGAGCAGGCCGGGCGCCGCTACGACGTCACGCTGGTCGTGCGGCCCACGCCCAACCCGCAGTTCCGCCGGGTCGATGCCCAGGTGTCCGACGGGCAGAACTCCGTGCTGCGCCTGTCCACCATCGTGGGGAGGTACTGACATGCGCCGCCCGAACCGGCTTTCGCGCGGCTTCACGCTGATCGAGCTGCTCGTGGCCATCGCCATCATGGCGATCCTGGCGATCATGAGCTGGCGCGGGCTCGACGGCATGGTGCGCGCGCAGGAGCAGACGCGGGAGCGAGCCGACGGCCTGCTCGTCATCCAGGCGGCGCTCGCCCAGTGGGGCACCGACCTGGATGCGCTGCAGGCCATCGACCAGACCGAGCCGCTCGACTGGGACGGCCAGGTGCTGCGCATGACGCGCCGCAGCAGCGCCGAGCCCGACGAAGGCCCGGTGGTCGTGGCCTGGACCCGGCGCAACGTGAACGGCATCGACCAGTGGCTGCGCTGGCAGTCGCCGCCGGTGCGCACGCGGGCGCAATGGCGCGAGGCCTGGCAGCGCGCGGCGCAATGGGCCCGCACGCCGGGCGAGGCCGAGCGGCGCACCGAGACCGTGCTCATGCCGCTGGTGAACTGGCAGATCTATTACTACCGCGACGGGGCCTGGTACAACGCCCTGTCCAGCAGCGAGACGACCGCCAACCTGCCGCAATCGCAGGGCCCGACGGCGGCCACCAACATCCCCGAAGGCGTGCGCCTGCAGTTAACGCTGCCACCCGGCCGCGCGCTGGCGGGCACGCTCACCCGCGACTGGGTCAACCCGGTGAACGGCGGAGGCAAGACATGACCCGCGCCCGCCGCACACTGCCCCGCCGCCCCGCCGCACGCGGCGCGGCGCTGCTGGCCGCCATGCTCACGGTGACGCTGGTGGCCACGTTCGCGGCCGCGGCCATGTGGCAGCAGTGGCGCGCGGTCGAGGTGGAGACCGCCGAGCGCGCACGCGCGCAGTCGGCCTGGATCCTGGCCGGCGCGCTCGACTGGTCGCGGCTCATCCTGCGCGAGGACGCCGCCGCGCGCGACAGCGACGGCACCGACCACCTGGCCGAGCCCTGGGCGGTGCCGCTGGAAGAAGCGCGCCTGTCCACCTTCCTCGCGGCGGACCGCAACGTGAGCCAGCCCGAGGATGCGAGCACCGACACGGCCGATGCCTTCCTGTCCGGCCGGATCATCGACCTGCAGTCGCGCCTGAACCTCTTCAACCTGGTGGACGGCAATGCCGTGCAGGAAATCCCCCTGCGCCAGTTCACCCGCCTTTTCGAGCAGCTCGGCCTGCCGCGCCAGCAGCTGAACCTGCTGGCCGACGGGTTGCGCCAGGCCAAGGCCACGGGCGGCGATGCGGGCAACGCGCCCCTGATGCCTCGCACTTTGTCGCAGCTGTCCTGGCTGGGCGTGGACGCCGCTACCATCGCGGCGCTGGAGCCCTACGCCACCGTGCTGCCGCGCAGCACGCGGGTGAACCTGAACACGGCCAGCGCCCAGGTGCTGCAGGCCAGCATCGAGGGGCTGGACATGGCCGGCGCGCAGCAACTGGTGCAGGCGCGCGAGGCCCGGCACTTTCGCAACGAGGAAGACGCGCGCAAGCTGCTGAGCGGCTCGGCGCAGATGGACACCACCACGCACACCGTCTCCTCGTCGTACTACGAAGTGCTTGGCCGGCTGCGGCTGGGAAGCACCGTGGTGCAGGAACGCTCCCTGGTCTACAAGGCCGGCCGCGAAGCCCGCACGCTGTGGCGCGAACGCGGGGTCTTCGCGCGCAACGACGCCGCCACGGCCACCCGCTGACCCCGGCCGCGCGATCCGTCATGCCACGCCCCTAAAATGGCCCGCGAAACCCATCCATGAGCACCCTCATCCTTTCCTTGCCCCCGGGCCACCCGGGGCCGGCCACCGAGTACGGCTACACGCTGACCACCGACGGCCATACCGCCACACGACACGCGAACGCGCCCGCCGCGCTGCTGCCCGACCCGGGCCGCGCCGGCGAGGTGGTGGCCGTGGTGCCGGCCCGCGCCCTGTCGTGGCAGCGCGTCACCCTGCCGCCCGGTGCCGGCACGCAGGCGCCGCGCCTGCGCGCCGTGCTCGAAGGGCTGCTCGAAGAGCGCCTGCTGGACGATCCCGCCGCACTGCATTTCGCGCTGGAGCCGGGGGCCCGCCCCGGCGCGCCCGCCTGGGTCGCGGTGTGCGACCGGGCCTGGCTGCGCGCCGCGCTGCAGGCCCTGGAGGCGGCCGGCCGCCCGGTGCAGCGGGTGGTGCCCGAGTTCGCGCCCGGCCCCACCGCCAGCGGAGCGCCCGACCACTTCGCCCTGGGCACGCCCGAAGACGCCCATCTGGTGGCCACCGCGCAGGGCCCCGATCAGGCCGTGGCGGTGCTGCCGCTGTCGCCCATGGCCCTGCAGCTCACCGGCGCGATGGCCGGTGCGGATGCGGGGGGGCAGCCCCCCGCCGTGCGCGCCGAACCCGCCGTGGCCGCGCTCGCCGAGCAGATGCTGGGCCGCCCCGCCGTGCTCTACACCGCCAGCCAGCGCGCCCTGGACGCCGCCCGCAGCGACTGGGACCTGGCGCAGTTCGACCTGGCCAGCAGCGGCCGCACCCGCGCGCTGCGCAAGGCCGGCAGCACGCTCGGCACCTTCGCGCGCGCGCCGCAATGGCGCGCCGCGCGCTGGGCCCTCGGGCTGCTGGTGGCCACGCAGCTCGTGGGCCTCAATGCCTGGGCCTGGCAGGAACGCCAGGCACTGGAGGCCAAGCAGGCCGGCGTGCGCGCCGCGCTCACGCAGACCTTTCCCCAGGTGAAGGTGGTGGTCGATGCGCCCGTGCAGATGGAGCGCGAACTCGCTCAGTTGCGCCAGGCCGCCGGCAGCGTCTCGCCGCGCGACCTCGAACCCATGCTGGCCGCCGCGGGCGCCGCGCTGCCGCCGGGCCAGTTGCCCACCGCGCTCGACTACAGCGCGGGCGATCTTCGCCTGCGCGGGCTCGAGCTGCCCGCCGAGGCGCTGGCCAGCGCCAACCAGCGGCTGTCCGCCGCCGGGTATTCCTCCCGCATGCAGGACGGGCAGTGGCTGCTGCGCACCGGAGGCCAGCCATGAAGCGCCCCGCACCCGCCGCCCCCTCTTCGCCCTCCAGCGCCGTCGCGCCCCTCAAGGCGCGCTGGAAGGCCCTGGCCCCGCGCGAGCAGTCGCTGGTGCTGGCCGCCGGCGGCCTGGTCGCCGCCGCGCTGCTGTGGTGGGTGGCGGTCGCGCCCGCACTGCAGACCCTGCGCAGCGCGCCCGCCCGCCATGCCGAACTGGATGCGCAGCTGCAGCACATGCAGTCGCTGCAGGCCGAGGCCCTGCAGCTGCAGAGCGCGCCGCGTGCGCCGCTGGGCGACACCGCCCAGGTGCTGCGCAGCTCGCTCACGCAGCGCCTGGGCACCACCGCGCAGATGGCGGTGCTGGGCGACCGCGCCACCGTCACGCTCAAGGGGGCGCCTGCCGATGCGCTGGCCCTGTGGCTTTCGCAGGCGCGCAGCAATGCCCGCACCGTGCCCATCGAGGCGCGCCTGGCGCGCAGCAGCACGGCCGTGGTCGGCCCCACGCCGGCCGGCAAGCCGCCCGCGGCCCTGTCCAACCAGCCTGCGGCGCCCGACATGCCGCGCTGGGACGGCACCCTGGTGCTGGCCCTGCCGCCGGGCTGATCCGCTGGTCCTTGCCATCCCTCCTCTTGCCCACCCCTTCCCCGAGCCCCCTTCTTGAACGCCACCGTGTCCCGCAGCACCGCCCCCCGCCCTCCGTTCGCCGGCTCCGCCGTGCCGCGCTCGCCGCGCGGCTGGGCGCTGGCCGGCGTGCTGCTGGGCGCATTGCCGGCGCTGCTGGTCTTCGCTCCCGCGCGGTGGCTGGCCAGCGCCGTGGAGCAGGCCAGCGGCGGGCAGGTGCGGCTGGCGCAGGCGCGCGGCACGGTGTGGACCGGCTCGGCCCAGATGGTGCTCACCGGCGGCCGCGGCAGCCAGGACCAGGCCGCCCTGCCCGGGCGCCTGCAGTGGCGCCTGCGCCCGGCGTGGGACGGCGC
The DNA here is from genome assembly GCF_030158935.1 of Acidovorax sp. SUPP950. Classification (NCBI taxonomy): domain Bacteria; kingdom Pseudomonadati; phylum Pseudomonadota; class Betaproteobacteria; order Burkholderiales; family Comamonadaceae; genus Acidovorax; species Acidovorax sp. SUPP950. Next base: position 397,004 of record NZ_BQXE01000002.1, on the reverse strand, counting down.
CCGCGCCGAACTGCGGGCCGATTGCTGCACGCCCCAGCCGGTGCAGCTGCGGCTGCGCCCGCACTGGGGCGGTGCCCGCGTGACCGTGGCCGACGGCCGCAGCCAGTGGCCGGCCGCCGTGCTGGCCGGCCTGGGCACGCCCTGGAACACGCTGCAGCCGCAGGGCCAGCTGGCCCTGGGCACGCAGAGCCTTTCGTTCGACTGGTCCGCCGGCCGCCTCGTGGTGGACGGGCAGGCGCAGGTCGATGCGCTGGACATGTCCTCGCGCCTGTCCACGCTGCGCCCCATGGGAAGCTACCGGCTGGTGTTGCAGGGCGGGCAGGCGCCCACCCTGGCGCTGTCCACCCTCGACGGCGCGCTGCGCCTGTCCGGCAGCGGCCAGTGGGTGGGCCAGCGCCTGCGCTTCACCGGCGAGGCCACCGCGGCGCCCGAGCGCGAGGGTGCGCTGGCCAATCTCCTCAATATCATCGGGCGGCGCACCGGCGCGCGCTCCATCATCACCGTGGGTTGACCCTATGACTTCCTTGACTTCGCAACGCCTGCGGTTCGCACTCCACGCTTTGGCCGCAGGGGCCTTGCTGGCCTGCGCGGGCGGCACGCTCCAGGCCCAGACGGCCGTGGGCACCGGCACCAGCAGCGTGCGCGCCGGCGAGCCGGTCACGCTGAACTTCGCCAACGCCGAGATCGAGGCCGTGGCACGCACCATGGCCACCATCACCGGCCGCAACGTGGTGGTGGACCCGCGCGTGAAGGGCCAGCTCACCCTGGTGACCGAACGCGCGGTGACACCCGCGGCCGCCTTCCAGCAGTTCCTGGCCGCGCTGCGGCTGCAGGGCTTCACGGTGGTGGAGGCCGCGGGCCTGTACAAGGTCGTGCCCGAGGCGGATGCCAAGCTGCAGGCCGGCAGCGTGAACGTGTCGGAAAGCGGCCTCGGCGGCACGCGCGGCGGCGGGCAGATCGTCACGCAGATCTTCAAGCTCAACTTCGAGAACGCGGCCAACCTGGTGCCGGTGCTGCGCCCGCTCATCAGCCCCAACAACACGATCAACGTGAACCCCGGCAACAACTCGCTGGTGATCACCGACTACGCCGACAACCTGCAGCGCCTGGCGCGCATCGTGGCGGCCATGGATGTCTCCAACGCCAGCGACGTGGAAGTGATCCCGCTGCAGAACGCGCTGGCCACCGAACTGGCGCCGCTGGTGTCGCGCCTGCTGGAGGGCAGCGGCACGGCCGCCGGGGCCGTTCCGGCCGTGGCCCAGGGGCAGTCGGACACGTCGTTCCGCACCACGCTGCTGGCCGAGCCGCGCAGCAACTCGCTCATCCTGCGCGCGGCCAACCCGGCGCGCCTGGCGCTCGTGCGGTCGCTGGTGCAAAAGCTCGACCAGCCCGCCACGCCCGGCAGCAGCGCCGCGGGCGGCAACATCCATGTGGTGTACCTCAAGAATGCCGACGCCACCAAGCTTGCGGCCACGCTGCGCGCGGCGCTGTCGGCGGCCACGGGCAGCGGGTCTTCGGGCTCGGGCACCACCTCCAGCGCGCCCACCGGCTCGGGCCTGGGCTCGACCGGGCTGACGGGCGGCATGTCGCAGACCGGGGGCAGCAGCTCCATGAACAACAACTCCACGTTCGGCGGGAGCAGCAGCAGCGGCGGGCTGGGCAGCAACGCCAGCAGCGTGGGCAACTCGTCCAACAGCAACCAGCCTTCCACCGGCGGGCAGATCCAGGCCGACCCGACGACCAACTCGCTCATCATCTCGGCGCCCGAGCCACAGTACCGGCAACTGCGCGCGGTGATCGACCAGCTGGACGGCCGGCGTGCCCAGGTGCTGGTGGAAAGCCTGATCGTCGAAGTCGCCGCCAACAAGGTGGCCGAGTTCGGCATCCAGTGGCAGAGCGTGGTGGGCAACACGGGCAGCGGCACGGTGGGCGTGATCGGCACCAACTCCACCCAGGGCGGCGGCTCCAACATCATCAACCTCGCCCTGGCGGCGGCCAGCGGCAACTCGACCAGCATCGCCTCGGCGCTCACCTCCAGCGGCAGCAGCCTGGGCAACGGCCTGAACGTGGCCGTCGCGCCGCGCATCAACGGCAACTACTACCTGGGCGCGCTGGCCAACTTCCTGGAGAACACGGGCGATGCCAACGTGCTCTCCACCCCGAACCTGATGACGCTGGACAACGAAGAGGCCCAGATCATCATCGGCAACAACGTGCCGTTCGTGACCGGCTCCTACGCCAACAGCACCGGCAGCAGCACCGTCAACCCGTTCACCACCGTCGAGCGCAAGGACGTGGGCCTGATGCTGCGCGTGCGCCCGCAGATCAACGAGAACGGCCAGGTCAAGCTCACGCTGTACCAGGAAGTCTCGCAGGTGGATTCGGCCACGCTCACCTCCGCCAACGGCCCCACGACCAGCAAGCGGTCGATCGAATCCACCGTGCTGGTGAACGACGGCAGCGTGATCGTGCTGGGCGGCCTGCTGGAAGACCGATACGCGCTCGGCCAGGACAAGGTGCCGTTGATGGGCGACCTGCCCCTGGTGGGCGGCCTGTTCCGCAACGAGAACCGCTCGCGCAGGAAGACCAACCTGATGGTGTTCCTGCGCCCGCTCGTGATCCGCGACGCGGCCACCAGCGACGCGGTGATGACCGACCGCTACGAAGCCATCCGCGCGCTGCAGCAGACCACGCAGCCCGCGCCCAGCACCGTGATGCGCAGCGTCTCGGACGCCCCCGTGCTGCCGGCCCTGCCCGCCGCCCCGGTGGTGCCGCAGGCGCCGACCCGCACCGCGCCGCTCGCACCGCTCCTGCCCGAGCAGCGCGCCATCCCGCGGCCGGTGCCCACGCCGTCCGAGTACACCGCGCCCCCGGAAAAGCTCAGCCCCCAGTAAGCCCATGCGCCACCCGCTTCCCTACGCCTTCGCGCGCACCGCCCAGCTGCTGCTCGAGGACGACGGCCAGACCACCGTGCTGTGGCACGGCCCCGCGCCCGATGCCGGCGCCCTGTCGGAGGTGCTGCGCAAGTACGCCGTGCGCGAGCTCATGCCGCTGGACGCCCACGGGCTGGCGCAGCGCATCAGCGCGGCCTATTCGCAGGGCGAGTCGAGCGCGGCCACGGTGGTGAGCGAGGTCGAATCCGATGCCGACCTCTCGCGCATGATGCAGGAGCTGCCGGCGGTGGAAGACCTGCTGGAATCGGCCGGCGACGCGCCCATCATCCGCATGCTGAACGCGCTGCTCACGCAGGCCGCGCGCGACGGCGCGAGCGACATCCACATCGAGCCCTACGAGCGCCACTCCAGCGTGCGCTTTCGCGTGGACGGCACCCTGCGCGAGGTGGTGCAGCCCAACCGCGCGCTGCACGCCGCGCTGATCTCGCGCCTGAAGATCATGGCCGACCTGGACATCTCGGAAAAGCGCCTGCCGCAGGACGGCCGCATCAGCCTGCGCCTGGGCACCCGCGCCATCGACGTGCGCGTGTCCACCCTGCCCAGCGCCCATGGCGAACGCGCCGTGCTGCGCCTGTTGGACAAGAGCGAGAGCAAGCTGAGTCTGGAGGCCGTGGGCATGCAGGGCAACACCCTGCGCCGCTTCGACAGCCTGATCCACCAGCCGCACGGCATCATCCTGGTGACCGGGCCCACGGGCTCGGGCAAGACCACCACGCTGTATGCCGCGCTCGGCCGCCTGGACGCGGCCAGCAGCAACATCATGACGGTGGAAGACCCCATCGAGTACGAGCTGCCGGGCGTGGGCCAGACGCAGGTGAACGCCAAGATCGACCTCACCTTCGCCAAGGCCCTGCGCGCCATCCTGCGCCAGGACCCGGACGTGATCATGATCGGCGAAATCCGCGATTTCGAGACCGCGCAGATCGCCATCCAGGCCTCCCTCACCGGCCACCTGGTGCTGGCCACGCTGCACACCAACGACGCCGCCAGCGCCGTCACGCGGCTGACCGACATGGGCGTGGAGCCCTTCCTGCTGTCCAGCTCGCTGCTCGGCGTGCTGGCCCAGCGCCTGGTGCGCAAGCTCGATCCGTCCGACCCCAGCGGCTACCGCGGCCGCACGGGCGTGTTCGAGATGCTGGTGGTGGACGACACGCTGCGCGCGCAGATCCACAACCAGTCTTCCGAGGCCGACCTGCGCGCCACGGCCCTGGCCGGCGGCATGACGCTGATGCGCGACGACGGCGAGCGCCTGGTGCGCGCCGGCATCACCAGCCCCGAGGAAGTGCTGCGCGTCACGCGGGACTGAGCGGGCAGGCACGCCAGAGAGCGGCCACGGCGCGAAGCATCGATCGCTATTATTTTAATAGCACGATGCCCTAGTACTGATTGTTCTGGAGGCCTATTCGGCCCCAATCGCCATCGGCGGCCAGGGCAGGCCGGAGTCTGAAGGTGGCGGTGCCTGTCGCCGAGCCGCTCCGCTTCAGCGCCCCAGCCCGCGCTTGAGCTCCTTGAGCAGCAGCACCACCTGCTTGGACGCGTGCTGGCAACCCTTGAACGCCTGCTGCGCCAGTGCCATGTCGCCCGCCTCGGCGTGCCGCACCAGGTCCGCCGCCTGCTGGTGGAAATGGCGGTGGCGCCGCGCCATCATGTCGAAGGCCGGAAAGTGGCCCAGCGCGATGCGCCCGTCCCCCTGCAGCCACTGGCCCAGTTCCGAGCAGCCGTCGTCCTGGATCACCTCGGGCCGCAGCCGCTCGTCGCGCGCGCCCTGCAGCACCTGCTCCAGCCAAGGCAGCCAGCGCTCGTGGCTGGCGATGGCGGCGTCGATGTCGATCTCGGCCAGCAGCTTGGCGGCCTCCTCGCCCATCACCACCAGTTCGCTGGCGTTGCTGTCGGGCAGCGAGGTCCAGTCGTCTTCCACGGCCTTGCCATCCGCCCGCGGCGTGAACAAACGGCTGAAAAATCCCATGGCTTCCTGGTCCTGGTGCGTGCCCCGCTCGGCCACGCCGCGGACTGCGGCGATGCAGGGGACAGGGACGGCGGCGCCGTCATAGCCTGGGATTATCGACGCTGGCTCAGCCATCGCCAAACTTGGCATTCGCGGCGCCCCGCATGGCACGCCTAGCACCGAACCGATGGCCGCGGGCGAGCACAGGTTTGGCCGGCGCCCCACAATCGTCCGCATGACCTCTACGCAACGCCCCACGCAACGATTCCCCGCTCTCTCCATGCTCGATCTGGTGGCCGTTCGCGAAGGCGGCACGGTGGCCGAGGCCCTGCAGATCGCCGTGCGCACCGCCCAGCATGCCGAATCGCTGGGCTTTTCGCGCTACTGGCTGGCCGAACACCACAACATGCCCGGCATCGCCAGCTCGGCCACGGCCGTGCTGGTCGGCCACATCGCCGGCGCCACGCAGCGCATCCGCGTCGGCTCGGGCGGCATCATGCTGCCCAACCATGCGCCGCTGGTGGTGGCCGAGGCCTTCGGCACGCTGGCCGAGCTGTACCCCGGCCGCATCGACCTGGGCCTGGGCCGCGCGCCCGGCACCGACGGCCCCACCATGCGCGCCCTGCGCCGCGACCGCGTGGAGACCGAGCAGGACTTTCCGCGCGACGTGGCCGAGCTGCAGCGCCTGCTGGGCCCCGTGCAGGCCGGCCAGCGCCTCGTGGCCATGCCCGGTGCCGGTACCGAGGTGCCCATCTGGCTGCTGGGCTCCAGCCTGTTCTCGGCCCAGCTCGCGGCAGAACGCGGCCTGCCCTACGCCTTCGCCTCGCACTTCGCGCCGCGCATGCTGCACCAGGCGATCGATCTGTACCGGCGCCTGTTCCGCCCCTCGCCCACCCTGGCCTCGCCCTACGTGGTGGTCGGCGTGCCGGTGATCGCCGCCCCGACCGACGCCGAGGCCGAATACCTCGCCAGCAGCACCTACCAGCGGGTGCTGGGCATCCTGACGGGCAACCGCCTGCAGCTGCAGCCGCCGGTGGAGGACTTCGCGGCGCGGTTGTCGCCCCAGGAGCGCGCCGCCATCGGCGACTTCCTGGCTGCGGGCGTGATCGGCGGGCCGGACACGGTGCGCGCCGGCCTGCGCGAACTGGCCGAGGAAACCCGCGCCGACGAGTTCATGCTGGTGAGCGACGTGTACGACCCGGCGCTGCGCCTGCGGTCGCTGGACATCGTGGCCGCCGCCAACCGGGCGGAGTGAGCGGCCGGCCTGGCGCCGCGCGCGACGGACGGCGCCGGGGCGGCAGGGGCATGCCGGCCCGCCATCGCCGCGCGACACCGGCCTGCCACCGGCAGCGGCTACCATCACGCACCGCCCCGTTGCCCATTCCCCTCGCCGATCCCGACTGAACCGCATGCCCGCCTTTTCCTTTGAAGCCCTCGACGCGCAGGGCCAGACCCGCAAAGGCACCATCGAAGCCGACACCGCCAAGGCCGCCCGCAGCCTGCTGCGCGCCCAGGCGCTCGTGCCCATGGCCGTGGAGGCGCTCGCGGCGGGCCAGGGCCCCACCGGCGGGGGCGCGGCCACCTTCAGCCAGCGGCTCTTCACGCGGCCGGTGTTCGGCGCCACGGCGCTCTCCATCTGGACCCGCCAGCTCGCCGGGCTCGTCGCCTCGGGCCTGCCGCTGGAACGGGCCCTCACCGCCCTGGCCGACGAGGCCGACGACGAGCGCCAGCGCCACCTCGTGGCCACCCTGCGCGCCGAGGTGAACGCCGGCTCCACCTTCGCCCGCGCCCTGGGCGCCCACCCGCGCGAGTTCTCGGCCATCTACTGCGCCGTGATCGGCGCCGGCGAGCACAGCGGCAACCTCGGCCTGGTGCTGGAGCGCCTGGCGGACGATCTGGAGGACCGGCAGGCGCTCAAGGCCAAGCTGATCGGCGCGGCGCTCTACCCCGCCATCGTCACCCTGGTGGCCATCGTCATCGTGCTGTTCCTGGTGGGCTATGTCGTGCCCCAGGTGGCGGCCGTGTTCGCCGGCACCAAGCGCGCCCTGCCCTTTCTGACCGTGGCCATGCTCGCCATCAGCGACGCGGTGCGCCACTACGGCTGGGCAGCGCTGATCGCTATTATTTTCATAGCATTCGGGGCAAGGTATGCCCTGGCGCAGCCGCGTTTTCGCGAAAAATTCGATGCCGTGTGGCTGACCCTGCCGCTGGTGGGCAAGCTGGCGCGCGGCTACAACGCGGCGCGCTTCGCCGGCACGCTGGCCATGCTGGCGGGCGCCGGCGTGCCCATCCTGCGGGCGCTGCAGGCCGCCGCCGAAACGCTGAACAACCGCGCCATGCGCGCCGACGCGCTCGACGCGCTGGTGCTGGTGCGCGAGGGCGCACCGCTGGCGTCGGCCATGGCGCAGAAAAAACGCTTTCCCGGCCTGGTCGCCATGTTCGCGCGCCTGGGCGAGCAGACCGGCCAGTTGCCCGTGATGCTGCAGCGCGCGGCCATGCAGCTGTCCACCGAGGTGCAGCGCCGGGCGCTGCAGCTGGCCACCATCCTGGAGCCCCTGCTCATCGTCGCCATGGGGCTCATCGTCATGCTGATCGTGCTGGCCGTGCTCATGCCCATCATCCAGCTCAACCAGTTCGTCAAATAATGACCGGCCTGCCTTCCCTCCGCCGCCGGAGCCCTCCATGGCCATGACCCTGGACGACAAGCTCGTCGTCGCCATCTCCTCGCGCGCGCTGTTCGATTTCGAGGAGGAAAACCGCCTGTTCGATCCGCTGCAGCCGCAGACCTACATGCAGCTGCAGCTCGACCGGCTGGACACGCCCGCGCGCCCCGGCGTGGCGTTCTCGCTGGTCAAGAAGCTGCTGGCCTTCAACGAGCCCGGCCACCAGCGCGTGGAGGTGGTGGTGCTGTCGCGCAACGACCCGGTGAGCGGCATGCGCATCTTCCGTTCGGCCAGCGCCGCGCACGTGCCGCTGGAGCGCGGCGTGTTCACGCAGGGGCGCGACCCGTTCCGCTACCTGCGGCCGCTGGGCGCGCACCTGTTCCTGTCCGCCAACGAGGCCGACGTGCGCCAGGCCCTGCAACTGGGCTACCCGGCCGCGCGCGTGCTGACCGAATCGGTGCAGGCCAGCCACGCCAATCCGCACGAGGTGCGCATCGCCTTCGACGGCGACGCCGTGCTGTTCTCCGACGAGGCCGAGCGCGTGTACCAGGCGCAGGGGCTGGCCGCCTTTCAGCGCCACGAGACCGACAAGGCCGCGCAGCCGCTGCCCGACGGCCCCTTCAAGCCGCTGCTGGCCGCGCTGCACCGGCTTCAGCAGGCGGCGGGCAGTTCGTCGGGCATGCGCCTGCGCACGGCCCTGGTCACCGCCCGCAGCGCGCCAGCGCACGAACGCGCCATCCAGACGCTCATGAACTGGAACATCGCCGTGGACGAGGCCATGTTCCTGGGTGGGCTGGACAAGGGCGGGTTCCTGCGCGAGTTCGAGCCTGATTTCTTCTTCGACGACCAGACCGGCCACGTCACCTCGGCGGCGCGGCACGTGCCCTCGGGCCACGTGAACAGCGGCATCTCCAACCCCGGTTGAAGGCGGTGGGCCCAGCCACCCCGCCATCAAAAGGCAAAGAAGCGCAAACCTTTGCAACCGCCGGTGAAACCCTGCCGCCCCCGATTGCAAAAACCCGCCGGCCCCACCATCTGTGACACCATGCCCCGAATGAATACCCCTGCCGCTCCCCTGCCGTCCCGTGTCCATGCCGCCCGCGCCGCCGCGGCGCCGGTCCAGCCCGGTGCGGCCGCCCTGCGTGCCATCGCACTGTTTTCCCTGCTCGCCATCGGCCTGGCCTTCAGCGCCGTCGCCGCGACGCCCCCGGCCACCGCGCCCCAGGCCAAGGCGAGCGAGCCCCTGAGCAAGGGCGAAATCAAGGCGCAAAAGGAATTCAAGATGCTGGACTTCAATGGCGACGGCAAGCTGAGCCGCTCGGAAGTGGCGCTGTTCCCACGCCTGGCCAACGCGTTCGACGACGCCGACACCAACCACGACGGTTTCGTGTCGTACGAGGAAGTGCGGGCGTTCGCGGCCAAGTACCGGGCCGAACGCGACCGCGCCCGGGCCGAGGAAGCGAAAACCCCGGCCAGCGCGGCCAAGCCCTAGCCGCTGCTCGCTACCGCCACCGCCACCGGACTCGTCGTTTTATAGCCAAAACGGCCTCCAGCACAATCAGTACTAGGGCATTCTGCTATTGATTTAAGAGCAAATCGCCTTACAGCCCGCCCGTTCGCTTGACCTTGGGGTCGGCATAGGTGAGGGGCTCGTCCTTGGCCTCCTGGGCCAGGCGCTCCTGCAGCGGGGTCTTGTTGAGCTCCTGCGCCATCTCGACGGCGCTGCCGCTGGCGCGCCACATCGACTGGATGAACTCGAGCAGCTGCTTGTAGATGGGCTCCGGCGGCGGCTCCTGTTTCTCTTCGACCGTGTCCTTCTTCTTGACCTCGGTCCAGTCGCGGTTGCGCGTGTCCGGGTCGGAGGGCTTGTCCGGCTCTCGCACGATGGCGCCCTCGCCCAGCCGGTCCATCGACTCGACGGGGTTGGCCGCATGGATGGGCCGGACAGGAACCGCGCCGGAGGCCCCCGTGGAATACAAATCGGCGCCCTGGGGACGCCAGCTCGGCGATCGGTCAACAGGTGGCATTTGCATGGCGGGGTCCGTTCGTGAAAGTGGAGCGGCAAGGGGAATTCATCCCTCGTCGTATTTCATAACGGCAAAAAGAAAGGGAAATTAAGGCCTTTTTAACGGATCAAGGCAAAAATCAGGGTTTACCCCTATCCCTTGGCCACGCCTGTGCCCCGCCACGCCGCAAGGCAGGGCGGTAGCAACCGCCGCCGGCTCATGCCCGGCGCGGCCGGGGTGCTATAGAAAACGCTCCAGCAGCCGGCGCGAGGATTTGTCCAGCGCCGCCACATCGGGCACGCGGAACTGCACGCCGTCGGCCGAGGCGATCAGCAAGGTGGTGCGCCCGCCCAGCCGGCGGATGTCCTCCTCGGCCTTGAGCACCAGCTGCGCGGGGCCGCGGTCCGTCTCCACCACCCAGGTGCTGGGGGTGGAAAACCCCGAGACGCTGACCAGCCTCTGCAGGATCGGCACGAATTCGCGGGCGTGAAGGTCTTCCTCGACCAGCGCCCGGGCGGCAGCAGGCAGGTGGTCCAGGTGCTCGATCCACTGCAGCTCATGGCCGTCCGCACCGACCAGGGAGATGCCCTCGGCCGGCGCGGCGATGGGAAAGGCCCGCACCGGCACCACTTCGGCGTGCTCGGCGCCGCCGGGCTGGGTGAGCACCAGGCGGCCGTGAGCGTTGCGCTGCAGGCGGATGCCGGCCACGGCCGAAGCGTTGGCAGGGACGGCGGCCGCGGTGGACGCGGCTGCGGACAAAGGAGAAGGCGAAGCAGTCATGGGCGTGCGCTCTCTTTCAAGGATCAGGAGTTGCCCGCGGGATGGGCGGGGTGCAGCAACGCGCTGTCGATGACGAGGCCCGACGCCTCGGCGTCCTCCTCGGCCCGGCGGGCCTGGGCTTCGTAGAGGCGCCAGTAGGCGCCCTGCTTTTCCATCAGGGCGTCGTGCGGGCCGACCTCGACCACCTCGCCCCGGTCCATGACCACCAGGCGGTCGGCCTTGCGCAGCGTGGACAGGCGGTGGGCGATGGCGATGGTGGTGCGACCCTGCACCAGGTTATCGAGCGCCTTCTGGATTTCCTTCTCGGTCTCGGTGTCCACGGCGGAGGTGGCCTCGTCCAGGATCAGGATGCGCGGGTCGATCAGCAGCGCGCGGGCGATGCTGATGCGCTGGCGCTCCCCGCCCGACAGGCCCTGGCCGCGCTCGCCCACCAGCGAGTCGTAGCCCTGGGGCAGGCGCAGGATGAATTCGTGTGCGTGGGCGGCGCGCGCGGCCGCCACGATCTCGGCGCGCGTGGCCTCGGGCTTGCCGTAGGCGATGTTCTCGGCGATGGTGCCGAAGAACAGGAACGGCTCCTGCAGCACCAGCCCGATGTGCCGGCGGTAGTCGGCCACGCGCAGCCGGCGCACATCCACGCCGTCGACCTGGATCGAGCCCTCGGTCACGTCGTAGAAGCGGCTGATCAGGTTGACCAGCGTGCTCTTGCCCGAACCGCTGTGGCCCACCAGGCCGATCATCTCGCCCGGCCGGATATCCAGGTTCAGCCCCTTGATGACCGAGCGGCTGCCGTAGCGAAAGCCCACGTTGCGCATCGCGATGGCGCCCTCGACGCGCTCCATGGTCACCGGCTGCACCGGATCGGGCACGTTGCTCACGTGGTCCAGGATGTCGAAGATGCGCTTGGCGCCGGCCGCGGCCTTCTGCGTGACCGAAACGATGCGGCTCATGGAGTCGAGCCGGGTATAGAAGCGCCCGATGTAGGCGATGAACGCTGCCAGCACCCCGACGGTGATCTGGTTGTGCGCCACCAGCCAGATGCCGAAGCCCCAGACGATGAGCAGGCCGATCTCGGTCATCAGCGAAACCGTGGGCGTGAACAGCGACCAGGTCTTGTTGAGCCGGTCGTTCACCTCCAGGTTGTGCTGGTTGGCATCGCGAAAGCGCTGCGCCTCGCGCTTTTCCTGGGCGAAGGCCTTCACCACGCGGATGCCGGGAATGGTGTCGGCCAGCACGTTGGTAACCTCGGACCACACGCGGTCGATCTTCTCGAAGCCGGTGCGCAGGCGGTCGCGCACGTTGTGGATCAGCCAGGCGATGAAGGGCAGCGGCACCAGCGTGACCAGCGCCAGCCAGGGGTTGATGGAAAACAGGATGGCCGCCGTCATCAGGATCATGAGCACATCGGTCATGAAGTCGAGGGCGTGCAGCGACAGGAAGACGTTGATGCGGTCCGTCTCCGAGCCGATGCGCGCCATCAGGTCGCCGGTGCGCTTGCCGCCGAAATAGTCGAGCGACAGGCGCAGCAGGTGCTCGTAGGTGGTGGTGCGCAGGTCCGCGCCGATGCGCTCGGACACCAGCGCCAGGATGTAGGTGCGCGCCCAGCCCAGCCCCCAGGCCAGCAGCGCCGACAGCAGCAGGCCGCCCAGGTACAGCCCCACGAGGTGCACCGGAATCTGCTGGCCGTTCTGGTAGGGGATGAGGATGTCATCCATCAGGGGAATCGTGAGGTACGGCGGCACCAGGGTGGCCGCAGTGGAGGCGAGCGTGAGCCCGAAGCCCGTCGCCAGTTGCTTGCGGTACGGCCGGGCGAAGCGCCACAGGCGCAGCAGCACCCAGGTGGAGGTCTGCGGGGCCGGCGCGCGGGCGCAGGCGGGGCATTCTTCGGTGTCGGGCGGCAGCGCCGTGTGGCAGACCTCGCAGCGGGCCTCGTCCGCGGGCTCGGACTCGACCGTGGCATCGTGCGGCATGCCCAGCGCGGCCAGGCGCTGGTCGAACTTCTGCAGCATGCGCAGGGCCTGGGGATGCGCGCCGAGGGTGAAGCGCCACAGCGCCAGGCGGCGCTCGGTGTCGTGCAGTTCCAGGGCGCCCACACCACCGTGGTCGGACAGGCGCAAGGCCATGCCGGCGGCCAGCGGCCATTCCTGCACGGCACCGCCATCGGTGCGCGACAGCAGGCGTTGGGAGGTCAGCACCAGCAGGCCGGGCGCGAAGCGCAGGGCCGGGCTCAGGTCAACCTGCAGCGCGGCCAGCACGTTTTCGTGGGGGGCGAGCCTGGCTCGCCATTCGGCCCCGTCAGGGCCATTCAAGACACTCGAGGCGTCCACAGGATGTTGATGTTGCATTTTGGTTGGTTTTTCCGCCCTGGACGGCCCGAGAAGCCAGCCCGTGCTCTGGTCCCCATTCTCCCCGATGCTCCACAGGCCGCTTTGGCATCTGCATGTAACGCCTTCCCCACGGGCCACGCTGACATCCTTTAGGCCACCCCCGAGTGGGCGCACAATTGACCGACACTCCTTCCGCAAATCGGTCCGCTTCGGGCCGCAGTTTCCTTTACGCTGCACTCCATGGCGACATTCAATGACATCCAACTGCTGCGCATCAACTACCTGCGCGGTCCCAACATCTGGACTTACCGTCCAGTGCTCGAAGTCTGGCTGGATCTCGGCGCGCTCGAAGACTACCCGTCCAACGCCCTGCCGGGATTCAACGAGCGCCTGACCACCTGGCTGCCGGCGCTCATCGAGCACCACTGCGGCGTGGGCGAGCGCGGCGGCTTCCTGCAGCGGCTGGAGGGCGGCACCTGGTGCGGCCACGTGCTGGAGCACATCGTGATCGAGCTGCTCAACCTGTCGGGCATGCCCACGGGCTTCGGGCAGACGCGCAGCACCTCGCAGCGCGGCGTGTACCGCATGGTGTTCCGGGCGCGCGACGAGCGCGTGGCGCGCGTGGCGCTCGAGCAGGGCCACCAGCTCATCATGGCGGCCATCAATGACACGCCGTTCGACGTGCAGGCCGCCGTGGCGCGGGTGCGCACCGAGGTGGACGACCAGTACCTCGGCCCCAGCACCGCGTGCATCGTCACCGCCGCGACCGATCGCGGCATTCCGCACATCCGGCTGAACGACGGCAATCTGGTGCAGCTGGGCTACGGCGCCTCGCAGCGCCGCATCTGGACGGCCGAGAGCGAGTTCACCAGCGCCATCGCCGAAGGCATCGCCAGCGACAAGGACCTGACCAAGAGCCTGCTCAAATCGTGCGGCGTGCCCGTGCCCGAGGGCCAGGTCGTCAACAGCCCCGAAGAGGCCTGGCAAGCCGCGCAGGACATCGGCCTGCCGGTGGTCGTCAAGCCCTCGGACGGCAACCATGGCCGTGGCGTGACGCTGGACCTGCGCAAGCAGGCCGACATCGAGGCGGCCTACCACGTGGCTTACCCCGAGGGCAGCGACGTGATGGTCGAGCGCTTCATCCCCGGCGACGAGCACCGGGTGCTCGTGGTGGGCGGCAAGGTCGTGGCCGCCGCGCGCGGCGAGGTGGTGAGCATCACCGGCAACGGCCGATCCACCGTGCAGGAGCTGATCGACACGCAGCTCAACTCCGACCCGCGCCGCGGCTACGAAGAGGAATACCCGCTCGAGCTGATCCAGGTGGACACCAACGTGGCCGTGCAGCTCGAACTCAAGCGCCAGGACCTCAGCGCCACGGCCGTGCCCGAGGCCGGCCGCGAAGTCGTGGTGCAGCGCAACGGCAACGTGGCCGTCGACTGCACCGACGAAGTGCACCCCGAGGTGGCCTACATCGCCGCACTGGCGGCCAAGGTGGTGGGCCTGGACATCGCCGGCATCGACCTCGTGGCGCGCGACATCGGCCGCCCGCTGCAGGAGCAGAGCGGCGCGATCGTCGAGGTGAACGCCGGCCCCGGCCTGCTCATGCACCTGAAGCCCGCCATCGGCGCGCCGCGCCCGGTGGGCCAGGCGATTGCCGAGCACCTGTTCCCGGCCGAGGAAAACGCCGACGGCACGATCGGCCGCATTCCGCTGGTCGGCGTGGCCGGCACGCGCGGCACCAGCACCATCGCCCGCGTGGTGGGCTGGCTCATGCACCTGGGCGGGCGCCACACGGGCCTGGCCTGCCGCGAGGGCCTGTTCCTGGACCGCCGCTGCGTGGACACCACCGACAGCGCCCACTGGGAAGCCGCGCACCGCCTGCTGATGAACCAGATGGTGCAGGCCGCCGTGATCGAGAACGACGCCCGCACCATCCTGCGCGACGGCCTGGCCTACGACCGCTGCCAGGTGGGCGTGGTGACCGACATGGACGGCAAGGACGGGCTGGCCGAGTTCGACGTGTTCGAGCAGGACCAGATGTTCAAGGTGCTGCGCACGCAGATCGACGTGGTGCTGCCCGGCGGTGCCGCCGTGCTGAACGCCGCCGAGCCCCAGGTGCTGGAGCTGGCCCCGCTGTCGGACGGCGCCGTGGTGCTGTACGCCCAGGACGGCACGCTGCCCGCGATCGCGGAGCACCGCGCGCAGGACAACGGCCGCGCCGTCTTCGTGAAGGCAGGCCGGGTGGTGCTGGCCACCGGCTCGGCCGAGCATGTGCTCGGCGCGCTGGCCGACCTGACGTTCGGCCGCAATGCCGTGCAGACCGAGCCCGACACCCTGCTGGCCATCGTGGCAACGGCCTGGGCGCTGGACATCGCGCCGGACCTGATCGGCGCGGGCATCAAGACGTTCGAGCCCGAGCTGCCCTGCGCCGCACCGGCCCGCTAGACCCCTTTCAACGACCGCATGGACTCGAGCCGGCGCCCGCGCCGGCAACCCCAAGAAAGAGACGCTTTTCCATGGACGTATCCCGCACCCGGGCCCTGCGCGGCCCCAACCTCTGGAGCCGCCACACCGCCATCGAGGCCGTGGTGACCTGTGCCGAATCCGAACTCGCCATGCGCCAGATCGATGGCTTCGAATCCCGGCTGCGCGCGCTGTTTCCCGCCGTGGGCGTGCTGCACCCCGAGGGCAGCGATGCCGATGTCTCCCTGGCCCATGTCCTGGGCGGTGCGGCCCTGGCGCTGCAGGCGCAGGCCGGCTGCCCCGTCAGCTTCAGCCGCATCTCGGCCACCGTGGACCGCGGCGTGTACCAGGTCGTCGTCGAGTACAGCGAAGAGGCCGTGGGCCGGCAGGCCTTCGAGGATGCCCAGGCGCTGATCCAGGCCGCGCTGCAAGGCGGCCACTTCGACGCCGAGGCCGCCGTCGCCCGCCTGCGCGAGCTGGACGAGGACGAACGGCTGGGCCCCAGCACCGGCTCCATCGTCGAGGCCGCCGCGGCACGCGGCATTCCGTGGCGCCGGCTGACATCGGGCAGCCTGGTGCAGTTCGGCTGGGGCTCCAAGCAGCGCCGCATCCAGGCCGCCGAGGTCGATTCGACCAGCGCCGTGGCCGAATCCATCGCGCAGGACAAGGACCTCACCAAGCGCCTGCTGCACGCCGCCGGCGTGCCCGTGCCGCTGGGCCGCCCGGTCGAGTCGGTGGACGATGCCTGGAAGGCCGCGCAGGAAGTCGGCCTGCCCGTGGTGGTCAAGCCCCAGGACGGCAACCAGGGCAAGGGCGTGACGGTGAACATCACCGAGCGCTCGCAGCTCGATGAGGCCTTCCGCGCCGCCGCCGAATACGGCACGGTGATGGTCGAGCGCTTCCTGCCGGGCCATGATTTCCGCCTCCTGGTGGTGGGCGACCAGCTGGTGGCCGCCGCGCGCCGAGAGCCGCCGCAAGTACTGGGCGACGGCGAGCGCACCGTGCGCGAGCTGGTGCACCTGGTCAACCTCGATCCGCGCCGCGGCGAGGGCCACGCCACCTCGCTCACCAAGATCCGCCTGGACGACATCGCCGTGGCGCGGCTGGCCATGCAGGGCCTCACGCCCGACGCCGTGCCGGCCAAGGGCCAGCGCGTGATCCTGCGCAACAACGCCAACCTGTCCACCGGTGGCACCGCCACCGACGTGACGGACGACGTGCACCCCGAGGTGGCGGCCCGCGCCATCGCCGCGGCCCAGATGGTGGGCCTGCACATCTGCGGCGTGGACATGGTGGCCGAAAACGTGCTGCAGCCGCTGGAAGTGCAAGGCGGCGGCTTCGTCGAGGTGAACGCCGCGCCCGGCCTGCGCATGCACCTGGCGCCCAGCTACGGCAAGCCCCGCAACGTGGGCCAGGCCATGGTGGACAAGCTCTTCGCCAACGGGCAGGACGGGCGCATTCCCGTGGTGGCCGTGACCGGCACCAACGGCAAGACCACCACCGCGCGCCTGATCGCGCACCTGTTCTCGGCCCAGGGCCTGCGCGTGGGCATGACCAACACCGACGGCGTGTACGTGAACGGCCGCCAGATCGACAGCGGCGACTGCTCCGGCCCCAAGAGCGCGCGCAACGTGCTGCTGCACCCCGAGGTGGATGCGGCCGTGTTCGAGACCGCGCGCGGCGGCATCCTGCGCGAGGGCCTGGGCTTCGACCGCTGCCAGGTGGCCGTGGTGACCAACATCGGCGCCGGCGACCACCTGGGCCTGAACTACATCACCACGGTGGACGACCTGGCCGTGCTCAAGCGCGTGATCGTGCAGAACGTGGCGCCGGACGGCTACGCCGTGCTCAACGCGGCCGACCCCATCGTAGCGGCCATGGCCTCGTCCACGCCGGGCAAGGTGATCTACTTCGCCAGCGACCGCCACCACCCGGTGATGGCCACGCACCGCGCGCAGGGCCACCGGTCGGTGTACATGGACGGCGAGTCCATCGTCGCGGCCGAAGGCTCGTGGCGCGAGACCATCCACCTGCGCGACGTGCCCATCACGCGCAACGGCAAGATCGGTTTCCAGGTCGAGAACGTCATGGCATCGGTGGCCGCCGCCTGGGGCGCGGGCCTGCCATGGCAGACCATCCGCCGCGGGCTCTCGGGCTTTGTGAACGACAGCGACAACGCCCCCGGCCGCTTCAACGTGATGGATTTCAAGGGCGCCACGGTGATCGCCGACTACGGCCACAACCCGGACGCGATGCGAGCCCTGGTGGCCGCCGTCGATGCGCTGCCGGGCAACCGCCGCAGCGTGGTCATCAGCGGCGCGGGCGACCGGCGCGACGAGGACATCCGCGACCAGACGGTGATCCTGGGCGCGGCGTTCGACGACGTGATCCTCTACCAGGACGCGGCCCAGCGCGGCCGTGCCGACGGCGAGGTGATGGCGCTGCTGCGCGAGGGCCTGGCGGGCGCCTCGCGCACCAAGCACATCGAGGAGATCCGCGGCGAGTTCATCGCCATCGATTCGGCGCTGGACCGGCTGCAGCCGGGCGACCTGTGCCTCGTGCTGGTGGACCAAGTGGAAGAAGCCCTGGCGCACCTGGCCAAGCGCTGCGCGGAGGTGGCCGCATGACCGCCGCCCGCCGCCTCTCCCATGCCCTGCCCCGTGCCGCGCTGGCACTCGGGCTGGCCGCCGCCGCGCTGTGCGCCCAGGCCGAGACCATCGGCACCGTGGACACCGCGTTCAAGCTCCTGGGCCGCGACCACGACATCATCGTGGAAGCCTACGACGACCCGGCCGTGCAGGGCGTGACCTGCTACGTGTCGCGCGCCCGCACCGGCGGCATCAAGGGCTCGCTCGGGCTGGCCGAGGACAAGGCCGAGGCCTCCATCGCCTGCCGGCAGACCGGGCCCATCGCGTTCCCCAAGCCGCCGCTCAAGCAGCAGGACGAGGTGTTCAGCGAACGCATCTCCATTTTGTTCAAGCGCCTGCGCATCGTGCGGATGGTGGACCCGGCCCGCAACACGCTGGTGTACCTGACGTACTCCGACCGGCTCATCGAAGGCTCGCCGCAGAACGCGGTGACCGCCGTGCCGGTGGACCGCGCCACGCCGATTCCGCTCAAGAAGTGACCAACGGGGCACGGGCCAAGCGATTCGTGACCGAATCGCCCCCATGCCCTAGTACCCATTGCCTCCATTGCTACTATTTATATAGCAAACAGCTGATCCGGATCACTGGCCGGCGGCGATCTGGCGCAGCGCCTGCTCGAACACCTCGGGCGGCTGGCCGCCCTGGATGAGGTGGCGGTCGTTGATGATGACCGCCGGCACCGAATGGATGCCGTGCTGCTGGTAGAACGCCTCGCGTTCGCGCACCGCGTCGGCGTATTCGCCCGAGGCCAGCACGGCCTGCGCCCGGTCCGCATCCAGGCCGGCGCCGGCCGCCGCGCGCACCAGCACGCCATGGTCGCCCGGGCTCTGCCCATCGGTGAAGTAGGCCTTGAACAGTGCGTGCTTCAGGGCCGTCTGTGCAGCCTCGCCGCCCGCCTCGCCCGCCCAGTGCAGCAGGCGGTGCGCATCGAACGTGTTGTAGATGCGGCTGCGCTGCCCCATGTCGAACGTGAAGCCCAGCGCGGCGCCGCGTTCGGCGATGGCTTCGCGGTTGCGCTGCGACTGCTCGGGCGTGGCACCGTATTTTTCGGCCAGGTGCTCGGCGATGTCCTGGCCTTCCGGCGCCATCTGGGGATTGAGCTCGAACGGCTGGAAGTGCAGCTGCGCCGCCACCGTGCCGTCCAGCCGGTCCAGGGCCTGCTCCAGCGCGTGCAGGCCGATGGCGCACCAGGGGCAGGACACGTCGGAGACGAAATCGATCTTGAGGGGGACGGGGGTGGCAGGGGCCGGGGGGGTGGTCATGGCAACTCCATTGCAAAGGGTCGAACGCGTGATGCTAGGCCGCCTCCCATGACCGTGCACGCCTGTGGGCACTGCCTGTCGGCTTGCGAATGCGATCGCAAGAACCGGGGTGCGGGCCCGCCGCGCCGTGCGTAGATTCAAGGCCAGGCCCTTACCATTGAACGAGGAATCGACGCCATGGCTTCCCGCCCCCACTCCTGTCCCACCCCCCGCACCATTTCCCCGGCGGCGCAGCGCGCTGCCGCCACGCTGGCCGATCCCCGGTGGGCGGCCGTCGCGGCGCGGGACGCCCAGGCCGATGGCCGCTTCGTCTATTCGGTCCGCACCACCGGCGTGTATTGCCGGCCCTCGTGCGCCGCCCGGCCCGCCCGGCCGGAGAACGTGGACTTCCATGCCACGGCCGAGGCGGCGGCGCGCGCCGGCTTCCGGCCCTGCCGGCGCTGCCACCCGGACCGGCCCGCCGGCTTCGATCCGCATGCCGAGACAGTGGCGCGGCTGTGCCGCGTGATAGAAGCCAGCGAGCCTCCACCGTCGCTGGACGCGCTGGCGCAAGCCGCCGGGCTCAGCCCGCACCACCTGCACCGCGTGTTCAAGGCAGCCACCGGCCTCACGCCGCGCGCCTATGCCGCAGCGCACCGCGCGGGAAAGCTGCGCGAGCGCCTGCCCCACGCCGGCACGGTGACCGAGGCCCTCTATGCCGCGGGCTATGGATCGCAGGGGCGCTTTTACGAAGAGGCTGGCCGCGTGCTCGGCATGGCGCCCAGCCGCTACCGCACCGGGGGCGCGCAGGTGCGCATCCGCTTCGCGGTGGGCCAGTGCAGCCTGGGCGCGGTGCTGGCGGCGGCCAGCGAGCGGGGCCTGTGCGCCCTGCTGCTGGGCGATGACCCCGACGCGCTGGTGCGCGATCTGCAGGACCGCTTTCCGCGCGCGGAACTGCTCGGGGCCGATGCCGCGTTCGAGCAGTGGATGGCGCAGGTGATCGGCTTCGTTGATGCGCCCCGGCGCGGGCTGGCCCTGCCGCTGGACGTGCAGGGCACGGTGTTCCAGCAGCGGGTGTGGACCGCGCTGCAGGCCATCGCCCCCGGCGAGACGGCCAGCTACGCGCAGATCGCCGAGCGCATCGGCGCGCCGCGCGCGGTGCGGGCCGTGGCCCAGGCGTGCGGGGCCAATGCCCTGGCCGTGGCCATTCCGTGCCACCGGGTGGTGCGCACCGACGGCGCGCTCTCCGGCTACCGCTGGGGCGTGGAGCGCAAGCGGGCGCTGCTGGACAAGGAGGCCCAGGCATGAGCGCGCGCGACCCGTGCGCCATCGACTGGAACGCCGTGGCCCAGGCGCTGGACGGCCAGGGCTGCGCCGTGATCGACGCGCTGCTGCCCGCGGCCGACTGCCGCGCCCTCGCCGGCCTCTACGCGCAGCCCACGCGCTTTCGCAGCCGCGTGGTGATGGAGCGCCACGGCTTCGGGCGTGGCGAATACCAGTACTTCCAGTACCCGCTGCCCGAGGCCATCGCGGCGCTGCGCACCGGGCTCTATCCGCACCTCGTGCCGGTGGCCAACCGGTGGCAGGCGGCCCTGGGCCTGAAAGACCGCTTTCCGGCGGACCACGCGGCGTTCATCGCGCGGTGCCATGCGGCCGGCCAGACGCGCCCCACCCCGCTGCTGCTGCAGTACGGCCCCGGCGACTACAACTGCCTGCACCAGGATCTGTATGGCGCGCACGTGTTTCCGCTGCAGGTGGCCATGCTGCTCTCCGCGTCGGGGACCGATTTCACGGGTGGGGAGTTCGTGCTGACCGAGCAGCGCCCGCGCATGCAGTCGCGGCCCGAGGTGGTGCCGCTGCGCCAGGGCGATGCGGTGGTGTTCGCGGTGCACCACCGGCCGGTGCAGGGCACGCGCGGGCCCTACCGCGTGCAGATGCGGCACGGCGTGTCGCGGGTGCGCTCGGGACAGCGGCATACGATGGGCCTCATTTTTCATGACGCGGCCTGACGGCAAGGCCCCCGGTGGTGGCTCTGGCCTCGGCCCTTCTTCGCTCGTTCCATGACCGACGACCTGTCCGACACCGATGAAGCGCCGGGCGGCCGGCTCGTCCTCGGGCCCAGCGCGGTGCTGCTGCGCGGCTTCGCCCGCCCCGTGGCCGTGGCGTTGCACGCGCAGGTGGCCGCCATCGCGCGGCAGGCGCCGTGGCGCCACATGGCCACGCCGGGCGGGCGCCGCATGTCGGTGGCCACCACGAACTGCGGCGCCCTGGGCTGGGTGAGCGATGCCCGCGGCTACCGCTACGTCGCCGTGGACCCGGACAGCGGCAGGCCGTGGCCCGCCCTGCCTGCCGTGCTGTCCACGCTGGCGGGCGAGGCGGCGGCAGCGGCCGGCTTTGCGGATTTCGTCCCGGACGCCTGCCTGGTCAATCGGTATGCCCCGGGCACGCGCCTGTCGCTGCACCAGGACCGCGACGAACGCGACCTGCGGGCGCCCATCGTTTCGGTCTCGCTCGGGCTCCCGGCCACGTTCCTCTGGGGCGGCCTGGCGCGCGGCGACCGCGCCCTGCGCGTGCCACTGCGCCATGCCGACGTGGTGGTGTGGGGCGGGGAGGACCGCCTGCGCTTTCACGGCGTGCTGCCGGTGCCGCAAGGCCACCACGCGGAGTGGGGCGCGGTCCGCGTGAACCTGACCTTCCGCCGGGCGGGGTGATCGGCGGTCGCGTGGCGCTACCGCCGCTCCCGTGCCCGCGCCAGCCACTGGCCCACGGCCTCCCGCACGCCGTCGGACAGCGATTCGGCCACGCCACGGGCGTACCCCTCGCCCAGCACGCCCTGCCCCGCATGGTGGAGGGCCACCACCGCGTTGGCCAGGACCACGCGGTCCAGCCCTGCGCTTCGTGGGCGGGGAGGTTCCCCATGCGCCGTGGTGGTGACCGGGGTCGCGGTGGTGTCCGGCACCTCCGGGGGCGAAATCGGCGCAGGCGCCGGGGCGCGGTGCTTCAGGTGCCAGTGGGCCATCACCGCGCCGATCCCCAGGAACAATTGAAGTCCTGCCACGTCGCGGTCGGGCAGCCGCTGGAGCAGGCCCTGGACCGCCTCGCCCAGCAGCTCGCCCGCCAGCCGTGCGGCATCCAGGTCCACCAGCGCTTGCGCGATGCGGGCCACGGCCTGCGGATCGTCGCGCTCCTGCAATTGCCGCGACAGCGCGGCGGTGCCGGTGGCCAACAGCCCGGCCGCCAGCGCCACACGCTGCGCCAATGCGGCGGCAGAGGCTGGGTCTTGCAGCGTGTGCACGGCCAGCAGGGTCCATTCGGAATGCGTTCGCATCTGCTCGCCCAGCCACAGGACGGGAGACGCCAGGTGCCGGGCACCGAACCGCAGCACGGCGGGATGGGGCTGCAGCAGGTGCATGCCGCGCGAGGCCAGCGCGCCCCAGGCGGGACCAGGGGGCGAAGCTTGGGGCAAAGCACGGGGCGGCAAGCTGGCCGCGCTCGCGGCGGCGGGGTCACCGGGAGGGATGGGCGAGCGCGGCAGGATCGCGGTGGGCTCCTGCCGTTGCGCCGAAGCACGGGGAGAGGCCGGTGCACGAGGGTGCGGACCAGCCCGAGGGCTGCCGGACGCAGCCCCCTCGTGCAAACCGCCGTCCAGCGCCACGCGGCGGGAAGGGAGCGATGAAGGAAGGGCAGCGGATGGCATGAAAGGCGCTCGGCGTTGCAGGGTGGCGAAAGAAAGGTTTCGCACGCGCGGGCCCGAAGCTGGTATTCCAGCCCGTGTTCGCCCTGTACCTGCCGCCAGGCCCTGTACAGCAGGGCCTGGCCACCTCTCCGTGAGGCTGCATTCCAACCCTGCCACGAACGGAAAGGAGGGATTCACCCGAAGTGCCATGCAACTGCGCGAAGCGGGGCCGACCTGCCCGCGCCGGACATCGGAGATGCCATGACCGCCTTGGCGCACCTGTGCCGAGGC
This sequence comes from Acidovorax sp. SUPP950, assembly GCF_030158935.1. NCBI lineage: Bacteria > Pseudomonadati > Pseudomonadota > Betaproteobacteria > Burkholderiales > Comamonadaceae > Acidovorax > Acidovorax sp. SUPP950. Next base: position 374,013 of record NZ_BQXE01000002.1, on the reverse strand, counting down.
CTCGATTGCTACTAAATATATAGCAATCAAGCCAATGATTACTAGGGCATCGAGCAGTTTTCACGGTCACCAGGCATACCGGCTGCTTCCGCCAGCCAGCGATGCCCCCGGGCAGGGCCGCAGACAGCCCGGGCCCGAGCCACTGCGTTCCCGGCCCGTAGGCCTCAGCCGGCCATCACCGAGTGGCCACCGGACATCAAGGGTGACGCGCCCGAACTCTGCGGCGCATCGGTGGACAATGCCAAGGACGAATGCTGCGGCAACTGCAAGCCCCGCGACGGGTCCTGGACGGCCCATGCGCGGATCTTCGGCGGTTGTGACTGCACGCTGCCGAAGATGGTGGCGAACGCCACGTCGGCGGCATCCCGGCCGGTGGCCAGGCGCAGCATGCCCATGGGAATGGCCGTGCCCGACGGATCGAACAGGTACCAGCGGTCGCCGAGATAGGCCTCGACGTAGGCGTGGAAGTCCGGCGGCCCCAGCGCCGGGTCGGCGCCGTAGTCGGTGCCGGTGGCGATGCGCGCGGGAATGTTCACTGCCCGGCACAGCGCGATCATCAGGTGGGCGAAGTCGCGGCAGACGCCAACGCGCTCGACGAACGTGTCGACCGCCGAGGTGGTCGAGTTGGAGGTGTTGGAGCGGAAGGTCACGTGGTTGCGCACCCAGTCGCAGATCGCCTGAACACGGCTGTAGCCCTGCCACAGGTGACCGAACTCGCGCATCGCCAGCGTGGCCAGCCGGTCCGACTGGCAGTAGCGGCTGGGAAAGATGTAGCCCACGACATCGTCGGGCAGGTGGCGAACGCCGACCTCGGGAATGAGCGCCGGATCGGCGGTGTGGTGGTGCAGGTCCACCGTCGCGGTATAGGCCAGCGTGAGGGGCCCGGGTTCGGCATGCAGCCGCAGGCAGCGGGTGCCCGTGGCGGGATCGGTGTGCAAGTGGGTCGGAATGTCCTGGCTGATGACCAGGTTCTCGTCCTGAACGATCTGGCAACGCGTCTGCGCTGCGTGGATGTTGAAGACGAAGTCAGCGCCGGGATCGCCTACCGCGTACTCCAACTCCAACTGGAGTTTCATTCGGATCATGGGGCCTGCCGTGGTGGTAGATGGGAAAGAGCCTGCGTCTGGTGGGTCGGTCATTCGATCGATGCCGCATCAGCCGCTACTGGAGTATGTGCCCCATCGCGGGCGCGCCTTGTCAGTGGACATCGCATCGAAGTGCCAGCCCGCGCGGTGGGTCGCCCGGTGATCCGCCCTGCGGGCAGTCCGGCCGACGCGGGCTTGTCCTACACCAGCGTCCCCCTGCACGGCAAAAGATCGGCGGTCCCACGGCAATCTCAACCAAAAGGCCCCTCCATGGCAAAAGCACCCGCAGTTCCACGTCCCGTGAAAAAGGCCTCCGCCCCCTCGTCCCAGGCCCACGAAGGCGAAGAACTGCGCGGCACCGGGGGCGAATTGCAGCAGCAGGCCGCAGGCGCCCACCCGGTGCTCACCACCCAGCAGGGCATTCCGGTCGGGGACAACCAGAATTCGCTGCGGTCCACGCCCCGCGGCCCCACGCTGCTGGAGGACTTCATCCTCCGCGAAAAGATCACGCATTTCGACCACGAGCGCATTCCCGAACGCATCGTGCATGCCCGTGGCACCGCCGCGCACGGCTTCTTCGAGCTGACCGAATCGCTGTCTCAGTACACCACCGCCCGCATCCTCACCGAGGTGGGCAAGCAGACGCCACTGTTTTGCCGCTTCTCCACCGTGGCCGGCGGCGCCGGCTCGGTGGACACCCCGCGCGACGTGCGCGGCTTCGCCGTCAAGTTCTACACCGAAGAAGGCAACTGGGATCTGGTGGGCAACAACATCCCGGTGTTCTTCATCCAGGATGCGATGAAGTTTCCCGACCTGGTGCATGCCGTCAAGATGGAGCCCGACCGCGGCTTTCCGCAGGCGGCCAGCGCGCACGACACGTTCTGGGATTTCATCTCGCTGATGCCCGAGGCCATGCACATGATCATGTGGGCCATGAGCGACCGCACCATTCCGCGCAGCCTGCGCACCATGGAAGGCTTCGGCGTGCATTCCTTCCGACTGCTCGACGCAGAAGGCCAGAGCACGTTCGTGAAGTTCCACTGGCGTCCCAAGCTGGGCATCCAGTCCACGGTGTGGGACGAGGCTTTGAAGCTGCAGGCGGCGGACAACGATTTCCATCGCCGCGACCTGTTCGAGTCCATCCAGGCCGGCAGCTTCCCCGAGTGGGAACTGGGCGTGCAGCTGTTCACCGAAGAAGAGGCCGAGGCGTTTCCCTTCGACCATCTGGACCCGACCAAGCTCATCCCCGAAGAGCTGGTGCCGCTCAAGATGATCGGCCGCATGGTGCTCAACCGCTGGCCCGACAACTTCTTCGCCGAGACCGAGCAGGTGGCGTTCTGCCCCGCCAACGTGCCGCCGGGCATCGACTTCTCCAACGACCCGCTGCTGCAGGGCCGCCTGTTCTCATACCTGGACACGCAGCTGTCGCGCCTGGGAAGCCCGAATTTCGTGCAGATCCCGATCAACGCGCCCAAGTGCCCCTTCCACAACATGCAGCGCGACGGCCACATGCAGATGCAGGTGCCCAAGGGCCGCGTGGCCTATGAGCCGAGCAGCCTGCTCGGAGACAGCCCGCGCGCCTCGCTGGCACAGGGCACACGGCATTTCGCCGAAGTGGCCGATGGCGGCGCCAAGGGCCGCGTGCGGCCCGAGAGCTTTGCCGACCACTACAGCCAGGCGCGCATGTTCTTTCGCAGCCAGAGCCCGCTGGAACAGGCCCACATGGCATCGGCCCTGGTGTTCGAGTTGTCCAAGGTCGAAACGCCGGCTGTGCGGACGGCCGTGGTGGCGCAATTGCGCAATGTGGACGACAGCCTGGCCGGCCGCGTGGCGGACGGACTGGGCATGCCGGAACTCCCCGAGCCGTTCCCTGCAGCCGCCGCCGTGCAAGACCTGCCGCTGTCACCCGCGCTGCGCATCATCGACCGCATGAAGCCCACGCTGGAGGGTCGCTGCGTGGGCATCCTGGTGGCGGACGGCTCGGCCGCCGCACCCATCGCCGCGCTGCGCAAGGCGGCGGAAAAGGCCGGTGCCACAGTCAAGATCGTGGCCCCGAAGGTGGGCGGCGCCGTGCTGGCGGACGGCTCGCGGCTGCCAGCCGATGGCCAGTTGGCCGGCACGCCCTCCACGGTGTTCGACGCCGTGGCCTCGGTCCTGTCGCCCGAAGCGGGCGAGCAACTGTCGCGCGAAGCCGCTGCCGTGGACTGGTTCCGCGACGCGTTCGGCCACCTCAAGGCCATCGCCGCGTGCAAGGGCTCGCAGCCGATCCTGAAGGCCGCCGGCATCCAGCCGGACGCCGGCGTGGTGGACCCCGCTGAGACAGCAGCTTTCATTCAAGCGGCCAGCACGCGACAATGGGCGCGCGAACCCTCCGTGCGCACGCTGGCATGATGCAAGCGCTGGCCCACCCCTCCACCCCGTTTTCCACTGACGCGCGACCGCCAGCCGGAGACCTTCACAGACCGCTCGACCGGACCGACTACAGCATGACCCCTCCCTTGCGCATCCTTTACGTAGAGGACAACGCGGAACTCCGCGAAACCATCGGCATGCTGCTGGAGGGGGACGACCGTGAAGTGTCGCTGTGCGCGACCGCCGAGGAGGCGCTGAAGCTGGATGCGCAGGGCCCCTACGACCTGGTCGTTACCGACGTCAGCCTGCCCGGCATGTCGGGCACCGACCTGTGCCGCCAACTGGTGGCGGAGAATCCGCAGCGCTGGATCGTGCTGTGCTCGGGCTACCAGTTCGGCCACGGACTGAATGCCCTGGGCCCCAATGTGCGTGCGCTGCTCAAGCCATTCGAGCTGGAAGAGCTGGAAGAGCTCATGGATTCGATTCGCGATCAATTGCGCGGATCCAACTCCAATCACCCCGCCTGACCGCAGAGCACCGCCACAGTGAACGGGGACTTCGTGCCCCTTTTTTTTCGTTCCTCTGGCAGCGCAGCCGCCGCGGCCACGCCAATAGATCCCAACGCTCGCTGAAGCAGGCCCAGGCCGTGTGCGGCCCGTGGGGCAGATCAGCGTGCTGCCGGACGGGCCACGGCCGGCTGGCGGGGCAATTGCACATGGAAGGCCGTGTGGCCCTCGCGCGAGCAGACGTCGATGCGGCCGCCATGGCGCTGCACGATCTGGTGCACGATGTAGAGGCCCAGCCCCAGCCCCTGGTGTTGCCCCGGCTCGCGCTCCCGCCCCCGGAACGGATCGAACAGGTGGGGCACCAGTGCCGGGGGAATCGTGCCGGCATTGCGCACGGTGAACTCCACCCGGTCGGGCGCCGTGCCGTCCAGCATCACCTGCACCGGCTCGGCCGCATCGCCGTGGTGAATGGCATTGCCCAGGAGGTTGGCCGCCACCTGGCACAGGCGCTCGGCATCCCACTGGCCCGTCAGGTTGCCCTTTTGCGTGATCTCGATGGTCCGGTCGGGGTGGCTGACGTGCAGCTCGTGCACCGGGCGCTGCACCAGCTCGCCCAGGTCGGCGGGCCCGGTCTTCACGGGCAGCCCGCCGGACTGGCGCGCCCGCGTCACATCCAGCAGGTCCTCGATCATTCGGCCCATGCGCTGTGCGCTCGACTGCATCTTGCCGGCGATGGCCTGCACCTTGTCGGGCTCCTGCGGCCGCTGAAGCACCAGCGCGCTCGCCAGGAGGGCGCTCAAAGGCCCCCGCAGGTCATGGCTCAGCACGGCCATGAACATCTCGTTCACCCGCAGGGCTTCGGTGCGTTCCTGCAGTTCGCGCGCGAGGGCCACCTTCTGCTTTTGCAGGTCGAAGAACACGTTGGCCTTGTTCACCAGCACGTGCGGATCGATGGGCTTGTAGAGAAAGTCGACCGCACCGGTCTCGTAGCCCTTGAACTGCCAGTTCTGGTCGCGTGAGCCCGCCGTCATGAAGATGAGCGGCACATGCCGGGTGCGCTCGCTGCCGCGGATCAGCTCGGCCAGCTCGAAGCCGTTCATCTCGGGCATCTGCACGTCCAGCAGCGCCAGGGCCACGTCGTTGTGCACGAGGAGCAGCTCCAGCGCCTCGGAGCCCGAAGCTGCCTTGAGAACCTGCACGTCATCGCGCTGCAGCAAGGCCTCCAGGGCGATCAGGTTTTCCTCCACGTCGTCGACGATCAGGCACTTCACCGGGGCAGTGCGCATGGGGGACGGCGGGATGGGGGCGGGTATCAAGAAGCTCTCCGATGGAACAGGGTCTCGAGCAGCGAAGCGATGCGCTGCGGGGAAAGGACATGGCCGGGGGTGCAGGCGCTCATCGCGGCTTCGGGCATGAAGGGCATGGGGGCGCTGTCCGGGTCCTGCACGACCGTGGTGCCCCCCGCGGCCTGCACGGCTGCCAACCCTTGCGCTCCGTCGCTGTTGGCGCCCGACAGCAGGATGCCAAGCAAGCGCTCACCATACGCATCCGCCGCGGATTCGAACAGCACATCGATGGACGGGCGCGAAAAATGCACCGGATCGTCCACGGACAGGGCCAGCGAAGGCCCGGCATCGATCAGCAGATGGTAGTCCGGCGGCGCGAAGTAAACGGTCCCGGGCTCCACCGGCTCCTTGTCCTGGGCTTCGCGCAAAGGCACGGCACAGCTCGGCTGGAAGATTTCGCACAGCAGGCTGGGCCGCTCGCGCGGCAGGTGCAGCACCACGAAGACCGCGGCCCGCAGGCCGGATGGCAGCGCCGGCAGCAGGACCGAGAGCGCTTCGATGCTCCCCGCGGAGCCGCCGATCACCACCGCCTGCGGGCGGATGCGGTCGCTCATGCCCCGCCCTTCTTCTGGTACAGGCGGTCCTGCGGCACGAGCTCTTCGAACTCGCCCGCATGCGACGAAAAGCGCAGCGACTCCTTCGACCCCAGCCCAAGAAAGCCCTTGCGGCACAGCGCATCGCGGAACAGGCCCAGTGCGCGGTCCTGCAGCTCGCGGTCGAAATAGATCAGCACGTTGCGGCAGGACACCAGTTGCACTTCGGCGAACACGCTGTCGGTGGCGAGGCTGTGGTCCGAGAACACGATGTGCTTGCGCAGGCTCTTGTCGAGCACCACGCGCCCGTAGGCGGCGGTGTAGTGCTCCGACAGCGAGGTGCGCCCGCCCGAGCGGGCATGGTTTTCCGTGAAGGCCGGTACGCGCTCGATGGCGTAGATGCCCGCCTCGGCCTTCTGCAGGGCGTTGGCGTTGATGTCGGTGGCATAGATCAGGGTGCGCTCCAGCAGTCCCTCCTCCCGCAGCAGGATGGCCAGCGAATACACCTCCTCGCCCGTGCTGCAGCCCGCCACCCAGATCTTGAGCGACGGATAGGTGCGCAGCACCGGCACCACGGTTTCGCGCAACGCCCGAAAGTACGTCGGGTCGCGGAACATCTCGCTCACCTGCACCGTGAGGTATTCCAGCATGGCGGGAAACACTTCCGGGTCGTGCAGCACCAGGTGCTGCAACTGGGACACCGACCGGCAATGGAAACGCGTGAGCGCGGTCTGCAGGCGGCGCTTGAGCGAGGCCTGCGCATACCCGCGAAAGTCGTAGTGGTAGCGCTGGTAGATGGCCTCGACCAGCAGGTGCTGCTCGATGTCGAACGTCTTCTTTCGCTGCTGCTGCGCCGCCGGGTCTTCGCTCATTTGGGCATCCACACGCGCACGAGCGACAGCAGTTTCTCGACATCCAGCGGCTTGGCGATGTAGTCGTTGGCACCGGCGGCCAGGCACTTTTCCTGGTCGTCCTTCATGGCCTTGGCGGTGAGCGCGATGATGGGCAGGCGACGCCATTCGGGGCGTTTGCGAATCTCGCTCATGGCGGTGAAGCCGTCCATCTCCGGCATCATGATGTCCATCAGAACGAGATCGACCGTGGCCGCATCGCCGGACTGCGCGCGCTGCAGGGCTTCCAGCGCCTCGCGGCCGTTGCGCGCGATCTGCACCTTGGCACCGGTGGGCTCGAGCACGCTGGACAGCGCGAAGATGTTGCGCACGTCATCTTCGACCACCAGGATGTTGCGCCCCTCGAAGGTGGACTCCCGGTCGCGGGCCATCTGCAGCATCTGCTGGCGGTCCGCGGGCAGTTTGGACTCCACCTGGTGAAGGAACAGCGTGACCTCGTCCAGCAGCCGCTCGGGCGAGCGCGCGTCCTTGATGATGATGGACTTGGAGTAGCGCCGCAGGCGCTGCTCTTCGTCGCGCGACAGCGAGCGGCCGGTGTAGACGATGACGGGCGGGAACGCCACCTCTTCCTGGCCGGCCATCTTCTCCAGCAGCTCGTAACCACTCAGATCGGGCAGGTTCAGGTCCATCACCATGCAGTCGAACGTGCTCGTGCGCAACAGTTCGAGCGCGCGCTGCGCCGTCTCGGCACCGACGATCTCCACATCGCCATTGGCCAGCAGGTGGTGCATGCTTTCGCGCTGGCGCTCGTCGTCCTCCACCACCAGCACGCGGCGCATGGCCTGGGTGAACTTGGCCTCCATGCGCTCCAGGGCCTGCACGAGTTCTTCGCGCTTGACGGGCTTGAGAGCGTAGCCGATGGCCCCCCGGCCCATGGCCTCCTGGGCGTAATCGGCCACGGAGACGACATGCACCGGAATGTGCCGCGTCACCGGATTGCGCTTGAGCTGGTCGAGTACCGCCAGGCCGGAAATGTCCGGCAGGTTCATGTCCAGCACGACCGCGCTGGGCATGTATTCAAGCGCTGCGGCCAGGCCTTCGCCACCGGTGTGGGTGATCACGGACTGAAAACCCATCTCCCGCGACAGGTCCAGCAGGATGCGCGCGAAACGCACGTCGTCCTCGACCACCAAGATGGTGCGGCGGCCCGGCGCCAGTTGGTCCCGGTCGTCCGCTACGGCATTTGCCGGGCGCCGCACCGGGGCGGGCGGTGGCAGCACGACGGGCAAGCCGTCCGCCTGCGGCACGGACGGGCGGCTGGCCGGCGCGGGAACCGTGGAGGCCGGAGACGCCTGCGCGGTGGGCCGCGCCGCGTCCTGCGGTGCATTCAGCGGCGCCACGAGGGGCAGCACCAGGGTGAACACGCTGCCTTGTCCCGGCGTGCTTCGCACGGCGATGCTGCCGCCGAGCAATTGCGCCAAGTCACGGGAAATGGACAGTCCGAGGCCTGTGCCGCCATACCGGCGGTGCGTGCTGCCATCAGCCTGCCGGAACGCCTCGAAGATCAGTTCCTGCTGGTGCTCTGGAATGCCGATGCCCGTGTCGCTGACCGCGAACGACACCGTGCCGTCGGCGTTGCCGAAGACGCGCAGCGAAACCTCGCCCTGCTCGGTGAACTTCAGGGCGTTGGACAGCAGGTTCTTCAGCACCTGGCCGAAGCGCTGCACGTCGGTCTGCAAGGTGGCCGGGGCGCCCGGCTCCACCGTGCAATGCAGGGCCAGCCCCTTGTCGTGCGCGATGGGCCGCAGCGGGTCCACCAACGCGTTCACCGCACGGGCCACGTCCATCGGTTCGATGGAGATGGTGGCCTGCCCCGCTTCGATCTTGGACAGGTCGAGGATGTCGTTGATGAGGGACAGCAGGTCGTTGCCCGCACCATGGATGGTCTGGGCATATTTGACCTGCTCGCCCGTCAGGTTGCCGGACTTGTTGTCGGCCAGCAGCTTGGCCAGGATGAGGCTGGAGTTCAGCGGCGTGCGCAACTCATGGCTCATGTTGGCCAGGAACTCGCTCTTGTACTGACTGGCCTGCTCCAGGTCGTTGGCCTTTTGCGACAGGGCATCCTGCGCGCGCAGCAACTGCTGCTTCTGGTACTCCAGCTGCTGCGTCTGCTCTTCCAGCTGGGCGTTGCTCTGCTCCAGCTCGGTCTGCTGCGCTTCCATCTGGGCTTGGGACTCCTGCAGCACCCGGCTCTGCTGCTCGAGCTCTTCGTTGCTCACGCGCAATTCCTCCTGCTGTGCCTGCAGTTCTTCGGCCTGGCGCTGGGTTTCTTCCAGCAGGGCTTCGAGCCGGGTCCGGTCGATGGCCGAGCGGATGGAGGTGGCGAGCAATTCCGACGCGCGGGTGAGCAACTGCAGATCGGCGTCGCGCAGCGTACGGAAGAATCCGAATTCGATCACCGCATGCACGACACCGTTGTGCACGGCCGGCACCAGCACGATCTCGGCCGGCGTGGCGTGCCCCACCCCAGAGGAGATCGGCAGGTAGTTCGTCGGCACGTCCGTCACATGCATCAGCTGGCGGGAATCGGCGGCCTGCCCCAATAGGCCCTGGCCGCTCAAGACACGGGCACCGGCCTGGGGATCGGCCAGTGCATAGCTGCCGAACCGCTGAAACACGCCGCCGCCTTCGGCCACATACGCCGCGCCCACCCGCGCGCCCAGCCAGTCTGCCAGGTAGTCCATCACGATCGGGCCCAGATCGCTCAGGCGGTGATCGCCCTGCAGCCGGTTGCCCAGCCCCACCAGGCCGCCCTTGATCCAGTCCTCCTGGGCTTTGGCGCGGTGATCGCTTCGGGCGAGGACAGCGGACATCAGGATCAGCAGCAGCAGCACGAACGAACTGACCCAGGTGAAATACGCGCCGAAGGTCGCCGCGGCATCCCATTCGCCGCGCCGGGTATCCAGTTCCTGGCGCTCAGCGTTCAGCATTTCCCGAAGGATGTTGCGGATCGCGTCCATGGTTGCACGGCCCTTGTCCGTGCGCACCACGTCTGCCGCACCCTCCGCATTGCCTGCGCGCCGCATGTTCACGGTTTCGTCGAGTTCCGTCATCTTCTGCGCCACCAGGGCCTGCAGATGCTCGAAGCGCTGCACCTGCTCGGGCGATGCCTGCACCAGGGTGCGCAGCCGTCCCATCTCGGGCTTGAGCGCGGCCTGCGCTGCCGTGTAGGGCTGCAGGTAGCGGGTTTCGCCCGTGAGCAGATAGCCGCGCTGACCGGTTTCCGCATCTTTCGTGATGGACAGGACGGTCTGCATCTGCGTGAGCGATTCCACGGCCGCATTGATGCGAGTCACCGCTTCGGCCCGCTCCTGCTGCGACTGGTAGGTGAACAGGGCGATGATGGTCGTGGCCAACGCGGCCAACATGAAGCCAGCGAACAGCCGGATCGGCATGCCTCGCTGGATCTGGGAGGAAGGGGCGTTAGATGTCATGGCGCGGATCGGAGTGGGCCCAAATCATAGAGCCCAATGGCATGGCAGTAACACCCGCACACAAGGTGCGGATACCTTCGAAAAAATGGGGCGCGGCGTCTAAAACCGCCCGTGCGCCCCCCGCCCTGACGCTAGGCGCCCGGCTGTGCCTGCCAGGCCGCCAGCTGGCGGCGCAGTTCCTCGTTCTCGGCCGTGAGTTCGGCCACGCGTTCACGCAACGACTGCAGGGTCTCGGGCGATGGGACATCGGCCTCGTCCCGGGGCTTGCGCCTGGCCTCGCGCACCCGCTTGGCCGCCTGCTTGAGTTCGTCACCTCCCGCCATGGCTGCCGCACGCTGTTCGTCCTGCGGCAGCGTGGCCACGGCCGCCGCTGCGTTCAGTGAGAGGGCGCCCGCCTTGACCGCTGCCACCACCTCGGGCGCGGCCTGCTTGCGTATTTTTTCGATCATCACCACCTGGCTGCTGCTCAGCCGTGCGGCCTTGGCAATGGCCTCCCGACTGGACAGCGGCTGGGGCTCTGGCGATGCCTCCTGCGCCAGCGCATCGGCTGCAGTCGGGGCCGGGGCGGCGGCACCGGGGGGGTGTGCATCCTCCCCGGGTTCGCCGGGGGAAGCCCCCCGAAGGGCCTCGCCATTGGCGGCACGCACGTTGCGATCGGCCAGAATCTCCCGCTTGCGCAGGGCCAGCACGCCGCGCTGGAAGTCCGATACGCTACGCCGACCCAGGTGCTGGTCGATCATCCACAGGTGCACGTCTTCCATGGAGCGGAAATTCTGATTTTGAACCGTCTGGAACGGCAACCCGTGCTTTTGGCAGATACCGTACCGGTTATGGCCATCCACCAGCACATCGCCCCACAGCACCAGCGCATCGCGGCACCCTTCCGCCAGCAGGCTGCGCTCCAGGGCCGTGTGCTCCTCGGGGCTCAGGGGGTCGATATAGGCCTTGAGTTCTTCGTTGACGACGATATGCATGGGCGGGGTTTCCAGGACCAAAGGGCCGGCATTGTAGAGAGCCCCTTCTGATCCGGAGAAAATCGAAAGGCTATGCAAACCACCGACAAGGCCAAGGGCTCGCGCCAGAGCTTCAGGGGACAGCTCACCCTGCTGTTCGGCGGGCTGTCGCTTGCCAGCCTGCTGGGCGTGGGGGTCTACGTGGGCCACATCGCCACGGGGGAGCTGGCCCGGTTCGGCGGTGAACTGCTGCACACCAGTGCCCGATCGGCCGCCGACCTGCTGGCGACCAACCTGCGCGAGCGGGCCCAGGAAATCGACCTCCTGCGCCAGTTGGCGCTCTTCACCCGCGGCGACCTTTCCGCTCAGGAGATGCGGCAGGCGTTGGACCTGCGCAAGACCACCCACAACGAATACGCCTGGATCGGCGTCACCGACGCGAGCGGACGGGTCACGCAAGCCACTGATGGCGTGCTGGTCGGTGCCCAGGTCGAGCACCGGCCTTGGTTCCAGTCCGCCCGCTCCGGGCTGTTCGTGGGCGACGTGCACGAGGCCGTGCTGCTCGCCAAGCAGTTGCCCAACCGCAACCCGGACCAGCCGCTGCGCTTCATCGACTTCGCGGCCCCCATCCTGGACGAGCAGGGCCAGTTGCGGGGGGTGCTGGGTGCCCACGCCCACTGGTCCTGGGTGACCGAGACGGTAGAGTCCATCGTGGTGAACCGGGTCGGCCAGCACGGTGCGGAGGTGCTGATCGCGGACAGGGCCGGGCACATTCTTTACCCGTTCCAGCATGTCGGACTGTTGAATCTGCCTGCCGGCGCTTCTCCGCAGGCGCAGTCGGAACGCCTGCAATGGAGCGATGGCGCAGAGTACCTCACCAGCATGGTGGAGCTGCCAACCGTGGCGCACACCGATCTGGGCTGGCGCATCGTTCTGCGCCAGCCGCTGGACAATGCACTGGCCCCGGTGAAGGCGCTGCGCCAGCAACTGATTCTGCTCGGCCTGCTCACGGCCCTGGCCTGCGCCCTGGTGGCCTACCGGCTGGCAGCGCGCATCAGCCGGCCCATCGAGCAGTTGGCCCGCGCCGCCCGCATGATCGAAAACCGCGCTGGAACGCCGATCTATCCGGGCGACGAACACGCATCGGAGATCACGCAGCTCAACCACTCCTTCCAGTCGATGACGGCGTCCCTGCTCGAGCGGGAGCGCGAACTGTCCCAGTTGAACACGTCCCTGGAAGCCCAGGTGGCGGAACGCACGCTGGCGTTGCACCGCGCCAACCAGGAACTGGAGAACCTGGCCATTCACGACGCGCTCACCGGGCTCTACAACCGCCGCAGGTTCGATGAAAAGCTGCGCGAGTACGTGCAGCTCTTTCAGCGCACGGGCCGGACCTTCGCGCTGCTGGTCATCGACGCCGACCATTTCAAGCATGTCAACGACCACCATGGCCACCAGGCCGGCGACGCGGTGCTCCAGCAATTGGCCCAGGTGATCTCGGGCAGTGTGCGAATCACCGATTTCGTGGCGCGCTACGGCGGCGAGGAATTCGTGGTGCTGCTGCCGGAGCCGCAGGACCGGCAGGAGGGCCGTGTGGTGGCTGAAAAGATCCGCTTCGCGGTGAGCCAGAGCCAGTTCCCGGCCGTCGGCCAGTTGACCGTGAGCCTGGGCATGAGTTTTTGCAGCCTGAAGGACACCAACGAAACCGACATCGTCCAGCGTGCCGACCAGGCGCTCTACCAAGCCAAGCAGCAAGGGCGCAACCAGGTGGTGGTGGCGACCGAAAGCGCCTGACCCCTTTTGCCTCGGCGGGAAAGCGGCAAAGACGCCGCTATGATTCGGCGCCCTCGCCATGAACCATCGCCGCGCCCTCCTTCGCCTGCTCCTGCTTGCCGTGTTCCTGCACACGTGCATCGGGCTGCCCTTGCACGAGGCGGAGCATCTGCAAGCCGCCATGGGCACGGGCCCGGAGACCGCCAGCGCGGAGCAAAACGATGCGCCCCAGCCGGCGAAGCCGGCACACGCGTTGGAGCACGGCCCCTGTGCCGGTTGCCTGGCATTCGCGCAGCCCGCCGCATTGTCAGGCGGCATCGGACTGCCGGTGCCGCAGGCAGGCGCCGGCCCCAAATGCCCACAGCCCACAGCGGCATTTGCCTTCGTGCCGGCACCTGGCCGCTGGCCTTTTGCATCGCGCGATCCCCCTCTTCCCATCGCCTGATGCATGCCGCACCGCAAGGCGGCCGCATCCCAGTTGGATCTTCTCTCTCTCGCCGTGGCGGCTTTGCCGCCGCGGGCGGGTCCGTGCATGCCATCCGGCCGCCCTGAATCGTGGCCGGCGATTTTTCTTCCGTACGTTCATGTTCCTTATTGCCTGCCGGGGCGCTCGCGCCCCCTTTCCCCTCACGCTCGCCATGGCGGCCCTGTCGTGCGGCTCTGCCATGGCGCAAACCGCCGACAGTGCGCCCCAGCTGTCCACTGTCGAGATCGTCGGACGAACCGAGTCCGGGGCCTACCATGCCGAAGAAGCCGCGGGCGCCAAGACCGACCTGCCATTGCGGGAGCTGCCGCAATCGGTGCGGATCGTCACCCGCCAGGCCATCGATGACCTGGGCGCCACGCGGCTCGATGACGTGCTCGATTACGTGGGGGGTGTGTCCCGCCAGAACAATTTCGGCGGGCTGTGGGACAACGTGGCCATCCGTGGCCTGCCTGGCAATGAAAACACCGGCATGGCCACGTTGATGAACGGCTTTTCTTCCAACCGGGGCTTCAACGCGCCGCGCGATCTGGCCGGCGTGGAGCGCATCGAATTTCTCAAAGGCCCCGCAGCAGCGCTTTATGGCAGCAGCGAACCCGGCGGCACCCTGAACATCGTCAGCAAGCGGCCCTTGTGGAAAGCAGCCAATGCCGTCGAGGGCTCCGTGGGCAGCCAAGGCCTCAAGCGGGGCGCATTCGACAGCACCGGGCCCATCGGCGAGAACTTCGCCTATCGCCTCAACGTGGCAGCGGAGGACCGCGACAGCTTCCGCGACCATGTGAGTTCCGAACGGCGCGTGGTCGCCCCGGCATTCACCTGGAAGCTGAGCCGCGACACGTCGCTGGAATACGCCGGGGAGTTTCTGCGCCATGCCACGCCTTTGGACCGAGGCGTCGTGGCCGTGGGCAATCGGTTGGGCACCATCCCGCGCAGCCGATTCCTGGGCGAGCCGGGCGATGGCGATGTGACGGTGGAGAACCAGACCCATCAGTTCATCCTGTCGCACGAATGGAGCCCGCAATGGCGCAGCCGCTTGGGCTTGTCGTACCGCGAGACCTCCATCCAGGGCTTCTCCACCGAAGCCAGCGCACTGCAGTCCAGCGGCTTGCTCACCCGCCAGCGCCGCTTTCGGGACTTCGCCTCGGACGACATCGCATTGCAGGCCGAACTGCAGGGGAACGTCAAGGCCGGCGGCATGGAACACGAGCTGCTGTTCGGCGTGGAAAGCTTCAAGTTCCACCTGGACACGCTGATGCTGCGCGCCAACCCCACGGCGGCCTCGCCCTATGCGATCGACATCCAGGCCCCTGTCTATGGACAGTCCCAGCCCACGCCATTGCCCAACACGGACACCCTGGAGCGCCAGCGCAACACCGCGCTTTATTTTCAGGATGCCATCAAGCTGTCGCCGACGTGGCGCCTGGTGGGCGGGGTACGCGTGGACCAGTACCGGCAGTCGCTGGAAAACCGGCGCAATGGCACCACGGTCCGCCAGGAGCCTTCATCCACCTCGCCGCGCGTTGGCCTGAGCTGGCTGCCATCCTCGCAATGGACGGTGTACGCAAACGCGGGGCGCTCGTTCCGCCCGAACGTGGGGTCCGACAGTGCTTCGCAGCCCTTCGATCCGGAAACCGGGCGTTCCCTGGAAGTCGGCGCAAAGTGGGAGAGCGCCGACCAGCGCATGGGTGCCACGGCCGCCCTGTTCGACATCCGCAAACGCAATGTACTGACCTCCGACCCGCTCAATTCGAGCTATTCCGTGGCCGCAGGCGAAGTGCGCAGCCGGGGCCTGGAGCTGGATTTCGCAGGCCAGGTGACGGCCCGCTGGCGGGTCAATGCCAGCCTGGTTCTGAACGACGTGGAAATCACCCGTGACAACACCCTGGAGGTCGGGGGCCGGCTGCTCAACGTGCCCAAGGTCAATGGCAGCGTGCTGGCGGTGTACGAGAACGCCTTCGACAATGGGCAACGCTATGGCATCGGGGGCGGCGTCACGCACGTCGGCCGCCGCCTGGGCCAGGCCCGTACCCAGGCCGAGGCCAATGCGGGATCGGCGGCCTTCGATCTGCCCAGCTACCGCACAGCCAAACTGGTCGCCTACTGGCGCATCACCCCGGCCGTGCGGCTGACCCTGGACGTGGACAATGTTTTCGACACCACGTACTACACCAGTTCGTACAGCCGCCTCTGGGTTGCACCGGGCACGGCGCGCGCGGTGACGCTGGGCGTGCAGGCACGCTTCTGACGCACCGGGCAGAGGGGTGGAGGGCAGAGACAGCGGATGACATTCGGCGTGAGCAACGTCTGACGCGGGGGAGATGCGGCCCCCGCCAGCATGGCAGCCTATGCCTGTCACCCCGCCACAGCCCACACCCGCCTCTCCCAAACGTGCCCGCCAGCCGCGAGCACCCCGCACGCCGTCAGCGGCCCGAATCCAGTCGGTGCTGAAGAAGACGTTCGGTTTGCGCGCATTGCGGGCGGGCCAGCGCGAGGTGATCGACCGAGTGCTGCAGTCCGAAAACACGTTGGCTGTGATGCCGACCGGGGCGGGCAAGTCGCTTTGCTACCAATTGCCTGCCCTGATGATTGAAGGCAGGACGGTGGTGGTGTCACCGCTCATCGCGCTCATGCGGGACCAGTGCGACTCGCTGCGCGAGCGGGGTGTTCCTGCCGTGCAGTTGCACAGCGGACTCACACCGCAGGAAACGCGCGAGGCAGAGCAAGCCATTGCCGACGGTAGCGCACGCATCGTGCTGACCACCCCGGAGCGGCTCGCCGATGCAGAATTTCTGGCCCTGGTCGCTTCCAGCGGACCGATCGGCCTGCTCGCGGTGGACGAAGCCCACTGCATCTCCCAATGGGGCCATGATTTTCGGCCGGCCTTTCTCGAAATCGCCGGTGCGGTGGCACGGCTGGGCCGCCCGACCGTGCTGGCGCTGACCGCTACGGCGGCCGGGCCGGTGGCGGCGGACATTCGCAAGCAACTGGGCATTCCTGCGGCGGGCGTCGTCGACACGGGGACCTACCGGCCGAACCTCCGCTACCGCGCCGAGGCGCTGGCCAACGAAGCCGACAAACGGGCCCGCCTCATCGATATCGTGAAAGCGGCCGAGGGTTCCGGGCTGGTCTATGCCGCCACGGTGAAAGCAGCGCAGGAGGTTCATGCAGCACTGCGCGCTGCGGATGTGGCGGCCGGCCTCTACCACGGGCGCATGCCAGCCGCAGAGCGCAGTGAAGCCCAGGATGCGTTCATGAACGGAAAGGCCCGCGTGATGGTCGCCACCAATGCGTTCGGACTGGGCATCGACAAGCAGGATGTGCGCTTTGTCGTGCACTACCAGATGCCGGGCGGCCTCGATGCGTACTACCAGGAATCAGGGCGTGCGGGGCGCGATGGCGATCCAGCAGACTGCACGCTGCTGTTTCTCCGCAAGGACAAAGCGGTTCAGCAGTTCTTTCTGGCAGGCCGCTACCCCAGCGCGGACGACATCGACGCGCTGTATCAGGCATTGCGCGATCCCGCGCCGCAAGACCCGGGCTTCTGGACGCTCGACAGCCTGCAGGCGCGCCTGGACCGGCCCCGCAGCAAGCTCCAGGTGGGGCTGGGCCTGCTGCAGCGGCACAAGATGGTCTCGAAAGCACGCAGCGGCGCACTCACCCTGCGCAAGACGGAACTGGAGCCCGCGTCGGTGCGTGCGCTTCTGCAGGCCTATGCCGACAAGCGGGAGCAAGACCAGCAGGCGCTGGAGCGCATGGTGTTCTATGCGCAGACGGGTCGCTGCCGTTGGCAGGTGCTGCTCGAGTATTTCGATCCATCGAACGAACCGCAGCGTTGTGGCACCTGCGACAACTGCATTCGCATGGCCGAGCTGGCCCGACAGGCTTTGGTCGAACGGGCTGCCGACACGGTGCGGAAACTGGGGGCGAGCGACCTGGGCGAAATGGGAGAACCGGTCATCGCATCGGCAGCCCAAGCCCGTCATGATGCCCAGGCGCTCGAACTGGGGGCAACCGTTCGCGTCAAACGGTATGGCCAGGGCACCGTGGCGGCCATCGACCCGATTTCCGTCACGGTGGATTTTGCCGACGGGACCCAACGCTGTTTTCAGCCGGACTTCGTGCAGCGGTTTGTTCCCCGGGGCACCCGGGCCAAACCGCTGTCTTGAGCCGGGCCCACAGACCGGAGTGGGTTGGCTGAACGGGGCCTGCCGCTTACGCCGTCGCTGGGCGTCCAAACCCTGCCAGTTGTGCTTACCGTGCAAAGCCCTTCAACTGTTGCGCGTTCCCCGGCAAGAAGGGTAATCAGAGCATCCCCAGAAAGATTGACCGGCCAGCACGCCTTGCTTGGCTGTGCGCCGCACCATTCGGCTGCCGCATTGAGGGCAGGACACTTCGGACCGCACTGCCGGGGTCTCCTGAGGTGAGGAAGGGACCGACACCTTGGACGCGATTTGCGGGGCCTGGCTGCGATCCGCAGTGGTTTCGCGAATGAGTTGCAGCAGTGCTGCACCATCGATCAGGCGGATGTTGCGCCCGCTGGCGAACGCCGTGGCGTCTTGCGTGAAGCGCCCTGAGGTCACCACGAAGCCGGCGGACGCCCCGTGGGCGGCCATCACGCCGTACAACTCGCGGACTACCTGGACGCCGACCTGGAAGGCTTTCCAATGCTTGCACTGGACGAGGGACATCTCCCCTGCCTTGGTGAGGACCAGATCCACCCCGCCATCCGCGCCCTCTTGCGCCCGCTCCTGCACCGCATAGCCGCGTCGCCGGAACCCCTCACCCACGAGCTTTTCGAAAGCCTGCCAGGACATGCCTTGCAAGGCCTGTGCGCTGGAGCTGGCGGTCCCGCAGTCGTCCAGCAGATGGCGCCGCTCCCGACGCCTCACGGCGGAAAGCACCGCGCCCGTCAGGCACAGAAGCGGCAGCACGAATTGCCCGGCATAAGCCAGACTGCGCCAGAGCGCGCCGGTGATCACCTGTCCCATCTCGTGCGGCGTTCTCATCGCTGGCATGGGCTGGGATGCCAACATATGCAGCGCCCAATAAATCATGGCCGCCAGTCCAAGTCCAATCCACCATGGAAGCCGTGCCACCCAATCCATGAAATCGCCTGCGGCACTTTGTTTTTGACGTCTTCTTGCCATTTCTCCCCTCCTGCATTCCGCCAAGCGGATCAATCGAACATTTTGCAACAAATCTTCGGTCAGAGGACAGGGGGCCAGGAAATTTGCGGAACAGAGGAGGTAAGGAATCTGCCCGGGCGGAGATAACATGCTGTCGCCTTCCACCCCTGCCCTGCACCCAGGCCACGCCGCAAAACGGTCATGCTTGCGCCTGCCCATTGCGCCACACCCGCCCGTCTCAGTGGACACAACGCCTTTCGAAACCCGTGCGCACCGTTCCCTTGAAAACCCAACTGCTGCTGGTGGCTGTGGCGGCGATCCTGCCGCTGGCGATCGTGTGCGGCATCTCCCTGTCCGCCCTTTTCGAAAGCCAGCGTGCGCAAAACGAGGCGTCTAGCCTGGGTGTCGCACGCGCGCTGTCCACGGCAGTGGAGGGAGAGCTGCGACTGACGATGTCCGCCTTGCAAACGCTGGCTCTGGCAGATCCGTTGGGCACGGCGGATGGCGAGGGCAGAGCGCAGGCCCTCGCACTCAGCCGGGCGGTGCGCGCCTCCCATCCGGAGTGGCGCGGCTTGCTGCTGGCGGACCCTTCCGGACGCGTGGTGTTTTCCACTGAAACCGACCGCCCCAACAGCGCGAACGTGGTGGAGCGATCCAGCTTTGACGCAGCCGTCCAGACCCGACGACCCGTCGCCGGGTCCATGGCGCGTGGTGCCGGGGGCAATCTGGCCTTTCCGGTCCGCGTTCCGGTGATACGGGATGGCGTGGTGAAATATGTGTTGACAGCCATCATTCGACCGGAGGCCATTGCCGCCGTGCTGCGTGCGCAGCGCGTTCCCGAAGGGTGGTACGTGTCCGTCTTCGATGCCAATCTGGCTCGCATCGCCCGCACGGTGGACGACGAAAAATGGCGGGGTTCCGGCCCCAGTGAATCGCTCAAGCCCCTTTTCCAGGCACTGGGCTCCGACAAGCAAGAACTCCTGGGCACCAGCACCAATGTCGATGGTGTGCTTGCGAAGACTGTGCTCGCGCGGCTCGGCGAAGGGGGCTGGACGCTCGTCCTGGGCACATCGCTGTCGAAGGCAGAAAGCTCCTGGTGGCGCACCGCCGGGGCCTACGTGCTGGGTCTTCTGGCATCACTGGTTCTCGGGGGGACGGGTGCCTGGTGGATGTCGAAGTCCATCACGATGCCCATGCGCAGCCTGCGAGACGACGCCGATGCCCTGGGCCGGGGCGAATTGCGGCCATCCGGCATGTCGCGCATCACGGAAATCGACGCCGTGGCACGGGCGCTCGAATCGGCCGCCGTGCAGCGCGCCGGCAGTGAGGCAGAGCGGGAAGAGTTGCTGCAGCTTGAAAGCCATGCACGGTCCGCAGCCCAGGCGGCCGAACAGCGGCTGGGGTTGCTGGTCAATGCCAGTGCCGTACTTTCCGGATCACTGGAGGAGTCGGATACGCTTGACGCGATTGCCCGCCTGGTGGTGCCTGCCATCGGCGATGCCTGCCGGATCGATCTGCTGGATGAGCAAGGGGCCTTGCTGCCAAGGCTGAGCCACTCCAAATGGGCGGAGCACAGCGGCAGGCTTGCCGAACAGGACCACGTGCTGGTCCATGCCGCGGAAACGCCGCAGGTGCTGATCACCGCCCTCAAGACCGGCAAGCCCCGCCTGTATCCGTCCGGCCAGACCGGCGAAGTCGAGGGCCAGATCAAAGACATTTCAGCGCTTGTGCTGGAACTCGAAGCCGGCGCGGCCTGCGTCGTTCCACTCATTGCGCGGGGACGCACCATCGGCACCATGGCGGTGCTCCAGGCCGGCCCTAACCGCATCTTTGAAGCGGAAGACAGCGCACTGATCGGCGAACTTGCGCAACGCGCAGCCTTGGCGCTGGACAATGCGCTGCTCTTGTCGGAGGCACGGAAGGCGCAGCGCGAAGCCGAGTCGGCCAACCGCTCGAAAGATGAATTCCTGGCCATGCTGGGCCATGAACTCCGCAACCCTCTGGCGCCCATCGTGCTGGCCCTGCAGTTGATCGCCCGCCGCGATCCCACCGCATTTTCCCGGGAACGTGAAATCATCGACCGGCAGGTCAAGCACCTGTCGCGCCTGGTGGACGACCTGCTCGACATCTCGAGAATCGTGTCGGGAAAGATCACCCTGTCGCTGGAACCCGTGGATCTCCGAGAGGTGATGGAGCGTGCGCTGGAGCTGACGATGCCCGCCTTGCAGGCGCGCAGCTCCACGCCCCAGTTGAGCATGCCGACGACGCCTGTCCTCGTGCAGGGCGAATTGCTCCGGCTCGTTCAGATCGTCTGCAACCTGCTCAACAACGCCGCGAAATTCAGCCCACCGGACACACCCATCCGGATGGAACTCGCCAGCGAGGCGGGCTGGGCAGTGCTCCGCGTCAGCGATGAGGGCGTGGGCATCCCTGCCCACCTGCTCCACCACGTATTCGAGCGGTTCGTGCAGGGTGAGCAGGCCTTGGAGCGCGCGTCCGGGGGGCTCGGCCTGGGACTGGCCATCGCCCGCAGCTTGACGGGTCTGCACTCCGGCACCATCGCGGCGCACAGCGACGGACCGGGCAAAGGAAGCACTTTCACGCTGCGGTTGCCCTTGCTCGGCCGACCACGGGCCACCGATGACCCGCGAGGAGATACGGGATCGGAGGCCTTGCCTGCATTGCGACTGCTTTTGGTCGATGATAATACCGATGCCGCCGACCTTTTGGCGGAGTGGTTGGTAATGGAAGGCCATCGGGTGCGGGCCACCTACAGTGCCGCTGGCGGCCTCGCCCAGTTGGCCGAAGCACGGTTTGACGCGGCCATCTTCGACATCGGCCTGCCCGAGATCAGCGGGTACGAACTGGCGCGCCGCGTTCGCTCTCAGCCAGACACCCGGCACCTTCCTTTGATTGCATTGACAGGCTATGGAAGCGATGCCGACCGGCTGCTCGCGCTGGAGGCAGGTTTCGACGACCATTTCTCCAAGCCGGTGGACATGGGCAGATTGCTGGAGCGCCTGAGGGCGCTGCTGGCCGATCGCCACGAAAAGGACGCAGCATGGCATCCACGCCCATGAATCCGGACTGACGACCCGCCACGATCCGGTCGCATGCGGCGGCGGCCCTGGCCGCCTACAAGGACACAGCGTCCTCCGCGGAAGACGGCACGGCCGGTGGTGCAGGGAGCATCACCTTGTCAGGCGTCATGGGGGTGGAGCGAACGCGCCGGCCAGTGGCATGGAAGATGGCATTGCACACGGCCGCCGCCACACCCACGATACCGATCTCGCCCACCCCCTTGGCGCCCAGGCGGCTGACGATCCGGTCATCCTCCTGCACAAAAATCACGTCGATCGGCGGAATGTCGGCGTTGGTGGCAATGTGGTATTCCGCATAGTTGTGGTTCATGAACCGGCCCAGGGCATGGTCGGTCTGCGTCTCTTCATGCAATGCCTGGCTGATACCCCAGACCACGCCCCCGGTGATCTGGCTGTGGGCCGTTTTGGCATTGAGAATGCGCCCCGCAGCGATGGCACTGACGACCCGCGTGACACGAACCGTTCCCAGAGCCTCGTCTACCCGCACTTCGCAGAACACGGCGGAGTGGGTGGCCCTGACGAACTTCTTTTGCCGGAGCACGTTGGGAAGCATGAGGTGCCGCACCTCGATCATCGAGCGCCCTTGCGACGCCAGGATGTCGGCGAACGTGACACCCAAGTCCTGCGGTGGGGCGTCCCGGCGACGCATGCGACCCTCCTTGAATTCCACCTCCTGGAGCAGCACCTTGCCGAAGCCCATGCTCCGACTGCGCCTTGCCAGCGCCCAGAGCAACCGTTGCAGCTTCTCGCATGCGCCCTCCACCGCGGCACCGACCGTCGCTACATGCGACGAGCCGCCTTCCACAGGGGCCAACGGCAGGTTCGAGTCGCCCAGGGCGAAGGTTACCTGTTCCAGTGGCAATCCCATCGCTTCGGCGGCGATCATGGCCATCACCGTGTAGGTGCCGGTACCGATGTCGGAGGCCGCACTGCTCACGACCAATCGCCCGTCCGCATACATCACCGCGCGAACGCGCGCGAACATCTGCATGGCATCCCAGGTGCCCGTGGCCATGCCCCAGCCAATCAGCTCTCGCCCCTGCTGCATGGAGCGTGGCTCCAGCGGGCGCTGCGCCCAACCGAACCGCTCCGCACCTTGCTGGTAGCACGCATGCAGCTCCTTGGTAGAAAAGGGCAACCCCTTGGAGGCATCGCGATCGGCGTAGTTCTTGAGCCGCAAGATCAGCGGATCCATGCGCAGCTGATAGGCCAATTCGTCCATGGCCACTTCCAGCGCGTGCACGCCATGGGCGGCACCCGGTGCGCGCATATCGAGGGGGCTGTACTGGTCGAGAGGGACCAATCGGTAGCCGAGGCTGACGTTGTCGCACTGATAGAGCTGGCCGGACCAGTTCACCACCACTTCCACGTAGTCTTCAAGGCGCGAAGTCTCTGCCACAGCTTCGTGCATGACAGCCTTCAGAGAGCCATCGTGGTCCGCGGCCAGCCTGACGCGCTGCCATGTCTCGGGCCGGTGCCCGAACGTGAACATCTGCTGGCGCGTGAGCACCACCCGCACCGAACGCTGCAGGTGCAATGCAGCCATCACCGCCAGGATGAGCTGGTACTGCGGCCGCAGGCCCGACCCGAATGCCCCGCCAACGAAGGGATTACGAACGGTCACCTCTTCCTGCGAAAGACCGAACACGCGCGACACCACCCACCGGCTGTTCTGCGGGCTCTGGGTCTTGTCATAGATGGTGAGATGGCCATCGGCACTGCGCAGTACGGTGGAGGCATGCATCTCCATCGGATTGTGGTGCTCCACGCCGCTGTAGTACTGGGCATCGATCCTGACCGGAGCCGCGCCGAACGCTCGGGGGGCATTCCCCCGGGGCTTGGGTGGCGGTGAGTAGCCAGCCTTGAGCCGGCTCGATTCCCGCGCATGGCGCAAGTTGTGCACCAGATGGGTCTCGTGTTTTTCAACCTCGTAATCCAGCTCCACCAAGGCAGCGGCACAGCGCGCCGCCTCGAACGACGTGGCAACCACCAGCGCGACCGGCTGGCCGCTGTAGTGGATGCGCGCGTCGTGCAGAGGCTTGAACGGCGAGCCCCCAGGGGAAGTCATGTCCTTGTAGAAAAGATCGAGCGACCGAACCGCGGGGCGGTTCATGTGTGTGATGACATCGAGCACGCCCGGCACTGCACGCGCTCGATCCGTCCGCAGATTCAGAATCCGCCCTTTTGCCACGGTGCTGTTGACGACCACTCCATAAATCAGGTCATCGCTGGCATGCTCCGCAGCGTAGCGCGCCTGGCCCATGACCTTAAGGCGACCATCGATGCGGGAGACGGGCGCACCCGTCTTCACCAGCCCGGTGCCAGGCTCCGCCATGGGCTGCTGGGAGAGGGCCTGCCCGGCGCCGGGGTCTGTGCGGAAATCATCGTGGGTGCTCATGGTTGAAATTCCTGTACAGGTCCGGCACCCAGCTCTCCGGTGTTGGTCAGTTCGCCATCGCGCGCCATCTCGAGCGCACGCACGATGGCACGCCGGGCCAGAACGATCTTGAAACGGTTGTCACCGGGTCCACCCGGGGCACCGTGGCCGCAGGCATCCCGCAAGAGCAACTGCGCCGCCGCATGGAAGGCCGCAGCTTCCGGCGGCTGCCCCTCCAGAATCTGTTCCGCTTCGGCGTCGCGCCAGGGCTTGTGGGCCACGCCGCCCAACGCAATGCGAGGGCTTCGCATCAGCCCGGCAGCGTCCAGCTCGAACGCCGCAGCCACCGACACCAGGGCGAAGGCATAGGAGGCCCTGTCACGCAGCTTCAGATAGGTGCTGTGCTGCTGCAGCCCGTTGGCCGGCAGTTCGATGTGCACGATGAGTTCATCGCCCGACAGCGTGTTGTCGCGCTGCGGCGCGTTGCCTGGCAATCGATGGAAATCGGCGAACGCGATGGTTCGCTGCCCGTTCGGCGATTGCACATGCACCACCGCATCGAGCGCGGCAAGCGCCACGCACATGTCCGACGGATGCGTGGCCACGCAATGGTCGCTGGTCCCCAGGATGGCCAGTTGCCGGGCCAGCCCCTCACGCGCTGGACAACCCGTGCCCGGCTCACGTTTGTTGCAGGGTGTTCCCGTGTCGTAGAAGTAGTGGCACCGCGTGCGCTGCAACAGGTTGCCCCCATTGGTCGCCATGTTGCGAATCTGCGGCGATGCGCCCGCCAGGATGGCCGCCGACAGCAACGGATAGCGTTCGCGCACCAAGGGATGGCGCGCAGTGGCCGCATTCCGTGCCATGGCTCCAAGGCGCACGCCTCCATGGGGCAGGGCCTCGATGGAGGCCAGCGGCAGGCGGCTGATATCGATCAGCCACTGTGGGCGCACGACGTCTTCCTTCATCAGGTCGATCAGGTTGGTTCCCCCCGCGAGAAACTTGGCCTGCGGTGCGGTCTCGCCAGAGTCTGGCGCTTGGCCGCGCATTGCAGACAGGGCGGCATCCGCAGTGGCGACGGCTTCGTACCCGAATGCCCTCATGCCTGGCTCCCCTGCACCTTGAAGGGGCCGGGCGATGAATAACGCATGGCATCGACCCGAATGCCAGCCACCTGAGCGACCGCCTGCACGATCTGCGGATAGGCCCCGCAACGGCAGAGGTTACCGCTCATGCGCTCCCGAACCTCCTCAGCCGTGTGCACTGCCCCTTCGTTCAGCAGACCCACCGCGGAGCACAGCTGCCCTGGTGTGCAATAGCCGCACTGGAATGCGTCATGGTCGATGAAGGCCTGCTGCAAGGGATGCAGTCCGGTGTCTGTGAGCCCTTCTCCGGACAGGGCGGGTAGCCCTTCCACCGTGGTGATGTCCACCCCATCCTGCATGACCGCGAGCGTGAGGCACGCGTTGATGCGCTTCCCATCAGCCAGCACGGTACAAGCGCCGCACTGGCCATGATCGCAGCCTTTCTTGGTTCCCGTTAGCCCCAGCCGATCGCGCAGCAGGTCAAGCAGCGTGACCCAACTGGGAACTTCGACATGGTGGTCTTGGCCATTCACGCGCAGTCGCACGGAGTGGGCAGAAGCAAGGCGGTCGCCGCAGCTCTCATTGCGAGCTGCCGACAAAGGTTGGCTGGATTGCATGGCGCTTCTTTCACGGCCTGGTGGGCGAGCCAGTTTGCTCGGCAGGCCGCAGCCGGGTTGTAGGAATTGCGCCTGCATCCGCCGTCGCATGGAAATTTCTGTCAAGCTGTGGAACAAAGCACTGCCCACACGCCGTTTCCGCCCCTTGCCGCCTCCCCAGATGCCAGCCGCTGCCCCTGCGGATGCCCTCACTTTGCAGTTTCCCCCATCCATGCACTGGCGGGCCGTGGGCACCCTGCAAGGTCTGTGCTTGCACAGTCAGGCCGCTCCAGGCTCCCAGTTGGTATCGGAGGCCATGGCCATGGCCGATCAGGGATTGCTTGGCGACCGGTATGCCAATCGGCTTTCGCCACGCCAGGTTTTGCTGGCGGGGATAGATGCGTATCGCGACCTCCAACTGCCACCTTCCACGCTGCGCGAAAACCTGCTCATCGATGGCCCCACGGCAAGCCTGACCTCCGGGTCGCTGTTGAGAATCGGCCCGGAGGTGGTGCTCTGGATCACCTTCCAATGCGAGCCCTGCGCCCGCCTGGAGCAATGCCAGCCGGGCGTCGTCAAAGCGTTGAAGGGACGTCGCGGCACACTGGCGCGGGTGCTGCAAGGCGGCATGCTGCGGGTGGGCGATGCCATCTGCCAAGGACCTGCGCCGATTCCCCCTCTGAGCGACGATTGGAAGGGACGCATCGTCGACATCGTGCGGCGGATACCGGCTGGCAAGCGCGTCGGGTATGGGCAGTTGGCCGAACTCGCTGGCGTCGCCAAGGGGTACTGCCGGGCATTCCCACGGGTGTTGAGCCAGTGGTGTCCTGACACGGCAGAGCGTGCGCAAGCAGGCGTGGTGACGCATGCACAAGAGCGCTGGGAGGGCACCGAACTCTTTGATGTGCATGCCCTCCTGGCTGCGCAGGCCGCGCGCCACGGAATGGGCGTCCAGACCGTCGCATGGGCCGCACAAGGGTTCCCGGAAAAAACGCGTTGAATCCCGAAGGAATTTTCGCGGCGGCCGATGGCACGGCGATCAACCGCCCATTGCGACGACCAGTGAACGGGGCCGCATGTCCCTCCAGTGCGTTTCGATGTACGAACGGCACGCTGCTCTGTCGGATGCAGGCAAGGCCACCTCCCAGCCAGCGGGCACATCGAGAAACGCGGGCCACAGTGAGTGCTGGCCTTCGGGATTGGTCAGCACCAGGAAACGGCCGTTCTCGTCGTCGAATGGATTGCTCATGTCAGGTCTCCTTGGAAAATCATGCAAATTCCGCGATGGCGGGGGCTCTTTCATGCAACGTCACCAGGGCCGATGCGATCTCGGTCAGCGCGTGGTGGCGTGCGAAATCCAGTCGCAGCGCTTGGGCGCGCTGCCGGTAGGAAGGGTCGTCCAGCAGTTTGCGCACCGCATCGCCGATTTGACGCGCGCTGGGCTGCCCGGTGGCCAGGTTGATGCCGGCGCCCGACCAGGCGACTCGCGCGGCGATTTCCGGCTTCTCCTCGGTCGCGCCCGCCACGACCAGCGGCACGCCCAGACTGAGCGCATGGTTGACTGAGCCATATCCACCATTGGTGACCATGGCGTGCACCTTGGGCAACAGCCGGTCATATGGCAAAAATGGCACCACACGGGCGTTGGCGGGCAGCATCGCGGTGCTGAGGCCTGGGGGCACTGGTCCGCCCGTGGTCGCAATCACCTGGATGTCATCGAACCTGGCCAGCGCCTGCACGGTGGGCCCGATCAACTGCGCAGGGTTCTGATTGGCCAGCGTGCCCTGCGTGACCAACACGACGGACCGGCCGTCATCCAGTTCCGGCCACCAGCCAGGTGGGTTGAAGTCGGCACGTGACGGTGCCAGCAGCGGCCCCACGAACCGGACGGAGCCAGGCAGGTCGCTGCGTGGATACTCGAAAGATGCCGACGTCAGTTGGAGGTACCGATCCGGCAGCGTCACCATCGCATCGATGAAAAAATGGGGCAGTGCCGGCGCTCCCAAGCGCGCCAGTTCACCATTGAAATGGCGTTGCACATCGCCGAACATCACCTGCTGAAGATTGCGGTTCATGGCTTGGTTGCGAGTGCGACCTTCGGCCGTGGACGAAGGCGGCAGCGCCGTGCCAAAAAAGGCAGTGTCCCGGCTGGACAGCGCCAGCGCCGAAATGCCGATGGCGACGATGGCGGGCCGCTCCTCCCGCGGTCCCAGCAGCATCGGGAACGTGCCGCAAAACATCGTGTCCACCAAAATGGCATCGGCATCGAAATGCGCCAGGATGCGCCGCAACCCCGCCAGTTGCGGCGCCATCGCGTCGGCAAAGAAGTGCTTCAGTCCAAAGCACAGCTGCGCATGGGCGGAAGGCTGTTGCAGACGTTGCGGAAACCGCCGGTCCAGCTCCTGGTGCTCGAAGTCAATCGACGGATCGAACGCGGTGAAGGACGCGCCCGTGGCCAAGGCCTGTTCCTTGAAGTGGCTGGCAGTGTGCACCCGCACCTGGTGTCCCTGACGCACCAGATGCTGGGCGATGGCCAGCATGGGCAACACATGTCCCGGCAGGGCGGTTGCTGCAATGAGATAACGTGCCATGGTTTCCTCCTTCGTTCAAGAAATGCTGGTTTCCAGGGCACGGTGTGCCTTGGCATCGATACCCAGATCGACGAAATAGCGGTGCAGCAGATCACGATCCACCGGCCGGATTGCCGCACCGATGGATTCAAGTTGCGCGTGGGTTGCCGCGCCGCACACCTTCGGTGGCGTGGCTGATGCGTCATAGCGGTCCAGGATGGCCAGCACAGCAGCCAAATCGCGGTCCTGCCCCTCGGCCAGCCGCACGTGGGCACGCCGCAGCCAGGACTCCAGCGCCACCGGTTCCAGATGCAGCCCGAGACGCTCGAACACCGGAGGAATGTCCCGCACCCGCAGCGGCGCCGGACTCACCAGGTGGTACACCTGCCCCCACGAAGATGCCCGGGCAGCCAGGCCCAGGATGGCCCGCGCCACATCGTCCACCGGGGTCATGTTCAGAGGCAAGTCCATGTCGGGGATGGACTGCAGGTCCGCATACAGGTGTGCCACCCGCCAGATCAGGTCAGCGGCATTGCAAATCGCGTGATCGTGGTCACCGGTCACGGCACCGAGCCGATAGATGGCCACCGGCATTCCCCGCGCCTGCGCTTCCCGGGCCAACGCGTCGGCGACCCACTTGCTCTGGCTGTAGCCGTCCACCAGGCCGTTCCAGGAAGGCAGCGCCGAACGCTCCGTGACCGTGCCACCGTCCTCGTTCTGGCCAATCACGGCCAGCGTCGAGACGTAATGCAGGGTCTTTGGCCGCCCTTGCGATGTCCATTCGAGCAATGTGACCACGCTGTCCACATTGGGGCCCTTCAGGCTGGCGTACGGATGCAGAAAATCCACCTGCGCGGCGCAGTGGTAGATGGAGTCGCAGCCGTCGCGGACCCGTTGCACGGCGGCTTCATCCAGCCCCAACTGCGGTGCACCCAGATCGCCCGTGACCACCTGGATTCGCGCATCGTCCCATATCGCGCCAAGCTGCCGCTCTGCCATGGCGCGTTGCAGGCGCTGCCGCCCCTGCGCCTCGTCGGCAGCCCGCACGTGGCAGACCACGCAAGCCGAGGTGTCGCGCAACAGCGCAGCCAGCAGATGGCTTCCGACGAATCCGCTGGCCCCGGTGAGAAAGACATGCGCCGGCGTCAGACTGGGCGCCCCGGGCTGTCCCTGGATGTGCTCTGGCAAATGGATCTCGCGCGCAAGATCCAGGGAGACTCCATCGTCGCCAGCCTGGTCCATCCACTGGGCCAATTGTGCGATCGACGGGCGGTTGTAAACCTCCGCATGAGGAAAGTCAGGGTGGATCTGGTCCCGGATCCGCATGCCCAACTGGATTGCCATCAGCGAATGGCCACCGATTTCGAAAAAGTTGTCGTGAATGCCCACTCGCGGCAAATGCAGGATGTCAGCCCACAACGCGGCCAAAGCGATTTCCGTGTCGGTGCGCGGCGCGGCGTAAGGCTGGTCGCCCGGCGCCTGCGGCTCGGGCAGCGCCTTACGGTCCAGCTTTCCACTCGGGCTCAGCGGCAATGCCGGTAATTGAACGAACGCCGATGGCACCATGTACTCGGGCAGCGACAGCGCAAGATGGCTGCGCAGTTCCCCTGACGCAGGCTCGCCCTCACCGGTGGACACCACGTACGCCACCAGCCGCTTTTCCCCTGCCACGTCCTCGCGGGCTATCACCGCCGCCTGCGCCACCAGAGGGTGCTGCAGCAAGGCCGATTCGATCTCTCCCGGCTCAATGCGCAAGCCCCGGATCTTCACCTGCTGGTCGGCCCGGCCCAGGAAGTCCAGACTGCCGTCGGTGCGCCAGCGCGCCAGATCGCCTGTGCGGTACATGCGGCTGCCCGGACCGCCATGCGGATTGGCCACAAAGCGCTCTGCGCTCAGCACCGGGCGGCCCAGGTAGCCCCGCGCCAGGCCCATGCCCGCGATGTACAACTCGCCCGTCACCCCCACGGGCACCGGCTGAAGGTCTCCGTCCAGCACGTACATATGCGTGTTGCAGATCGGTTGCCCGATCGATGGCACGGTCCCGGCCTGCATGGGCTCGCTCAGGCTCGCGCAGATCGTGATCTCCGTCGGGCCGTAGGCGTTGATCATGCGGCGCCCTGTCGCCCACTGCGCTGCGAGCGCGGGCGGGCACACATCGCCACCGACCACCAGCGTGCGCAGCGCTGGAAATTCGCCGGGCGGCACCGAAGCCAGCGCGGCAGGCGGAATCAGGGCATGGCTGATCGACTGGCGAACCAGCCCCTGCGCCAGATCCTGTCCCAGCCATGGCGCAGGCCCGGGCAACACCAGCGCCGCGCCAACGTGAAAGGCCATCAACAGGTCCATCACCGACGCATCGAAACCACTGGAAGAAAACTGCAGTACGCGGGCGTCCTGCCCAATGTCCATCTGCTCGGCCATGGAAGCGGCCAGGGAGTGAAGGCCTGCGTGCGGCACCACGACCCCCTTCGGGGTTCCGCTGGAGCCCGACGTATAGATGAGGTATGCCGCCTCCTGCGCGTGAGGGCCATCATGGTGTCGCGCAGCGCCCCAACCGCCTGGGCGGCTGTCCGACTGGATCGCCAGGGCCGCAACCGTCAGGTCGCTGTCAAGCGCCATGCAATTCGCCACATCGCTCAGCCTCGGCAGCAACGCTTCGTGCGTAAGGACGGCGGTGGGAGCGGCCTCTTGAAACACCAGCGCACTGCGTCCTGCCAGATGGTTCGGATCGAGGGGCAGGTAAGCTGCCCCCGCCTTGACGATGGCCAGGTGCGCTACGACCAGATCGAGCGAGCGCGGCAGCACCGTCGCGACGATGGACCCAGCAGCCACGCCCCGTGCCTGCAGCAGGTGGGCCAGGCGGTTGGCCCGTGTGTCGAGCTCGCCATAGCGGATCGTGGTGCCATCCAGAATCACCGCAGGTGCCTGGGGTCGCCGGCTGGCGTGGCCCTCAACCATCGAGGCAATGGTCTTGGTAACCAAGGGGCGCTCGAAGCCGCTCCACTCCTGCAACAAACGGCGGCGCTCCTGGGGATGCAGGATGTCGATGCGGCCCATCGCCTCGTCCGGGGTGTCGCACGCCTGTTCCAGCCAGCTTACCAGCCGGACCGCCAGGGACTCCACGGTGGACCTGTCGAACAGATCGGTGCTGTATTGAATGCCACCCGAAATCCCACCGGGCAGGCCATCGTGATGGCGTTGCTCCGTCAGGATGAAGGACAGATCGAATTTGGCAGTGTCCACGGCCACAGGCTGCGGCGTGATCGACAGCCCCGGAAGGCTGAATGACAACCGGCTGCTGTTCTGGAATCCCAGCATGACCTGAAACAGCGGCAGATTGGACCGCGAGCGCCCCGGCCGCAGCAACTCCACCAGGCGGTCGTAAGGAAAATCCTGGTTCGCATAGGCCGACAGATTGGTGGCACGCACACGCGCAATCAGTTCGCGCAACCCTGGCTGGCCCGACGTATCGGTACGCAAAACGAGCGTGTTAACGAAACAGCCGATCAGCCCATCCAGGGCGTGGTCACTGCGCCCCGCGACCGGGCTGCCGATCACGATGTCGTCGCCAGCCCCCAAGCGGCTCAGCAACGCGGCCAAGGCAGCCTGGAGCACCATGAAAACGCTGGCTTGCCCGTCTCGGGCCAGCTGCAGCATGCGTTCATGGACCGCAGCCGGTATGTGCAGCGGGACCACGTCGCCACGGTGGCTGGGCACCAGGGGGCGGGGACGGTCGACAGGCAATGCCATTTGCTCAGGCAGGTCGCGCAGCGCGTCATGCCAGAACCTGCGCTGCCGGCCGGCCAGGCTATCGGGATCGTCTTCGCTGCCCAGCAGCGCCTGCTGCCACAGTGCGTAGTCAGCGTACTGGAGCGGCAGCGGCTCCCAATCTGGAGTCTGGCGGCTGCAACGCGCGGCGTAGGCCACGCTCAGGTCCCGCGCCAATGGCAGCAGCGAAGCACCATCGCCTGCGATGTGGTGGGTGAGCAGCAACAGCACATGCTCGTCCTCGGCCAGCCGGAACAGCGAGACCCGCAAAGGCATCGAATGGCACAGGTCGAAGGCGTGGCGGGCCGCCGCGTGCAACTGCGCAGTCAAATCGTCTTCGCAGGCCTCCGCCTCAATCACGGGTGGGTGGGCGTCGGCACCGTCAAGGATCTGTTGGTATGGCAGCCCCGCCTCATGCGGGTAGATCGTGCGCAAACTCTCATGGCGCTGCACCAGATCGCCCAAGGCGGCGTGCAGCGCCACGCGGTCTAGCATGCCGGACAAGCGTAACGCCAGGGGCATGTTGTATGCCGGATTGGCACCATCCAGCTGGTTCATGAGCCACAGGCGACGTTGTGCGGACGACAGCGGAATCCGCGCCGGGCGGGGCATCGGTGCCAGGCGCGGCCGCGCCACCGCCTCCTGGTCCAGCCGCTCCGCCAACCCCGCAATGGTGGAGACCTGGAACAAGGTGTCCAGGGGCAGATCGATCAGGAACTGCTGCCGGATCATCGAGATCAACTGCACGATCATCAGAGAATGCCCGCCCAACTCGAAGAAGTTGTCGTGAATGCCGACACGGGGCAGATGCAGTGTCTCGGCCCACAGGTCCGCGAGTGCCTTCTCCGTCGGTGTGCGCGGTGCCGCATAGGCAACGGCGCTTTGTACCTCTGGCGCAGGCAGCGCCTTGCGGTCCAGCTTTCCACTCGGGCTCAGCGGCAATGCCGGTAATTGAACGAACGCCGATGGCACCATGTACTCGGGCAGCGACAGCGCAAGATGGCTGCGCAGTTCCCCTGACGCAGGCTCGCCCTCACCGGTGGACACCACGTACGCCACCAGCCGCTTTTCCCCTGCCACGTCCTCGCGGGCTATCACCGCCGCCTGCGCCACCAGAGGGTGCTGCAGCAAGGCCGATTCGATCTCTCCCGGCTCAATGCGCAAGCCCCGGATCTTCACCTGCTGGTCGGCCCGGCCCAGGAAGTCCAGACTGCCGTCGGTGCGCCAGCGCGCCAGATCGCCTGTGCGGTACATGCGGCTGCCCGGACCGCCATGCGGATTGGCCACAAAGCGCTCTGCGCTCAGCACCGGGCGGCCCAGGTAGCCCCGCGCCAGGCCCATGCCCGCGATGTACAACTCGCCCGTCACCCCCACGGGCACCGGCTGGAGTCCACTGTCCAGCACCACCATTTGCGTGTTCCAGATGGGGTGGCCGATGGGTACGCCCTCCGAACCCGACTCCATCAGCGGCGTGCTTGGGCAGGCCCATGCAGTCACATCGACAGCCGCCTCCGTGGGACCGTACAAGTTGTGCAGTTCACATCCCAACTGCTGGTGAAATTTGCCTGCCAGCGCAGACGACAGGGCCTCGCCGCTGCAGACCACGCGCCGCAGGCTGGCACAGGCGGATGCTGCCGGCTCCAGCAGGAAGACCTCCAGCATCGAGGGCACGAAATGCAGGGTGGTGATGCCTTCGCGAACGATGATCTCGGCCAGGTAGGCTGCATCCTTATGCCCTCCCGGCTTGGCAAGCACCAGCGTGGCGCCGTCGATCAGGGGCCAGAAGAACTCCCACACCGACACATCGAAGCTGGAAGGGGTCTTCTGCAGCACTCGGTCATCGGCTTGCAGGCCATATTGGTTCTGCATCCACCGGAGCCGGTTGACGATGGCACGGTGCGATACAGCGACCCCCTTCGGATTTCCGGTCGATCCAGACGTGTAGATCACATAGGCCGGCTGCGCCGTGTCAAGCGTTCCCAGCGGCTCCGGGCGGGTCTCGGGATGTCTGCCCAATTCGTCGATGGTTTCCGGGTCATCGAGCAGCACAAACGACACTGTTGCGGCCAGGGTTTGCACTAAAGACTTGGTCGTGACAAGGCATACCGGCCGGGCATCGCCCAGCATGTAGGCAATGCGATCCGCCGGAAAGTCCGGATCGACCGGCAAATAGGCGGCCCCGGTTTTCAGAATGGCCAGCAAGGCCACCATGAGATCCAGCGACCGCGGCACGGCGATTGCCACAACACGCTCCGGCCCTGCGCCACGCGCACGCAGCAGGTGCGCCAACCGATTCGCCCTTTGATTCAGTTCACCACGGCTCAGCACTTGGTCCTCGAACCGCAAGGCAGTGGCTTGGGGGTCAGCCAGCAAACCAGCCTCAATGCAGGTCGACAGGTGAATGTCGGGCACCGTCTGCTCCGTGTCATTCCAACCCGCCAGCACCTGTTGGCGCTCCTGCGCGCCCAGCAACTCGATGCGTCCGATGGCCTGATCCGGCCGCTCGATCACGGCCGCCATGAGCGTCAGCAGCCGCCGCTGATGCTCGGCCAGGGTCTGTGCGGTGTACAGCGCTGGATTCGCATCGAAATCGATCTGCAGATCCTGGCCGTTGCCGCGCTCGTACAGAAAGATGCCCAGATCCTCTGCCGTTCCGTTGGAAAGATTACGTGGTTTGGCCACGTGCCCCGCAAAACGGAAGTCGTAGTCGAAAGGCTCCACATTGACGACAGTGGTGAAGAGTTGCCGGTGGTTCAGCAGAAGATTCAAATCGCCCCGCAGGGTCTCGTAGCGATAGCACTGGTGCCGCAGGATCTGGCGCATTTGGCGGCCCACTTCGCGAACGAGCTCAGGGAAGGAAAGGTCAGGGCGCATGGACAGGCGCAGCGGCAATGCATTCGCCACCATGGCAGGAACCCGTCGCATGCGCTCGTTGTGCCGCGCGGTGACCGGGATGCCGATCACCATGTCTTCAACCCCCGTGGTGCGATAGAGATAGGCAGCCGTCGTGGCGATCAGGATCTGAGGCAGCGTGCTTCCCCAGGCCTGGCCGATGGCATGAAGCGCTTGAACGCTGTCGGCCGGCAGGTGCACGGTCTGGCGCAGCAGGCCGCCGATGTTCACCGACTGACGCGACGCCAGGGTCAAGGGTTCCGGCACGTCAGCAAAGCGCTCCATCCAGTATTGGCGGTCTCTCGGAAACCGACCGGATTCACGGTAGGCGCGCTCCTCTTCGGCCAACTGTGCCATCGGTGCAAGTCGCGAGGTTTCAGAAATGGTGTTCCCCTGGACCAGCGCCGTGTAGATATCCGCAATGCGCCGCGCCACCAAGCCGCCACCGAAACCATCCAGCAGGATATGGTGGCTGCGCTGATAGCAGACATGCCGCCCTGGCGCGAGTCGGATCAGCGCGCAGAGCCACAACTGCCCTGATGCCAGTTCTGCCCGATGACTGAAATCAGCCTGCATCCATACCTGCGCTGCGGCCATCGGGTCGGCCTCGCCGCTGAAATCGAGGAAGGGCAACTCTCCATTGAAGGTCGGTGCGAGCACCTGCTTCGGGCCTTGCCCCGCATCGAGAAAGTTGAGCCGCGTGGCCTCGGCTTCGTCGGTGACTCGGCGCACCGCCTCGGCGAACAATGCGGGATCGATGTCTCCCTCGATGTCGATGGCCTCAGCCAAATTGAAGTTGGTGTCTGCCGAAGCGAACTGAGACCCCAGCCACATGGCCATCTGGCCTGCCATGAGCTCGGCGGAGCCACCGGATTGATCGACCGTATTCATGCAATTCTCCCTGTCGTATGGACGAAAGTCAGCATCCGCACCTGCACCGCACGGACGTATGTCGCTCTTGAAATCGTTATTGGCAGGCTCGCAGGAGCCTGAGATCGCGCTGGCCGGCCAGAGCCGGCCGGGTGTGGAACGTGCCGGCATCGCGCGGCCTTGGCGGCCCGCGCCTGCCGGGCTTAGTCGACGTTCGAGATCAAGGGAAGAAAGCCCTTCACCGCCGCTCTGGACAGCCGCCTGAATGCACCGGCCAGCCGGCCTCGCCCCCGCCGCATGGCGGAGCAGTGGCGCGTTGCAGCGGCGTGAGGCAAAAACATCCACACACATCCAATGCGCCAAAGACACCGGAGCGTTTACTCGCGTGGGGGCGCCGGTAGGCGGAGCAAGACCAAGCCCTCCCATGGCCCGCGGGTGGAAACATTCTGCGGCGTCCGACGTCGCTTTTTTGAATGCACGCCCGCAGACGCAACCCCGGCCTCCCAGCACCTTGGACGCCCATGCAATGACGCGCCTTCCAAATCACGCCCATACGCTGCGCCCACCCTCTCCATTGATTCAATGACATGAATCCCTCCCGTCCCTGTCTATTACGGCTGTTTATTTTGAGCCGACACATTTATTTTCAAAAAGTCTAGTAGGGGTGGCCGCTCTCAATGCAAGGGTTTACCCTTATTATTCAAACAGTGAATAATCCCTTCAAACGCAATTCCACAAAGAACCGTTACCAATAGAAAAATATAATGATCAATCACTGCCCGTTCCACCATTCCATATAGCACACAGGCCATGAGTACTCCGAGATGAGATTCAGGCCCCCTTCTGCTAACGATGAATGCCTCACGCACCAAAGTATTTTTTACTCACAGCATCGATAAATATTTGAGATTCTTTATTCACATAACCACAAAGAATGTCTTATTGGACGCGAGAAAAAAACTTCTTATGAATTTTTATCAGATGCAATTATTGAAGGAGTTGATTAAATCAATTATCGGTATTTGATAAAAATGGGCGAAACTGCTTAATCACATCGACAGAAACATCCACGCTCGTGGTGCGGCGACGCTGCAGAGCCATCCAGCCTCCAGTGAATCAATCGCCCGGACGCGCTTGGCATGCCCGCCAACCAAGTGGCTTCCTGCGTTCGGAAATCAGAACGAGCGTTGTCGCCGCAACACCTGACCTGCATGCGCATTGACGGTATGGCCATGCGCGCAAGCCAGCTGGCCATTGATGAACACTGCATCAATGCCTGCGCTGGGTGCGGTAGGCTGTTCGAACGTGGCACGGTCCGCGATGCACGTCTCATCGAACACCACGATGTCCGCCGCATGACCCTGGGCGATCACCCCCCGGTCGCGCAGCCCGAAGCGGCGGGCGCTCAACCCAGTCATCTTGTGCACCGCTGTTTCGAGAGAAAACAGGCGCTGGTCGCGCGCGTAATGCCCCAGTACGCGGGGGAAGGTTCCCCATAGACGAGGATGCGGCACCGCATCGTGGGCCAGTCCGTCCGAGCCGACCATCGTCAAAGGGTGTCGGAGGATGCGGCGCACATCATCTTCATGCATGGCAAAGTACACCGCACCCGCGGGAGACAACGGCTCCACCAAGGATTCGGGGGAACAGCCCCGTTCGCGCGCCATTGCAAACAGCGATTTCCCAGCCGCCGATGGATCGCCAACAGACCAAGTCACCAGGACCTCCCGGGACTGCCCGACGCGGCTGGCCAGCAGCATGGTGGACGAAGCGTTGTAGGGATAGCAGTCCATACAAACGGGTTGCGACAGCGCGGCGGTGTCGACCATGGCCAAGGTGTTCACCGAGCGCCCATGGTTGCGTTGGCCAATCAACTTGTGATGCGACAGCACAGTGCTCACCCCCAGCGCCTGGCCAATGTGCAAGGCTTCGCGCAATGCATCGTCAATGGCATCTGCCTCGTCGCGGATATGCATCGTGATCAGGCCCTGCGCCGCCGAAAGCGGAGCGCCCACCGCAATCACCTCTTCTGCCGTGGCCGCCCGGGCGGGAGGGTAGTAAAGCCCGGTGGACAAGCCGAAAGCGCCCGCATCCAATCCTTCGGCCAGATCCATGGCCATGCGCTCAGCTTCGGGCGGGGTGGCCGGTCGACGCAGGTCCGGCACATGGCGCACCCGCAAAGTGGAGTGCCCCACCAGGCATGCCGCATTCAGCGCCGGCCCCGAGGCCTCCAGAGCATCGAGGTAGTCACCGAACCGGTCATACCGCCAGTCGTCCGCGCCAAGCAGGTCCAGTGGTGCTGGCGGTGTCTCATTGCTCAGAAGCGGCGCCAGGCTGATCCCGCAATTTCCGGTGACCACTGTGGTCACGCCTTGCGTGAGCTTGGGATGGGGGCCGGCCGGTGATGTGAGCAACAACCGATCATCATGGGTATGGACGTCGATGAAGCCGGGGCACACGATGCGCCCGACAGCGTCGTGGCGTTGGCGGGCAGGCTGTGCTGAGAGGTCGCCAACGGCGAGAATGCGCCCGCCTGCAATGCCGACGTCGGCCTGCCGACGAGCCGCTCCGCTGCCATCCACGACGGTGCCTCCGAAAATGAGGAGATCGAACATGGCCTGCCTCACCCCACCTGGGCACCAGAGCGCTTGACGACGTCTGCCCACATTGGTGATTCCTTTCGGGCCCGCTCGATCAGGCGCTCAGGAGGACCAGGCGTCAGTTCGAAGCCGAGGGCCGCGTATTTCTCTTGCACGGGGGGCAGGCGAAGAGCGTCATTGAGGGCCTTGTTGAGCTGGGCGGCAATCGCGCTGGGCGTGCCAGGCGGGGCGACGATGCCACCCCAGCCCACGGTCTCGTAACCCTGCACGCCGGCCTCTGCCACGGTGGGCACCTGCGGCAGTTGCGGACTGCGCGCGGCGCCTGTCACGGCCAGCACGCGCACCCGGCTCGACTGGATGTGCGGAAGAATGGAGCTGAGGTTGTCGAACATCAGGTCCACCACGCCGCCCATCAGGTCAGTGATGGCCTGCGGGCTGCCCTTGTAGGGGATGTGCGTCATCGACACCTGGGTCGATGCCTTGAACAACTCGCCGCTCAGGTGCCCCGTGGTACCGCTGCCGCCCGAAGCCACCGTCAACTCCCCGGGCTTGGCGCGCGCAAGCGCGATGAGGTCCTTCACGCTCTGCACGGGCAGGTCTTTGCGCACCACCAGCGCGTTCTGCACGAAGCCGATCAAACCGATGGAAACCAGAGCGTCAGGGTCGTAAGGAAGCTTGGAATACAGGGCCTTGTTGATGGCCAGGGTGCCCACGTTGGCATAGCCCAGCGTATAGCCGTCTGCAGGGGCACGAAACACGTCGGCCATGCCGATATTGCCGCTGGCACCGGGCTTGTTGTCCACCACGAAGGGCTGGCCCAGTGCTTTGGGCAACTCGTTCGTCAGGATGCGGCAGACGGCATCCGGAGAACCGCCTGCGGCCGATGGCACGACCAGGCGAATGGGACGATCCGGATACCCTGGCGCCGCCCGGGTCGAATCCGGCAACAGTGCGACGGAGGGGGTGAGAGAGACCGTCTGCAGCCAGCGGCGGCGCGACAGGGATGCGGGGCGGAGCGGAGCGTTCATCGGTGCATTCCTTCAGTTCGTTGGATTCAACCGCATGAATGCTAGAAATCGATCTGGCTTGGCACAAACCATGTTTGCTGGGGATACCATGTCTTTTTCTCATGCACTATTGCGGTGATCTTTGACCCCTTCCCGGTGCATCTTGCTGCCGGCATGTGCATTGCTCATGGTTTCCCTTCATGTACCGTGCTCCATCCACCATGTCCCTGCTATGCCTGGAGGCCAGCGCGCGCCTCGGCTCGTTCACTGCCGCAGCCCAGGAATTGCACCTCACCCAGGGCGCGGTGAGCCGGCAGATACAGGCCTTGGAATCACGGCTGAACGTGCGTCTGTTCGTTAGGCGGCGTGAATCGCTGATCACCAGCGATGCCGGACGCTACTACCTCGAGGAGATTGCGCCATTGCTTCAGCGCCTGGAGCGGGCCACGGTCAATGTGATGGCGTTCAAAGGGCGCGGCGGCGGGTTGGCTTTGTCGGTGGGCGCTTCGATCGGTGCGTATTGGCTCATCCCCCGCCTGCCTGCATTCACCCGGGCGCATGGAGAAATTACGCTGAGCTTGAGCACACGCGTGGGCCCCGCCGACTTCAAGACTGGCAACATTGATGCTTCCTTAGAATTCGGCGATGGCCAGCGCGCCGGCCTGTGCTGCGACTTCGTGGCGGCACTGGACCTCGCACCCTATGCCGCCCCCGCGTGGGTGGCGCGCCACGGCGCGCAGATCGGGGCAGCAACGCCCGGTTCGGGGCTGCTGCATCACCACACACTGCCGGATGCGTGGGAGCAATGGTTTCTGGCAGAGCAAATCGACGCTGACCCCGGCCGCGCCGGCCCCCGCTTTGAGATCATGTCCATGGCACTGAATGCCGCTGTGGCGGGCCTGGGCGTGGTCTTGCTGCCGGACTACATGGCCGACGACATGGTGCAGGCCACGCGGCTTGTGCGCCTGTCTTCGCGCACATGGCGCAGCCCCAAGGGCTACTACCTCGTTTATCCGGAAGAGTCAGTGCAATCACCGACCCTGCAGACCTTTAGAAGTTGGCTGCTGGATTCAGCGCAGCAGCATTGATGGGAGACCCTCCAAGCCAGTGCGTTCACTCTGCTGCCGTGAACGGGCTCAACAAGCCCAACCTCTCGTTCACCCCCTCACACAAGGATCAGTGCATTCCGCAGAAGACGACATGGCCTCGCCCGGACTTCCTACAAGGCGTGGCTGACAACGCATGGAAGCTCTGGGCTTCATCAAACGGAGTCTTCAGATGCGAAAAATGATTCTCATGGCTGTCGCTGGCTATCTCTGGAAAAAATACCAGTCTCGCAAGACGACAGGTAGCACAACCACCCCATCACGCGGTTAAGCGGGGCGGTGCATCCTGCCGTTACTCATGGGTTCCTGCTGGCTTAGGCTTCAGTTGTGATCACTCCCAACACCGCTTTCAGGTAGGCGGCGGTGCGAGACTCTGCACAGCGTGCCACCTCCGCCGGAGTTCCGCTCACCACGATGCAACCGCCCTGGGCGCCTGCCCCCGGACCGATGTCGATCACCCAATCGCTAGAGGCGACGAAATGCATGTCGTGCTCAACCACTACCACCGTGTTCCCTGCCTGCACGAGAGCATCCAACTGGGACAGCAGGCGGTCCACATCGGCTGGATGCAAACCGGTGGTCGGCTCGTCCAGCACATACAGCGTGTGCCCGCGTTGCGTGCGCTGTAATTCCGTGGCGAGCTTGATGCGTTGTGCTTCGCCACCCGACAGTTCCGTGGCGGGCTGGCCAAGGCGCAGGTAGCCGAGACCGATGTCGCGCAGGACTTGCAAAGACCGGAAAACAGTGGGTTCGTCCACGAAGGTATCGCATGCTGCGTCCACGGTAAGTGCCAGCACGTCGGCAATCGACAGTCCGTTCCAGGTGATGGCCAATGTCTGGGGGTTATAGCGTGCTCCGTGACAAGTGGGGCAAGGCGCATAGACACTGGGCAGAAAGAGCAACTCCACGCTGACAAAACCTTCGCCCTCGCAGGTGGGGCACCGACCTTTCGCGACATTGAACGAAAACTGCCCTGCGTCGTACTGCTTCTTTCGTGCAGCAGGTGTGCTTTCGCACGGCATCGAAAAGGCCCGTGTAAGTGGCCAAATTGGAGCGGGGCGTGCGTCCAATGGGTTTCTGATCCACCCGCACCAGCCTGCGCACCTGATCGGTTGCGCCACCCAGTCGGCCCACGGTGAGAATGGCTCCACCCAACTCAAGGGTAGCGCCCGGATCATCATCGCCAGCAGCCGCATCGGGCGGTCCTTCCGGCATGCCACCGTCCTCGGGCGTCGGCATGGGCTGCCCCAAATGGGCGCTGACCAGTTCCAGGAGCGCTTGGCTGACCAGACTCGACTTGCCTGACCCTGAAACACCGGTTACGG
The DNA here is from genome assembly GCF_030158935.1 of Acidovorax sp. SUPP950. Lineage (NCBI taxonomy): Bacteria > Pseudomonadati > Pseudomonadota > Betaproteobacteria > Burkholderiales > Comamonadaceae > Acidovorax > Acidovorax sp. SUPP950. The sequence continues at coordinate 332,216 of NZ_BQXE01000002.1, read as the reverse complement.
CGGTCAGGCAGCCGATGGGGAAAGCCGCATCCACACCATGCAAATTGTGCCGATGCACATCCTCCAATGTCAGCCAGGCTTGCGGTGATCGCTGAACGCGGCGATCACGTGCAGCGTCGTCGAACAGATACCGGCGCGTATGGGAGTGCGGCACGCAGGCCAATCCTGGCGGTGGGCCGCTGTAGAGCACCTGCCCACCATGCTCTCCGGCGTCCGGTCCCACATCCACCAGCCAGTCGGCACGGCGCATGGTGGCGATGTCGTGCTCCACCACGAAGATGGAGTTGCCAGCGGCTTTCAGACGCTCCAGCGCCGTGAGCAACGACGCGCTGTCGGCGGGATGCAGGCCTGCAGAAGGCTCGTCGAGCACGTACACGACCCCGAAGAGTTGCGATGCGAGCTGGGTCGCCAGACGCAACCGCTGCAACTCGCCAGGCGACAGGGTAGGTGTGGCGCGATCGAGCGACAGATAGCCCAGTCCGAGGTCCGTCAATGCGCGAACACGGGAAAGTAGCTCTTGCGAAATGCGCTGAGCGGCCAATTGCTTCTCCGCCGACAGGTTGGGCGTACGGCGGACGTCGGACGCGCCCGTGTGGCCCGGAGCTCCTGCCGCTTCGCGCTTTGCGGCCGCACGCATGCGAGCCGCTTTCGACAAGCTGGCGCCTGCATGTTCCGAGGGCCCACTGGATGGCGAACCCTCTGCCACCGGCCCGAGTACATCGGCCAATGCGGACAGGGACAGGTGCGCGAGGTCGCCGATGTCCAGTCCGCAAAAAGTGACGGACAGGGCCTCCGGCTTGAGCCGTTTTCCATGGCACACGGGACAGGGCGTCCCCACCATGAACTGGGCCACCTTGCGCTTCATCATGGCGCTCTGGCTGGTGGCGAAAGTCTGCATCACGTAGCGGCGAGCGCCGGTGAAGGTGCCCATGTAGCTGGGCTGCTGCTTTGCACGTCGTGCCCGGCGTACCTCCTCCATCGTGAAGCCTGCGTACACAGGGACTGTCGGCTGCTCGTCGGTGAAGAGAATCCAGTTCCGCGTCTTGCGCGGCAGATCTCGCCAAGGCACATCGACGTCATGCCCCAGCGTGGTCAGGATGTCGCGCAGGTTCTGCCCTTGCCAGGCGCTGGGCCAAGCCGCCACAGCCCGCTCGCGCAGGGTGAGTGAATCGTCGGGCACCATCGAAGCCTCGGTCACCTCGTAGATGCGGCCCAAGCCGTGGCAGTGCGGACAAGCGCCCTGTGGGGTGTTGGGCGAAAAGTCTTCCGCATACAGCATAGGCTGTCTGGCTGGGTAGGTTCCAGCGCGGGAGTACAGCATGCGTACCAGGCTGGAAATAGTGGTCACGCTGCCCACGGAAGATCGTGCGGTGGGCGTGCCCCTTTGCTGCTGGAGGGCCACAGCGGGCGGCAAACCCTCGATGGCATCGACCTGAGGCACGCCCACCTGGTCGATCAAACGACGCGCATAGGGCGCCACCGACTCAAAATACCGGCGCTGCGCTTCCGCATAGATGGTGCCAAACGCCAGCGAAGATTTACCGGAGCCAGAGACGCCGGTGAACACCACGATGGCATTGCGGGGAATCTCGACATCCACATTTTTCAGGTTGTGTTCCCGTGCGCCCCGCACAAGAACGAATCCATCGTGGTTATTCGCCCGCTTCGATTGGTTTGGCATAGGATGGATTGTCGTTTCCGTTGATTTGCAGCGATATGCCGCGCAAAAGGAGAAAGGGTCAGCGCTCGCCACGATCGGCAAAATCCACGCATCGTTCACTTTGGCATCTGAACTGCCCATGTCCGACCATACCCTTGATCCGTCCTCGCTCGCCTTAATTGAAACCTGCTCGGAAGCTGCGCTGACGCTGCTGGAGAGCAACCTCACCCAGCACGGCATTTTGGCGGCAAGCCGCACTGCGGCTGCAGAGGCGCGACGCTACACGCGCATCTTCGGGCGGGATGCAGCGATCTGCGTGATGGCCATGTGCGGCAGCGGAGTGCAGGCGCTCGAACAAGGCGCTGTGGCCAGCCTGGATGCGCTGGCAGTGAAGCAGGCGCCTAACGGGCAAATTCCCAAGTACGTAGATCCGGAAGGCCATGATGCGGACTTCTGGTACCTGGGTTGCATTGACGCCACGCTGTGGTGGCTGATCGCGGTGGACCACGTGCGGCGCCATGGTGAGGTGGGGGCGGACCACTGGGCCAGCGAAGTCGACCGAGCGATCGGATGGCTGCTGGCACAAGAGCATCAGCACTTTCGCCTCTTGCAGCAGAACGAGGCAAGCGACTGGGCGGACATCATGCCGCGCTCGGGGTACGTGCTCTACACCAACGCGCTGTGGTTTGACGTCAAGCGCCGCTTCGCGCTGTGCCATGCAGACGAGACGCAGCACCACTTCAACCATCTCTTCAATCCGTTCCAGCGCGATCTGCACCAGTACCACCGTGCGCGCCTGCTGCAGCACTATGCGCGCCGTGGCCGCCGGGATCGTGGGCTCTACCTGAGCTTCGTGAATCTGGCGGTCGTGGGGGACGAAGGCGATGTGTTCGGCAATTTGCTGGCCATCCAATGCGGCCTGGCCGACGAGGCCATGTCGCACAGCATCACGAACGCGATCGGGGCCGCGCGGGCCAGCGATCCTTATCCGGTGCGGGTGGTGCTGCATCCTCTGTCGGAACAGCACGATCTCTGGCGAGCCTACATGGGACGGCATCGACAGAACCTTGCGCACCAATACCACAACGGAGGTATCTGGCCCTTCGTCGGTGCTTTCTGGGTCATGGCACTGACGAAGGTGGGCCTGCAAGCAGAAGGCTGGGCCGAACTGGTCAAGCTGGCGCGCACGAACGAACTCGACAATTGGCGCTTCACCGAGTGGTTCCACGGCCGCACGCTGGCGCCGCTCGGCATGGCCGGGCAAAGCTGGAATGCAGCCACCTTCCTGATGGCCCGGCGTGCGCTGCAGGGTCAAGAGACGGCTTGGTGAAAGGGGCTTGCTGAAGTTTGGCCGGGCAGGCATCTTGGTGCCGGCTCTCAGCGTGCCACCCATTTCCCGAAGGTGGTGCAGAGCTTCCAAGATATATTGCGCAGCAGCACTGCATCCAAGGCAGTTGCATCGGCCGTCTCGGCCAGCCTGACAGCGCCAGGGGACGCGCGACCATGAGCGCCGCAGTGAACTCTCCGCCCTCTCCCTCCCAAGCCACCGCCCCATCGAGCGATGCAAAGGCCGACACCGACAGCACGCCGGTCGGCTACAGCGATGCCGTGCTGGGCATTGCATCCTGGCCAAGCACCACCATGGCATGGCGTTTTTTGCCTGCCAGTGCCGAGACAACGGGCGCCACATTGGCGGTGAACATCGCCATGCGTCCCGAAGGCCTGCTGCCCGCACCCACAGCGGCGGGCGATGCGGCGGCAGCCATGGCCAGCGAAGTCGCAACCCGCTTCGAAGCCATCATGTGGCAGTTGGTACAGCCGGACATGCAACTGTCCCTCGCCACCTCGCTGAACCAGCCGGCTGGCGGCACGCCGATCCAAATGCCGGTGGAAATCCCGCCGCTGCGCGCCTATGCCGCAGCGTGCCACGCATTCAGCCAAGCGGCTGCAACGCTGGGCGTGGCCATGGCCGACCCCGTCGCAGCAGCCACGCTGGCCGATGTCTATTCGCATTACGGTGTGGATTGGCAGGCGATGGGCCTGGCCGCTCGAGACCGCACGATTGGCACCCTGGTGCACCTACCACCCGAGGGCCTGTGGATGCCCAGCTATGCCGCTTTCGTGGCCGGTGGCACCGTGGCAGCGCTGGTGGCCGAGGACCTGGACCCTGCTGCCGTGCTGACCGACCCGAACAACATCTCACTGCCGTTGAACCCCGGCATCGAGTTGGCGATTCCGACCACCGACCAGACACAACCCACCGGCGGCCTGCCGCTGTCGGTAGTCGCCGCCACGCTGCACCTGACTCCAGCCAGCCTGGTGGCGGCCAACTACACCCGCCCCGCTCTGCTGGCGCCAGGTTTTGTCTTCGAAGCCGAAGGCGTGGCGGTGCAAGTTCCGGCCGAAGGCGATCCAGGCGCCGATGCCTGCCTGAACGACATCGCGCACCTCTTTTCAGACAAAGGTGTACCGATTGAAGCGGCCATGGTCGCCCTGGCCAACGCAGACAAGCCAGGCATGTTCCGCCCCGGTATCACGCTGGCAGTGGACCGCAGGCTGATCGAAGCCGGCTGGACGCTGGCGGACAACCCCACCGGCATTGCCATGGGCCCGCTGGCCAGACTCAATGTCGGTACGGTCGATCTGCTCCCTGCAGGTTCGGCGCTTTTGCTCAAAACCACGCTGACCACAGGCCTGGATGCAGAGCCTCTCGGCGCCTTGGCCCACGCCCATGCCATCGGACCGGGCGATCTGCTGCGCCACAACGCGGGACTGGCGGTGCGCGATTTGCCCGTGCCCGGCTTGGCGGCATGGCCTGGCACATCCCTTTCGCTGCGCATTCCTTACCGCGTTCGCGCTGGTCAAACACTGTCCACCATTGCTGGGCTGTTCGTCCCGGCCGCAGCGACAGACACAGAGCAAACAGACGAACAGGCATTGTGCGAGACCAACCGCTCCATGCCCGCCACGCTGGCGCCAGGCCAGGTGATCATCGTCGCAGGCCAGCCACTGACCACCCAATCCGGCGACAGCTTCGACACGCTGGTCGCGCGAGCCAACCCAGCCGTCACTCTGGATGAATTTGCCACAGCCATCGCCACCGATCCCGAAGCACTGGCCGCTGGCGCGCTGCTACTTTGTCCACCCGCTGTTTTGGCAAGCGCTACCACGCCAGAGGATCTGGCTATCGCTTATGGCCTGAGTGCGACAGCACTGCTCAGCGCCAATGCGGCCACGCCGAAGCTGATCGTGCCAAGCGTCTTGCTCAAGCCATCGCAAGTCGCCGATGAACCCACCATTGAGACCGCGCAAGGCGACAGCATCCATGCCATCATCCGCCGCTTCGCGTTGGCCGGGAATGACGTCAGCATCGAGGACTTGGTCCGCGCGAATCAGTGCACCGCGTTTCTGGCAGCCGGCGCGCAATTGCTTCTGCCGCCGGTCGATACGGTACTGCGCGCTGCCTTCGGCGCTGGCGGCTGGCAACTGCCGGGAGCGATTTTTCCTTTGCGTACCTGGGTTACGCTGAAGCGCGACGCTGACAAAGTACCACCGGCGTTGCGCGGCACCACAGAAGCGCCCGGCGCGGCGGTGCAGGACAGCAGCGTGGTGGTGTCGGTGGGCAACGGCATTGGCGATGGCCAAGAAAGCAACGCTGTCGCGCTGGGCCAGCTGGCTGTTGCCATCGAGAGCACTGTGATCGGCCTGAAACTGGCCATGGTGCATGGCACTACTCCTGCCGATGTATGGGGCATCTCTTTCGTCGACCCTGGCGGCATCGCCGAAGTGAAGGTGTCGCCACAGGCCAGCGTGCCCGGGGTTGAAGGGCTCCAGCCGCTGAGCTTCGCGCTGCGCCCTCTGTCAAACACGTTGGAGCACGCGACTGGCGTCGAAATCCGATCCATTGACGAGACCACCGGCGGCTGGGGTGCCTCCACTGTCAACGATTACCAGGGCATTGACCTGGAGGCCTGGGCGCGCATCTGGTTGGCGGGATTGGACCAGCTTTGCACTGGCCGCCATGCCGTGCCCGCTGCACAAGTGGCGCCCGAAGCGCTCGCTCGGCTGATGACCGCCAAGAAGGTTCTGTCCCGCGCCGTGGCAAACGGGCTTTCCCCCGTCCTGGTGATCCAGGAGGCAAGCCTTGGTGCCTTAGATTCGGAGGCATGGCAAGCGGCTCGCGAAGCACTGCAACAGCGCCTGCAGGACCAATTGCTGAGTGGCTACGACACCGCTGCCATCCTGCAGTTCAATGCCGCTGTCACATCCCCAGCCACCGCGTCCATGGCACGGCTCTGGGGGACTGGGCGCGTGGGCAATCCACAGGCTGCAGGCGCACACGACTCCGTCGCCGACGATCCAAGCGCGTGGAAAATCTGCCAGTTGGGAAATGCCGCGACCGCCCTGGCCAACACCCGCAAAGGCACTGTCTCCTTCCCGCTGGATGTCGACCAGCCCGCCCTTCACCGAGCGGTGGCACTGCAACCAGACTATGCCGTCCATGACATGGAGGTCGCCGGCCAGCTTTTGGAGAACGACAGTGGCAAGCCAAAGCGACTGAGCTTCTTGCGCGACTTCGAACGGTTCCCACCCGCGGCCTTCAGCGCGCCGCTGGGCACGACGGTCGTACCGGTGCCGCTGCGCGCCTGCCCCAACCCGCCGCTCGTGGTCTCGCATCAGGCCGAAGGGCCGACCGACCCAGCCACGCTGGCAGAGGCTCTGCACTGGTCTTATGTGTTCACCCATGCCCACGACAATGCAGCACAAGACCAAGCCCTCATCGAGATTGAATTCAACGGTCAGCCGCCCGTTGCCACCGACCTCGGAAACCGGGGTGACAACGCGCTGTTCCAGGCCCTGGCGCAGTACACGGCCGTGCAGGAACCCCTTTGGGCCATCCTTGAGCAACTGCAAGCGCCCAGTGTTTCGCCGAAGGACCCGGTGCTCGTGACAGCACTCCATGCCTTCGCCGACCTAGCCGAACGTGTGGGCGCACTCTGGTCGGATTGGTGGCCCAGCCATGATTCGCAGGACTCGCCCCCTGCCACGCACTGCATGGACGGACATCGGGCGCCACACCTTTCCGGCAGCGACGAAAGTACCGCCCATGGCGTCGCCATGCCAAGTTTGACCGATGCGAGTGTGCCGCATGAGTGCTACCAATACCTGGCAACGCTGCACACCACCACAGCCGCTGGCGACGGGACCAATCCACCGGCCTACTGCAAACTGACGCTGCAGCGGCTGCAAGCCGATGGTCCCTTAGCATGGCCCGAGATCACCATCCTCTGCGCAGACGGCGTGAACCTCCCACTGATCGGAGCAAAGCCCATGGACCAGAGTCGTGACTACAACTTTCCTGCGGGTGAAGGCGTTCCCAATGTGCCGGCTTTCACTCCTGTGTCTTGCCAATGGACGCTTTCCGGTCTGCACGTGGCTCGCTATCAACGGGCCAACGCGACCGTGGCCGTCATACGCAATGCGCAATTGCTGGGCACCGACGGCGCCCTGACCTGCCCAGCCTTTGTCTACCGAACCCCGCAGACGGGGTTTTCAGAACCTCTGATCCCACTCATCCGCATCGATACCCCGCTGCCCATCGGCATCTGGACCGACGACGTGGCCACCAACCCACTGACGCCACTGTTCAACGCGTTGTTCGATAGCGATGAAACGGGTCGCGAGATCATGGTCCGTACCACCTATGGCTACCGTGTCGCAAGCTCCACACCGGCCATTGAAACCCTGACTCCAGTGATGTTCTTACCACTCTCTGAATTCAATGCGACCAGCACGGTGCAGAGCATCATCGGCGCGTTCGAAGCCTGGAGAACCAATACGGGCAGCCCAACCCATGGGGGGTTTCTGACCTTCGAGATCCGCTTGTACGCCCATGCTGGTCTGGCGCACCCTCAGCCCTTGGTGGTACTGCAGCAAATTGTTTCAGCGCTTGCATGAAGGACGGACGGCGAGGCAAAGTCATCCATTTCAGACGCACAAGCCAGTTCGTGATCCCAACGAACGGCGCAGGCGACTTGAACCACAGACAGGAATCAACCCTTGCAACGTCTTCCATGCACCAGATGCGGCGACTCCATTCACCCCGATACGGCAGCAAGCAACGGTGGCCTGTGCATGCCTTGTGTGCGAGGCAATACCCGCTCCATTGAAGAGCGTCGCGAGGAACATCGGCAGCGCCGCGAGGCCGAGCGTGCCGATCGAGAATCCCCGGAACGCCTGTATTGGATTGCCCTCGTCGACCGGGTGTACAAGGGCGAGGGCTTTGAATCGCTCTCGCATGGCGACCAGCTTTATTACTTGCTCAGCGTCCTTTCTGGCGAGGTCCACAACGGAGGCTTCGATCAGTTCTTCTCCAACTCCAGCGGTAACCGCTACCGCGAAACCGTCGATGCGCTCCAAGAGATCGGGGATACCTTGGCCCTGGACCTTCTATTGCAGGCAAAGGCTGCGGTATTCGGTGACGCACCAGTACCCACCAACCGCGTGGCTCGCTTCGACCTCATGCGCACGGCATCGGAAGACCACCCTGAATATGAAATTGCGAACCAGGTGCTCGATGGCCTGGACCGGCGCTTTTGGAGCCATGCGGAACAGTTCGGTGCACAGCTCGAGAATTTGGCCGCTTCCCATCAGCTGTACAAAATGACCTGACCTCTCAGGCCCAAGGTCGTGATCGCGGTGGCCGCCATGGATGTCCCATGACCGCGATACAGACAACACCCATCGGTGATCGGGGAATGGTTTTTGACTTCGCGGCCAGGAAAGGGCTATGTCACCTGGCCCGGAATGCTTTGCCGTGTGAACAGCCGGGCCGGCGATAGCCCTTCCACCACCAAGCCCTCACGCACCAATTCCTCAGGCAGTGGCTCGCCGCGCAGCAATTGCCGAGCAAGCAGCGACGCGCCAGCAGCACTCTGAATGCCATACCCGCCCTGCCCTGCCAGCCAGAAAAAGCCCGGCACATGGTTGTCCCACCCGATGACCATGTCGCCATCCGGCACAAATGAGCGCAGCCCCGCCCAGGTATGGGATGGACGGCGGATCTGGAAAGTCGTCATTTCCTCGATGTGATAGATGCCGGTGGCGACATCCAGCTCTTCGGGCACCACGTCGTGCGGATGGGTGGGGTCGGCATTGGCAGGGGAACCCAGCAACTGGCCTGCGTCAGGCTTGAAGTAAAAACTTTCGTCAATGCCTACCACGGCCGGCCAGTGGGCGGCATCCAGGCCCTCGGGCACGGCGAAGGTGAAGGCGGTGCGCCTGCGCGGCTCCAATCCGATGGGCGGCACGCCGGCGAGGCCTGCCACCACATCGGCCCAGGCGCCCGCCGCGTTGACGATGGTTCCGGCCTGCAGCTGCCGGCCATCTGCCAGTGTGACCCGCCAACCGCCGCCCTGGCGCTGCAGATCCGTTACCTCGGCATGGGTCAGCACCTGACCACCACGCTGCCGCAGCCCACGCAGATAGCCTTGGTGAAGCGCATGCACGTCGATGTCGGCAGCGTCGGGCTCGCGCATGCCTGCAGCCACGGCATCGTGCCTCAGGCATGGCAGTTGGGCCAGCAGTGCTGCCTTTTCCACCCATTCCACATTGGGCGATGCAGCCCGGGCTTCGTCATAAGCCTGCTGCAGCAGGTCCAGTTGGTCAGGCCCCGCCACATAGACCACGCCACGGGGCGAGAGGATGGGGTCCGCTCCGAACTCGGGCGGCGGCGCATCATAGAAGGCGCGGCTTGCGCGGGTCAACGCCTGGATGTTGGGAGTGCCGTAGGTGGCCATGTAGAGCGCCGCGGAACGCCCTGTGGTGTGATAACCGGGCTGGGATTCACGCTCCAGCAGCAGCACGCCGGGGCGGTCGCTCTCACCCTCCGAATTGACCAATTGCCAGGCCAGCGAGGCACCTGCGATGCCTGCGCCGATGATGATGAAGTCCACTGATTGCATGGTTTCACGCTCCCCCATCACACCGCAGACACCTTCGCCGCCGAGGCCGCTCGGTCATCGCGCGGCAGGCTGCGGACATCGCGCGGATCAGGTGCGCCGGTCACGATCGAGGTCAGTGCGGGCTCCACGCGGGTTGCCACCAACTTGGCCAGGTCCGGCCTTGGGCGGTCCAGCCCGGCGATGCCCTTGAAGGCCTGCTCCATCGCATGGCCCACGCCCAGCGTGTGGCGGTCTGCCCGGAAACGTCCCACGATCTGCAGGCCAAAGGGCATGCCTGCGTCGTCCAGCCCGCACGGCAGGCTCAGCGAGGGGTGTGTGGTGAGCGTGGTCACATAGGTCAGTGCCAGCCAGCGGTAGTAATTGGCCTGCGGCTCGCCGTTGATGTGACTGGCAAACAGCTGCGTCCATGCGAAGGGAGACACGGGCGTGGTAGGAGACAGGATCACGTCGTACTGCTCGAACAGCACCTGAAACCGCGACAGAATGCGCGTTTGCTCGGCCTGTGCCCAGGCGCTGTCGAGCAGCGTCATAGCGGCACCCATTTCGTAGTTGGCACGGGTATTGGGACCCAGGCTATTTGGGTCGCGCTGGTAGGCTTCGAGCATGCCGGCCACGAAGGCCTCGGCGCGCAGTACGTCGAAGCAGCGGTGCACGTCGCCCAGATCCATGTCGATCGTGTCGCACGTGCCGAACAGGTGCTTCATGGCTTGCACCTTGGTGCGAAACACAGCGCGGATGCCGTTGTCCACCGCGCAGGCACCAAAGTCCTCCGTAATCGCCACGCGCAGGCGGCCCAGGTCCACCGTTTCGGGTAATAGAAAGCTCGTGGGGTCCAACGGGTAGCTCAGCGGATCGCCGGCCGACATGCCCGCCGTCGCGGCCAGTTGCAGGCAAGCTTCTTCCACCGTGCGGCCCATCGGGCCCACGACGGAGATGGGCGTCCAGCCAAGCAGCTTGCGCGAGCTCGGCACCACGCCGGGTGACGGCCGAAAACCCACCACGCCGCAGATGGAGGCGGGAATGCGCAGCGAACCGCCCGTGTCCGAGCCCGTACACACGGGCAGCATGTCGCAGGCAAGTGCCGCGGCCGAGCCGCCCGATGAGCCCCCGGCATTCAGCGTAGGGTTGAACGGGTTGCCCGTAGCCCCCCACACGGTGTTGCGCGAGTTGGCGCCGGCGCCCATTTCGGGAATGTTGGTTTTACCCGCCACGATGGCGCCAGCGGCTCGCAGGCGGGCCACCAGCACGTTGTCTTGCACAGGGATGTGGTCGCGATAGATTTCCGAGCCATAGGTGGTCAGTAGCCCAGCCGTGGCTTCCAGATCCTTTACGCCCAGCGGCAGGCCATGCAGCAGACCTAACGGCTCGCCGCGCAGCACGGCCTCCTCAGCCACCCTGGCCTCAGCGCGAGCGCGGTCATAGCAGGTGGCGGTGATGGCGTTAACGGACGGGTTTACGGCCTCGATGCGTTCGATGCAGGCGTCCAGCAGTTCCACAGGTGATACCTCTCGGGTGCCGATGCGGTGACGCAGTTCGTTGGCGGTCAACTCGACCAGCGTGCTGGGGGTGATCATGGGGTATTCGTCTCCTTGTCGATTTGGCAGTGCACATCCGGCAGCGCGTATCCATTCGTTATCCATGATGTCTGCGAACCACCGTCAGCCTCTGAACCTGCGGCAGTCCAAAGCAGTGCCGCAGCGCAAAGTCTTTCTGTCCCGCGGGCAACGTCCTACCGCATGGCACGGTGAATACAGCGCGGTGTGGGTCTCAATCGGCCGTGATGCTTGCTCGCTGGGCAATGGCGCGCATCAGGGGCAGTTCCCTGTCGATCAACTCGGCCACCGTTTTGGACGAAGCATAGGCAGGCTCAAAGCCCACAGCGATCATCTTGTCGCGGGTTTCCGGGTCCGACACCACCTGGGCCAGGGTCAACTCCAGCCGCGACTTGACGGCGGGCGGCAGCCCGCGCGGCGCCACCATGGCCAGCCAGGTGTCCATCTCCAGGCCGGGGTATCCGCTTTCCACCAGCGTGGGGACCTTGGGCAGCAGGGCCGAACGCTTGCCCGCCGTGACGGCAATGGCCTTGATCTTGCCGTCCTTGAGCTGAGGCAGTGCCGCCGACACGGTGTCTACCGTGAACGGAATCTGCCCACCCATCAGGTCCGTCATGGCGGGCGCACTGCCCTTGTAGGGCACGTGCTGAATCTTCAAACCCGCGGCGTGAAAGAACATCTCGCCTGCAAACTGCGACGTGGTGCCCGCGCCAAAGGAGCCATAGGAATATTTATCGGGTGCGGCCTTCACCAAAGCCACAAACTGCTTCAGGTCAGCCGCCGGCACGTCCTTGTTTGCCAAGAGGATCAGGCTGGTGCGCCCGGCAATGCCGATGGGCTCGAAGCTCTTGACCGGGTCGTAGGGCAGCTTGGGGCGCACCGCAGGGTTCACGGTAAAGGTTGTGCCTGAACTCATGAGCAACGTGTAGCCGTCGGGCGTTGCCTTGGCCGCATAAGCAGCCCCAATGGTGGTGCCCGCCCCGGCGCGGTTGTCGATGACCACGCTTTGCCCGAGCAGATCGCCCATCTTCTTGCCAATCAGCCGGCCCAGCACGTCGGTGGCGCCGCCGGGCGGAAACGGAATCACCAGCGTGATGGGCTTGGTGGGGAATGGCGCTTCCTGTGCCATGGCAGGGGCCCACGAAGCCGCGCCCAAGGCACAGATCACAGCGGACAAAAGCAGCTTCTTGCGGTTCATGACGTTAGCTCCAAGGGTCAAACAAGGGTATAGAAAAAAAGAGACATCGAGAAATGCCGCAGACGCACGCTGCGTCAGTCACGCGCGGCAAGCAAATCCCGCCCGCGCTTCACAAAGCCCTGATACTGCGCATCAGGCACCAAGAGCCCGCCAGTGGTCCACAGGAGGTGGGTGGCCTGGGGCAGCACTTCGCCCACGCCGGTGCTGCGAAGCCAAGCCTGCCCCGCATCGGTGCCGGTCAGCATGCCGGGGCCGCTGAAGCCTGCCGCGGCCGAGGGCTCGATGCGCTCGCCCAGCGCATCCAGCACCTGCACCAAATGGGCGAACAAGGTGTCGTCCGCCACCGTGAATACCCCGGACAGCAGCGGCGCCATCAATTCGGCCGCCAGCAACGAAGCGCGCGGCACGGCCAGCCCATCGGCCTCCGTCTGGTTGGTCAGGCCCCAGTCATATACCGAAGGGTGCGCTGAACCGCTTGCCAAGCCGGCTTGCCCACCCAGCATCTGCACCAGGAAACATGGCGACTGAACCGGCTCCGCGAAGAAGCAATGCACATGGGGTCCCAGCAACTGCCGCAGGCCAAAGGTGATGCCCGCAGGTGCTCCGCCCACCCCGCAAGGCAGGTAAACGATGAGGGGGTGACCGGCATCCACCACGATGCCCTGCTCTGCCAGCTGCTTTTGCAGATGCAAGGCCGCGGTGCTGTACCCCAGCAACAGCGAGAACGACTGCTCGTCGTCCACGAAGTGGCACGTGGGATCGGCTCCGGCCTGGGAGCGACCGGCGGCCACTGCGCGCTCATAGTCGCCCGCATGCTCCACCACCAGCACGCCACGCTGGCGCAGACGCTCCTTTTTCCACTCCTTGGCATCGGCCGACATGTGTACCGCCGCCTTGAATCCCAGGGCCGAGGCCACCACGCCGATGCTCAGCCCCAGATTGCCGGTAGACCCCACTGCCACTTGGTAGCGTCCCAGCACTTCGCGTGCCGCAGTGCCGGCCAGCGCAAGGTAGGCATGTTCGTCACCGCTCTGCGACACCAACCCATGCTTCAGCGCCAGTTGTTCGGCGAACTCCAGCACCTCATGCATCCCGCCACGCGCCTTGATGGAGCCCGCCACTGGCAGGCGGTGATCGGCCTTGATGAACAGGTTGCCCTGCCCTGGCTGCAGGCCGAGCACAGGCTTCAACGCGGCAGCTGGCAGCAGGGGCGACTCCACGACGCCCTTCGCGTCTGCCAATTCCGTAAACACCTGTGCCAGCAATGCCTCGAAACGTTTCAGGCGAGCGGCAGCGGTTTTCGTATCATCCAGACTAATGCTGCGCCCCAGTGCCTCCAACGTGGCCGGCGGATGTTCCAGGCGTTCAGGATTGGTCCACAGGCACGGTTGGGCCTGCCGGAGGCGGATTGCCAAGGCGTCAACTCCAGCCTGCGGGGAACGGTTGATTGGATAGGACATATCAGGTTCAGGCAGCAATGGGACACGGTTTTCGGGCCGATTTCCAAAGGGCCCCGGTAACGCATTCTTCGCCCGTCACCCTGTTGCCACAACGCATTTATAGTGGCGAACGCATTAGCCAAAGTAATGGACATCCACCTCTCCGCCTCCTTGCTCGCCTGGCTGCGCTGTTTTGATGCAGCCGCCCGCCACGGCAGCTTCACCAAGGCCGCTGCCGAACTTTGCATCACCCAAGGCGCCGTCAGCCAGCAGGTCAAGCACCTCGAAGACTGGCTGCACCGTCCGCTGTTCCTTCGCACACCGCGCGCGCTGGTGCCCACGCCCGAGGGCCAGTGGCTGGCTGTGGTGCTGCGCGAGAGCTTCACCGCGATCGAAAACACACTGGCGCAGATGCGCCGGCCGCAGGAGGCCGCTACTGCCACCCTCAGTTGCTCACCGTCGTTCGCCATGAGCTGGCTCACGCCCCGGCTGGGCGAATTTTTCCGCCAGTATCCGAGCATGGGCCTGCGGGTGTTTGGCGAGTTCCACAGACTGGACCGCACCCGCATGGTGCGGGACGGTATCGAGGCCGCAGTGCGTTTCGATTTGGGCGGCTACCGTGATCTGAACGCAACGGTGTTTCTCGATGAGTGGCTCCTGCCCGTGGCGAGCCCCGATTTTTTGGCGCGGCATCCACCCATCACATCACCCCAGGACCTGCACCGCGACTGGCTGTTGCACGACGGCAGCGCATGGGACGGCGCCGACACGTACGAGGAATGGCAACACTGGTTTACCCAAATGGGCGCCGCGCCACCACTGTGTGCGGGTGGCCAGCAATTCAATCTGTCTCAATTGGCCCAGGGCGCCGCACTGGCCGGCCAGGGCATTGCCATGGGCCGCGCCGCACTGGTATTGCAGGACGTCAAGGCAGGGCGTTTGGTGCCGGTTCTTCAGCGCAGCGTACTGTCGCGCGCGTCTTACTCGTTTGTGACCACCGCGCATCCCAGCCCGGCCATGGAGCAGGTCCGGGAGTGGTTGGTAGAAGAGGGACGGGGATTTTGTGAGGAGCGGCGACAGGCGCTGCCGGCGCCGTGAAAAAACCCTTCACAGCTCCCGCACTTGCAGCGAAAGGTGTTCCGGCACACATCGTGCCGACGAAAACGCAATGCTCCGAACCAGCATCACTGACCGTTTCGTGTGATATTGCTGCGATTGGAATCTGGCATCGAAGTGTCGACGAGCACTGTTCGGAGTCAGAGGCGCGTTGCGCCTGCGTATCCGAGATCATGATGGATCACTCTGTACTTTTCAGCACAAGCAGCGGGGAGCGGAAAAGTCGATGACGCTTTTGATGATTTTTCGCATTTCCGTGATGAGCGGCCTCACATCGTCGCGCCGCCACTGCACGGTATAGGTCAGGGGTGCCAACGCATTGCCTGCAGACAGAATCCTCAGCATCCCGCGAGCTTGCAGCGCTTCGGCCCACCCGTGGGGCATGTACGTGAAGCCCAGGCCTTCGGCCACCATTCCCACCACCGCACCCCAACTGTTGCAGCTGAGCCGCCGCTCGACGCTCATCGATTGACCGCTCAGCCATTCATCCAGGATGCGGGTAGCACCTGAGCCCTCAGGCAGGGCAATCAGCATCTGCTCGCGTACCAGGCGCTGCGGCAAGTCAGTACCGGCTTTCACGAGAAATGCCTCGCTTGCAGCCCAGACGAATCGCACCTGCGCTACGCGTTCGAAAGCCAAGGTACTGCGCGATGAGGGGCCTGCGATCACCACGCAGTCGAGTTCGCCATCCACGATGCGCTGCTCCAGCACTTGGCCAATGTCGGTATGCGGCTCCAACTGCAGCGCAGGATGCAGTTCGGCCACCTTCTGCACCAGCTTCGGCAGCCAGGTCAGTCCACTCAGTTCGCCAAAGCCAATCCGGCAACGCCCTTGCAAACCAGTACTTTGACCGATGGCCTGTTGCAACTGGGCCGCGTCATGCAGCAACGCACGAACACGCGGCAACAGCAGTTCGCCATGGGGCGTCAACTCGGCTGACCGCCCGCTCCGGTCGAACAGCAGGGTCCCCAGCGAAACCTCCAATTCAGCAATGCGCTTTGACAGGGAAGAAATGGACAGGTGCACCCGTTCAGCCGCGACCGTGAAATTGAGACAAGTGGCGGCCCAGTAGAAGGCCTCGAGTTGCTTGAGGGTCATGAATTTAGTTTACTAAAAGCGAAATTAGAAGTTCGAATTTTTTCTCTTTTATTTCAATATCAACCGGCGCACCATGGTTGCGCCATGCCTTCTTCTCCCCTACTCATCCCCAAAGCCTGCCGACAGGTGCTGTCCCTGGACGACTTCGAGAAGTTGGCCCGCCGCCACCTGCCTCGGCCCATCTTTGCCTACATCAGCGGCGCCGTAGAGGACAACCAGTCGCTGGCGGAGAACCGCCGGGCCTTCAATGATTTGGCCTTCCGCCCGCGCATGCTGGTCGGCGTCGCGCAACGCGACCTCGGATTCGAACTCTTCGGCCGCCGCTACGCCACGCCGGTGGGACTCGCGCCCATGGGTATTTCCGCGCTCTCGGCCTACCGTGGCGATGTCGTGCTGGCCCAGGCAGCACAGCAAGCCAATGTGCCGGCCATCATGAGCGGCTCTTCGTTGATTCGGCTCGAAGAGGTGATGGCGATCGCTCCGCAAACCTGGTTCCAGGCCTACCTGCCGGGCGAGCTTGCGCAGATCGATGGCCTGCTCGATCGCGTGCAAGGCGCAGGCGTACAGACCCTGGTGGTCACTGTGGACACACCCGTCGCAGCGAACCGTGAAAACAATGTGCGTGCAGGCTTTTCAACGCCGCTCAAGCCCAGCCTTTCGCTGGCTTGGCAAGGCCTGAGCCATCCGCGCTGGTTGCTGGGTACGTTTCTGAAGACGCTGCTGCTGCATGGCATGCCCCACTTCGAGAACAACTACGCCACGCGCGGCGCGCCCATCCTTTCCTCCAATGTGCTGCGCGATTTCTCAGACCGCGCCCACCTGGCTTGGCCCCATCTGGCAGCCATACGCAAGCGCTGGCCGAATCAACTCGTGGTCAAGGGCATCCTGACGCCGGAGGACGCTGTGCATGCACGCGACCATGGCGTCGACGGGATCATCGTCTCCAACCACGGAGGGCGTCAGCTGGACGGTGCGGTGGCACCGCTGCGCGTGTTGCCCGCCATCGCACGCGCCGTTCCCGAAATGCCGGTGATGCTCGACAGCGGCGTTCGCCGCGGTACCGACGCCGTCAAAGCGTTGGCCCTCGGGGCACGCTGCGTATTCGTGGGCCGGCCCTTCAACTATGCCGCCTCGGTCGCTGGACAAGGCGGCGTGGCCCATGCCATCTCCCTGCTGCACGAAGAAATTTCTCGGGATATGGCCATGCTGGGGCTCACGCGCATTGCCGACATCACATCCCGCTGCATCCGTCCAGTTGCCAGTCCCATCGACTATTTCCCCATCACTTCGAACCAACCATGAGCAAAATCCAGGGTTTCCACATTCATGCGCGCCCCTCGACCGTCGTGAGTGACGCACTCTTGGCGCAGTACCGAGGCTTTCAAGTCGCCAACATCAGCGACGCCATGAGCCGCACCACCGGAACTTCGTCGCTGAAACCGTTCCACAAACGCGATGGTGGACTCGCAGGCCGTGCGCTGACGGTGCGCACCAGGCCTGGTGACAACCTCATGGTGCACCACGCCATCGACACCTGCGCACCGGGTGACGTCATCGTGGTGGATGCCGGCGGAGTGGGTCCGAACGCCATCATTGGCGAAATCATGCTCGCGCTGCTGATCGCGCGCGGCGCGGCAGGCATCGTCATCGACGGGCTGATTCGTGACAGCGACGCCATCGGTCAGCATAGTCTGGCGGTGTATGCACGCGGCGTTGCACACCGTGGCCCATACAAGGATGGCCCAGGCGAGTTGCATGTGCCAGTCACCATTGACGGGATGGTGGTGCATCCCGGGGACATTGTGGTTGGCGATGGCGATGGCCTGCTGGCGGTGCCGCCCGAAGAGGCCGAAGACATTGCGGCACGTGTCGAAGCCATTGAACGCATCGAAGCCGATGCGCTGCAGGCCATCGCTGAAGGCCGCGCCGACCGGAGCTGGGTTGAACGCACGCTGCGCGAGAAGGGCGTTCTGTGAGCCAGGTCGTCCGCTTCGACTATTGGCTGGACCCGGCCTTCAATCGCATCATCTCCGCAGCCCCTGGCGTGACATTGCAGACCTGCGCACGGGAAGGCGCTGACCGTGCAGCATGGGAGGCGCTGGCCCAAGCGCAAGTGCTGCAGATCACTGCGGCCAAGGATGAGTTGCCGCGACGCTGGTTCGTCAGCGCTGAGTTGCTGGCACGCTGCCCCAAGCTGCTGGCGGTTTCGTCGAGTGGTTCAGGTTGCGACACCATCGACATCGAAGCGTGTACGCGCGCTGGCGTGGTGGTCATGAACCAGGCCGGCGGCAACGCCGATTCAGTCGCCGAATTGGCACTCGGCCTGATGCTGGCGGTGCTGCGCCGCATTCCGGAATCGGATGCGTTGCTGCGCTCGAAACAACGCAGCTTCAGTCGCGAAGACTTGATGGGCCACGAACTGCGCGGACGCACACTGGGCATTGTGGGTGTCGGCGAAACCGGCCGGCGCACCGCAGCACTGGGTCGGGCCTTCGGCATGCAAGTGCTGGGCGTTGATCCCGCACTGGACGACGCCGAGATGAGTGCACGAGGTGCGCAATTCGTGTCACTGGATGAATTGCTGCGTCGTTCCGACATTGTCTCGCTGCACTGCCCGCGCAATGCCAGCACCCTCGGGCTGATGAACGCAGCCGCATTCGCAGCGATGAAGCCAGGCAGCATCTTCGTCAGCACCGCACGCGGCGGCATTCACGATGAGAACGCCCTGCATGCTGCAATCGCCAGCGGCCATCTCAAGGGTGCAGGTCTCGATGTGTGGGACCAGGAGCCTCCACCCGCCAGCCATGCCCTGTTGCGCCTCCCGAATGTCGTGGCAACGTTCCACACGGCTGGTGTCACACATGAAGCCCGGCGCAACAACGCCACGCTGGCCGCCATACAGATCTTGCAGTTGCTCTCGGATGGCGAGCGACCTGAGCGCCTGGTCAACCCTGACGTCTGGCCACGGGCCAGGGAGCGTATTGCCGCCGCGCTCGGCCACTGATTTCCATAAGCCCGAAACGGGCACACATCACGGAGACAAGCATGAACAAACAATGGACCCGTCGCACGCTGTGCGCCGGACTGCTCGCTACTGCATTTGCGCTTCCCTCAGCAGCGCAGCCCGCCGCGCCGTACCCTTCTAAACCCATCGAGCTGATTGTGGCCTACGGTCCTGGTGGAGGTACCGACCTTGTCGCCCGGTTGCTGGCACGGCACCTGGAAAAGCAACTCGAAGGCAGTGTCGTGGTACTCAACCGTCCTGGCGCGGGAGGCGGCATCGGCTTTGGCGAGCTGGCACGCGCGAAGCCTGATGGCTACACCATCGGCTTTATCAACACACCCAATGTGTTGACCATTCCGATTGAGCGCAAGAGCAGTTTCCACTGGAGCGAGTACGACCTGCTTGGCAACCTCGTGGACGACCCGGGCGGCTTCGCGATACACAACACAAACAACATCACCTCGCTGGCGGGCCTGGCGGCCTATTCCAAGGCGAACCCTGGCGCTGTGACTGTTGGCACGACAGGCACCGGATCGGATGACCACCTGGCGATGCTGCTGTTCGAACGCGCTACGGGAACCAAGCTCATGCATGTGCCTTACAAAGGCGCTGGCGAGGTGCGTGCCGCGGCCACGGGCCAGCAAATTGTGATTGGCGCCATCAACATCGGGGAGGTGCTGGCATATCAGAAGGGGGGCACCCCGATCCGACTGCTGGGTCAAATGTCAGCTGAGCGCTCATCCCTGGCGCCACAGGTGCCGACCTTCAAAGAGCAAGGGATTGCCATTGAGTTGGCCTCGCTGCGTGGCCTGGCGGCTCCCAAGGGCTTACCGGAGGCGATCCGCAAGAAACTGGTTGATGCGATTGCCACTATCGCCGCGGACCCTGCGTTCAAGCAGCAGGCCGAAGCCATGTACGCACCTTTGCGATACCTGGGGCCAGCGGCTTATGCGGCCGAACTCGAAGCCACGGAAGCCAACTTTCGCAAACTCTGGGCAGAAATGCCCTGGCAAGACAAACCGTGAAGCGTGGAGTCCGCTTGTCCGCCGAGGCAAACGCGCCACCCCCATTTCCCGGAACACCCTTGAAGGACTCACCACTCAATGGGTTCGCTGCAGGCCTGCAAGCTCCTCGATGAAAGCACACCATGACCACACTGACTCGCCGTCGCTTCTCCGCACTCGCATTGGCGGTTGCGCTGCTACCTCAAATCCACGCCATGGCCCAGGGCGCTCTATCGGCCGGCCCCATCACCATGATCGTGGGCTGGCCTGCCGGAGGCCCCTCCGACAACGTGGCACGGCTCACGGCCGTCCGCATGTCCGAGGCATTGGGCCAATCCATCGTCATCGACAACAAGGGGGGCGCTGGGGGCAACATCGGCAGCGATGCGGCTGCACGCGCGAAGCCGGATGGCAGCACCATCATGCTGGCGACGGTGGCATCGCACGGTCTGAATTCTGCGCTGTACCCGAAACTCAACCATGACCCCATAAAAGACTTCGCACCCATCGGCATGATTACGACATCTCCGAGCGTGCTGCTGGTACCGACCGATTCGCCGTTTCTCTCGGTTGCGGACTTGCTCAAGGCCGCTCAAGCCCGACCAGGCCAGCTCAATTACGGATCAGGCGGCGTCGGCTCCAGTCAGCATCTGGCTGGCGCCAACTTCAAGAAGATCACTGGCGCCGACGTGACCCACATCCCTTACAAGGGAACGGCCCCGGCGATGACCGACCTGATGGCTGGCCGCGTGGATTTCGTTCTGACGACGGGCGCAATGTCCTTCATCCGCTCGGGCAAGCTGCGCCCGCTCGCGGTGGCCGCTCGACAGCGCCTGCCAGCGCTACCCGACGTACCGACTTTCGAGGAAGCCGGGGTGAAGGGGTTCCATACCGACTCCTGGTACGGACTGGTCGCGCCGGCAGGCACGCCGCGTGCAGCGTTGGACAAGCTCAATGCTGCGCTCGCTACCGCCCTGCGCAATCCCGAGGTGCAAAAGCAGTTCCTGGACCAGGGTTCGCTGCCCGTCAAGCCGATGGGCGTCGATGAATTCTGGAGCTTCGTGCAGCAGCAGATGCCATTGGCTGCCGAGCAGGTGCGGGTGTCCGGTGCGAAAGCCGAGTAACTGATAACAAGGACCGCAAGGACCGCCTTCACTCTCGTACTTTGGAGCCCATGCGTTTGCTGGAGCAGATCACTCGTCAGATGCCCACCCGGTCATGGCGCAGATCCAGTGGCTGATCACGGAGTGCGAAGTTTCATGAAGAGCGGCGGCAGGTGCTGCCTGCGCCGACGGGGTGGAAGCCCCGCCCTCGCCCCCGCGTCAATCCAGCGTGACCCGCGCCTCCTGAATCACTTTGGCCCATTTGACCGTTTCCGACGCGATGAAGGCATCGCATTCCTGAGGGGTGGAGCCTTCAGCGAACGTCCCCATGGTCTGCTCCAGCCGCTGCGTCACTTCGGGGCTGCGGACGATGCGCGCCACTTCGTCGGACATGCGCTGCACGATTTCGCGGGGCACGCCGGAAGGCGCGAGCATCGCGGCCCAGGTACTGCCCACCAGGCCAGGGTAGCCCTGCTCGGCAAAGGTCGGGACATCGGGCAAGGCAGGAAGGCGCTTTTCGCTGGCCACCCCGATGAGGCGGATCTTTCCGGCCCTGGCTGGCTGGATCAGGTTGGGCGGTGGATCCAGGAACAGCGGTACCTGCCCACCCATGAGGTCTGCCAGCGCAGGTGAAGCACCTTTGTACGGGATGTGCACCATCTCGGTCTTGGTGATCAGGCGCATCAGCTCGGAGGTGAGGTGGGCGGCAGATCCGTTGCCAGACGACGCGAAGCTCAGCTTGCCTGGATTGGAACGCGCATAGGCCACCAGTTCGGCCGTCGTCTTGAAGGGCGCATTCATCGCTACGGCGGCCACCAGGGGCGACACCCCCATCAGCGACACGCCCACCAAATCCTTCTTCGGGTCATACGGCAGCTTGGGATACAGCGTGGTGTTGGCGGCATAGGCGGCGATGAACACGCCGAAGGTGTAGCCGTCCGGCGCGGCCTTGGCCACGGCGTCCACGCCGATGATGCTGTTGGCGCCCGGCTTGTTGTCCACGATCACCGGCTGGCCCAAGCGCTGTTGCAAGCCCACCTGCAGCAAGCGCGCCATCTGGTCGGTGAAACCGCCCGCAGTGTAAGGAACCACGATCCGAATCGGCTTGCTCGGCCAGGGGACGCTGGCCAAGGCCGGCGCGCTGACAGCCGCTCCGGCGAAACCCGCCGTGGCGGCGAGCAACAGTTGGCGGCGGCGAAGGAATGTGTGCATGTGTGTCTCCTATCTCCAGGAATCAGGGGAAATGACCGGCACACGGCATGGCGTGTGGCTCTGGTCCATAGGTCAGAGCCGGTCCACCA
Organism: Acidovorax sp. SUPP950; assembly: GCF_030158935.1. NCBI lineage: Bacteria > Pseudomonadati > Pseudomonadota > Betaproteobacteria > Burkholderiales > Comamonadaceae > Acidovorax > Acidovorax sp. SUPP950. The sequence continues at coordinate 309,776 of NZ_BQXE01000002.1, read as the reverse complement.
GTTCCGGCACGGCCGTGAACAGGTCGGCCTCCAGGCCGTAGTCGGCCACGCTGAAGATCGGCGCCTCCGGGTCCTTGTTGATCGCCACGATCACCTTGGAGTCCTTCATGCCCGCCAGATGCTGGATCGCGCCCGAGATGCCCGCCGCGATGTACAGCTGCGGCGCCACGATCTTGCCCGTCTGCCCCACCTGCAGGTCGTTGGGCGCGTAGCCCGCATCCACCGCCGCGCGGCTCGCGCCGATCGCCGCACCCAGCTTGTCGGCCAGGGGCGTCATCACTTCGTTGAACTTCTCGCTGCTGCCCAGCGCCCGCCCGCCCGAGACGATGATCTTGGCGGCGGTGAGCTCGGGGCGGTCGCTCTTGGTGACCTCGCGGCCCACGAAGCTGCTCTTGCCCGAATCGGCGGCGGCCTCCTGCTTCTCGACGGCGGCCGAGCCCCCCGTGGCGGCCGCGGCATCGAAGCCGGTGGTGCGCACGGTGATGACCTTGGTCGCATCGCTGCTTTGCACGGTGGCGATGGCGTTGCCGGCGTAGATGGGGCGCTCGAAGGTGTCGGGGCTGTCGACCTTCGTGATGTCGCTGATCTGGGCGACGTCGAGCTTGGCGGCCACGCGGGGGGCCACGTTCTTGCCGCCCGCGGTGGCGGGGAACAGGATGTGGCTGTATTGGCCGGCAATGGCCAGCACCTGGGCGGCGACGTTCTCGGCCAAGCCGTCCTGGAGGCTCGCGCCATCGGCCAGGATGACCTTGCTGACGCCGGCGATCTGCGCGGCGGCCTGGGCGGCGGCATCGGCGCCGCTGCCCGCCACCAGCACGTGCACGTCGCCACCGCAGGCCACGGCGGCCGTGACGGTGTTCAGGGTGGAGGGCTTGATGCTGGCGTTGTCGTGTTCGGCAATTACGAGGGCTGTCATGTTCAGATCACCTTTGCTTCGTTCTTGAGCTTGTCCACCAGGGCGGCCACGTCGGGCACCTTGATGCCGGCGCCGCGCTTCGGCGGTTCGGAGACCTTCAGGGTCTTCAGGCGCGGCTTGACATCGACGCCCAGGTCTTCGGGCTTGACGGTGTCGAGCTGCTTTTTCTTGGCCTTCATGATGTTGGGCAAGGTGACGTAGCGCGGCTCGTTCAGGCGCAGGTCGGTGGTGACCACGGCCGGCAGCGTGAGGGAGATGGTCTCCAGCCCGCCATCGACTTCACGCGTGACGTTGACCTTGTCGCCGCTCACTTCCACCTTGGAGGCGAAGGTGGCCTGCGGCAGGTCGGCGAGCGCGGCGAGCATCTGCCCGGTCTGGTTGGCATCGTCGTCGATGGCCTGCTTGCCCAGGATGATGAGCTGGGGCTGCTCCTTGTCCACCAGCGCCTTCAGGATCTTGGCCACCGCCAGGGGCTGCAGCTCTTCGGTGGTCTCCACCAGGATGGCACGGTCGGCACCGATGGCCATCGCGGTGCGCAGCGTTTCCTGGCACTGCGCGACGCCGCAGGAGACGGCGATGACTTCGGTCACCACGCCCTTTTCCTTCAGGCGCACGGCCTCCTCGACGGCGATCTCGTCAAAGGGGTTCATGCTCATCTTCACGTTCGCGATGTCCACACCCGTGTTGTCCGACTTCACCCGGACCTTCACGTTGTAGTCCACCACGCGCTTGACAGGGACCAGAATTTTCATGGCAGTGTTCTTTCCTGTGTTTAAAGGATGGGTTGAAGGAGTGCTCGGCGGACCACTCCAGCCACGCGCTCGCTGACGGGTGCCTGGACTTCACCCATGAGGCGGACGATGGATTGCTGCACGGATCACTCCGACGCAATGCCTTTGTCTCGGATCAGTTGGCCCCATTTGGCATAGTCTTGCTGAACATGCTTACCCATCTGCGCGGGGTCTTCGAAACGCGCGATGGCGCCAGCGTGCAGCAGCTTCTCCTGCGTTTCTTTTTCAGCCAGGATCTGCTTGACCTCGTTCGCCACCCGGTCCACCACCAGTTTCGGCGTACCGGGTGGTGCAAGCAGTCCGCCCCAGGACACGGCGTCGTAACCCTTGAAGCCTTGCTCGGCGATGGTTGCCACATCCGGCAGCATGCTGACGCGCTGGGGTGAGCCCACGGCGATGGCCCGCAGCTTGCCGGCCTGGATATGCGGAAGTGCAGCGACCAGGTCGGCATACATGATGGGCACCTGGCCGCCGATGGTGTCGGTGATGGCAGGAACGCCGCCCTTGTAGGGCACATGCTGCATATCGAAATGGCCCATCTGCTTGAGCAACTCCATGCTGAGATGGCCAAAGCTGCCGGTCCCGGAACTGGTGTAGTTGAGCGGCGTCTTCTGCGCCTTGGCGTGGGCAATGAGCGTGCGCAGGTCGGTCACGTCCGGCAACTGCGCCGGGTTGACCACCACCACGATGGGCAGGTCATAGACCGTGGCGACGGGGGTGAAATCCTTCACCGTGTCGTAACTCAGCTTCTTGTAGAGATGCGGGGCCAGCAAGGTCGGAGTGGCCAGCATCATGAAGGTGTAGCCATCCGGGTCGGCCTTGGCCACCTGGGAGGCGGCGATGGAGCCCGAGGCACCAGGACGGTTGTCCACCACTACGGACTGCTTCAACCGGTCGGCCAGCTTCTGCCCGACGATGCGCGAAGCCGTGTCCGTGGGCCCCCCTGCCGGAAAAGGCACCACCAGCTTGATCATCTTGGTCGGCCAGACGGCCGCCGCTTGCTGCGCGCTGGCGCTCCCGAAAAGCCAGGGGGCGGCGGCCAGCGCCAGAAGGGTGTTCCGGCGCGTGCAGGCAAGAAACGTTTTGTGAGGCAAAGGCATGGTGTTTCCCGTCAATCCATAGGTCAGTCATTGCAGGGGCAGCCACTGACTCGTTGCTGAGCTGCGGCCGCCAGGTTTCAGTCGAGCTTGGCGCCAGCTTCGTCGACCAAAGCCTTCCAGACAGGCATGTCGCGCTGGTAGTTCTCGCGAAAGGCTTCCGGGCTGTTCATCAGGGGCATGAAGCCGGCCCCAACGGTGCGCTCCAGCACCTTCGGGTCCTTGGCGATCTCGCGCAGGTGGCCGTAGAGCTGGTCCACGATCTCCTTGGGCAGTCCGGCAGGGGCACCCATGGCCACCCAGCCGAAGATGGCATACGCATCGTCCGGCACCCCCTGCTCGTAGATGGAGGGCAGCGTGGGCAGAATGTCCATGCGCTGCTTGCCCGTCACGCCGATGGCCTTCAGGCGGCCCGCATCGATGAAGGGCTTGGTGTTCAGCGCACTGGAGAAGCACAGCTGCAGCTGGCCGCCGATCAGCTCCTGGATCATGGGTGCCTCGCCCTTGTAAGCCACGTGGGTCATGTCAGCGTCCATCGTCTTGCTCATGTAGGCCCCGGCCAGGTGCGCGTAGGAACCCACGCCCCAGGAACCGTACGAGAGCTTGCCCTTGTGGGCCTTCACGTAGGCCAGCAACTCTTTCATATTGCTCGCGGGCACCGACGGGTGCACCACCAGCGTGACGGGCGCTGCCGCGATCTGGGTGATGGGCGTGATGTCCTTCTGCGGGTCGTAGGGCAGCTTGGTGTACAGAAACTGGTTGATCAGCATCGATGTGCTGAGCGATACCAGCAGGGTGTGCCCGTCCGGTGCGGCCTTGGCGACTGCGTCGGTACCCAGGATGCCGGCGGCACCACCCCGGTTGTCCACCACCACGGGCTGGCCCACGCGTTTTTCCAGCGCTTCGCCCACCGTGCGGGCGATGATGTCCGTCGCCCCCCCGGCGTTGAAGGGCACGATCAGCCGGATGGGCTTGGTCGGCCAGGCTGCTTTGGCGGTTTGCGCTGCGGCCTGGCCAAGCAGGCTGGTGCCCCCCAGCGCCGCCAGCCCCTGAAGCAGGTTGCGGCGGTTGTATTGGATTCCCATAGCGTTGTCTCCTGGATCAGTGCGATCGTCGTCAAGGGATGAAAACGGCCCCATGCACCATCTGATGCGGTGTTTTCGCAAGGGACCGGGCGGTGAAATGGAAGGCCTTCAGGCCGGTGGCGAATCGTCCGGCAGGGTCAGCACGCCGCGCTGCTGCAGTTGCTGCAGTTCGGCGTCGCTCATCGACAGCAGGCGGTGCAGCACCTCGCGTGTGCCCTCGCCCAGCGTGGGCGGCGCGCTGCGGATGGGCAGGCGCTGGCCGTCCATGCGGTAAGGAGGTGCAAAGACGGGCGTGGTTCCGACCACGGGGTGCGGCATGTCGCGCAGCAGGCCGCTGCGGCGAGTTCTCTCGCTGGTCAGCGCCTCATGCAACCCCGTCACACGGCCGCAGGGAATGCCGGCGGCCGTGAGGCGCTCCAGCAGCAGATCGCGCGGGAAGGCATGGATCAGTGCCTTCAACAAGGGGCCCAGTTCAACGCGGTTCCTGGCCCGGTTCACGTTGGTGGAAAAGCGCGGGTCTTCCACGATGTCGGGCCGCTCGATGACCTGGCGGCAGAACTTGTCGAACTGCGCGTTGTTGCCTACGGCGATGATCAACGGACCATCGGCCGCGTCGTACATGCCGTAGGGAACGATGGATGGGTGCGCATTGCCGTAGCGCTCCGGATCGCGGCCCAGCTGCATGGCGTCGAGGCCGTAGTAGCCTGTGACCATGATGCCGCAGTCGTACAAAGCCATTTCGATGAGCCGGCCGTGCCCAGTGCGCTCCCGGCGAAACAGCGCCGCCAACACGGCCTGCGCGGCGTACATGCCGGTCATCAGGTCCACCACAGCCACGCCGAATTTCAGCGGTGGCTGCGTGGCCTCGCCGTTGAGCGCCATCAGGCCCGTCTCGCCCTGGATCACCAAGTCGTAGCCAGGGCGTTTGGCCTCCGGGCCGCTGCTGTCGTAGCCAGCCACTGCGCAATAGATCAGGCCAGGCCGCAGCGCCTTCAACTGCTCGTAGCCCAGGCCCAGCTTCTCGGCCCCACCGGTCTTGAAATTGTGGATGACGACATCGAACTGCGGCAGTAGGTCACGGATGATCTGCAGGCCCTCGGGGCTTTGCAGATCCATCGTAATGGACCGTTTGTTGCGGTTCATGCTGTTGTAGTAAGTGGTCTCGGTCTTGCCGATGCGCAAGCCCCAGTCGCGCGTGTCATCGCCGCGGCCCGGGTGCTCGACCTTGATGACCTCGGCGCCGAAATCGGCCAGCACCTGGCCGCACAGCGGCCCGGCGAACACGCGCGACAGATCGAGCACGCGCACGCCTTCCAGCGGAAAATCGATGTCCTGTGACGGGTCTGGGGCGGTCATGGTGTTGTCTCCTGTGTTGGTCGTAGTGGGCATGCGTGCGTCAGTCCGCACCGCGCAGCGGTGCGAAGTCCGGCGTGCGCTTTTCCAGGAACGCGCCGATACCCTCGCGCGACTCTTCGGTGGCTTGCGACATCACCATGAAGCGGGCTTCACTTTCCAGCTGTTCCTCCAGCGACGCATGGGGCGCAGTACGGCACAAGGCCTTGATGCGTGCCATCGCCCGTTGCGGACCGTCCGCCACGCTGGTGGCCAGTGCCACAGCACCTGCCAGAGCCTTGCCCGGTTCGACCAGGCGGTTGACCGCACCCAGGGCATGCAGGCGTTCGCCCGACAGACGCTCGCCCGTCAGGCACAACTCGGTCAGCACCTGACGGGAAACGAACTCGGCCAGGAACGCCGTCGCACCGCCGTCGGGAGTGAGGCCGACCTTCACATAGGCCACGGAGAACACGGCATCGCGCGCCGCCACCAGCATGTCACACGCCAGGGCGAGGGACAGGCCAGCACCCGCGGCGGCGCCCTCCACTGCAGCGATCACGGGCTTCTCGCAGTCGCGCACGGCGCGGATGAGGTCGTGCAGGCCTTCGAGCTTCTCGCGTCGCTGTTCGACGCTCAACTCACGCCGTTTGGCCAACTGCCTCAGGTCGCCACCCGCGCAGAAATGGCCGCCCTCTCCGGTCAGCACGACAGCGCCCACCGAGGGATCGGTCTGCGCGTCAGCCAAGGCCTGCGTCAGCGCGGCGTAGAAGGCGGGCGACAGCGCATTGCGCGCGCCCGTGTTGTTGTTGCTCAGCACCAGCACGGCGCCATCGCGCCGCTGCAGCAAAGGCGGGGTGGTCTCTGTCATGGCCGTCCTTTCGAGGAATCAGCGGATGCCGCGCCCAGAGCGATGAACCGGGCCAGGTGGTGGTCTTCGTCGCCGAACTGATGGTCGATCAGCACCAGGCGCTTGGCGTAGTGCGACAGGGGCAACTCCCAGGTCATGCCGATACCGCCGTGCAGTTGGATGCTTTCCTCCGCGACCAGCGCGCCCACATAGCCTGCGGTGTACTTGGCAGCCGACAAAGTGCGTTCGCGCGCCCCGCCCCGCGCGTTGTCGATGGCGTCGGCCGCGTTGATGACGGCCGAACGCATCTGCTCTACCTCCAGCAACAGGTCGGCCATGCGGTGCTGGAGGGCCTGGAAGGTGCCGATGGCCACGCCGAACTGCTTGCGCGTTTGCAGATACTCCAGAGTGCTCTGCTTGGCCACATCCATGGCCCCCAGGGCTTCGGCCGCCAGTGCCAGCAGCGCATAGCCCTGCACGAGCTCTAGCAGCGCGTAGCCCTCCCCTTCCTGGCCCACTAGCGCTTCGGAGCCAAGCTGCACATCGGTGAACGTCAGTTCAGCCGCACGGCCGCCGTCAATCCGGCTGTAGCCGCGTTTGGCGATGCCAGCCGCACTGCCATCTACCAGGAACAGGCTGATGCCGGCGGTGTCGAACGGGCTGCCCGCCGTGCGTGTGGAAACCAGCAGCAGATCGGCCTTTCCACCAAATGCCACCACCGACTTGGCACCGTTCAGCACCCAGCCCTGGGCGGTCTTGACAGCTGTCGCCGAGACATTGGAAAGCTCGTAGTGGCTGCCGGGTTCGTCGTGGGCCAAAGCAGCGACCACGCCACCGGCGGCAATGTCTTGCACCCTGGCTTTCTGCGCCTCGGTGCCCGCCGCGATCAGCGCCTGGCCCACGACCAGGGCCCCCAGCAGGGGCTCAGCCACCAAGCCTCTGCCCAGGGCTTCGAACACCACGCTGATGTCGAAACCTCCGCCGCCAAATCCTCCTGCGGCTTCGGGAAACAAAGCACCGATGGCGCCCAGCTCTGCGAACTGGGCATAAAGGGCGGAGCTGTGGCCCTCGTCGCCATAGGCGAGCTGGTTGCGGCGCTCCATGCCGTACTGCTCGGCGATGAAGCGGTTCAGGCTGTCCGCCAGCATGCGGCGGTCTTCGGTGTGTACGAAGTTCATAGGAAGCTCTTTCTCAATCCATGGGGCCCGAAAGCGGCCACCGCGCAGGTCGTCTCCTCGCAAGGGGCAGGCGCTAAACGACTCAAGGGGTCTTGCATGGCTACAGGCCGAGAATCATCTTGGAGATGATGTTCTTCTGGATTTCATTGGAGCCGCCGAAGATCGACAGCTTGCGGTAGTTGAAGTAGTTGGCGGCGGCCGTTGCAGCCTCCTGCGGGCCCACCGGCGCTTGCGTGTAGCCCTCGTACTGCGCTTCCTCGATGAAAGGGGCGGCATAAGGGCCCATGGCGCGGCGGATCAGCGAGAGGATCTCCTGGCGGATCTCGGTGCCGCGGATCTTGAGCATGGAGCTTTCCGCGCCCGGCACCCCGCCGCCGGCCACGGCGGCAATCACACGCAGGTTGGTGGTCTTCATGTTCTCCAGGTCGATCTCGACGCGGGCCATGCGCGCGGCGAACAGCGGGTCCCGGTCGATGGGCCTGCCGTTCTTTTGCACCTTGGCAGCGATGATCTTGAGCTTGGCCAGGGCCGAGATGCAAAAACCCACGCCCGCGATGCCCGTGCGCTCATAGGTCAACAGGTACTTGGCATAGGTCCAACCCTTGTTCTCCTCGCCTACCAGGTTGTCCACGGGCACCTTCACGTCGGTGAAGAAGACTTCGTTGACCTCGTGATCGCCGTCCAGTGTGCGGATCGGGCGCAACTCCACGCCGGGACTGTTCATGTCCACCAGCAGGAAGCTGATGCCGGCCTGGGCCTTGGCTTCGCGTTGGGTGCGCACCAGGCAGAAGATCATGTTGGCGTGCTGGCCCTGGGTGGTCCAGGTCTTCTGGCCGTTGACGACGTAATGGTCGCCCTGCCGCACCGCCATGGTCTTGACCGAGGCCAGGTCCGAGCCCGCGCCGGGCTCGGAATAGCCCTGGCACCACCAGTCGGCGCCGCTCAGGATGCGCGGCAGCCAGTAACGCTTCTGCGCTTCATTGCCGTACTTGATGAGTACCGGGCCCAGCATGCTCACGCCGAACGGCACGATGCGCGGGCCACCGGCCAGTGCGCATTCGGTATCGAAGATGAACTTCTCGACCGCGCTCCAGCCCGGGCCGCCGTGCTCCTGCGGCCAGTGGTTGGCCAGCCAGCCGCGCGCGTTCAGGATGGCGTGCCACTCCTCCTGGTCGGCCTTGGTCAGTCGCTGTCCGGCCTTGACCTTGGTAGCGATGCGCACCGGCAACTCGGCCTTCAGGAAGGCTTGCACTTCGGTGCGGAAGGCTTCTTCCTGCGGTGTGAATTGGAGATCCATTTGCTATTTCCTCAGTCATCCCTGGAACCAAGCGCCTTTCGCCCCTGCCGGGGAGACGGCGCACAGCGATTCAGGGGCATCAATACATCTCGAACAGGCCGGCCGCTCCCATGCCGCCAGCGATGCACATGGTCACCACGCCGTACTTCGCCTTGCGGCGCCGGCCTTCGAGCAGGATATGGCCGGCCAGGCGCGCGCCCGTCATACCGAAAGGATGGCCGATGGAGATGGCTCCCCCATTGACATTCAGGCGTTCCATGGGAATGCCCAGTTGCCGCTGGCAGTACAGGGCCTGCGAGGCGAAGGCTTCGTTCAGCTCCCACAGCCCGATGTCATCCATCGTGAGCCCATGGCGCTTCAGGAGCTTCGGCACTGCGAACACCGGGCCGATGCCCATCTCGTCCGGTTCGCAGCCCGCCACGGCCATGCCTCGAAAGACGCCCAGGGGCTGCAGGCCCAGGCGTTCGGCCTGCCTGGATTCCATCAGCACGCAAGCGCTGGATCCATCGGACAGCTGCGAGGCATTGCCGGCTGTCACGAAGTGGCCCTCGCCTCTGACGGGTTCAAGTTTGGCCAGCCCCTCCAGCGTGGTGCCGGGGCGGTTGCAATTGTCCCGGGTGGCGATCACGTCGCGGTAGGTGACCTCCCCGGAGTCTTTGTTCTTCTCGGCCATGCGTGCGGCGCAGGCGATGATTTCCTCGGCGAACACGCCCTTGTCTTGCGCGGCGGCGGTGCGTTGCTGGCTCTGCAGCGAGAAGGCGTCCTGGTCTTCGCGCGTGATGCCATAGCGCTGGGCCACCATGTCGGCCGTGTCGATCATGGCCATGAACAACTCGGGCTTGCACTCCACCAGCCAGGGGTCCAGGTCGGCCGGGGTGCCCAGGGCGCGCGCGCCCGAGATGCTTTCCACCCCGCCAGCGATCATGGCATCCACGCCTTCGGCAACGATACGGCCGGCAGCGATGGACAGCGCCTGCAGACCCGAAGCGCAGAAACGCGTGACCGTGGTGCCAGCGATAGACAGCGGCAGCTCGGCCCGCAACACCGTTTGGCGGCCCAGATTCTTGCCCTGCATGCCCTCGGGATTGCCGCAACCCAGGATGAGGTCCTCGATCATCCCAGGGTCGATACCCGCGCGCTCCACGGCGGCCTTGACCGAATACGCCGCCAACTGGGGCGCAGGGGTGGCGTTGAACTCGCCGCGGTGGGACTTGGCCAGGGGCGTGCGGGCGGTGGAAACGATGACGGCTTCGCGCATTTTTTTCTCTTGTCTCGGTGGGTGGTTCACTGCGTTTTCAGTAGCGGCTTGCGCTGGCGCCACGGAAGACCCAGCGCCAAAGGCATCTGAATCTGCCGACAGTCCAACAGCAAACGCTCTCAGTTTTGATTTCGACCGACAGCGCCCGTCTCAGGCCTTTGCCACAGCTTGGTTCAGGCTGTCGAAGTTCCGGCCTTCGGCCACCAGCTTTTCCAGCAATGGCGCAGGCTGCCAGAACAGCGGGTCCTCCTTCGCGAACTCGCGGATGTCTGCCAGGATGGCGTCCAACCCCACCATGTCGGCGTACTTCATCGGTCCGCCGCGAAAACGCGGGAACCCGTAGCCCGACAGGAAGGTCACGTCCACATCCAGCGGGCGCAGGGCGATGCCCTCGTCCACGACCTTGGCGCCTTCGTTGACCATCGCGGCCATGTAGCGGCGAACGATCTCTTCCGGGGTGAAGCTGCGCGGCGTGATGCCTTTCCTGGCGCGCTCGGCATCGACGATGGCCAGCACCTCGGAGTCGGGCTGGCCCGCGCGGGCGCCCTGTGGGCACACATAAAAGCCCCGGCCTGTCTTCTGACCGAACCAGCCGCGCTCGCAAATTCGGTCGGCGATCTCCACATAGCGGGCCTTCGGGTCGCGCGTAGCAGCGCGGCGCTTGCGCGTCGCCCAGCCGATGTCGCCACCCGCCAGGTCGGTCACCTGGAAAGGGCCCATGGGGTAGCCGAAGCCGCGCAACGCAGCGTCGATCTCATAGGGCGAAGCGCCGTCTTCCATCAGGAAGTCGGCGGCCTGCTTGTACACCGCCAAGATGCGGTTGCCGATGAAGCCATCGCACACGCCAGCGCGCACCGGAGTCTTCTTCATGCGCTTGGCCAATTCGAAGGCCGTCGTCACTACGTCGGGGGCGACCCGGGCCGGCACCACGATTTCCAGGAGCTTCATGATGTTGGCCGGGCTGAAGAAGTGCAGACCGATCACATCCTGCGGGCGCGAGGTGGCCGCCGCAATGGCATCGATGTCGAGGTACGAGGTATTGGTGGCCAGCACCGCACCGGGCTTGCAGACACGGTCCAGCTCTTTGAACACGGCCTTCTTGACTTCGATGTCCTCGAACACGGCCTCGATCACCAGGTCCACCGCCTGGATGTCTTCATAGCGGGTGGTCGGCACGTAGCGTGCCAGGATGGAAGCCTTGGCCTCGTCACTCATGCGGCCCTTGGCGATCAGGCCGTCATAGACTTTTTCCACATTGGCCTGGCCCCGCGCGATGGCCTCGGCATCACGCTCCAACATCACCACCGAGAATCCGGCATCGAGTGCAGACACTGCAATGCCCGCGCCCATGGTGCCGCCCCCGATGACGGCGATCCGATCGACAGTGCGCGGCGCTGCGGCCCGGGCCTCGGGGATCTTGGCAGTCTCGCGCTCGGCAAAAAACGCATGAATGAGGCCAGCGCGCTGTGGGCTGTTCAGGCACTCCACGAACAGCGCGCGCTCCTTGGCCAGTCCCTCGTCGAACGGCAAGTCGACTGCGGCGCGCACGCATTCGACGATCTTCGAGGGTGAAAACAAGCCTCGGCTCTTTTTGGCCGTGTCGATTGCCAACGCGTCCAGATCGGCCAGCGCCGCAGCCGCGTCCGGAATGGGCAGGTCGCGCGTGCGGCGCACCGGAGCGTTCTGGGCCAGCAAGGCGTTGGCAAAGGCCAAGCCTGCAGCCGTGGCATCGGAGCCCTCCACGCACTGGTCCAACAGGCCTGCGGCCAGCGCCGCCCGTGCCGACATGGGCTTGCCGCTCAGCATCAGTTCGGCTGCGGCCTTGGCACCCATCAGGCGCGGCGCACGCTGCGTGCCTCCAGCGCCTGGCAGCAGGCCCAGGTTCACTTCGGGCAGGCCCAATTGCGCACCACCGGCAGCGTTGTGCAAGCCCAGGCGGTAATGGGCCGCCAGCGCCACCTCCAGCCCTCCGCCCAGCGCAGCACCATGGATGGCAGCGACGACCGGCTTGGTGCACGCCTCGATCCGTGCACAGACTTCAGGCAGCGACGGCAGCACGGCAGGCTGGCCGAATTCACGGATATCGGCACCAGCGATGAACGCCTTGCCCTCGCCCACGATCAGCACGGCCTTCACCGCTGCGCTGGCTTCGGCCTGCGCCACCGCAGCCAACAGGCCCTGGCGCACGGCGGCGCCCAAGGCGTTGACGGGCGGATTGTGGATGCCGACCACCAGCACATCGCCTTGTTGGCGGGTTTGAACGACGGAAGCCGCTGCCTCACGGGTCATGCGTTTGTCTCCTTTGTTATGAATCTGGAACGTCCAGCATCCATTCTTGCGGCGACAATGATTTCTAACAATCCCATGAATCATTGACAGACTGTCAAATGATTTAAACCAATACGCTTGAGACATGGACTCCCAATCGCTGACCCTGCTGGTGGAAATCATCGACAGCGGCAACCTGAGCCAGGCCGCCCGCAAGCTGAAGATGACGCGCGCCAACGTGAGCTACCACCTCGCCAAGCTGGAGAAGGACGTGGGCGTGCAGCTGGTGCAGCGCACCACGCGCCGCGTGGAGCCCACGGAGATCGGCCTGCGCCTTTACCAGCACGGACGCACCATCCACAACGAGATGCTGGCCGCGCGTGAAGCCATCACCACCCTGGGCCAGGGCTTGCAGGGCCGCGTGGGCATCAGCGTACCCAGCGGCTATGGACAGATCGTGGTGAGCGACTGGCTGATCGAGTTCAAGCGCGCTTACCCGGGCATCGTGCTGGACGTGCTGTTCGAGAACCGCGCCGACAATCTGCGCGACGAAGTCGATATCGCCATCCGCGTGGTGCAGGAGCCGCCACTGTCATTGGTGGCCCGCAGCCTGGGCACCGTGCGCTACCTCGCCTGCGCCTCCCTCGACTATGCTCATCGCCACGGGCTGCCGCGCACCCTGCACGCCCTGCGCACCAGCCCTGTGATCACCGCCGGCGTGACCGGGCGGCAACTGCGCCTGGCGGCCTACCAAGGCAGCGAACGGAATGAGGTGATGCTGGAGCCCACGCTGATCTCCGAGCATTTCCCTTTCCTGCGCCAGGGCATCCTGGCCGGCATCGGAGTCGGTCTGGTGCCGGACTACGTGGTGCAGGACAAGCTGGAAAGCGGCGAGGTGCTGACCACGCTGGACGAGTACCGCCTGAGCATCTTCGGCACCCACATGTACCTGCTGTATCTGCCCAACCGCCACCAGACGCGGGCGGTGCGCACCTGTATTGATTTTCTTCTGGCCAAGGCCTCACCTGGAAGCGGTACCGTCGAGAGCGTGAGATGAACCTCCTGCCGCTGCCAAGTCCTTGCTCGCCGGTCGGGGTGCCATACGTCGAAAGAGATGCGCTCAACGCGATGCAGCCCTCGCTACCGCGCAGCATCGGGAAGCATGCGCAAGATGGATTTTCCTCGGCCCAGCCAGTGCAATGCGTTGAAGGCTTCACGCAAGCCATGCTGGCACTGCGGCGCCTGGAGGTTCACCCATGCCAGTCGTCCTGATGCTCCCAGCTTGCCAGGGCGGCGGTTCGATGGGCCTCCACTCTAGCGGCGCTCTCGCCAAGCCAGGAAACCGCCCATTTGCAAACCGTGCGAGAGCACGTTGAGATATTCCTCGCGCCTTGGTTCAGCAGAGAGCGCATCGTGGGGCCAGGCGTCGAGCAGGCCTTGCAGCCGCTGCAGATCGAGTACACGGCACGCGAGAGGAGACGTGTGCAACCGATCGAGTTGCTGCTGCAGTGCTCCTCGCTGCGCGCTCAAGCGCGCGAACCAGTCACCGTGCTGCACACCCACCGCGCGATTGGCATGCACCTCGGCTGGACCGCCTTGTGCCGCCAGCAGGCGCCGAGGCAGGGAGCGGCGAATGCCATCGCGCAGAAACTGGTCCAGCGGCAAAGCACCGAAGAAATCGATCACCCGCCGGTCGCCCAGGGGCATGCGCACGTCGGTGCCGGATATGGCACGCAGCGCACCCCATCCGTCCATCGCAGCGGCATTGCCCAGGAGCCATTCACGCAGCACGCTCAACGATCGATGGCTTCCACCCAATCGAATCCTGTAGCGACCGCGGTCCAGCTTTTGGTGCATGCCGAGCTCCTGCGCCAGTGCGGGATGCAGGGCCCCGTGACGCTCCCATACCGCCGCTGGCAGGCCATGCCAGTAACGCAGAAGCGTCGTCGGGGCAAATGGCCGCAGCAGATAGCGCTGAAAGGCTTTGCGCGCGCTCAACCCCTCGGCCTTCGCCAGGGCACGCGTCTGCCGCGTCAACGTTTGCCAATCGCCGTCGCGCAGCAGTTGCGAAAGGCGCGACAGGCCGTCGTAGCTGAAAAATGAATTGCCCAGCTCACCACCGATCAAAACGCGCCCACCGCGCGAATGCAGCATACGGTAAAGCGGAAAGAACCAGGCCATGTTCAGCGGCGAGCGTGCTGGCTGGCCGCTTTCCTTCCACCAGCGCTCCGGATCGTGTTCGCCCCAATCGTCGTCATCATCACCCACGGGGTGCCAGTCGATGTTGGAGCGGCTGGCAGCGAGCAGGCGCGCACGGGGCGATTCATCGTAATAGTGGGTTGCATTGGCCCTGGCAGTTTCCACCCGCGGAACCCTCGTGAGGGTCAGCAACGGTGCCGGTGCCAGCTGCCGTGCGGCCGAAAGCACTATCGAGCCGCTGTCCAGCCCTCCGGTGAGGCACGCTGCCACGGCCCCCCGCGCCCGCAACGCATCGGCGACGGCACGGTCGAGCACCTCGGCTGCAGCCGCCTCGACCTCTGCATCACTCCCCAGGCGCAACGAGCCTGCCTCGGGTGGCCGCCACCATCGTTCGCTATGGGTCGTCTCCGATGTCAGCACCATGAAATGCGCCATCGGCACCCTGTCAATGGCGCGGTAGATCGTGCGTGAGGCACACGACGGGTCCATCACGAGCTGATCGGCCAAGGCCTGCTCGTCCAGATCGAGTGAAATCCCGGGGATCGCCAATAAAGCCCTCAACCGCGTGGAAAACGCGATCATGCGCGGCCCACGATGCACGAACAACGAGCGCTGTCCTAGCGGGTCACGCGCAAGCACCAGCTGCCGCCGCCTGGGACTGTAGAACGCCAGTGAAAAGGATCCATGAAGACGCGACAGCGCATGAATATCCCACCGCTGCAAAGCATCCAACATCAGATCACTGTCGGGACGTGCGGGGTGTGCCGTTGCGCCCAGCGCAGTGGCCAGTTCAGTACGTGCCCCCAGGCAAACGTCTGCCGCCAGCACTGCGCCCGAGTCACCGACCCGCGGCATGGTTTCACAATGGTCTTCGTCTGTGAAAAAGTGCTGGCGGTGCACCATAGCCATGTCGCCGCCGTGCCAGATTGCGGGAGGTCCGATGCCCCGCCCCTCTAATTCGCCCCCCAGCGTGACGAGCCACTCAGGGGGTACGGGCTTTCCGTCCAGTTGCCAGATTCCAGCAAAGTCACTCATTCAACTCGTGGCGACAGCAACTGCTGCACTCATGAACCGGTGCTAGCGCCAACGCCGTCATTGCCACCGAACGTACCATTCGCTGTCTCTTCAATCGCCAGAAACGAGACCACTGGCGCTGTCCAGGCCTTGCGCACAACTTGCGCCGGCTGATCGTTACGCACGGGAGGATTTTGTTCGTTCATCTCAGTATCCTTGCAGTTTCAGTCGCGAAACGCGGCGCCTGCCGCACCATCGGGTCGATGATACGACGGCTTGCTGGCAAGCCCCGCACGCGAGCCGTGTAAATCACTGTTCGCCAATGTTGGATCGCCCATGCACCTTCTCGACGCCCGGCTTTGCTGGATCGACCGCCACACCAGGACTGTCAGCACCCTGCCCAATGTACTCAGGGCGTGGTGTGGCAAAAAACCGTTTCCATGAGTTGGTCCGTCTTTGACTGGCGCAGTCTGCTGGAGAGCGCCGGAGGGCGCCTGCTCTACCGCGCGCTGCGTCATCGCGAGGGCCGCAGCTACGTTTGGCTGCGACTGACCTCTTCGGCACCGCTGTTCCAAGACTACGGCACCACTTCGATGAATCGATATCCTCGCCTGTTCGCGTTCGTACGTGAAGCACTGACCGACTGCGCGTCTCCCAGACTGCTTTCATTCGGCTGCTCCACGGGCGAGGAAGTCCTCAGCCTGCGCCAATACTTTCCCCACGCCGACATCACGGGCCTGGACATCCATCCAGGCCACATTGCCCGATGCCTTCAACAGCAGCAGGGGCAGCCGGATCCCGGCATGCGATTTCGCGTGGCAGGCGATACCGCTGCGGAGGCTACCGCCACGTACGATGCGATCTTCTGCCTCGCTGTGATGCGGCGGGGCGACTTGGCCAGGCACCGCGGCGAATGCTGCGACCATCTCATTCGCTTCCAGGATTTCGATGCCCAGTTGGAAGATTTTGCCCGCTGTTTGCGACCTGGCGGCCTCCTGGTACTGCGTCATGCCAACTTCCGGCTGCGCGACGCCCGCGCGGCACGCTGGTTCGACCCGGTCCTGCGCGTGCCGACACCGGCACGGGCGGACACGCCCCTTTTTGGCCCGGACAACCGGCGGCTTACACAACAGGGGGATGACGAGGCAGTATTCCGGCGCCGCCCCCTCCCCTCAGGTGTTCCATCGGGCAAAGGGATCCAGTGAGCACTCCGAAATGCCACTATAGAATTTGAACTCCTGTGTTCCTGAGCGATGTGCCCTTTTTTGAACGAAAGAAGCCACGGATGAACGTCGATTCGGATGCCTTGATTGCCCAAACCCCGGATTGCCTCGCTGCTGACATGGGCGAGGAACTGGTCATCATGATCGCCGGACGTTCCATCTATCTGGCCTTGGATCCGATCGGACGGGATGTGTGGTCGCGCATCGCAACGCCTTGCACGTTCAGTACCTTGTGCGACGGGCTGAGCGAGACCTACGAAGCATCCAGAACCAGCATTGAGGCGGATGTGGCCACGTTGCTCGGCACCCTTCACGATGCCGGCGCAGTCGACATAAGCCATTGAACAGCGGCGCAACCAGGGCGATTGCAACATCCGACCAGGGACCTTGCCTGTGAGCCTATACAACTACCAACTATGCGGATGGCACGTTCGCAGCGAAATTTTCCTGCCTGAGTTGCCCGAATGGACGGGAACCGGTGCGGGAGAAGACCTCATCATCGAAGAAGGGCCCGTGCTTGAGCGGCTTGACGGCTTTGAAGGGCCAGCGCCCTGGTTGAGCGTGAGTCCGGATGGAAGCATTCTGTTGAGCATTCAGAATTTGGTGCGCATCCTCATCTGGGACGGCCGCTCCATACGGGTGGATCGTCTGCAAACACAAGACGAGGGATGGCGCTTGTTTCTGCTCGGATCGGCACTTGCCTACCTGTGCCTTCAGCGTGGCCTCTTTCCGCTGCATGCAGCATGTGTGCGTGTCGGGACACGCACACTGGCCATTGCGGGGCACAGCGGTGCTGGCAAGTCCACGCTCGCCGCAGTGCTGCTCCGGCGAGGCCATTGCCTCCTGAGCGACGACCTGACCGTTTTGCAGACGTCCGAGGACCGCGGCATTGAGGTGCTGCCCGCTTTCCCGCGGCTGAAACTGTGGCGCGAAACGATGGATGCGCTGGAACTTCCTGTGGATGGGCTGCCGCAGATACGGCCCGGCATGAACAAGTACGACTTGCGGCCGCACGCGGGCTTCGATGTTTCGACGCAACAGTTGGATGCGGTACTGGTGCTGCGCGATGCGCCCTCCTCTCTATTGAAGCATTGCACACCTTCGGAAGCCTTGCCGATACTGCACAGCTATCTCTCACGGCCGCAAGTCGCTCAACGCCTGGGCCTGCGTGCGGCCACATTCGCCCAGGCAGCTGCAATTGGACGGTTAACCCCCGTCTGGGAATTGCATCGTCCGCGAAGCTTCGATGCACTTGATGCAACTGCTGATTTGATCGAAGCGAACTTCGCCACATGAACCGCCGTGGCATTTTCTGGATCGCCTCGTACCCTAAATCGGGCAACACGTGGGTGCGGTGTTTGATCGCCAGTCTCCAAGCGCAGGGGGCGCCCGTGAAACTGCACGGGCTGGGCAAAGCCTTGCCCAATGCCGCCGTGCGCACCTGGCTGGAAGCCTATGTGGATGTGGCAAGCGAGGATCTGAATCCCGACGAACTGCGCGCAATGCGGTTGCAGGCCTACCGGCTCTGTGCAGGGCAGCACCACGGCATGCTGAAAGTACATGACCGTTATGACGCAACGCTGTTCCCCGCAGACGCCACCCTGGGAACAGTCTACATCGTGCGCGATCCGCGCGACATCGCTCCTTCATGGGCCGACCACATGGGCGTGGATGTGGAGACCGCCATTGTGCGGATGGCCGATGCTGAATTCACTGTAGGCCGTGGCATGTCTGCATTCAGGTCGCAGACCTCGCAGCACCTCGCCTCCTGGTCGGAACACGTGCGGTCTTGGCTGGACGATGCGCCGGGTCCGCTATTGCTGTTGCACTACGAGACCTTGCTGGCCGAACCGCTGCGAGAAGCCGCGCGGCTTGCGGAGTTCCTGGGTCTGCCAGCGGATTCCGAGTGCGTGGCGCGTGCCGTCAATGCGTGCAATTTCCAGACACTGCGCAGCATGGAGGAGGAGCATGGTTTCATCGAGCGCGGCGCGGTGCAGCAGCGCTTCTTCCGCCAAGGCCGGGCGGGTGCATGGCGTGGGACCTTGCAACCCAATCAGGCCGAGCGCTTGGTGGAACAACACGGGACCATCATGCAGCGGCTGGGTTACGCCGCTGACCGAGCGCCCATAGAGAACCTGCAGGCCCAATGATGAAGGTGCCCCCACAGGTCACCGCAAGCTCGCACACCACGGCAATGCCGGGCACCGCTCTGCAACGCATCGGGGCTCTATGCACCCCGCTGGCAACAGATCGCCCGCATCAATGGCACCCGACCCCGTGATGCACACATCGGCACAATGGTCGCCGGCGTTCCGCTACGCACTGTATCTTTGGCAAGCGGAAGCGAAGGCACCCACCGATGCAGCGCTGGCCCTGGTCGACGCACGGTCGTTCACGCATACGCTGGCGCGGCATCGGCTGGCGCTTGCACTGCCATCGGCCGATACTTTGCCCCCGGGCATGCCAGAAACGCTGCGTGCCGTTCTGCGCCAACGCCAGCGCCAAATGACACTGCGAATGCTGCAACAGACGGCCGCATTGCGGGAGATCGTGGCATCCCTTGAGCAGGCTGGCCTTCGCTACTGCCTGCTCAAGGGTCAGGGTTATGCGGCGCTGTTCGAAGCCACGCAGCGCAGGGAAGCCTGCGATATCGACATTTTGATCTCCGCGGCAGACCGAAACCCGGCACTACGGCATTTGCAGGCCCTGGGCTACAGGCTGGATCCCGCCGCCGCAGCCGATCTGGAGCAATACTGCGCCGACAACCATGCCTTGCCGCTGCGACACGCGACGAGTGGCGTAGTGCTGGAGTTGCATCTCCGTCTTGCCAACAATCCCGGCCAGTTCCAACTGGAAAATCTGCAACTGTGGGACCGGCACCTCACAAAGGTGATGGTGGGCGGCATTGAAGTCTCCACACTGGCGGCGCCCGCAGCGGTGGCTTATGCGGCGTTCCATGGCACAAAACACAACTGGTGCCGGGCATTCTGGCTGGCGGACATGGCTTTGGCGATGCGCAGCACCACCCTGGACTGGGCGAAGGTGCTGGACCTGGCGCAGCGCCTGGGGACCGAGCGCCATCTGGCGATGTCGGTCCTGCTTGCCGAGGCCACACTCGGTGTCGCAACGCCGGAGGTATTCCGTTCGCATGCCCTGCTGCTTCGTGCAGCGCGTCCCGCCGCCGACGCACTGCTGCCGCATCTGGACGCGCTTGGCTCCGATCGCGGTGCCGACCTTGCCGCACGGATGGGCATGGTCCGCTACGGGCTGCGGCTGCTGTCGCTGGAATCCAGTTGGCATGGACGTCTGCAGCTCATACCCTTTCTGCTGGCTCCCACGGAGGATGATCGCGCGGCCGTGGCACTCCCCCCCTATCTGCGGTGGGCCTATCCGGGCGTTCGTGCGGTGCGGCTCGCGCACCAGCACATGACCAAGCGAAGACGTGTCTAGCCTTACCAGCCCAACCACCGACTTCGATTGGGGGATGCCACTCTTCCTGAACAGGCGCGCCGCCGCAGGTGCGGCCTTAGCGCCCGAATGGCCTTGCGAACTTCGGGCATGCGTCGAATCAGGTCTTCGGCGAGGTGGTGCATGACTCCACCGCCGCGCCGCCAGATATCCCACTTTGACCGGGTGCTGGCATTTCTGCATTTGCCGCGCTTCGAGCGCTGGCTGCTTCTGCCGGCCTGGCTGCTTCTGGGTGCGGCCCGTGCGGCGGTGCGGTGCCTGGGTTTTCGCCGGTTGGCACCGTGGCTGGGTCAAAGCGTGGCAGTGCCTCCTCCCATGCCGGCGCCGGACGAACGTGCGCAACGTCGTGCGGTGCAGATCGCGCGGACCATCAGGCTGGCCTCCGGGCACACGCCGTGGCAGTCCAACTGCCTGACCCAGGCGCTGGCAGCGCATTGCTTTCTCTGCCTGTTTCGGGTTGGTCACATGGTGTGCTTCGGCGTCGCGCGTTCCGATGCGACGCAACTGCAAGCCCATTCCTGGGTGCTCGCCGGAGACTTTTGCGTCACTGGCGGCGCAGGTGCAAAGCGCTTCACCAGAGTGGCCTGCTACGTCAGCCGTCCCGGGAAGGCCCCATGACGGCGGCTCGGGCCCTGATGCGGCTGATGTCATGGGCGAGTCCGCAGCGTCGAGTCTCGTTGTTCCTGCTGATGGTTCTGACCAGTGTCAGTGAAGGTCTGGGCGTGTTGCTGCTCGTGCCCTTGCTCAGTGCCTTGCAGGGTGACGCCGGTGGCGGCGAGAGCATGGTTGCACGCGCGGCCACCCAGGCCATCGCCGCTTTCGATCTGCGAGCGACGGCGTCGCTACCCTGGCTGCTGCTTTCTTTCTGCGCGCTGCTGCTGTTGCGCAACGTGGTTCAGCATGCACGCGAGTGCGCTGCGGCACGGCTTCAGCAGGACGTGGCCGAGCGCCTGCGCGAAGCCAGCTTTTCCGCGTTGCTCGGCGCACAATGGCGTTGGCTCCAAGCGCAGCGCACCGCAGACCATGCCAGCCTGATGCTGAGCAATGCCAGCCGTGTGGGGGTGGGACTGGGTCACGGTCTGGCGATGCTGGCCTCTTTTGCCACTGCGGCGATCTATGTGCTTGCAGGATTCACGCTGGACTGGAAGCTGGCCTTGGCATCGACGCTGGGCGGAGCGCTGCTGCTGGCGCTTTTGGCCGGCCAACGCCGAGGTGTCTTGGCGCTGGGCCGACAGTTGACCTTGTTCAGCAAGCGGCTCCATGCCAGCCTGCAAGACAGCCTGGCCGGTTTGCGACTGGCCAAAATTCTGGGCGCCGAGTCGCGCTACGCGGCCTGGATCGCCCGTGACGCCAGCGCGCTGCGCGATCAGCACCTGCGTTTCGCATCCGCACTGAGCTTGTCAAAAGCGTTGCTGCACAGTAGCGGTGCGATGCTGCTTGCAGCCTACATCTACCTGGGGCTTCGGGTCTGGCAGGTGCCTGTAGCCGAATTGCTGACGTTGGTGTTGGTGTTCGCGCGCCTGCTGCCTCTTTTGGCGGCAACGCACCAGCAACACCAGTACTGGCTGCACGCGCTGCCGACGTTCACCGAGATGGATCATCAGATCGGCCAGGCCCGTGAGTGGGCCGAGCCGGATGCTGCGCAGCCCGCTGCGCAGCCGCAGGTGCGCAGGTCGATAACACTGCGTGCGGTAAGTGTCCGCTATGCCGAACGGACAGTGCCGGCCTTGAACTCGGTGTCCTTGACGCTCCCCGTGCACACCACTACTGCGATCATTGGCGCTTCCGGTTCCGGCAAGAGCACGCTGGCCGACGTGCTGTGCGGTCTGCTGGGTCCGGACGAGGGCAGTCTGGCGATCGATGGAGTGCCGCTGGACGGAAGGATGCGCAGGTCGTGGCGGCAGGCGGTGGCGTACGTCTCGCAGGACACATTCCTCTTCAATGACACCATCCACCACAATCTGCGCATTGCCGCACCGCAAGCCGACGATGAGATGTTGCGCGCCGCACTGGAAAAAGCCTCCGCCGGATTCGTGCATGCATTGCCGCAGGGGTGGGACACGATCGTGGGCGAGCGCGGCGTGTGCCTGTCCGGAGGTGAGCGGCAGAGGCTGGCGCTGGCACGCGCGCTGCTGCAGCGCCCGGCGCTGCTGATACTCGATGAGGCCACCAGCGCGCTGGACCACGAAAACGAGGCACGTATCCACGCCGCTATCGAGCAACTGCATGGCCAGTTGACCGTGGTCGTCATCGGCCACCGGCTGGGGCTACTGGAACGTGCGGACCAAGTCGTCCTGCTGGAGCAAGGGAGGGTTCGCGCACAAGGACTCTGGCATGAGGTTTCGCCGGCCTGGACGGAAGGTCCATGACGCTCGCCGGCGAGGACCGACCATGACTTCACTGAATCCGCGTCGTTGGCATGCAGGCGTCTGGGCACTGTCGGCTCAGTGGCTATCAGTGCTTGTGACGGCGGCCATATCGCTGGCCCTGTCTGTGTGGCTGGCGCGGCGCATGGAGCCGTCCGGCTTCGGCCGCTATGCTTACCTGCTGAACTTGGCCACGCTGCTGGCCCTTGCGCAGGACGCAGGGCTGCGCACTCTCGTGCTGCGAGAGCAAGTCTCACCCAGCCCCGCCCTCAAGTCGTTCGAGGCGGTGCTGCCGGGGCTGGCCCGAGGCCACCTGCTGGTGACCACGTTGCTGCTCGTAGGCGGCTGTCTCGCGCTGATACCTTTCGGCGCAGATCTCGCATTGCCTGCGGCTGTGTGGTGCTTCGCTGCCGTGTCGCTCTCGCAGTTGGTATCGGTGCAGTTGAAGGCAGCGGGGCAGTGGCAGCGCGAAGGCCGGTGGCAGGCGGGAGCGCGCATGTCGAGTGCCCTGGCGATCATTTCCGGGGTGCTGCTGTTTGGGCCCGAGCCCGGCATCGTGTTCGGCGCCTGGGGGATAGGCCTGATGCTGGCGTATGCCGTACTTGGGCAGGATGTGCGCGATCGAACCCGGTGGCCGCCGCCTGCCCCGCTCTATCACGCCGCGGCAGGCTTTCTGTGGATCGATTTGGCCACGTGCCTTTACCGGCGCAGCGACATCGTGATCCTGCAAAGGATGGCAGATCCTGCAGAGATTGGGCAGTATGCTGCGGCTTATCGCCTGTTCGACGGTGTGCTGCTGCTGGCCATGCCACTGGCGCTGTTCTTTTTCCGTCGCCTGCGCAAAACCCGCGACCATGCGGCCGCGGCGCGCAGGCTGCTAAGGCGCAGCTTGTTCGCCGCAGGGGCCGCCGGCCTGGGGCTGGCCCTGGGCGGCGCCTGGCTGGGTCCGTGGCTGATCGAATTTCTGTTCGGCCCTGCATACCAGTCGGCAGGATCGCTGCTGGGCTGGCTGTTCGCGGCGTTCGTTTTCGTGCTGCCCAACTATGTGCTGACGCAGGCCGCGATCGCGCTGGATCGAGCACGTTGCTATGCATGGGGAGCGGGCTTGGCAGCAGTGACCAACCTGGCCCTCAATCTGCTGCTGGCCCCGCAGCATGGCGCGCGGGGCGCGGCCACGGCCGTGATCGCAACCGAAGCCATGCTGTGTGCCGCGCTGTGCATAGGCCTGTTTGGGCGGCACAAGCCAGAACAGCCGCGAATCCCTTTGCGGTGAGATTTGTGTGGCAAGATGTTTTCGTTTCTCGCCTCTGGCCGCATACCTCGATGGAGACCCAGCATCGTGTCGGATGGAAGATACACCCCCTGTAAATACATTGAACACCGGCCCATATTCCGATGCCAGGGATGAACAACGTGCGGGAGCGCGGCGACGATGTGTCGCTGGCCGACTTGCTGCTGGAACTGCTGCGCTTTTACCGCGAATTCGGCCGATTGCTGGTCCCGGTCGCTTTGCTGTTTGCCTTGGTCGCCGGGGCAGCCGTCGCATTGGTGCCGGTCTACAGCGCCGTCGCCCTGCTGGACACGGCACAGATGCCGCTGGACCAGTGGCGCAGGCTGCAGCCCATGCTGTCGGACCGGCATTTGGTCGCTGCGTCGTTGGCCGAAGCAAAGTTGCCTGCCGGACAGCGAGACCGATTGCTGATGCAGTTTCAGCAACCGCGCTACTGGAGTTCCCGCGTGAGCTACCGGAGCACCGTGGGGCGCGATGACATCCGCGAGCAGATCAACATCGATCCCAAAAAGGTGGGCGCGCTGGGACTGGAAGTGTCTCTCCTGGTACGCGACGACGCGGCGGCGTCCCAGCAGTTCGAACTGATCGCGCAGCACATCCGCCAGGTCATGTGGTGGTCGGACCTGCGCGAATACCTGGACAAGCTGCAGCTCGAGGTACTTGAGCAGCGCGCACGTCTGCAGATCGAACAGATCAGGCAACAGTTCTCCATCGAACAAAACCTGAAGCAGGTCCAAGAGATGCAGAAGCTGCTGCAGCAGTACCCTGAGCTGCGGCGCAACGGTTTCAGCACGGTGGTATCCGTCGGCGATGGAGGCGGCAAGTACCTGTCGCCGCTCGCGCAAACGGTCGCATTGCAGTCCACTGTCGCGGAGACACGGGCCAGCCTGCGCAAGGGGCAGCGCGAACTCGAACAACTGGACTGGAAGCAGCGCTATCTCGGCCGGGTCGATGCACGCATGCGCAGCTTGTATTCGGGGACTGCGCTGGCGGACTGGCTTCGGCTGAACCAGCATGAGATGTTTCCACCCGACGCCACCGTGGATGCGGCTCAGCAACAGGTTGGCAGCGAAATACAGATGACCTTGGGCCAACTGCAATACAAGGCCGAGCAATTGCGCTACAAGGCCCAGCCGGCGATTTCGGCGGCGCCGGTGCCGTCGCGCCGGCCGTGGCTGGTGGCCTTGGCGGCGTTCTTGTGCACCCTGGGTGTGCTGTCTCTGGCGCTTGCGTCCTACGCGGCACTGCGTCGCAGGGACAGCGCAGCGCAGCTGCCATGGTCAGCCCATAGCGACCCATTGTTTGCCTGGTTGCCCGCCGGCCTGCGGCGCAGGCTGCTGCCGGAGCGTGCGTCCATCGCTTACGACAAGGATTCAGCGTGAGGCGGGTGCTTGTCACCGGTGCGGCCGGCATGATTGGGCGCCGCCTCGTTTCCGCCTTGCTGCGCCGTGGCGATGCCGTGGCGGGCTTGGACAATTTGTCCAGTGGCATGCCGATGCCGCTGGGACTGACCCTCAGTGTGGTGGCTGATGTGTGCGATACCGCCACCGTGGAGGCCGCGCTGAGGGATCTCCGTGCGGACGCCATCGTTCATCTGGCGGCGGTGCATCACATTCCCACATGCGAGACACAGCGCATGCATTGTCTGCGGGTGAACGTGGAAGGCACCGAAAGCGTGCTGCATGCCGCGACGCAGACTGGTCTGCAACAGGTGGTCATCGCATCCAGCGGCGCTGTCTACGCGTGGGGCCGCGAGATGCTGACCGAGGCCGACAGCCCCACCGAAGCACGCGACAACTATGCGCTGTCCAAACTCTGCAACGAGAGCCAGTTGCGGTTGTGGTGCTCCCGCGCCCAAGGACGCCGCGGGCGCGTGGCGCGACTCTTCAACAGCATCGCGCACGACGATCCTAATGCCCATCTGATTCCAGACGTTCTGGCTCAATTCCGGGCGGACCCGGGGACGGAGCCGGTATTGCGACTTGGAAATCTTCAGCCTCGCCGCGACTACATGCATGCGGACGACGCGGCGGCCGGCGTTCTGGCACTGCTCGACGATCCCCATCTGACACCGGCTTTCGATGTTTTCAACCTTTGTTCGGGCGTAGAGCATTCGGTCGGCGATCTCGTCTCAGAAATCGGCAAATTGCTGGGACGCAGTCCACGGATCGAGGTGGATCCACAACGCCAGCGGCCCAACGACCGCGCCCACCAATTGGGCGATCCTGGCAAGGCGTGGTCACGTCTGGGCTGGCGCACGCGATGGAGCCTGCACCAGGCGCTGCAGATGACGCTCGATCCCCCGTCCTCGGATGTCGATGGCCGTATGGGCTAGCTGCTGCAGGAAGTTCGGGCTGTCGCGGGCGCTCCGCGCAGGCAGCCGATGCGCATGATCCCCTTCGTGTGGTTTGGCAAACCTGCTGGTGAACGCTCGCATGCGAAAATTCCGCGCACATCGGCAGAACCGTATTAACCAGTTGCTCAGGGCGTGCCATGCGCCCGTCGGAGATTCAGAGTTGGATGCCGGCTTTCTTCATTGTGTGTGGGCATGGCGCGCGCTCCATCGTGTTTGCCCTAGCACCCATTCCTGCGTCTTTTGCGTCGGCGATCACGGTGTTCGCCCGGCTTGCGCTACCCGTCCAAACCATGCGCCATCCGGCGTGGGGGCCGTGTTTCCGTGAACACGACCGCCCGCATGCAGGCGGGCTTCGTCGCCGGTGCAGCCCTGTACACGCTCGGCCAGAGTTGCACGCTGCTGTTCCAGTGGCTCCTGGTACGCCAGTTCGGCCTGCAGGGCTATGGCGAGGTGGGGCTGGCGCACCTCTGGCTCATGAGCGTGCTGTTCGTGGCGGATCTGGGCTATGCATCCTGGTTCCTGCGCGAGGATCCGGCGTCTCCCGATTGGGGCGATCGATGGCGGCGTGCCCTGTTCCACCGCCTTCTTGCCACACTGTTCCTCGACTTGGTATGGACTGCAGCGGCATGGTGGAGCTATGGAGGGCAGGGAAACGCCTTTGAATACACGATCGCCGTGCTCCCGGCAACGCTGCTCGGGCTGGTCGGCTATTCCGCGCCTTTGCTGGCGCAGGGTAAACGGCTGCTCGGATTCGCGGTTCAACAGGTCGCCATGCCGGTGGCGATACTGGCCTGGCTGGTTTTGCATCTGCATCCGGAGAGCGCCGGGCCAGCCGGTGCAGGCCTGGCCGTGAGCGTGGGATATCTGGTGCAAGCACTGGTCAATGTGGCTGCGTTCGGCATGCGCTGGCAATTGCTATGCCCCAGTCCAGGCCGCTCCCGGCAGATGCTCGGGATGTCGCTGCAGCTGTCCTTGATGGGCATGGTGGGAACTTTGCACGACCGCCTGACGCCCCTGCTTCTGGCCGCCATCGCGCCAGCATTTCTGCCGATTTATCTCATGATTGGATATTTGGTCAACGGAGCCAGTGGCGTTTTCAATCAGTTCAACCGGCTCCTGCTGATCGAGGCGCGCAGCGAGGTGGGCGAGCGCTGGGCCACGGCGCTGATTTCACTGGTGCTGGGCTTTTCCGCGCTGGGCATGCAACTGCTGGTCGCGGTCATCGATGCGGCGGGCACTGCAGAGCAACGGGCCTGGATTGTCTGGGTTGCTCCGGTACTGGCCGCTGGTATGGTGATTCTGCCCAGCAGCGTACTGTCTGCACTGCTGATCGGGCGCCATCGCGAAGCCGCGCTGCTGCGGGTGCTGTTGTTGGGTTTCCTGTGCAGCGGCTTGCTGCAACTGGCCGCTGCGGCCTGGACAGCGCCGCAGTGGTTGCTATGGGCACGTCTGCTGTGTCTTCTGGGAATGGCTGGCGCAGCGCTGCGCCTGTGCGGTCTGTGGTTGAATCTGGGCGGGTACGCCGCGCTGCTGTCTGTGCTCTTAGCAGCGGCTCTCTGGAGCAGTCCTGCTGGACGCGGAATTGCCGCCATCCTCCTGCTAGCCACCGCATGGAAAGCGTGGCGCCACCACAATCTTTTGCGCGCCAGCGCACGATCTGCGCGATGGCGTGCGATCTCCTGGTAGCGGCATTCGGTAACCGATTGGGTTTTGTTCAATGTGCGGAATAGTCGCCCTGCGGAGTTTCGTGGCCGATTCGGCGCTGCAGCCACGCGCCCAGCATGCTCTGGATGCACTGTCGAGCCGCGGGCCGGATGCACAAGGTCTGCTGTGCCTGGACCAGCCCGTACCGACGGCGCTGGGCCACCGCCGGCTGGCGATCCTCGATCTGAGTGATGCTGCCACGCAACCGATGCGGTGTGCGGAGAGCGGCAACGTGGTGGTGTTCAATGGAGAAATCTACAACTTTCTGGAGTTGCGCCGCGAACTGGAAGCGCTCGGCCACCGCTTCCGCACTGACAGCGACACCGAGGTGATCCTGCACGGTTGGCGAGCATGGGGCGAGGCATTGTTCCCGCGCTGCAACGGAATGTGGGCAGTGGTGCTCCTGGAACAGGCGACCGGCGAACTGGTCTACTGCCGCGACCGGCTTGGCGTGAAGCCGCTCTACATGCACCACGACGGCCAGCGATTGGTGCTGGCGAGCGAAATCCGTGCGATCGCTTGTGCACTGGGCGGATACCCGCCACCCAACCCGGCCGCAATCTTCGACTTCCTCGTCGCGGGCCTGTCCGATCACAATTGCGACACTTTCTACCAGGGGATCCGCGCCGTGCCCCCTGGCTGGCTGTACCGGGTATCGCCAACTGGCCACAGCCGCCGCCACCGCTATCACGACTGGCCCGCTCCAGGCGCCGCCGATCCCCTTGACGCAGAGGCAGCCCGGGCCCTGCTCGAAGACGCCACGCGCCTGCGTCTGCGCTCAGATGTTCCCACCGTGACCCTCCTGTCCGGCGGGTTGGACAGTTCCATCCTGACCCGCATCAGCCTGCAAGCCGATTCCGCACCCCGCACCTGTTTTGCAGGCGCGTTCACCTACGGATATTGCGATGCTACCCATGCAGCGTTCGATGAAACGGCCGACGCCGCCGCCCTGATGAAGGAGTGGGGTCAAATCACCCGGCACCACGTTCATCGCGCCCACGCGGTCCCGGACGAGGAGGAACTGCGGGCGCTGGTGGTCGCGCAGGAAGCGCCTTTCTGCACTCCATCGATCTTCGCCAGCTTCCGCATGTACCGGGCGATCCGCGAGGCAGGATACAAGGTGGTCCTCAACGGAGAAGGCGCCGACGAGTTGTTTGGCGGTTATGTGGGTTTGTACCTACCCCTGGCCGCACGGGACGCTCTGCGCGGCGCACACCTGCCTGCGCTGGTGAAACTGCTTGCCAGCGGCGCCGTGCTGCCCCGTGCGTTGCTCCACCGCCTGGCCTGGGATCTGCCGGGACCGCTGCTGGGCGCGATGCTGCGGCGAAACCGGCCCAGCGTGGCCTGCATGTCCGGCGCGCTCTGGCACGACCAGTCGCCGCGCCTGCGCGCATTGCAGGTCGACCGCCGGGCTGGCGTGGAGATGCGCATGCGCAGTGACGTGCTCTCCACCAATCTGCCAATGGTGCTGCGCATGGCCGATCGCAATAGCATGTCCGCCGGCATCGAGGTGCGAGCGCCTTTCCTGGACTACCGGCTGGTGGAGCGTGCGCTCGCGACCCGGGCAGACACCCGCATGGGCGACTACCACGGCAAAGCGCTGCTGCGGCGGGCCTTCGCTGCCGACATGCCTCCGCGCATCGTGGAACGGCGCAAGAGCACTGGCTTCGGTCACGCCGAGCAATTCCTGTTGGACCGCATGCCCGTGCAGCGGACCTTGTCATCGCTGCCGCCGGAGTTGGGCGAATTCCTCGACGTGCCCCGGCTGCGAACCGAACTGGCCCGGGGACGCGCACACACCACGCTCTGGCTCGCGGTGTCAGTCGCCCTGTGGCACCGGAGCATTTATGCATAGCGTCTGTCTGGTCAACCGAGGCGGTCAATGAACGCAGACTTCGCTCCTGACGACGGCCGTTGCCGTTGCTGCGGCGCGACCTGCGCGCAGCGCACGGTGTGGCGGGAGGTGTACCTCGGCAGCGGCCAGGAACTGCGGCGGTGCGGACTGTGTGCTGCTGCCTACCTCGCTCCGGACTTCAGCGAAGAAGCATTGGCGCGCTTCTACGCGCACGACTACCGCCGCTTGTTTCCGATGGAAGTGCCCTGGCGCAGCGAGGAACGCTTCTTCGCCTTGCGCGGCGACCGGTTGGTCGCAAATCGTCGGCTGCGCCGGATTTCGCCGAATCTTCCAAGGGGTGCGCGCCTGTTCGAGTTGGGCTCTGGCTTTGGTGCCTTCCTGGGCGCCGCCGCTGCGGTGCGTCCGGACCTGCATTTACTGGCGTCGGAGCCGGATATGGCGCACCGCGAGCGCCTGCTGGATGGCGCCCGCGTTCAGTTCCTGCCCCAGCAGCAGGTGATGGACGAAGCCACGCTTGATGCGGTCGTGGCCTTCCACGTGATGGAGCATTTACCGGATCCGCGCGATTTCCTGGCAACGGTGGCACGGGTTTTGGTCCCTGGCGGTCAGGCATGGATCGAGGTGCCGGACGTGATGAGCGACTGGCGTTCGCGGAACTATGTGCATCCTGCACATCTGAGCTATTTCTCGGCCTCGCTGTTGCAACGGCTGGCGCAAGCCGCAGGACTGGATGTGATCTACTGCGATGCCTACCCTGGCGGGGGCATGCTGGCGGACAACCTGTGGCTGCACCTGCGGCGTCCACGGCACGCGTGTGTGTCCAAGCCGTTGGCGGCGGCAACCGCGCAGGAGGTGCGCCTGCTCGATCGGCAACTCAATCGGGTGTCCTGGGCGCTGCGGGATCGGATGCGGCGCGTGCTCAAGCAGGCCATCGTGAGTCTGTTCGGCAGTGGCCTGGTTGGAGAACTGCAGCGTCGGCGGAACCAGTGGCGTGTGTTGCAAGAGGACTGCGATGCAATTCCGTGACTTTCATCGGACCCTGCGGATCCAGTATGGCGAAGACGCCGCAGCAGTGCGCCACGAACTCTATTTCCTGTCCTTGCGAGGTCGCAGCGCAGTGCTGCGTGCCGTACTCGCTTTGCTGCGGGATGCCTGGCTGTGTGCGACGCTGCCACGGCGCGCGATGCCAGTGGCGGGATGGGCCGCGCTGGCCACCCTACCGGGCAGCAATGGCTGGGGCGCCCTCGCACCGTGCGTTGCCGATCTGGCCCGGCGCGGCATCGCCTGCACCGTCCTCATCCATCCGCGCCTGCGCGGGCAGGTCGCTGGACAGCTTCCGGCCCGGCCGCCAGCATCGGCTTGGCGCCATGCCTGGTCAGCCTGGCGGCTCCGGCATGCGCCAGGCACGACACCGGTCGCCGCGCCCTGGCTGGTGCGCTGCTGCGTGTTTCGGCAACGCCTTTGGTGCGGCGCCTGGTCGAGCGTGATGTGCTCGGGCACGACCGCCACGCTGCTGCTGCACAACGATTTCGATCTCTACGCCGTGGCGGCACAGCAGGCCGCCGGCGCCGGCTGGCGCAGCATCTGCGTACAGCACGGCTTGCCTACCGAAGAATTCTTTCCCGTGCGGGCCCAGCACCATTTGCTGTGGGGACCAAGCAGCGCAGAGGTCTACGCCCGGCATGGTGTGGCCGCACATGCGTGCAGCTACGGTCCGGCGCGTCCCCAGGCTGAAGCCAGTGCCCATGCCGCGCCTTCAGTTCTGTATCTCGTATCGCAAACGCACACACCGGTGTATGGGCTCTCGCTCGCGGGCTATTTTCAAGCCCTGGCAGACGCCCTGATCCAGGCCCGGCTCGAGGGCATCACATTGCAAATCCTGCTGCATCCCGAGGAAGTGCGCAACGGTCATCCCTACGCTAAAAGCGCGATGGCCTCATTGTGCCGGCCGCCGCCACATGCCTTGTTGGAGGACACCGCAGCACCCGCGCTGGTAGTGGGTTTCTGTTCCACTGCGCTGTTGCAGGCGGCTTGTCGAGGCCACTATGTCATCGGCCTGGCATGGCCGGCCTCAGGGTCTGCGGATGCGCAGGAGATCGGGCGGCCGGCCCAGCAGGTGCCCGACGTGACGACGTTGTGCGAACTGGTCCGCCGACTGCGAGAGGATGCCTGCACGCGCGGCGCTTTCCTTGAACGGCAGCAACAATGGCTGTCACGCAGTTTCGCTTCCGACCCAGACTGGCCCAGCCATGTTGGAGCCAGCCAATGAAACGCTGGGGCTTGGCGTTGCTCATCCTTTGGGTGCATGTCGGCGATCCGCTGGTGGCGTGGTTGTACGGCGGTGGCACCTGGTTGCAGGCCACTTGGCTGCGCCCGATACGGGACCTCACAGTGTTGGCGCTGGCAGCGCTGTGCCTGTTGACGGTGCGCATGCCGCGGGCGCTGCTGGTGTCGGTGCTGGCGTTCGGCGGATTGGCTCTTGCCTACGCGCCGGTGGGCCTCGTGCATGGCCTTCCAGCCGGGGTGGTACTGGGATCGCTTGGCGTCATTTTGGTGCCGATGGTGTTCCTGTTGGCGGGATACGGCTGCTTTTCGACACCTCGGAATCTCCGTTTCGGCGCGTCCGCCCTGGTCTGGCTGGGCTTGGCCAGCACTTTGTTTGGCATGTGGGAAATCGTCAACACCCAGTTCTGGGTGGACACCGTGCGCCTGCCTGACTACCTTGCGAACATCAAGGGCGTGATGCCAAAGGACACCGATCCCCATACCGGCCTGCCATGGAATTTTTTTGGCGGAGAAACGTATGCGCGCCGCGCTGGCGGCTTATTGGCGGCACCGCTGGCGCAGGGGCAGTTCCTGGTCACTGCGGCCCTGGCAGCGCTGGGGTTGTGGCAGACGCGCTGGCCCTGGCGCGCACTGCTGGTGTGTGCCGGGCTTTTCGTCGGCGTGTGGATGTCGGGAACCCGTGGTTCGATGCTCGCAGGCATCGTTGCGCTGCTCGGCTATTTGTTGACCAGCCGCGGTCTGGTCCGCTCCGCCACTGCGCGGGTGCTGCTGGTCGGCGCCGCATTGGTTGCGATGGTTTGGGCGTCCTACGGCATTGTGGTGGCCTCGTGGAATTTCCGTGACGGCTCCACGATTGGCCATTGGTGGGCACTGCAGCGCAACCTGGCCGACCTGGGCCAAGTCGCTCTGTGGGGAGGTGGTCTGGGACGCCAGGGCGCTTTCGCCGCCCGGCAAGCGCTGACCGATCTGGGAGGTGGGGAAGGTGCCTTGTTCAGCATCGCCTACCAGATGGGAGTGCCCTGCGCGCTTTTGTTTCTTGGCCTTGTCTTTTGGTGCCTGCGCACCCTGTGGCAAGCCCACGTCCGGCACGGTGACCGCCTGGCATTGGCCACTTTCTGGCTGCTGTGCGGGATGGTGACGACCTTCGTGTCTTCCGAAAATGCGTTGACCGTCTCCGGCGCCGGCGGATTCTGGCTGCTGCTCGGTGGCATGCTGCGCCAATGCGCAGCAGCCACGCGCTTCGGCGCGGCTGTCGAGCCCGGAACCATCCGCGCACCGTGCATCCATGCGGCGAGGGCGTGACTCCATGCGCATCCTGCACGTCTACAAAGACTTTGCCCCCCATGGCGGGGGCGGCGGCGTCGCCCGGCATATCCATGGGCTGGCCGTGCTGGCCGTGGAAGCAGGCCATGCCGTGCGCGTTGCGGCACCGTCGGCTGCGAGCGAGCACGTGCACGCCTACGAAGTGGTGCGCGTGAGTGCCCGGGCGATGTGGCAGCACATCGGCTGGGCCGACGCCGTGCATGTCCATGGCGCGCGGACCCCCATTTCCGCGTTGGCAGCGTCAATGGCCTGGCTGCTTGGCAAGCGCTTGGTCTATACGCCCCACTGCTATTACGACGACGATCCCGCTTTGGGCAAGCGCCTGGGAAAACGGTGTTGGGACGGATTGATCGAGCGCGCGCTGCTGCGAGGCGCAGACCGGGTGGTGCTCCTGTCGGCCTACTGGCAGGACTACCTGACGCGGCGCGGTCTCCGTCCCGCGCACCCGGTGCTGCTGCCCAATGCGGTGCTCGAGGCGCAATTGCACGCTCCACCAATGGAAGTACCAGGGCTGGAAGGGGCGCCGGCTTTGCTCTCCGTGGGGCGACTCGACGCGGTCAAGCGCCTGCACGATGCCATCGCGCTGCTGGGCGAGCCGGGCATGGAACATGCAGTTCTGCATGTGGTTGGGCGGGGGCCGGATCGCGCGCGGCTTGAATCTTTCGCGCAGACACGCGGATGGGCCGATCGGGTGCGGCTCCATGGTTTTGTCGACGATGCCGATGTGGCCGCCATGGCCTCGGTCGCCGATCTGTTCGTCATGCCATCGGCGATGGAGGGCATGCCGACGGTACTGATAGAGATGCTATTGCTCGGTTGCCCGGTCGTGGCCAGCGACATCCCAGGCAACCGGGCGATTTTGGAGGCCGTCGGACTGTCCGATGCCCTCTATCCACTCGGTAACGTCGCCGCACTGGCAGCCTGCGCAGCCACCCAGCGGCAACGACGCGTGTTGCCGCACACCATTGCGCAGGTTCGCGCAGGCTTCACGTGGGAGCACATGCGATCACGTGTAGGGGCACTGTACGATGCGCCGAAAAAGGAGCCTGCGCCTTGATATACCGTCCCGAACGGATTCGTTTCTTCGATTGCCCATTGGATCTCGTCTCTCCCACGCAGTTGCTGCAGCGTGCACAGGAGGCCGCCCACGGTGGAGACCCGGTTCGCATCGAAGGGCTCAATGTGGCCAAGCTGATCGACGCAAGAGTGCAGGGACTGCTGCGTGACGCACTGGATGAGGCCGAGCTGGTTCACATCGACGGGAGCGGCATCAGTGCTGGCCTGCGCTGGCTGGGAGTCAATCCCCCGGCTCGACGCGCCGGCATTGACCTGATGCAAGACCTCTGCGGCCAGGCTGCACAGTCCGGTGTCGGGGTCTACCTGCTGGGTGCGCGGCCGGCCATCGTTTTGGCGGCCGCTCAACGGCTGCGCGAGATGTTTCCCGGACTTCACATCGCCGGGACAAGCGACGGCTATTTCCGGGACGACGAAGTGACGCACGTCGTCGCTGCGATCCGGAACTCGGGAGCGCGCTATCTTTTTGTCGGCATCAGCTCGCCGAAGAAGGAACTCTTTTTGCAGCGGCATTGGTATGAACTGGGCGTGGCACTGGCGATGGGGGTGGGAGGATCGTTCGATGTCGTGTCCGGCATGCTGCCGCGCGCTCCACTGCTGATGCAGAGATTCGGCATGGAATGGATGTTCCGTTTGTGGCTGGAGCCCAGGCGCCTGTTCGCCCGGTATCTGCGAACCAATTGCGCCTATCTACTGCTGCTGTTACGCGCGCGCATGAGCAGACGCCATCGTTCGCGTGCCATCGTCCGCACGGGTGCATGAACTCACGTTTCGATCCCTCCCCGGCGGCCGTACCGCCGCGCGGGCAACTGCTCCTGGTGAGCATTTGCCTGGCCCTTTATCTGCTGTTTTGCTTGCAGCAGATCGTGCTGCCGTTTCGGTTTTTCGGCATGACCCTGTCATTGGGGTCCGTGACGATGCTGGGCTGCATGCTCGCCATTTCCGCAGGATCGCTCGTGCGGCATGGCGTGCCATCTGAATTGGTACGTCCCCTGCTGGCCATCCTGATGTGCATCGCGGCCCTGTCCGCATCGGTCCTGGCTTCGAACCACATCGGGCTGGCATGCGCATTCGCCGTGCGGTATGCCACCAGTCTTTTGGCGCTTTGGGCCATGCTCAGCCTCGCTGCGGCCTGCCCGCGCTGGCCGCGGGCGGCGACGCTGGCAGCACTCATCGCCGTGTGGTTCAACCTGGCGCTGGCCGGGGCCGTCTGGTTCCAATGGCCTGGGGCGCTGCGCGTGGCCCTGGCATTCCATCCAGAAGAGACTTTCAAGTACCTGCCGCGAATTTCGGGCATGTACGAGCACCCTGCACTGTTGGCCACGTCCGCGGCCATGGTGCTGCTGTTGGTGCTGAGGCTGCAGCAGCGGGGTGAAGTCGGGAGGATCTCGCTGGCGCTCGCGTTGGTGGGCGCCGTGTTGGCGCTGGCGTTGACCCAGGTACGCAACACCCTGCTGCCCGTCGGGGTGCTGATGGCATGGTGGGCATGGCCAAGGTCATGCACGTCTAATAGACAGCGCCACATCGCACGCGTGGCGTTGGGCGGAATCGCTGTGCTTGCCGTCTTCGTGTTGTGGCTACGTTATCCAGACATGACCAGCGCGGCACAGGAAAACATGATGACGGCCTTCACGCTAGGGCGGACGTACCTTTGGAGCGGCGCGCTGGATGCTTGGCGCGAACACCCCTGGTTCGGTCTTGGGGCAGGCGTGTTCCAGTTCATGGTTCCGGACTACACCGGCGGCCGCTTCCACCGCGGCGAACTGCACGCTCACAACCTGTTGCTGGCGGCACTGTCCGAAACGGGACTCTTCGGCCTGCTTGCCGGATTGGCGCTGATTTTTGCGCTGTGGCGTCCCCTGCTGCGCATTGCGGCCGAGCGTCAATGGGCGATCGCGTGGCTGATTCTCGTGCTGGGTCTGAGCACGTTTGATTTTTACTTCCCGTTTTTCCCGTTCTCGATGCATGCCGCATTGGCAGTGGCCTCACTGCACGCGGGACATTGCGCGCCCTCGCAGGCCGACGGCGTATCACGATCCACAACTTGACGGTTCAGCCAAAGCGCTCGGGCTTGGGTTTGCGGTCTGTGCACTGACGTGCATGTCGCGCTGCATCCGCCGCCGGATCTCTTGGACGAAGGGCTGCGCTGACGTCTGATCTTGAAAGCCGGCTAGCCTGCCTAGGCCGGTCTTCAGTGAGTGGTTCTGTGGTGCCGATGGCGTGGGGACGATGTGTCTTCCTGGCCCTTCGCGAGCAGGATATCCAGAATGCGCCGGAAGGCGTTTCCATCACCCAATGGATTGCTCCATGCCACCACACGCGCCAGCAACTTTTCCAAAGCCGTCCGCAGGTCACCGTCGCTCAGGCTGGCCGGCAGCTCGGCACCGCCACGCTCTAGCGTCTCCGGGCGCTCGGTGCTGGTGCGCAGCAAAAGACACTTGCGCTGCAAGATGCAGGCTTCCTCCTGCACGCCGCCGCTGTCTGTCATGACCAGCGCAGCGCCCTGCAACAACGCCAGCATGTCCAGGTAGCCGACCGGCTCGATGGCCAGCAGCCCAGGTCGGCCAGCCAGCGTAGAACGCCCCATGGCCGCCAGGCGCGGGTGCATCGGAAACACCAGAGGCATGCCTGCAGACCACGACATCGCACACACGGCGTCCATCAGCCTCTCGAAATGCGTTTGCTCTTCGGTATTGGAACGGCGGTGACACGTCAGCAGCCAATAGCCGTTGCTGGGCAAGCCCAATCTGCGCAGGACGTCCGAGCGTTGCCGTGCAGCCGGTGCATAGGCCAGCGTCGCATCGACCACCGTGTTGCCTGTCACGTGGATGCGCCTTTCGGACACCCCTTCGCCACGCAGAATCTGCGCCTGCAGCGGGGTGGGGCAGAACAGGTGGTCCGCCATCTGATCGATCAGGATGCGGTTGATTTCCTCTGGCATGCGCCGGTCACCGCTCCGCAGCCCAGCTTCCACGTGCGCCACCGGAATACCAAGCTTGCTGGCAGCCAATGCACCGGCCAAGGCACTGTTGGTGTCGCCCTGCACGACCACAATGTCCGGCTGCATCTCCGCCAGGACAGGCGCCAGGCCACACAGCATGCGCCCTATCTGTTCGCCTTGCGGTGCAGACCCCACCCCGAGATGAATGTCGGCCGGCGGCAGATCCAGTTGCTCGAAGATGACGCGGTCCATGGATTCCGCGTAGTGCTGGTTGGTGTGAATGACGCTATGGCCAATGCCCTCCCGCTGACTGGCGGCAATCAGGGAAGACATCTTGATGATTTCTGGGCGTGTGCCTAGCACATAGGCAATCTGAGAACGCATGGACTCCGGCCTTGTCAGTAAGCATCGCGATCGAACAGCACGATCGCGCAGGTCTGCGCAATGATGCTCAGATCCAGCCAGAGCGACCAATGCTGGATGTAGTACAGGTCGTACTCCACACGCTTGCGCATCTTTTCCAGCGAGTGGGTCTCTCCGCGCAACCCGTTGACCTGCGCCCATCCCGTCATGCCCGGCTTGACCCGGTGCCGCTGCAGATAGTTCGGGATCAGATCCTGATATTCCGCATTGTGTCGCAGTGCATGCGGCCGCGGCCCGACAATCGACATCCTTCCCTGCAGCACGTTCACGAACTGCGGCAGCTCATCGAGGCTGGTACGGCGCAGGAACGCACCAAAGCGGGTCACCCGCGAGTCCGTGCGCGAGGTCTGAAGCGGCGCTTCTGCCGGATCGTGGGCATGCATGCTCCGAAACTTCCACACCTCGAAAGCCTTCCCGTCCCACCCATGCCGCATCTGCCGGAAAATCACAGGCCCCGGGCCCGAGAGCTTGACGCCCACGGCCAGCGCCAGCAGCAACGGGCTCGCCAGAACGAGCATCGCGCTGGCGATCAGTTTGTCAACCACCAACTTGACGAGTTGCGAGGTGAGGGACAAGGGGCGTACCGACAACTCCAGCATGGGAGTTCCGACCACTTCAGCCATCCCATGGTGAATCAGACGGAACGCAAAAATGTCCGGAATCCATCGAATCTCGACACAGCTGGCGTCCAGATTGCGCACGCTCTCGCGAATCAGCCGCTCGTCGCGCATCGGCCAAGCCAGCCAGACTTCGATGACGCTGTGCTGACTCAACCAGTCTGGCAAAGCGGCGAAGTCCCCCGCATTGATCGCGGGCGGCACGGGAATCACCTCGATGCCTGACCAGGGGCCACGCTGGATGCGCTCCGACACCTGCGCCACCCTGTCCGGCGGCCCCAGGAGCGCAACCCGCCGATTGCCGATGCCACGGGAGTGCAGCCAGCGCAGCAGTCGATCCAGCAGCACCCGTGCGCCGACCAAACCGAGGATTCCGATCCCCGCCCAGTACAAGAACCACAGACGGGAAAAGCTCGGGCCCGTTTTACTTAAAAAACTCAGCGACGCCAGGGCGACCAGCACCAGGCACCATCCCCACAGCAGCCGCCCCAGCACCATGGAGGGAAGCGCCAAGCGCCAGCTTTGATACAGCGCCAGTTGCACAAACACGAACAAATTGAGAAGTGCTCCGGCCAGCAGGGCATAGAAATAGTGGGGCGCATCAGGCAACTCGACATGCCCTGTCCGCAACGCGTACGCGAGCAACCCGCTGGCAACCACCACCGCCATGTCCGCCAGTTTCAACACTGCCGCGGCCATTGCCATGCCGTCGCCGGCCGCGCGCGGGGACACGGCCACGTGGGCCAACAATCGCTCCATCACGCTCATGCGGGATAGTCCTTCGGGGCGCGCGGGCGGGTCGTCGCGAAAATGAACCGCAACTGGTTCTCCTCCATACCGTCTTCTGTATTGTGGTTGCCTTGGTCGCATGCACCCCAGCCTCCAGGGCGATGCATACAGAATCTTAAGACTTCAGCTTTGCCGCAGACAGCAGGCCCATGCTCGCGCACAGCGTCAACTCGCCGCGTCAACGCGTCACTGGGCTTGCTGCTGGCCAATTCGCAGTTCATGGGCGGTCAGGTCGTGGCGGAGACAAGGGAGCCGGTCGTTCGCCGTACGGCACCTGTCCCCGTGAGAACGTCACGGTAAGCTTGAGCGGTGAGTTCGGCACACCGTTGCCAGCTGAATTGCGCGGCGCGTTGACGCCCCGCGGCGCTTGCGGCAGTGCGCCAGGCTTCGTCTTCCAAGCCGCGCGCCAGCTGGGCAGCCAGCGCTTTCACGTCCATCGGTTCAAACAAGGCTGCAGCCTCGCCGGAGACTTCTGGTAGCGCCGCCGCATCCGAGCACAGAACCGGTGTGCCCGTGGCCATGGCCTCCAAGACCGGCAGGCCGAACCCCTCGTACAGCGAAGGGAAAACGAAGAGCCGTGCGCCAGCGAAGAGTGCGGGCAGGCGAATGTCTTCGATATAGCCGAGGTAACGTAGCCAACCGGCCTGTTCGGCCAGGCGCATGCGCTCGTGTTCAGCCGAGCTGTTCCAGCCAGGATGACCGACGACCACCAACGGCCATCTTGCACGCAATGCCGCAGGCAATTGCGCATAAGCGTCCATGAGGTTCAGCAGGTTCTTTCGTGGCTCGATCGTGCCCACGAAAAGACTGTAGCCATCCTGCCTCAATCCTGCCGCTTGCAAAGGCGCAACCAGTTCCGCTTCATTGTGAGGACGGAAAGCACCGCTGCATGCAAGCGGTATGGCCCGTATGTGCTGCAGCGGCCAATCAAACTGCGCCGCAATTTCGCGTCGGGAGAACTCCGACACCGTGAGGATGAGCTGCGTCCGGCGCAACGATAAAGCCACTTCTTTGCGCATGTAACGCACCCGATCTGCACGGTGGCACTGCGCCCAGCGGTAAATCGACATGTCGTGAAAAGTCACGACACAGGGCCCGTCGTGATGCGGCAAAGAATAGTTGCAACCGTGAAAGATCGCGGCGCCTGAACCGCGTAGCGCCTGCGCTTTGGCGACTTGATTCAAACGCTGATACGTGTCGAGAGTCCAGTGAAACCGTGAAAGACGATCTCCAATCCAAGGGATGACGGTCCTTGCAACCCCGGGCTTTGGCAGCTGTTCACTGAGCCGGTGCCCGTGCAAGAACCGCAAGGATTCGATCTGCGGCAGTTCGGCAAGATGCCGTGCCAGTTCGTGCGTGTAGCGGCCAATCCCGGTCAACGGGTGTCGGATCGATTCCGTGGCCAGAATGACGTTCACTGCCGACTCACCTCTCGAGTTGACGGGATCTCCCTGGTGGACACAGGGGCTGCGGATGTGCCATTGACGAGCCTGCCGGGGCGCTCGACAGCGACTGCACTGGCATCCCTGCATTCCAAAGGAGTGCGGGAAAATGCCAGAGTGCAACTGGTGGCGTCTGAACATGGCGGCTTGTCATGTTCAGAGTGGTGTTGATTGTATGTGGGCTGCCGAAGAGCGATCCAGTGGCCCAGCCCCTTGTGCAGGCCATGGCTGGGACATTCAGAACGCTCTTCTATGCAGGCTCCTTGATACCCACACCAATTCATATATGGGAGCATCAACCAGGAAAAGGCATGGGCTTGGAGCCGGAGCACCCACCTGGATGCCGAGGCTGATTCACGAGCTCATTCGCGTGTCGGCCGCCGCAGGCACTCACTCCACCGTCACGCTCTTGGCCAGATTGCGGGGCTTGTCCACATCCGTCCCCCTGGCACAAGCCGTGTGGTACGCGAGCAATTGCAGTGGCACCACATGCAGCAGCGGCGACAGCGGGCCGTAATGCTCGGGCATGCGAATCACGTGCAGGCCCTCGCCGCTTTCGATCCGTGTGTCGCCATCGGCCAGCACATACAGCACGCCTCCGCGCGCGCGCACTTCCTGCATGTTGCTCTTGAGCTTTTCCAGCAGCGTGTCGTTGGGCGCGACGGTCACGATCGGCATGGCGCTGGTCACCAGGGCCAGGGGGCCGTGCTTGAGTTCCCCTGCCGGGTAGGCCTCGGCGTGGATGTAGCTGATTTCCTTGAGCTTCAAGGCGCCTTCGAGCGCGATGGGGTAGTGCAGCCCGCGCCCCAGGAAGAGCGCGTTTTCCATGCGCGCGAAGTCCTCGGCCCAGCTGATGATCTGCGGCTCCAGCGCCAGCACGGCCTGCAGCGCGACGGGCAGGTGGCGCATGGCTTTCAGGTGCTCGGCCTCCTGGTCGTCGGTCAGGCGGCCGCGCGACTGCGCGATGGCAAGGGTGAGAAGGAACAGCCCCGCCAGCTGGGTCGTGAAGGCCTTGGTGGAGGCCACGCCGATCTCGACCCCCGCACGCGTGATGTAGGCCAGCTTGCATTCGCGCACCATGGCGCTGGTGGACACGTTGCAGATGGTGAGCGTGTGCAGCATGCCCAGGCTTTGCGCGTGGCGCAGCGCGGCCAGCGTGTCGGCCGTTTCCCCCGACTGGCTGATGGTGACGACCAGCGCGCGCGGGTTCGGCACGCTGGTGCGATAGCGGTACTCGCTGGCCACCTCCACCTGGGTGGGAATGCCGGCGATGGACTCCAGCCAGTACTTGGCCGCGCAGCCGCTGTAGTAGCTGGTGCCACAGGCCAGGATGAGCACGGAGTCGATCTCCTTGAACACACGCCAGGCGGCGGCGCCGGGCTCGCCGTCCGGGCCGGGCGCACCGTCGAACAGCTCGGGCACGATGCCGCGCACGCCCTCCAGCGTGTCGGCAATGGCGCGGGGCTGCTCGAAGATCTCCTTTTGCATGTAGTGTCGGTAGGGGCCCAGCTCGGCGGCGCCGCTGTGCGCCTGCACGGTGCGCACCGGGCGCCGATGGGCCTCCAGCGGTTGCCCGCCCTTGCCCACGATCCAGTAGCGGCCCAGTTGCAGGTCCACCAAGTCGCCCTCTTCCAGGTACACGATCTGGTCGGTCACCCCAGCGAGCGCCATGGCATCGCTGGCCAGGAAATGCTCGCCC
Organism: Acidovorax sp. SUPP950; assembly: GCF_030158935.1. Classification (NCBI taxonomy): domain Bacteria; kingdom Pseudomonadati; phylum Pseudomonadota; class Betaproteobacteria; order Burkholderiales; family Comamonadaceae; genus Acidovorax; species Acidovorax sp. SUPP950. The sequence goes on along the minus strand of NZ_BQXE01000002.1, from coordinate 267,634 downwards.
TCCCCCACGCCCAGGATGAGCGGCGAGCCGGCGCGTGCGCCCACCACGCGGTGGGGTTCGTCCTTGTGGATGACGGCGATGGCATAGGCGCCATGCAACTGGGTGACGGCGGCCTGAACGGCCTGGAACAGGTCGCCGCTGTAGTGGCTGTCCACCAAGTGGGCGATGACTTCGGTGTCCGTCTGGCTGGTGAAGGTGTAGCCACGTGCCTGCAGGGCGGCGCGCAGCTCTTCGTGGTTTTCGATGATGCCGTTGTGCACCAGCGCCACGCGGCCCAGGCGCAGCGGCTCATCCGCCGTGGGATCGCCCGTGCCCGTGCCATGGCTGAAGTGCGGATGGGCGTTGTGCACCGCCGGGGCGCCGTGCGTGGCCCAGCGGGTGTGGGCGATGCCGGTGGCCCCCTCGACCTGCTCGGCGTTCACCTGCTCGAGCAACTCGGCCACGCGGGCCGTGCTGCGGGCGCGGCGCAGGCCGCCCGTGCGGGAGGCGCCCAAGCTGGCATCGTGGATGGCCACGCCGCAGGAGTCGTAGCCGCGGTACTCCAGGCGCTGCAGGCCCTGCACGAGGATGGGGACGATGTTGCGCGTGGATACCGCGCCGACGATGCCGCACATGGACGATCTCCTGAAAGGAATGTGGATGGGCGATGGTAGGCAGGGCGTCAAGAAATATGTATAAATTATTCAAACAATATTTGGAATTAAATTTCCCTCAAAACACACATTGAAATTTAATTCCATAAAATTTAACTCCATGGAATCATTATTTCTCGACGACACCGACCTTCAACTGCTGAACGCCCTGCAAGACGATGCCACGGCCAGCAATCAGGACCTGGCCGCGGCGGTTCACGTGTCGCCCCCCACCTGCCTTCGCCGGGTCAAGCGCCTGCGCGAGGCGGGCCTGATCGAGCGGGAGGTGGCCCTGGTCCAGCCCGATGCCCTGGCACGGCACCTGGGCCACGGCATCACCGCGATCGTGGAAGTGACGCTGGACCGGCAGGACACCGAACGCCTGGCAGCCTTCGAGCAGCGCATGCAGCCGGAAGCCGCGGTGCAGCAGTGCTACCGCGTCTCGCCGGGGCCCGATTTCATCCTGGTGCTCTACGCGCAGGACATCCCGGGCTATCTGACCCTGGCCCAGCGCCTGTTTTCCAGCGACGGCAACGTGCGCAACGTGAAGGCCTTCTTCAGCCTCAAGCGCAGCAAATTCGAGCCGAAGCTGCCGTGCGTGCGTCCGGAGAGCCTGCCCCCCCGCACGCCATGAGCCGCCGGACGGGCGCGGCGGCCATCGCCGCGCTCAGCTGGCAGCGGCGTCCGGACCAGCCGTCCCCGCGGCCGGCAATTGCAGGCACACGGTGCAGCCTTGGTGGGGCGCTGCACTGATGCCAATGGTGCCGCCCATGCGCGCCACCAGGCGCCGGCACCGCGCGAGCCCCAGGCCCAGGCCCTCGAACTGGCTCGCCGGATGCAGCCGCTGGAACACCTGGAACAACTGCCCCGCCTGCGCGGCAGGAAAGCCGGCGCCGTTGTCCTGCACCGTGATGTCCACCCGATTGCCGGGTGCCGGCCGCACCTGCACGGCGATGCGTGGCGGCTGGGCCCCGCGCGAGAACTTGAGGGCGTTGTCCAACAAGGCCACCAGCACCTCCTGCAGCCAGCCCGCGTCCGCCCACAGCACGGGGCAGGCCTCGGCCGCGGGCAGATCCCAATGCACGGTGTCGATCCAGGCGCTGGCCACCCCCTCCCCGGAAGAGGCGGGCTCCTTCGTGGCCGCGCTTTTTTTCAGCGCAGGTGCCGCAGCGGCGGCCGTCCGCGCCGCAGCCACCGCGCTCTGCAGCACCGGGCCCAGCGCGACCGGGCCCGGCGTGGCGGGAGCTGAGCCGATGCGCCCCAGCTGGATCAGCCCGTCGATCATGCTGCCGAGCTGCTGGCCTGCCTGTGCGATGGTGTCCAGAAACTGCAACGCCTCGGGATCGGCATTGCTCTGTGCGACGGTCTCCCGCACCAGCCGGCCGTAGGCGAGGATGTGGCGCACGGGCGCACGCAGGTCGTGCGACACGGCCCGCAGGAACGCCTCCTGCTCCTGCCGCGCCGCGTCCAGTTCCGCCCGCAGGCGCGCCACTTCATCGGCCTGCGCTTGTTGACCCCGTTCGTCGCCGGGCAGATCACCGAGCCCGTCCATGGCTCAGGCCTTGGGCAGCTTGGCGGGCCGTTTCCAGTTTTCGATGGTCACCTGCCGGCCGCGCGCCACGCTCAAGGCGCCCGGCGGGGCGTCCTTCGTGATGGTGGAGCCGCCGGCGACCGTGCCTCCGGCACCGATGGTGACGGGCGCCACCAGCACGCTGTTGCTGCCGATGTGCACGTCGGCCTCGATGACGGTGCGGAACTTGTTGGCCCCGTCGTAATTGGCCGTGATGCTGCCCGCGCCGTAGTTCACGCGCTCGCCCACCGTGGCATCGCCCAGATAGGCCAGGTGGTTGGCCTTGGCGCCATCGGCCAGCGTGGAGTTCTTCACTTCGACGAAGTTGCCGATGTGCACCTCCCGGCCCAGTTGGGCACCCGGGCGCAGGCGGGCGAAAGGCCCGATGAGGGCGCCCGGGCCGACCTGCACGCCGGCTTTCTCGCCATCGATGTGGGTGTAGGGGTGGACCACCGCGCCCGCCGCGATGGTGGCATTGGCGATGCAGCAGTGCGCACCGATCTGCACGCCCTCGCCCAGCTCCACGTGGCCGGTGAAGACGCAGTTCACGTCGATCTCCACGTCCTGCCCGCAGACCAGCCGGCCCCGGACCCCGATGCGGGCATCGTCGCGCAGATCGAAGCGCGCCGGGTCGGCCAGGCGCACGCCCTGCTCCATCAGCGCCGCGGCCTGACGGGCCTGGTGCGCGCGCTCCAGCTCCGCCAATTGCAGTGGGCTGTTCACGCCCGCCACCTGCAATGCGTCGGTGATGCGATGGGCCACCACCGGCACCCCATCGGCCACGGCCATGGCGACGATGTCGGTCAGGTAGTACTCGCCCTGGGCGTTGTCGTTGCGCAGCCGGGCGAGCCAGCCGGCCAGCCGTTGCGCCGGCACGGCCATGATGCCGCTGTACACCTCGGTGATGGCGCGCTGGGCCTCGCTCGCGTCCTTGTGCTCCACGATGCCCTGCACCGCACCGGCGGCATCGCGCACGATGCGGCCGTAGCCGGCCGGGTCGGGCAGCGTCACGGTCAGCAGCGCGAGCCGCTCCCGAGCCGAGGCCTCCACCAGCGCATGCAAGGTGGCGGCCTGGGTCAGGGGCACGTCGCCCGACAGCACGACCACGGAGCCGTCACCCGCCAGCGCGGGCATCGCCTGCTGCACGGCATGGCCGGTGCCGAGCTGCGGCTCCTGGCGGGCGAACTTCAATTCGAAACCGGCGCCGGAATCGCCCCCCGGACCGCCGGCGACGGCGGCCTCCACTTGGTCAGCGCCATGGCCAGTGATGACCACCACGCGCCGGGCCCGCAGGCTGGCCGCTTGGTCCAGCACATGGCGCAGCAGCGGGCGCCCCGCCAGGTGCTGCAGGACCTTGGGGGTGCGGCTTTTCATGCGCGTGCCTTTGCCCGCCGCCATGATGATGATGTCCAGTGCTGTCATGAAAGGGTCCGTTCGGTTGCGGCCGCGCGGCACGGCGACCGGCGTCCCAGGGGAATCCGCCGATTATCGGCGCCCTGCCGCGCCCGCCAGGGGTTTTAAGATTGCTACAAAATTAATAGCAATATGCCCTAGTACTTATTGCACTGGAGGCCGATTTCACCCAAAGCCTAGAGCAGGGGCACCGGCCGGGGGATGGCGTCGTAATACTCGGCGATGCGGGCCAGCGCGCGCGGATTGATGATGCGCAGCCGCCCATCGGCGATCTCGTGCAGACCCAGTTGCGCCAGGCGCCGCAGCGTCTTGTTGGTGTGCACGAGCGACAGCCCGAGCGAGTCGGCGATGTGTTGCTGGGTGATGGGGAATTCGACGGTGCCGTTCTCGGACAGTCCCAGGCGGTCAAGCCGGCGGTACAAGTGCATGAGCAGCATGGCCACGCGCTCGGTGGCATTGCGACGGCCGGTGGTGAGCAGGTTGTCGTCCACCATGCCTTCGCCGCGCGCCGCGAGCCAGGTCACGTCGTAGCCCAGCCGGCCATGGTCGCGAAACAGCGACCACAGCCCGTCGGCCGGGAACACGCAGAACGCGCAAGGGGTGACGGCCTCCACGCCGTGCATCGCGGTGTCGCCGAATTCCTGCTGCAGCCCCACCAGGTCGCCCGGCAGCAGGAAGTTGAGGATCTGGCGCCGCCCATCCGACAGCGTCTTGTAGCGGAATGCCCAACCGGTGTAGAGCGTGTAGAGCTTGCCGTTGGGTTGGTGCTCGCGGATCAGCGTGCCCCCAGCCGCCACGGTGGCGGTGCCGCAGCGGAACTGGTCGATGAACTGCAGCTCCTGCGGCGATACCGGAGTGAAAGCGGAAGGGGTGTTGCGCAACCGGCAGGCATCGCAATGGCGCGGAATGGCGTGCGCCAGGGATTCAGAAGCAAAGTCCACGCTCATAAAGGCGAATCGGTGAGAACTGGTGGGCGGCGATTCTAGGCACACCAGGGTACTCCTCCCTATGTCTTTTGACACTGTGCACGGCACGCCACAGACCTTGCGCCGGCGCACCAGCGCCGATTGACTTTCTCCCCCGCTGGGAGGTCTTTCATCAGCCTGCCGACCGGCCCTGAAATGTCAAACGGGCCGGGAGCTTTGACAGCTTCCGGCCCGCCTTCAGCGCCACCGCGCCAGTTTCTTGCCGCCTCGCTGCGATTCCCTGGGGGAACGGCAGCAAGACGGACTTCAGGCGCAGCAGGCCTCGCCTTGCGTGGAGCGGGCCTTCAAGGCACTGTCCGCATGGCGCACCACCGCCGAAGCGCTGAAGCGGTACTGCACGGCATCGCGGCCCAGGGGCTCGATGACGGCGTGCTGGCCGGCCGCCACCCACAAGGTCTGGCCGGCATTGAGAAAGACGTCGCCGGCTGCCACGTCGCGTTCACCGTTCGGGCCGTCGTCGAGCGTGACCCAGGCATGGCCGGACATCACGCGCAGGGCCATCGGCACACGGGGGCGCAGGCTGTGGGCATTGCCGATGGCCAGCATGCAAATGTCTTTCGCCTCTCCGCGAGGCAAGACAGCGGATTGTTGAAAATTCAGAACATTTGAAGCGGTCATTTCTTTCTCCTGGAAAACCCTAGCAATGTGCCTATCATGCGTCTGGCAATGTGGCACCGTCCAATGAAAACGCCCCAGGCGATTCATGCCGGAATCACATCAATGCAAAAGACCTCCCTGATCTATTCGCATTGCGCATCAATGCAGGTCCGAGGTGCAGTCGTCGGCGCCCAACGGCCTGCGCCCGCCCACTGCAGCAGCCCTTTCACCAGCCGGGCCCCAGCCCACGCCGCCCCGCGCAAAGCCCCCACCAAGTCCGCCCAAGGCGCTACGACGCCCCGCGACCAAGCCTCGGACTGCACCGCCGGCACTGGCAGGGCGACCGGATCCCAGCGAAATTGCACGCCTTCGGCCAGCGCCCCACCCGAAAGCGCGGCCCGACCGCCGTGCCATGGCTCGATGACGGCATGGACGCCGGGCTCGAGCACCTGCTCATCGCCTTCGCCGAGGAACCAGTCGCCGGGCAATGCGCCCTTGCCGCCTGTCACCGTGAGCCAGACACCGCCGCGCTCGATGCGCAGCCGCGACCGCTGGGTGGGATACAAACCCAAGGCGCGGCGTGGGGGCAAAATCCAGCAACCCGCCATGGTCCGGGCCGACGCAGCGCCCACCCGGGATTGTTGCGATTCCAGAACGGAAGGGTTTGACATGGAGTGCTCCTTGCATGAATTTCGGTGTTGACAGGACTGGATATTCGACTCACCACCCCCATCCGGTCCAATGAAAAGCCGGAGATAATTTGATTCCCAAGCCTCATCAATCCCAGCCATGAATCTGCCTGCCCCCATCACCCACTTGCGCACCCGGCCAGTGGCGGTCGGCCACTGGCGCGCCTTTCTCGCGGTGGCCCGCCACCTGAACTTCCGGGCGGCCGCGGAAGAGCTGTCGCTCACCCAGTCGGCGGTCAGCCGCCAGATCCAGGCGCTGGAAGAAGAAGTGGGCGTGCCGCTGTTTCTGCGCCACACCCGGGCGGTGGAGCTGACCAGCGCCGGCGCGCAGTTGCAGCGGGCCGTCGCCCCGGCTCTTGAACGCATGGATGCCTGCGTGCGGCTGGTGCGGCAGACCGCGGGCCGCAAAAGCGTGGCCATCACCACCTGGGCCAGCTTCGCCTCGATGTGGCTCATTCCCCGCATGGAGGAGTTCCAGCGCGAAAACCCCGACATCGACATCCGCATCGACGCGAGCGATGTGGCCGTGGACCTGGAAACCGCCGACGTGGACCTGGCCCTGCGCTACAGCCTGCCCAGCGCCAACATGAGCGGCTCGCAGCGCCTGTTCGGCGAGCAGCTGGCCGTGGTGGCAAGCCCCTGGCTCATCAAGAGCAATCCGCCCATCCGCGGGCCCGCGGACGTGGCGCGCTTCACGCTCATCGAAGCGGGCGATGCGCACCGCACCATGCACCTCGAATGGCTCACCTGGCGCCGCTGGTTCGAACTCAACGGGCAGGAAAAGCTGCAGCCCAAGCGCTGGCTGTACTTCAACTACGCCCATCAGATCGTGCAGGCCACGCTCACCGGCCAGGGCCTCGCCCTGGCGCGCATGCCGCTCATCGCCGACGCGCTGGCGTCGGGCGATCTGGTGGAAGTGCTGCCGGGCTACCGGCTCGATTCACCGCTGGCGTACTGGCTGCTCGTGGGGCCGCGCAGCGGGCAGCGGCCGGAAATCCGGGCGTTCTGCACCTGGCTCACCCTGCAGGCACAGGCCACGCGCGAGGCCATCGGCGACGTGCCTGACCCCGACCTGAGCGACAACCTGGACTGACGCGCGTGCGGCGCGTGCCGCGTTCAGGCGCTGAGCGTGACCCGCGCGAACTTGCGCTTGCCCACTTGGAGCACGTAAGTGCCCGCTTCCAGCTTGAGCCCCTTGTCGCTGACGACACCGCCGTCCACCCGCACGCCACCACCATCGATCAGGCGGCTGGCCTCGCTGCCGGAAGGCGCCAGATTGGCCTGGCGCAGCAGCGCGCCAATGCCCAGCGGCGCCCCGGCCAGGGCCAGCTCGGGAATCTCGTCGGGCACCCCGCCCTTGCTGCGGTTGATGAAGTCCGCCTCGGCCGCATCGGCGGCCGCCGCGCTGTGAAAGCGCGCGGTGATCTCCTTGGCGAGCATCACCTTGGCGTCCTTGGGGTTGCGGCCGGCCTCCACCTCGGCCTTGAGCGCGGCGATCTCGGCGAGGGACTTGAACGACAGCAGCGTGTACCAGTCCCACATCAGCGTGTCGGAGATGGACAGCACCTTGGCGAACATGGTGTTGGCGTCTTCCGCAATGCCGATGTAGTTGTTCTTGGATTTCGACATCTTGTCGACGCCGTCCAGACCCACCAGCAGCGGCATGGTGAGCACGCACTGCGGTTCCTGGCCGTACTCCTGCTGGAGATGGCGACCCATGAGCAGGTTGAACTTCTGGTCGGTACCGCCCAGTTCCAGGTCGCTCTTCAGTGCCACCGAGTCGTAGCCCTGCATGAGTGGGTAGAGGAATTCGTGCACGCTGATCGACTGCCCGGTCGAAAAGCGCTTGTGGAAATCGTCGCGCTCCATCATGCGCGCGACCGTGTACTTGGCGGCGAGCTGGATCATGCCGGTCGCGCCCAGCGGCTCGCTCCATTCGCTGTTGTAGCGGATCTCCGTTTTGGCCGGGTCCAGCACCATGCTGGCCTGGCGGTAGTAGGTCTCGGCATTGGCCTTGATCTGCTCGGGGGTGAGGGGCGGCCGGGTGCTGTTGCGGCCGGAGGGGTCGCCGATCAGGCTGGTGAAGTCGCCGATCAGGAAGATCACCTGATGTCCCAGGTCCTGCAGCTGGCGCATCTTGTTGAGCACCACGGTGTGGCCGATGTGGATGTCCGGCGCCGTCGGATCCAGCCCCAGTTTGATGCGCAGCGGCACGCCGGTCGCCTCGGAGCGTGCCAGCTTCTTCGTCCATTCGTCGCGGGGCAGCAATTCGTCAGCGCCCCGGAGCGATACCTCAAGCGCCCGTCCTACACCATCGGTGATTGGGAATGTTGTAACAGCAGATTGATTCATAAGGGTTTTTTTGGGGGTTTCCGGGGCGCTCGTCGTTATACTCCGGCCCACATTTGCAGTGGCGGATTCTAGTGGTCCTGCCGGTTCGGACCCTTGCACCGAATGGCTGCAGCCTGACCAAGCTCGTGCGTTCCGCCCCCACCCGGCCCGAACGCACCTCACCCTGGGGTAAGACACTTTGAACAATGGCTTGACATCCGCCAGCCTCGCACTGCTGGACCGGCTATCGCGCATCGCCCAGACCCATCCCAAACGCATTACCGCCGCCATCGCAACGCTGTTGCTGACGGGCGGCGGCGGCGCTTTCGCCGTCGCCTCCTTCGCGCCGGACCCCGCCGACCTGCCCCGCAGCACGGTCGAATACGCGGTGGATTCGCTGGCCAGCGACCAGTCCCTGCCAGCGCTGGTGGACATTCCCAACTATTCCCTCTACCGCTCGGACCAGACCCGCAGCAGCGACACCGCCGAGGCCATCCTGCAGCGCCTGGGTGTGGCGGACCCGGCGGCTGCCGCCTTCCTGCGCAGCGACGGCCAGGTGCGCCAGACCCTGCTGGGTCGCTCGGGCCGCTCGGTATCGGCAGAAACCACGGACGATCACCGCCTCATCAGCCTCACAGCGCGCTGGGTCCAGGACGACAGCGGCAATTTCCGCCGGCTGGTCGTGCAGCGCAAGGGCAACGAATTCACCTCGCGCGTCGAGACGGCGCCGCTCACCGTGGGCACGCGGCTGGCCGGCGGCATCATCCGCAGCTCGCTGTTCGCCGCCACCGACGCTTCCAACATTCCCGATGCCGTGGCGACGCAGATCGCCGAAGTGTTCGCGAGCAACATCGATTTCCACCGCGCCCTGCGCAAGGACGACCGGTTCTCGGTGGTCTACGAAACGCTCGAAGCCGATGGCGAGCCGCTGCGCAGCGGCCGCGTGCTGAGCGCGGAGTTCCACAACAACGGCAAGACGCACGACGCCGTCTGGTTCCAGGACACGCCCGCCTCCAAGGGCGCCTACTACACGCTGGACGGCGAGAGCATGCGCCGCGCCTACCTCACCTCGCCGGTGGAGTTCTCGCGCATCTCGAGCGGCTTCAAGATGCGCTTTCATCCCATCCTGCAAAAATGGCGCGCCCACCTGGGCACCGACTTCGCAGCGCCCACCGGCACGGCCGTGCGCACCGTGGGCGATGGCACGGTCGATTTCGCCGGGGTGCAGAACGGCTATGGCAATGTCATTTACGTCAAGCACCGCAACCAGCACGTCACCGTGTATGCCCACCTGAGCCGCATCGACGTGCGCAAGGGCCAGAGCGTGGAGCAGGGACAGACCATCGGCGCCGTCGGCGCGACGGGATGGGCCACCGGCCCCCACCTGCACTTCGAATTCCGCGTGGATGGCCAGCACCAGGACCCCATGGTGATCGCGCAGCAAAGCGAAGCTGCCACGCCGGTGTCCAGCGCCTCGCGCGCCGCCTTCAACCGCCTGGCATCGAACATGCGCATCCAGTTGTCGGCCGCCGCCCAGGTGCAACAAGCCAGCGCCCAGTAAGCGCGTTGCGCGTTCCAGCCCCATGCCAGCGTTGTACATCGGACTCATGTCGGGCACCTCGCTCGACGGAGTCGATGGGGTGCTGGCAGATTTCTCCGAGCAAAAATGCAAGGTCGCGCAATATGCATGCGCGCCTTTTGCTCCTGACTTAAGAGCAGCGCTGCTCGCGCTCAACACACCCGGTGCCGACGAACTGCACCGCGCTGCGCTGGCCGGAAACGCATTGGCGCGCGCCTATGCCGGCGTGGTGCACACGCTTTTGAGCCAGGCCGGCCTGCCACCCTCCGCCGTTCGCGCCATCGGCGCTCACGGGCAGACGGTGCGCCATCGCCCCCAGGCCTTCGACGGCACCGGATACACGCTGCAACTGGGCAATGCCGCCTTGCTGGCCGAATCGACGGGCATCGACGTGGTGGCCGACTTCCGCAGCCGCGACGTGGCGGCGGGCGGCCAGGGTGCGCCGCTGGTACCGGCGTTTCACCAGGGGGTGTTCGGCCAGTCCGGCCGGACAGTCTGCGTGTTGAACATCGGCGGCATCTCCAACCTCAGCGTGCTGGGTGCGCAGGGTGCGGTGCTGGGATTCGATTGCGGGCCAGGCAACGCACTGATGGACCACTGGTGCCAGCAGCACACGGGCCAGCCGTTCGACCGCGACGGTGCCTGGGCTTCCAGCGGGCAGGTCCTGCCCGCGCTGCTCGGTGCGTTGCGGTCCGAGCCGTATCTGTCGCAGCCACCACCCAAAAGCACAGGGCGTGACCTTTTCAACCCCGCCTGGCTGGAAGGGCACCTGCCGGCGTTCGCATCGGCCGCTCCGGCCGATGTCCAGGCCACCCTGACCGAATTCACGGCCAGCGTCTGCGCCGATGGCGTGCGCCGTTTCGGCGACGGCGGCAACCCGCTGATCGTGTGCGGCGGCGGCGCCCTCAACGGCCACCTCATGCACCGATTGCAGGCACTTCTGCCCGGGGTCGCCGTATCGGCCTCCGACGAGCACGGCATGCCGGCCCTGCAGGTGGAAGCCGCCGCCTTCGCATGGCTGGCCCACCGAGCCGTGGAGCGACAAAGCGGCAACCTCCCCAGCGTCACCGGCGCGGCGGGGCCGCGCATCCTGGGCGCAATCTACCCCGCCTGACGGCTCAGACGTGCTCCGGCACGTCGGGCACGTCGTCCGCAGCCGCGCCGCGTTCGGAGTCGCGTGGAGACAACTGCCAGAAGATGCCTGCCGAGGCGATGGTCACCAGCCCCATGCAGGCGAAGGTGCCTTGGAAGGCCCACAGCGTCTGCTGCGCGCCCCCGCTCCCGAAGTGGCCCGTGAATGCCGAGAGCACCCCGCCCGCGGCGGCCACCCCCATGCCCATGGCCACCATCTGCACCATCGACAGCAGGCTGTTGCCGCTGCTGGCCATGCCCTGGTTCAAGTCCTTGAGCGTGACCGTGTTCATGGCCGTGAACTGCAGCGAATTCACCGCCCCGAACATCGCCAGCTGCACGATGTGCCACCACAGCGGCTGCGAGGGGGTCGAGAGGGCAAAACTCGCCATCGTGATCCCCACCATCAGCGTGTTGCCCACCAGCACACGGCGGTATCCGAACCGCGTGATCAATGGCGTCGTGAAACGCTTCATCGACATGCCGGCCAGTGCCACCGGCAGCATCATCAGTCCGGCATGCAGGGGGGTGTAGCCCATCGTCACCTGCAGCATCAGGGGGATCAGGAAGGGCATGCACGAGCTGCCCAGGCGCGAAAACAGGTTGCCCAGCAGCCCGATGCGCAGCGTGGCCACCGAGAACAGCCGAGGCGAGAACAGCGGGTTCGGCTTGCGTGCCGCATGCAGCCAGTACGCCACCAGGCTCGCCAGCCCGAAAATCAGCAGCACGAGCACACTCGCCTGCCGCAGCCCCAGGCTCGACAGTCCATCGAGCGCCAGAGACAGCGCCGCCATGCCGAAGGCCAGCATGAGATAGCCCGCCAGGTCGAAGCGGGCCACCGGGGCGCCGGGCACGGCCGGCATGTACCGCAGCGTCGCCAGGCACCCGATCAGGCCGACCGGCACGTTGATCAGGAAGATCCAGTGCCACGATGCCACCTCCACCAGCCAGCCACCCAGCGTGGGGCCGATCAGCGGCCCGATGAGGCCGGGGATCGCCACGAAGCTCATGGCCTGCAGGAACTTCTCGCGCGGAAAGGTGCGCAGCACCACCAGCCGCCCCACCGGCAGCAGCAGCGCACCGCCCAGGCCCTGCACCACCCGCGCCGCCACCAGTTGGTCCAGCCGGCTCGACACGGCGCAAAGCACCGATCCCACGACGAACAGAACGATGGCGCTCAGATACACCCGCCGTGCGCCGAAGCGGTCGGCCACCCAGCCCGATGCCGGGATCAGCAGCGCCATGGACAGCGAATACGCCACCACGACCGATTGCATGCGCAGCGGACTTTCCCCCAGGCTGTGCGCCATGGTGGGCAGGGCCGTGTTGACGATGGTGGCGTCCAGCGTCTGCATGAAAAAGCCGACGGCCACCAGCCATAGCAGGATTTGAAGGGAGCGCTCTTGTTGCATGCCGTTCCGATCAACGGCGGAAATGGGTTCCGCCGCACGTGCCCAGCAAAAAGCCGCCCGAAGGCGGCTTTTGAGTCAGGCGAAAAATCGCGCCATCAGGCGGAGAAACTCGATCCGCAGCCACAGGTGGTGGTCGCATTCGGGTTCTTGATGACGAACTGGGCGCCCTGCAAGTCTTCCTTGTAGTCGATTTCGGCACCGACCAGGTACTGGTAGCTCATGGCATCAATGAGCAGCGACACACCGTTCTTGGTCATGGTGGTGTCGTCTTCGTTCGTGATTTCATCGAACGTGAAACCGTACTGGAAGCCCGAGCATCCGCCGCCCTGGACGAACACACGCAATTTCAGGTCGGGGTTGCCTTCTTCGGCAATCAGGTCAGCCACCTTGGCCGCCGCGCTGTCGGTGAACAGAATCGGGGCGGGCATTTCGGTCTGGATGTTTTCGGCTACGGCGCTCATGGAGTGCTCCTTCGGGAGGGTTTGCCGTCGATGGTACTGCAACACCCCTCAAATGTGCGTCAGCTGGCGTTTGACGCCAACTTCAGTGTGGGTTTTTCCTCGACCAGCACGGTCGATGGGCTCATCTGTCCCGATATCGTGGCTCCTTGGTGCATTTCAAGCGATTTGTAGTGCACGTTTCCGGTGATGCGGGCCTTGGGCTGCAGCTCCAGCAGTTCCGCGGCATGCACCGGTCCGAGAACCGTGCCATTGACGATCACGTGGGCTGCATGCACCGCGCCTTCGACCCGGGCGGACTCCGATATCACCAGGATACTGGGCTGCTCGTCGCTGGCCCGCACGTCCCCCGCCACCTCGCCATCAATCCGCAGGCCCTCGGAAAACCGCACTTCGCCGTTGATGCGGGTGCCATGAGCGATCAGGCTCTTGATCGGGGGCTGCTTCTTGCGAGAGAACATGGAACACTCCAGTCGGTTGGCACGGGAGGGAATGGGCCCATTGCTGACGCCGCCACCGCCGCTATTCTTCGATGCTCAGGGTCTGGGTGGCACGCACCGCACTGCCCTCCAAGACCCGCGCGGTCACGGTTTTTACCACGGCATTGCCGGGCAACGGCCACAACCCTTCCACCCGGCGGTACTGCTGGAACTGAAGGGGTTGCCCATCCGCGGGAATCGCCTGTGTCCAGGGGCGTCCATCGCGCGTACCTGCCAGCATCAACTCCAGCCGCCCACGGAATTCGGGCGCGTTGCGCACCGGCTGAATCACCAGCACCTGCCAGCGCAACTGGCTGCCCCCCACCACGTCGGCCTGCAGTCCACGGATGCTGACCCCTTCGGTCTTGCCCGCCGGGATGAGCTTTTCGAAAAAGCCCAGGTCGTCCCGGAGGGCGCGGTTGTCCGCCTCCAGCTGGCGCATCTGGGCCATCAGGCGATCCATCGTGGTGCGCTCGGCGGTCAGCAGCGTGCCGGTAGAACTCGACGTGTCCTTTTGCAGGCGCTGCTCCTCGCGCAACTGGGCTACCTCTTCGCGCAAGCGCACCAGTTCTGCCCGGGAGCGGGAATCCAGCCCCGCGATGCTCTTGCCGAACTCGAAGGCCCAGAGCGCCAGCGCGGCGCACAGGCCGAAGAAAATGGCCAGCAGCACCCAGCGGACAGGCCATGGCATCGCGCTTCGGACCGACACCCGCGGCGCACTGATGGTCAAACGGCGACGTAGCAGCTTGAGTCGCATGTTTCCCTATTCAACAAATGGAGGAGCAGAAATGAAAAAACCGCCGGACAGGCGGTTTTTTGAAGCCGGAAAGCACCCGAAAGTGCTTTCGGCCGACTGACACGTCGCTCTTGCAGCCTTTGTAAAGGCCCAGCACGGCATGGCAGTCTTTTGCAGCGGCGAAGCTTAACGCTTGGAGAACTGCTTGGCGCGGCGTGCAGAACGCAGGCCGACCTTCTTCCGTTCGACTTCACGTGCATCGCGGGTCACGAAGCCGGCTTGGCTCAGTGCGGGCTTCAGCGTTGCGTCGTAGTCGATCAGGGCGCGGGTGATCCCGTGGCGGGTGGCACCGGCTTGGCCGGATTCACCGCCGCCGTGCACGTTGACCTGGATGTCGAAGGTTTCGACATGGTTGGTCAGCGCGAGCGGCTGCTTGGCGATCATGATCGAGGTTTCGCGGCCGAAATACTGCTGAATGTCTTTGCCATTCACAGTGATCTTGCCGGAACCCTTCTTAAGAAACACGCGGGCGACGCTGGACTTGCGACGGCCGGTGCCATTGTTCCATTCACCAATCATCTCAAGGCTCCTTAGATTTCCAGCGCCTTGGGCTGCTGGGCGGTGTGGGGATGCTCAGCACCGCCATACACCTTGAGTTTCTTGATCATCGCGTAGCCCAGGGGACCCTTGGGCAGCATGCCTTTGACAGCCTTTTCCAGCGCGCGGCCGGGGTGCTTGGCTTGCATGTCGCGGAAGTTCGTGGCCGTGATACCGCCGGGATAGCCCGAATGGCGGTAGTACACCTTGTCCAGGGACTTGGTGCCGGTGACCTTGAGCTGAGCGGCGTTGATGATGACGATGAAGTCACCGGTATCGACGTGAGGCGTGTAAATGGCCTTGTGTTTGCCGCGCAAACGGAGAGCAACTTCGCTGGCTACTCGTCCGAGGACCTTGTCGGTCGCGTCAATCACAAACCACTCGTGCACGACCTCAGCGGGCTTTGCGCTGAAAGTAGACATGAGTTTCTCTTTTCAAAGAACGGGGGGTTTGTCGGTCCTTTTCCACGGTCGGTGCATCTCTGAAGGAAGCCTCTTAGGTGGTGTGAATGCTCCGCCGCGGGACCAAAAAAGCGCTGCGAAGCCCGCCATTATACGAAGCGGCGGGAAAATGCCAAGGCAGGGCTATTGGGACAGCATCGTGCGACGGCGTTCTTCGGCTTCCAGCCGGCGGCGGTTCTCGACGCACAGCGGGTGGTTGGCCACCGCCGCGTTCTGGCATTGCTGGTGGATGCACATCGGTCGGGCGATGAATCCGGCGTTGGCGCACGCTTCGTCCGGCCCTGCCACGCGTGCGACCGCCGGTTTGGGCGTGGCGGCCGGAACCGGCGCAGGCTCGGGCGATGCAGGCGCTTCCGCAGCCACGGCAGCAGGCGTGGGCTCGGCCACCTTGCGAGGAACAGGCTTGGGCCGTGGTGCCGATGCAACGACGAATGCGGGCGCTGCGGCCACCGAGGCTGCGGATGCGGCCGGCAGAGCCGGTGCGGTGGCCGCTTCATCGACCACGGGGATCAATTCGGCGGGTGCAGAGGCCACCGGCGCTGGCGGCTCGGCCAGTTCCGTGATGATCTGGTCTTCTGGGGTGTACTTGGTGGGATGGGGCGTGTCGCGCGAGGCGCTCCACCACAGTCCGGCAGCGACCACAGCCACAGCCACCACGCCGGCGCTCGCCCAAAGCAAGGGACGGTGGCGCACGCCAGCGACTGCCGATGCCGGTGCCTCCTCGCCCGCAGCCTGGCTGCGGCGGGTCTTCGGACGCCCCAGCCTTTCTGGATGCTGAGGACGGCGCTCCTCGAAAACCGTATCGCCACCTGTCACGGTATCTGCCACCTCTTGTCCTCCATCCATGAAAACCGTGTCCTGCCCATCGGACACCACGGTGTCGCCAGCCTCCTGCCGATCGATGTGCAACTGCGCACCCGTGTCCACCGTCGGCGCCTCCACCGCAGCGGCCAGAGGCGCAGGCAAGGGTACGCCCACCGCCGGCAGAGGCACGGAGGTGATGTCGATCATGGGCACCGCCACGCCCGTACCACGCCGGTCGGCCGGCTCCACCCAGATATCGCCCAGCTCGGCGCGGAAATCGAACTGGTCGATGCCCTCCGGCGGAGCGACCATGTCCATGGTGCGCAGGAATTCGTCGATGCTCTGGGGACGCTCGTCCGGCCGCAGGGCCAACGCCTGCGAAATCGCGGCCACGAAGGGCGTGGAATATTCCACACCGAACTGTCGCCGCACGGTCTTGGCCACCCGTGAGAACGGCACCATTCGGTCGCGGATCGACCGCAGCGTGGCCGGCAGCGGCGTGTCGTTGCACAGGCTGCCATGCACCACGGCACCGAGGGCATACAGATCGCTCCAGGGCCCCTGCCGTAGATCGCTCTCGCCGTCGTTGTACTGCTCGATGGGCGCGTAATTGACCTTCAGGACGGCCGTGTGCTGGTGCCCGTGGTCGCTGATCGCATGGCGTGCAGCCCCCAGGTCCAGCAGCACGGGAGGGCCGCTGTCCTGCAGGAAGATGTTGTCGGGCGAAATGTCGCGGTGCAGCGTCTGGCCGTCGTGCAGCACGCGCAGCGCGCTCAGCACCGACCACAGCATCTTGCGCAGCCAGGCCTCCGGCGGCGGCGTGCGCATGTGCGCGCGGGCCTGCTTGAGCGTCATGCCCGTGTAGAGCGGCATGACCATGTAGGCGGTGTGATTGGCTTCCCAGAAGCGAAAGACCTTCACCAGCGAGGGATGATCGAACTGGGCAAGCAGCCTGGCCTCGCTCACGAACGAGGCCAGCCCCGCCTGGAAGGATTGCTCCTGGGTCGAAGACCGCACCCACAGCGACTGCCCCTGCGCGCGCGCTGCCAGCGCCGACGGCATGTATTCCTTGATGGCCACGAAGCGCAGGAGCGAATGGTCGAATGCCTTGTAGACCATGCCGAACCCGCCCACCCCCAGCAGCGAAAGCACCTCGAACTCTCCCAGACGCGTCCCGGCCGGCAGGGCGTCGACGTGGTGGACGTCGGTCGGGGGTTCGGTGCTGGTGATGGCGGACATGGTGACGGCTGGGCTTTCGGGCGGCAATGGTGCACCAGCAACGGCGCACCCGGCAACGGACAAGTGGATGGATTGCAACACATTGGCCGAAGCCGCCATCATGCAGCAAGCCCGCTCCCTGGCGGCAACAAGGCGCCCGGCGACTGCTCCAAGCCATCGCCCCGGCCCCCACTGCGCCACGATGAAGCGGGCACGATCACGCGGCACCGGGCGGTGCGTGGTTACCATTGGCCCCATCATGTTCAGTTACCGCCACGCCTTCCATGCGGGCAACCACGCCGATGTGCTCAAGCACACGGTGCTGATTGCCACTTTGCAACACCTTACGCAGAAAGACGCAGCGCTCACCGTGCTGGACACCCATGCCGGCGCCGGCCTGTTCCGCCTGGACGGCGACTACGCCGCCACGAGCGGAGAGGCGGGGGACGGCATCCTTCGCCTGGTACCGCCTGCCGTGCTCAAAGAGCCCCTGGCGCCCGCGCTGCAAGCCTATGTCGACATGGTCGGCGCCTTCAACCAGGGCAACGTGACGCGGGTCTATCCCGGCTCGCCCTTCATCACGCAGCGCCTGCTGCGCGACCGCGACAAGCTCAAGGTGTTCGAATTGCACCCGACCGACCTGCGCGCGCTGGCCGGCAACGTGGCCCAGCTGGAGGCCGGCCGCCAAGTGGCGGTGCTGCATGAGGACGGTTTCGAAGGCATCAAGAAATTCCTACCCCCACCGGCCCGCCGCGCTCTCGTGCTGTGCGATCCCAGCTATGAAATCAAGAGCGATTACGGGCGCGTCCTGGACATGGCCGCAGACTCGCTCAAACGCTTTGCGACAGGCACCTATGCCGTCTGGTACCCGATCATTCCCCGGCCCGAAGCCCATGACCTGCCGCGGCGGCTCAAGACGCTGGCCACCAAGGCCGGCAAGTCGTGGCTGCATGCCACGCTCACCGTGAAATCGAGCAAGGTGACGGGCGCCGCGGACGGACAGGCCCGCCGCCCGGGGCTGCCGGCCAGCGGCATGTTCCTGATCAATCCACCGTTCACGCTGAAAGCGGCGCTCAAGCCCGCACTGCCGCAGATGGCCGAGCTGCTGGCGCAGGATCACCACGCCTCGCACACGCTCGAGTCGGGCGGCTGAGCCCGCCCGCCTATTCGCCAGAGGCTGGCAGCGGGCTGGCCTGCGACAGGCCGGAAACCGAGGCATCAGGGCACTGCGCCGCGGCGTCTTCCGGCGCCTGGGAGACCACGACCGGCTTGGTGCCCAGCCCCAGCAACCCCAGCGCCCCGGCGGCGGCGCGGCTCACATCGATGATGCGGCCGGGCGAGTGGGGCCCGCGGTCGTTGATGCGCACCTGCACGGCGCGGCCGGTCACCAGGCTGCGCACGCACACGCGCGTGCCGAAGGGCAAGGTGCGGTGGGCAGCAGTGAATTCGTTCATGTCGAAGCGCTCCCCGCTGGCCGTGCGGCGGCGGTGGAACCCGGCCCCGTACCAGGAGGCCAAGCCTTCCTGCACGAACGCATCGGCGGCATCGCTCTCGGAGGACGCATCCGCGTCCGACGGTTTGGAGGGCGCCTCACCCGCGATGGCCGGCGGGGGCTTCACAGGGGCCGATGCGCGGGGCGGCTGGGCTGGCGCCGGCAGGGGAATCAATGGCTTTTGCGTCGCCGCAATGGTGTCGTCGCCAGGCGCGGGCGCCTTGACCGCGCAGGCCACCAGGGCGCACGACAGCAGCGCGCCAGACAACAGCGCACCGAGGCGGCGGGGCAGTTCAGCGCTGGCAGCGCGTTTCGTAGGCGTCTTCAAAACGCTTCAGGTCCTTTCTTTCGCCTTCGGTCAGGTCCGTGCGGGCCCGCTTGGCGGTGAGAATGCGGCGCGACTCCCGGCATTGCTCGGCGTGGCGCGTGGCCTCTTCGCGAGAGGCCTGGGCTGCCACGCGCAGTTGCTGCTCCTGCTCCTGCCGCTGCTTGCGCGCCTCGCTCTGCTCCCTGAAATAGCGGGAGGAAGCGTCGGATTCCTCGTCGTGGCAGTCGCGCTGGTACTCCCGGCGCATGCCAGCATAGGCGTCGGGCTGAATGCCGGAGGAGCCTCCGCGCAGCGTGTCGCTCAGGGAGCGGCAACGGGCGCTCATGTAGCGCTGGTACGCCGGCCCTTCGGGCACGGAGCGCACCGGGGGCTCATATCGCCACGCCGGAGGTGGTGCGACAGGCCCCGTGGCCGCCACCGACGTCGTCGTGCCGGAGGGACAGGGGCGCGACATCGTGAAGCTGTTGCCCGCGGCATCCCGGCAGAAGTACCGCGTCTGGGCCCACGACGGGGCAGACGCCACGCAGCACAGGGTGGCGACCAACAGGGGAGCGAAGGCGGACGTCATGGTGGGCAGAAAAACGAAGGGGCGATATTACCGGAGTGGCCGCCGGCGTCTAAAGGCCCAGCCGGCGGCAGATCTCCAGCGTGGTGGCGCTCTGGTTCATCGTGTAGAAGTGCAGGCCCGGCACGCCACGGTCGCGCAGTTGCTCGCACAAGCCGGTGACCACGTCCAGGCCGAAGGCCTTGATGCTGGCCGTGTCGTCGCCGAAGCCCTGCAGGCGCATGCGAATCCAGCGGGGAATCTCGGCGCCGCAGGCGTCGGAGAAACGCATGAGCTGCGTGGAGCCCAGGATGGGCATGATGCCCGGCACCACGGGCACATCCAGCCCCAGCCGCCGCGTGTCGTCCACGAAGCGGAAGTAGGCGTCGGCATTGAAGAAGTACTGCGTGATGGCCGAGTGCGCGCCGGCTCGCACCTTGAGCGCGAAGGCCTGCAGATCGGCTTCGGGCGAACGGGCCTGGGGGTGCACTTCCGGGTAGGCGGCCACTTCCACGTGAAAGTCATCGCCCGTCTCCGCGCGGATGAAGGCCACCAGATCGCTGGCGTAGTGGAACTCGCCGCCCGCGCCGTAGCCACTCGGCAGGTCGCCTCGCAGGGCCACCAGGCGCTTCACGCCCATGGCCTTGAGCGTGGCCAGCTGGCTGCGCACCGTCTCGCGCGTGGCGCCGATGCACGAGAAGTGCGAGGCCGCGCTCACGCCCTCCGCCAGAATCTCGCGCACGGTGGTGAAGGTGCCCTCCTGCGTCGAGCCGCCCGCACCGTAGGTGACGGAACAGAACTCGGGCCGCCGGGCATACAGTGCCTGCCGCACGGCACGCAGCTTTTCGGCCCCTTCGGGCGTCTTGGGGGGGAAAAATTCGAAACTGACGGGTACGGGTGGATTGGAGGCAGTCATGCCGCCCTCCTTGCATGGACGAAGAATTCACGGTTGCCGTCGCCGCCATCGATGGAACTGTCCATCCAGGCGGCCACGGTCAGGCCCAGTTCCGCGCAGCAGCCGCGGATGCGCTGCTCGACCACGGCGTAGAGCGCCACATCGCGCACGATGCCGCCCTTGCCCACCTGGCCGGGCTGCAGTTCGAACTGCGGCTTGACCAGCATGAGCAGGTCGCCGCCGGCCTTGAGCAGCGGCGCCACCGCCGGCAGGATGAGCGTGAGCGAGATGAACGACACGTCGCCCGTCACCAGGTCGAACACCGGGGTGATGTCCACCTGCTCCAGCCCTGCCCGGCGCCGGCGCACGGTGGGCAGGGCGCCCTCCGCGCGGGCCCGCGCCCGGGCCGAGCGCTCGGCCTTGAAGGCTTCGACGTCGTGTTCCTTGGCATCGTCGCTGTCGTCGTACTCGTCGTCGATCAGGCCGCCGTTGCGCATCCAGCCGTAGGGCGCTTCGGGCTGGGTCTCGTTGTCGTCGGGGTCTTGCTCGACCTGCTCGGACAGGGCGTCCTCGCAGGCTTCCTGCAGCGATGCGGCCGTCAGGGACCGGGCGTTGACGCCTTCCACGGCCACCACGCGCGGATCCTGGCGCAGGCGGTCGTGCAGTTGGCTGTGGCCCACGTCCACACCGATCACCTGGGCCGCGCCGCGCTGCAGCAGGCAGTCGGTGAAGCCCCCGGTGCTCTGGCCCACGTCCAGGCAGCGCCAGCCCGCCACGTCCAGGCCCGCGGACACGAGCGCGCCTTCCAGCTTGAGGCCACCGCGCGAGAGGTAGCGCGCCTCGGACTGGTCGAGCAACTGCACTTCGGCGATGTCCGGAATCTCGTCACCGTTCTTGGCCACCTTGTGCCAGGGCAGGCTGGGTGCCAGCCGCCATTGCACGCCGGCCGCGATCAGGCGCTGCGCCTGCGACCGGGTCGCGGCGTGGCCCTTGTCCACCAGATACACGTCTGCGCGCATGCACCCGTCCTTTTCAGAGTCAAAAAGGCCTCCAGCGCATATTCATCTAGCGCAAGAAGCTATTATTTTTTATAGCAAAACAGGGCAGACAGGCCGGAGTCACCGGCCGCCGCCCCGGGGCGCGAAGCCCCGCCCGATCAGTAGCGGTAGGTGTCGGGCTTGTAGGGGCCGCTCTTGCTCACGCCGATGTAGGCGGCCTGCGAGTCCGTCAGTTCGGTCAGCATGGCGCCGACCTTCTTCAGGTGCAGGCGCGCGACCTTCTCGTCCAGCAGCTTGGGCAGCACGTAGACCTTGCCGGCCTCGTAGGCATCGGGCTTGGTGAAGAGCTCGATCTGCGCGATGGTCTGGTTGGCGAACGACGACGACATCACGAAGCTCGGATGGCCCGTGCCGCAGCCCAGGTTCACCAGGCGGCCCTTGGCCAGCAGGATGATCTTCTTGCCGTCCGGGAAGGTGATGTGGTCCACCTGGGGCTTGATCTCTTCCCATTCGTACTTCTCGATCGACGCGACGTCGATCTCGTTGTCGAAGTGGCCGATGTTGCAGACGATGGCCTGGTCCTTCATCTTCACCATGGTGTCGTGGGTGATGATGTCCTTGTTGCCTGTCGTCGTCACGAAGATGTCGGCCTTGTCGGCGGCGTAGTCCATCGTCACCACGCGATAGCCTTCCATGGCGGCCTGCAGGGCGTTGATGGGGTCGATCTCGGTGACCCACACCTGGGCCGACAGCGCGCGCAGCGCCTGGGCGGAGCCCTTGCCCACGTCGCCGTAGCCGGCCACCACGGCGACCTTGCCGGCGATCATGACGTCGGTGGCGCGCTTGATGCCGTCCACCAGCGACTCGCGGCAGCCGTACAGGTTGTCGAACTTGGACTTGGTGACCGAGTCGTTCACGTTGATCGCGCGGAACAGCAGGGTGCCCTTGGCGGACATCTCGTTCAGGCGGTGCACGCCGGTGGTGGTTTCTTCCGTCACGCCGATGATCTCGGCCGACTTGCGGGTGTACCAGGTCGCGTCTTCCGACAGTTTCTTGCGGATGGCGGCGAACAGGATGCGCTCTTCCTCGCTGGCACCGTTGCCGGCGACCAGGGAGGCGTCCTTCTCGGCGCGCTGGCCCAGGTGCATCAGCAGCGTGGCATCGCCGCCGTCGTCCAGGATCATGTTGGGGCCTTCGCCCGCGCTGCCCTTGGGCGCAAAGTCGAAAATGCGGTGGGTGTAGTCCCAGTAGTCTTCCAGCGACTCGCCCTTGATGGCGAACACCGGCGTGCCCGTGGCGGCGATGGCGGCAGCGGCGTGGTCCTGGGTGGAGAAGATGTTGCACGAAGCCCAGCGCACGTCGGCGCCCAGGGCTTTGAGCGTTTCGATCAGCACGGCAGTCTGGATCGTCATGTGCAGCGAGCCGGTGATGCGCGCGCCCTTGAGCGGCTGGCTGGCCGCGAACTCGTCGCGGATGGCCATCAGGCCGGGCATTTCGGTCTCGGCGATGCGGATTTCCTTGCGGCCCCACGCGGCAAGGGAAAGGTCGGCGATGGCCTGGTCGGCCTGGGGCTTGAGAACTGCGCTCATGGTTTTCTCCGGTAAAGAAGGTAAAAAACCACGCATCGGAGGGGAATGGCTCACTCACCGCACAAGAAGCGTGGGCGAGCGTCGTTGCAAAATGATGATCCGAGCCTCGCGTCCCTGCCGCACACCGGGCACCGGGGGTAAAGACGCTGCAACGCTCCTCGGAAAGCGGCGATTATAAGGATATCGCGCTTCGCGCCCATGCCAGCGCGCCGACCGTGGCACGCTACAGAGCAGAGACCGGCATGGATTCGAGGTGCCGGCATGACAACAAGACAACCAGCGATACGCCCGCAAAGGGCCAGAAGAACCCAGAGACAATGTCCACACAGCACCGGGGCAACCTGTTCGATCTGATGCGGATCTGCGCGGCGAGCGCGGTGATCTTCAGCCACCACTTCCACATCACGCACACCGCGTCGCCCACCTGGCTGCATTCCGACATGGTGGGTGGCGTGGCGGTGATGACGTTCTTCACGATCAGCGGCTACCTCGTCACCCAGAGCTGGCTGCGCCAGCCCAAGGCGCTGGCGTTCCTGTCCAAGCGGTTCCTGCGGATCTGGCCCGGGGTGCTGTTCGCCGTGCTCACCAACGTCTTTCTGTTCGGGATCTTCTTCAACTCGATGCCGGCCGCGGACTTTCTGGCCCACCCCGATACGCTCGGCTACTTTCGCAACCTGCTGCTGATCAGGGACTACCCCTACCTGCCGGGCGTGTTCGAAAACAACCCGATCAAGCACCTGATGAACGGGCCCTTGTGGACCATCCCGATAGAAAGCCTGTGCTACCTGGTGCTGGCAGGCGCAGGGTTGCTGGGCGTGTTCCGGTCTCGCTGGCTCGCCGGCCTCGCCGCTGTGGCCTATCTCGCGTTCTTTCTCACCGCGCGCAATGCTGACCTGACCGGCGAGATGCAGCACTGGTTCGAATACCCCGCCTACTTCACCTATGGCGCGCTCATCGCCGTCTTCCGCGATGCATTCCAGGCCCGCTCCGGCCGGCTGCTGCTCCTGCTGGCGCCGCTGGCCGCCGTGCTCTTCTTCGGATTGCAGATGGAGCACACAGCGGGCCTGCTCCTGCTGCCGCCGCTGCTGATCCATATCGGCTCGCTGAACGTGCCCGCGCTGGCCTTCCTGCAGCGCGGCGGGGACCCGTCGTACGGCATCTATCTGTACGGCTGTCCGGTGCAGCAGTCGGTGTATGCGCTCTGGCCCGATCTGGCGTTCATTCCGAGTCTGCTGCTGTCGGTGGCACTGGCCGCCGTGGCAGGCTATGCCTCCTGGCATCTGGTGGAATCGCCAGCGCTGCGGTTCAAGCGGTGGTTCCAGCGGACGCCCGTGGCGCCCCAAGCGGCTCCCTGACCCCTGCGAGGGGCCAAGGCGGCGGCCCTGGGGCCGGGCCGGGGCGGTCCCACCGAGGTCCGGCATGGGGGCCGCCATTAGAATACGGCCACTTTTCCGCGGGCGCCCTCCGCGGCGGCACGCCAGCGCGCCGGCCCTGGCGCCCGTACTTCGGCCCACCCGCGTGCGCCGCGCCACTCACCAAAAAACACTGTGTCCTACGTCTCCGAAACACGGCGCCGCCGCACCTTCGCCATCATTTCCCACCCGGACGCGGGCAAGACCACGCTCACTGAAAAGCTGCTGCTGTTCTCGGGCGCGATCCAGATCGCCGGCGCCGTCAAGGGCCGCAAGGCCAGCCGCCACGCCACCAGCGACTGGATGGAGATCGAAAAGCAGCGCGGCATCTCGGTGGCCAGCTCGGTCATGCAGATGGCCTACCGCGACCACGTGGTGAACCTGCTGGACACGCCGGGCCACAAGGACTTCTCGGAAGACACCTACCGCGTGCTCACCGCCGTCGATTCGGCCTTGATGGTGATCGACGCGGCCAACGGCGTGGAGGCGCAGACGCGCCGCCTGATCGAGGTCTGCCGCCAGCGCGACACGCCCATCATCACCTTCGTGAACAAGATGGACCGCGAAGTGCGCGAACCGCTGGACATCCTGGACGAGGTCGAGCGCGAGCTGGGCATGCCTTGCGTGCCCATGACCTGGCCCGTGGGCCAGGGCAAGGGTTTCGGCGGCATCATCAACCTGCGCACGCAGGCCATGACGGTGTTCGAGTCGGGCAGCGAGCGCCGCCCGCAGGACTTCGAGACCATTCCCCTGTCGGACGCCGCCAACCTGCGCGCGCGTTTCGGCAGCGAATTCGACGCCGCCATCGAGAGCATGGAACTCGCCGTGGGCGCCTCGCCCACCTGGGACCACGAGGCCTTCCTCGCCGGCAAGCAGACGCCGGTGTTCTTCGGCTCCGGCGTGAACAACTTCGGGGTCATGGAAGTGCTGGATGCGCTGGTGGACCTGGCCCCCTCGCCGCGTCCCCGCCTGAGCAGCCTGCAGGTGAACAAGCAGCCGGTCGAGAAAACCGTGCAGCCCGAAGACCAGAATTTCTCGGGCGTGGTGTTCAAGGTGCAGGCCAACATGGACGCCAACCACCGCGACCGCATCGCCTTCGTGCGCGTGGCCTCGGGCCGGTACACGCCGGGCATGAAGCTCAAGGTGCAGCGCACCGCCAAGGAACTGCGCCCCACCAGCGTGGTGACCTTCATGTCGCAGCGCCGCGAGGCGGTGGAAGAGGCCTATGCCGGCGACATCATCGGCTTCACCACCCATGGCGGCGTGCAACTGGGCGACACCATCACCGACGGCGCCAGCCTGCAGTTCACCGGCCTGCCGTTCTTCGCGCCCGAACTGTTCATGACGGTCATCCTGAAGAACCCGCTGCGCACCAAGCAGCTGCAGCAGGGCCTGGCCCAGCTCGGTGAGGAAGGCGCGATCCAGGTCTTCAAGCCCGACGCCGGCGGTGCCATGCTGCTGGGCGCGGTGGGCCAGTTGCAGTTCGAAGTGGTGCAGCACCGCCTCAAGACCGAATACGACGCCGACGTGCGGCTGGAGGGCTGCCAGTACACCGGCGCCCGCTGGATCACCGCCGACAGCCCGGCCGACCTGCGGGCGTTCACCGACGCCTACCCGCTGCGGCTCGCGCACGACGCAGCCGACACGCTGGCCTACCTGTGCACCTCGCCCTACGACGTGCGCCTGGCCCAGGAGCGGTTTCCCAAGATCCATTTCCACCCGTTGCGCGAGCACGCCGGCCTGGCGCTGCAGGCCGCCGGTTGAGCGCAGACCATCGCCCGGCCGTGGGAGCGACGCTGCCATCTCCGTCCATTGCCCGCGCGGTCCGCGCCCCGCGGGATGGCTGGCGGGCAGCCACCCCGTTCCTGGTGATCTGGAGCGCCCTGATGGCGCTGTACGGCACCTGGCTGATGGCCTTCTGGCCCGGCATCCTGGGCGAGGACTCGGTGTCCATCCTGCTGGAGGTGGAGCGCGCAGGCGACTTCCGCTCCGGCAAGACCGTCTTCTGGTACTACTTCGTGCGCCTGTTCTACGAAGGCACGCGGCGGGTGGAGGTGCCCGTGGCGGTGCTGCTGTGCCTGTGCGCGCTGATCTTCGCCCGCATGCTCGCGTGGTACTGGCGGCAGGGCCTGAGAAAGAGCTTCGCGGTGGTGCTGGTGCTGGTGTGCCTGGCGCCGCACATGATTTACTTCATGGGCACGCTGTACCCGGACGGCATCTTCGCCGTGGCGTCCTGCGGCCTGCTGTTCGAGCTGTGGCTGGCCGCCCGCCAGCGCACGATGGGCGCGGCCTCGCTGGCCATGGTGGCCGTGGCGCTGCCCTTCGCGGCCTTCGCCCGGCCGAACGGCATCGTCTTTCTGCTGCCGGCGGTCGCCGTGCTGCTGGTGCTGGAGCGCCGCAGCCGCTGGACGCTGGCGGCGGTCATCGGTGCGGTGTGCGCGGCGATGTTCGCGGGCCACCAGCTGCATCCGTCCAGGACACAGGAAGCCGTCTATCCCATGGTGGTCTTCGAGACCGTGAACTTTCTCAAGCCCCGGGCCATGAACCGCCTGTGGGACCAGTATCCCCACATGAACGATCCCTGGGTGCTGGACCGGCCCAAGGTGTCGCCCGCCACGATCGAGATGCTCGGGCGCTACCGCCCCCTGCCGCAATTGCAGGCCTATGCCGACCCGGCGTACTGGGACATGCTCGTCTTCCACCCCGAGGGACCGCAGGTGCAAGGCCTGCCGCAGCCGGACCAGAAGGCGCTGGTGCGTGAATTCCTCACCTACAACCTCTGGCAGAACCTGCCCGACTTCATCGCCAGCCGGGTCAACGTCTTCCTGGCCGCCGCGCTCGCGCAGGGCGGCTTTCCCTCCGTGACCTACGCCACCTACGTGCTGCAGCGCACGCAGGGGGTGTCGGTCTTTCGCCAGTTCGACCTGCGCGGCGTGGAGCGCCGCTTCAGCGCCCTGCAAAAGGCCAGCCATGCATGGCGGTGGCTGCTGTGGACCCCTTGGCTCGGCATGCTTTTGCTGGCGTGGGCCCTGTGCCGGGGCATCGCCCGGCGCGACCTGCCCCTGCTGATCGTGGCGTTGCCCATGGCCGTGCAGCTGGTGGCCATCTTCCTGCTGTCCACGGCGGGCGAATACCGTTACCTCCTGCCGTTTTTCACCCTGCCCCTGGCCCTGCTTCCCGCTTTCGCCTTGCGCCGCCCCGGCCCGGCCCGCTCCGTGTCGGCATGACACGCCCCCAGCCTTCTCACCATGTCCCTTTTACTCACGTCCCTGACCCTGTTGTGCGTGCTCGGCATCTCGCTCGGGCAACTGCTGTTCAAGAAGGCCGCCATGATGCTGCCGGCCCAGCCGGTGCTGACCGACTGGATCTTCAACGGCTGGCTCATCGTCGCCCTGGCGCTCTACGGCGTGACCACGCTGCTGTGGATCTGGGTGCTGCGCAGCGCACCGCTGCACCTGGCCTATCCGTTCATGGGCCTGGCCTTCCTGATCGTGCCGGCGCTGGGGTGGCTGTTCCTGGAAGAGCCGCTGCATCTGCAGACCTTCATCGGGGGCGCGCTGATCCTGGCAGGCATTGCCGTGGCGGGGAGGGCTTCGGCATGACGAAGCACACCATGAGCGTCGCGGTCGCCATCCCCTGCTACAAGGTCACCCAGCATGTGCTGGAGGTGATCCGCACGATTCCGGCCAGCGTGTCCCGCATCTACGCGGTGGACGACGCCTGCCCCGACGGCAGCGGCGCCTTCGTCCAGCAGCACTGCACCGACCCGCGCGTGCAGGTGCTGTTCAACCCCGAGAACCAGGGCGTGGGCGGGGCCGTGGTCACGGCCTACCGCCAGGCCGTCGCGGACGGCATCGACATCGTGGTCAAGATCGACGGCGACGGCCAGATGAACCCCCGCCTGCTGCCGCTGTTCGTGCGCCCCATCCAGGACGGCCGGGCCGACTACACCAAGGGCAACCGTTTCTTCCGGCCCGAATCGGTGCGCGGCATGCCCGGGATGCGCCTGTTCGGCAATGCCGTGCTGTCGTTCATGACCAAGCTCAGCTGCGGCTACTGGTCCATCATGGACCCGACGAACGGCTACACCGCCATCCACACCAGCGTGCTGCGCGAGCTTCCGCTGGACAAGCTGGAGCGCCGCTATTTCTTCGAGACCGACATGCTGTTCCGCTTGAACACGCTGCGGGCGGTGGTGCGCGACGTGCCCATGGACGCCGTGTACGCGGACGAAGAATCGAACCTCAAGATCGGCAAGGTCCTGCCCGAATTCCTGAAAAAGCACGCCTCGCGCCTGGCCCGGCGCTACGTGTACAGCTACCTCGTGCGCGACTTCAACGTGGGCTCCATCTACAGCCTCTTCGGCATGCTTTTGCTGCTGGCGGGGGGCCTGTTCGGGGCGATGCACTGGATCAACAGCGCCTACGGCACCCATCCGGCCACGAGCGGCACCGTGATGCTGGCGGCGCTGCCGGTGCTCATCGGCATCCAGTTCCTGGTGGCGTTCCTGCACTACGACGTGGGCAGCGTGCCCACCGAGCCCCTGAGCACCTACCTGCATCCGGACGACCTCGATGCCGCCGCCGATCCAGCCGGGAAGGCCGCGCCATGAGCGTCTCCCCAGGCCACATCGCTCCCAACGACAGCCACACCCTCGCACCGTCCGAGCGCGCCACCCTGCACTGGATGCTGTGGGGACTGGTCGTGCCCCTCATCTTCTACGCGGCGCGCACGGTGGAAGTGCTCACGCGGGTGGAAATCCCGTTCGACTCGCTGCACACCTACCTGCCGCTGGCGCGCCAGTTGCTGGAGGATGCAGCGCAGCTGTTCAGCGATCCGAAGATGCTCAAGGTGGCGCCCGGCGCGGTCGTCTACATGGCGCTTTCGGGGGCGGACCCGGTGGCCGTGAAGGCGGCGAATCTCGCGATCTCGCTCGTGGCGCTGGTGCTCACGTTCGATGCCGCACGCAAGATCGGCGGCCGCGTGGCCGCCGCCGCCGCGGCCTGGCTGTTCGTGCTGCCCCACATGCTGGTGGAGGCCGGGGCGGTCCTCATGGGCGAAGCGCCCTTCGTGTTCCTGGTTGCCGTGTGGCTCTGGGCCACCACCTATGCGGTAGACACCACGGCCGGTACGCGCGCAGCGCGCTGGCGGATCGGCGCCGTGGTCCTGGCGGGCCTGGCCCTCGCCGCGGCCACCCTGACCCGCGGGACCTACATGTACTGGCTGCCGTTCGCCGTGGTGGCGTTCTTCGCCGCATCGCGCAAGCTGCAGGGCGCGCAACGAGGCGCGGCCGTGCGCATCGCGGCGGTGCACCTGATCGCCCTCGCGCTGGTGGGCGCCTACATGGCGCGGCAGAACGAGGAATTCGGCCGGCCCATTGTCGCCACGGGCACAGGCGCGGCGCTGTACTTCGGCAGCAACCCCGTGCTGTCCGGCTACGAGCCGCCGTACTTCGGACTGGTCCATGATGAGTCCACCATCACGGACGGACAGGGGCACCTTTCGATCGAGGGCGACCGCCGCCTGATGGCCGTGGCCAAGACCATGCTGCGCGAAACGCCCTTCCCGGTGCTGGCGCAGATGTACGTGCAAAAGCTCGGTGCCGTGCTGTTCTTCAGCCGCGCGCACCTGGACCGCCATGTCATGAACGACCGGTCCTGGCGCGTGGTGCTGGTGATCCTGGCGTGCCTGGGTGCGTGGGGCGGGCGCCGGCACCTGATGGTGTGGATGGTCACCGGCGCCGCGGCCTACCAGTGCGCGGTGCATGTGCCGGTGCTCTACAACCCGCGCTACAGCATCAGCGCGCTCGACATCCTGTTCGTGCTGCTGGCCGCACAAGGCGTGGCGATGCTGTGGCGCCAGCCACGCCGGGGCATGGCCCTGGGCGGCGCCCTGGTCACCATCGTGGCGGGCATCGGGCTGGGCTACTACCACCTGCGCGCCAGCGCGCCGCTCATGCCCGACCTGAGCCTCGGGCACCCCGTGCTGCTGCAGATGGCCGAGCCTGGCACGGTCCAGACCCAGGGGTGGGAGGGCGACCCGTTCGCGGCCGAGGTGCCCATGGCGTCCGGGAAAGCCCTGGTCGAGTGGCGCGCGAAGGCCTTCAAGATGGATGGCATCTCCATCCTGCGGCTGCCGCTGGAGCGCCTGGAAGGCCAGTGCCAGCGCCTGTGGGTGGGCTACACCCGGCCCGACGGTGCCGCACGCGCCAGCCTCGTGCGCCTGGACGGACTGAAGGCCGGACAGGACATCACCTGGGGCACGATGCCGCTGGTGATGCCCGGCCCGCCAGGGCGCCTGACGATGGAGTTCCACTGCAAGCCGGGCACGCGCATGCAGTTCGGCGAGCTGGGTTTGTACGAGGCCAGCGAAGGACGTTTCTACCGGGAAAAAGCGCTCAGCCCACCCTGAGGCTCCGCTTTTTCCCAGCCCCCACCGGGGCCCTTCTGCACGGCCGGACATGGCCTTGCAGTTCTTTTCCTTGACGGACACTCTGCCATGCGCTTTTTCAACGCTCACCGGATTCTGGCGGCGGCACTGTCCCTGCTGGGAGCCGCTGCGCACGCGGACACCGCCCCCCGCCCGGCGCGCGCGCCGTTCATCGTCGCCCCGACCATCGTCGGCACGATGGTGTGCGACGAGGCCGCCAGCGACCCGCGGATCAAGACCTACGAAGCCGCCATCGATCTGTGCCGCGCGCGCAAGCGCACGGGCGCGGCAGCGATCAACCGCCTGCTCGACACACTGGAGCCCGGCGGCCCGCGCGGTCAGGTGCAGATCGGCTTCACGTCCACGCTCCAGCTGCTGGCGCTGTACCGCAGGACCGCTACGGGCTGGGAGATCGACACGGCGCGGGTCGATGAATTCCTGCAGCTCGTCGCCGATGTGAAACGCCCCGTCGTGCTGTACCTGGCCGGGGACCATTTCGACTCCGCCGGCCCCCTGACCGACGAGCTGGAGAAAGACCCGCGCAACCTCATGCAACTGCCCGGGGGCAAGCCGCTGGAGCTGGGCTATTTCGGCTACCGCATCGCGCCCTACACGCTGGAGACGGATGCGAGCATTCCGGTCAACCGCTACCGCTACGAGGCCCTGCGCTACGTGGCCCGGCGCATCAAGGCCCTGCCTGCGGAGCAGCAGCAGCGCATCGTCGCCATCACGCTCGCGGGCGAACTGCACCACCTGTTCCCTGATTTCGAACACGGCATGGGCGAGTACCAGAACATCCGCACCACCGACTACAGCCCGGCCTCGGTGGCGGGCTTCCAGGCCTACCTGGCCAGGCAGTACGGCAGCATCGCGGCGCTGAACCGGCAGGCCGGGACGGCCTACGCCGCGTTCAACACCGTTCCCGCCCCGTCGCACGATGTGAGCCGCGAGCCGGCCAGCAGCCTGGGCGAGCACTACGACGCCTTTGCCGACGGCACCCTGCCGCTCTCCGGCTGGCTGTGGGACCCCGCAGGCCGCGTGACCGGCCTCGACCTGTACCTGGATGCGCGCTACATCGGCCCGGTGGCGCGCGGCTACAACCGGCTGGACGTGTACCGCGCGCTGGACGAGGTCACCACGCCGAACGTGGGCTTTCGCACCGACGTGGACTTCAGCGCCCTGCGCCCCGGCAAGCACATGGCGCAGATCGTGGCGCGCGTGGGCGGAGCGCGCTTCGAGGTGGCGCAGACCGAATTCACGGTGATGCCGCGCGACCGCCGCGTGGCACCGCCCAACCGCCGCCCGCCGGAGGTCTTCGGCATGAAAGCCGCGAGCGAGTTGCCCGGCGTGCGCTCGTGGCTCGACCTGCCCAAGCCGCAGCAGGGCGTGCTGTTCAATCCGCTGGCGCGGGACTGGAACCGTTACCGCGAGCAGCAGGTGGCGCGGCTGCTGGGCGAGTTCCACCGCATCGCCTCGAGCGAAGGGTTGCCGGCCGACAAGCTGTACTCCCACCAGATCGTGCCCAACGTGAACTCCTCCTGGAACCCGCAGCTCTTCGCGGCGGACCAGACCCTGCACGGCTCGCTGCCCTGGAAGCACGGCATCAACCTGTATGGCGGCGCCACCGACAGCGACTGGGTGCGTGGGTTCCTGGCCGAACGCAAGATCGCCGACTACGGCGTGCCCGAATTCAATCCACAGCAGTGGAAGCGCGACGGCGCCCACCTGGCGGCCATGCAGTCGCACTACGCCGGCGGCGCGCGGTTCATCAGCCCGTACTACTTTTCCGTCATTCCGAACCGGTTCAAGGGCAGCGCCGAAAACGGCGTGAACCGCATGGAGCTGGGCCCGGACAACACGAAGGACGGCTCCGACCGCTTCTACCGGGCCATCATCGAGTTCGCCAAGCGCTGAGGGCCTGGGGACGCCCCCGCGGGCGGCCCAGGCCCTGATCGCGCGTCCCCCTACTTTCCGGCCACGCCTTTCCCTGCCACCGCCATGCCTTCGCCCTCCCCCCTCCCCGCCACCTTGCAGCCTCTGGCCGCTTGGCAGCCGCCGGCCACCCTCGCCGGGGTGTTCACCGACATCGACGACACCCTCACCACCGATGGCGCCATCACTGCCGATGCGCTGGCCGCCATCGCGGACCTGAAAGCGGCGGGCCTGCATGTGATCCCGATCACCGGGCGCCCCGTGGGCTGGAGCGAGCCTTTCGCGGCCGCGTGGCCCGTGGACGCCATCGTGGCGGAGAACGGCGCGGTGGCGCTGGTGGCGGAGCGGAACCAGAATGCCCTGGAGCGCAATGAAAATGCCGGCATCGTGCTATCGAAATGGTATCAACAGGATGCGCCGACGCGGGCGGCCAACTACGCGCGGATGCAGGCCGTGCTCGCGCAGATCGAGCGCGAGGTGCCGGGCGCACGCCGCGCCACCGATTCCGCCGGGCGCGAGTGCGACATCGCCATCGACCACAGCGAGTTCGTGCACCTGCCGCAGGCCGCCATCGACCAGGTGGTGGACCGCCTGCACGCGGCGGGCATGCATGCCACGGTGAGCAGCATCCACGTCAACGGCTGGTTCGGGACACACAACAAGCTGGAGGGTGCCCGCTGGATCGTGCGCGAGCGCCTGGGGCGCGACCTGGACGCCGAGATCGACCGATGGGTCTACGTGGGTGACTCCACCAACGACCAGCTGATGTTCGAGCGCTTCGCCCACAGCGTGGGCGTGGCGAACGTGGCGCGCTTCGTGCCGCAGCTGCGCCACCGGCCGCGCTACGTCACCCGGGGCGAGCGCGGCGCGGGCTTTGCCGAGGTCGCGCAGGCCATTTTGGGTGCGATGGGCCGCGTGCCCTAGAAAATATTGCCCTTGTAGCTATTATTTTCATAGCAAATCAATCCATCGCAAGCGGCGCTCCATCCCGGTGCGCGAGGGACTACAGCGGCTTGCCCAGGCCCAGCTTTTCCACCAGCGCCTTCTCGCGCGTGAAGGTGTCCTGCGCGAACTGGCGGTAGCGCGCGCTGTCCATGTAGATCGGCACCATGTCGTATCGCGCCAGCGCGGTGCGGTAGGACTCCTGGTCCATCGCCTGCTTGAACGCATCGTGCAGGCGCCTGACCACGTCCGGCGGCGTGCCCTTGGGCGCGCCGATGCCGAAGGGCGAGTTCTGCACCACGTCGATGCCCAGCTCCTTGAGCGTGGGCGCATCGGGGAATTTCGCCAGGCGCTCGGCGCCCCAGGTGTTCAGCACGCGCAGCTTGCCCGCCTCGACCTGCGGCGCGAAACCGGTGGAGTCGGCCGCGGCCATGATCTGCCCACCCAGGATGGACTGCATCAGGTCGGCACTGCCCTTGTACGGCACGTGCAGCAGTTGCAGGCCCAGTTGCTGCGCGGCCAGTTCCATGGTGAGGTGCGGGCTGGTCAGCGTGCCGGTGGAGCCGTAGCTGAGCTTGCCGGGGTTGGCCTTGGCATAGGCCACGAAGTCCGCCCAGGTCTTGAACGGCGAGTCGGCCGGCACCACCACGCCGAAGGCGTAGCCCGTGACGTTCAGCACATAGGTGATGTCCTTGACCGGGTCCCAGTTGATCTTGGTGGTGTAGGGCATGCGGAACACGCCCAGCGGGATCTGCGCCACGGTGTAGCCGTCGGCCGCCGAGGACTGCAGCAGCTGCGCGGGCAGCGTGCCGCCGGCGCCGGGCTTGTTGTCCACGATGACCGGCTGGCCCAGCGCCTTGCCGGCGCTGTCGGCCAGCACGCGCATGGTGATGTCGGTGGGTCCGCCGGCCGGGAAGGCGATCACCAGCTTGATGGGCCGGGCGGGGAAGGATTGGGCACGGGCGGTAAGGGCGGGGGCGGCCAGGGCCGCGGCCCCGAGCTGCATGAGATGGCGGCGCTGCATGGTCGGTCGGTTCTCGCAAAGTAAGCAACCACCATTGCAGCGCAGCACAGCCCCATCCCTGCAGGCCGGAAACCCTGAGGCCCTGTCGCGCACGCGTCATGCAAGGCTCCAAAGCACCGGTGCCGGGGCCCGGTGCGTTCGTCCTACATGGGGCGACGGGCGGAACCGACACGGCGGCGCGGGGTGCCCGCTTAACGTCACCCCCGGCGCACGCGACTTCCAGCGTGCCGCTTCCCAGCCCCAACCCCCGCACATCCGGCCGCAGGCCATGCCCGGGAACTGCCTATTCAAGAGGAATGGTCATGCCCAACCAACGCCACGCGCCTGTTTTCCTGGGGGTGCTTCTCGTCGTGATCGGCCTGGCCATCGGCGTCGGCGGGGTCTGGCTCATCGCCCTGGGCGGCTCGTGGTACTACCTGCCCGCGGGCCTGGCCACCCTGCTCGCCGGCTGGATGCTGGCCCAGCGCAACCCCGCCGCCCTGTGGGTCTATGCCGGGCTGGTGCTGGTGACGCTGCTGTGGTCGCTGTGGGAGGCCGGGCTGGACTGGTGGCCGCTTGCTGCACGGGGCGACGTGTTCTTCGTGCTGGGGGTGCTGCTGCTCACGCCCTGGGTGTCCCGCGGCCTGGTCTCGCCATCGCAGCGCGGCCCGCGCCGCGCGCTGGGCGTGACGCTGGCGGCCTTTCTGGCCGTGGCCGTGGCCTCGTGGTTCCATGACGCGCACGACGTACCCGGCGCCTTCGCCGCGCATGCCGCCCCCACCCCCACCACGGCGGTGCCCGCCGCGGCTGGCAGCCCTGGCGACAACGGCGCCATCCCGCCCGGCGAATGGCATGCCTACGGCCGCACCGGCGAGGGCCAGCGCTACTCCCCGCTGGGCCAGATCACCCCCGACAACGTTCGCGGCCTGGAGGTCGCCTGGCAGTACCGCACCGGCGACGTGCGCGGCGAGCCCGGCGATCCGCAGGAGACGACCTTCGAGGTCACGCCGCTGAAGGTCGGCAACCGCCTGTA
The DNA here is from genome assembly GCF_030158935.1 of Acidovorax sp. SUPP950. Lineage (NCBI taxonomy): Bacteria > Pseudomonadati > Pseudomonadota > Betaproteobacteria > Burkholderiales > Comamonadaceae > Acidovorax > Acidovorax sp. SUPP950. The sequence goes on along the minus strand of NZ_BQXE01000002.1, from coordinate 231,944 downwards.
CCTGTGCACCCCGCACCAGTCGGTCATTGCGCTCGACGCGACCACCGGCGCGCAGGTCTGGCGCTACGACACCCAGGTGCAGGGCAAAGGCGAACTGGCGCTGCAGCACCTGACCTGCCGCGGCCTGTCGTACCAGCCGCCCGAGCCGGCCACCGCCGGCGCCGCGGCCGTTCCGACGGCCGCGCCAGCGCCCTCTTCCCCACCCGCAGCCAAGCCGGCCACACCCGTGCCGGCCTCGGCACCCGCCCTGCCCACGGCGTCGTGCGAAGGGCGTTTGTTCATGCCCACGGCCGATGGCCGGCTGCTCGCGCTGGACCCGCGCACCGGCGGCCTGTGCACCGATTTCGGCAACGGCACCGGGCAGATCGACCTGTGGACCGGCATGCCCAACCGCCGCCCCGGCGCTTACTACTCCACCTCGCCCGCCGTGGTCACGCGCGATCTCGTCATCATTGGCGGCACCGTGCTGGACAACGCCTCCACCAAGGAGCAGTCCGGCGTGATCCGCGCGTACGACGTGCACACCGGCGCGCTGGTGTGGAACTGGGATTCGGCCAAGCCCGAGGCCACCGCGCCCATCGGCCCCGGCGAGACCTACACCGCCAATTCGCCCAACAGCTGGTCGATCTCCAGCGTGGATGAAACCCTGGGCCTGGTCTACGTGCCCATGGGCAACCAGCCGCCCGACCAGTGGGGCGGCCGCCGCAGCCCCGAGGTGGAGCGCTATTCGTCCTCCGTCGTCGCGCTCGAGCTGGCCACCGGCCGCGTGCGCTGGCACTTCCAGACCGTGCACCACGATCTGTGGGACTACGACGTGCCCGCGCAGCCCAGCCTGGTGGACCTGACCGTCAAGGGCGAGCGCGTGCCCGCGCTGGTGCAGCCCACCAAGCAGGGCGAGGTCTTCGTGCTCGACCGTCGCACCGGCACCCCCATCCTGCCGGTCACCGAGGTGCCCGCCCCCCAGGGCGCCGCCGAAGGCGACCGCACCGCGCCCACGCAGCCCAAATCGGCCCTGTCGTTCGACCCCGCACCGCTCACCGGCGCGGACATGTGGGGCGTGACCCTCTTTGACCAGCTCATGTGCCGCATCGCGTTCGAGAAGCTGCGCTTCGAAGGCCGCTTCACCCCGCCCTCCACCCGCGGCACCCTGGTCTATCCCGGCAACTTCGGCGTGTTCAACTGGGGCGGCGTGGCCGTGGACCCGCAGCGCGAGATGGCGTTCACCACGCCCACCTACCTGGCCTTCACCTCGCAGCTGATCCCGCGCACCGACGACACCACCTTGCTGGTCCAGCCCGGCGGCGCGCCACCGCACGGCATGCTGCCCGCGCTGAACGAAAACGTGGGCGCGCCTTTCGCCGTGCGCCTGAAGCCCTTCGTCTCGGTGCTGGGCATTCCCTGCCAGGCGCCGCCCTGGGGCTACGTGGCCGGCGCGGACCTGACCACCGGCAAGATCGTCTGGAAGCACAAGAACGGCACCGTGCGCGACCTGGCTCCCGTGCCCGTGCCGTTCAAGATGGGCGTGCCCAACCTGGGCGGCCCGGTGACCACGGCCGGCGGCGTGGCCTTCCTGTCCGGCACGCTCGACTACTACGTGCGGGCCTACGACGTCTCCAATGGCAACGAGCTGTGGAAGAGCCGCCTGCCCGCAGGCGGCCAGGCCACCCCGATGACCTATACCGGGGCCGATGGCCGGCAGTACATCGTGGTGGCGGCGGGCGGGCACGGCTCGCTCGGCACGCGCACGGGGGACTGGCTGATCGCCTACGCCCTGCCGCGCACCTGACGAGGCTTTGAGACAAAAAGGCCTCCAGCGCAATCGATACTAGGGCATATAGCTATTATTTTTATAGCAAACTGCCCGGGTCCTTTGGGGGATGGACCGCTCCCTCAGGCACCCGCAGCGGCGGCGCATCGCAGCCGATGCCGGCCGCGATCCAGCGCCGGGCCAGCGCGCGCATCAGCCGCACGGCCCAGGCGCTGCGCCAGCCCGTGACCTCGCCGGGGTCCGCGACCATGCCGCAGACATAGCGGCCCGGTGCGGCATCGCCCCCAGCGCCTTCTTCGCGCCAGCGCAGCGCCGCACACGGGCCATGCCGGCGGCGCGACACCAGCATGCCCAGCGGGCAGGGCTCGGCCAGGCAGCACAGGCCGCAGCCGTTGCAGGGCGCGCCTTGCGCCGGCTGCGGCGGGGCCGAGGGGTGCAGGTGCACGACCTGCCAATCCGGGCCATGCGCTCCCGCACGGGCATCCACCTCCCGACCCGCACCAGCGCCTGCACGCGCGCCGCCAGCGGCTGCATCGTCGGCCTGAACGTCATCGGGCAGTGGCATGGGCAATGGGAATCCAGGAAAGGCGGGCAATGCGCACGCAGGGGAAAAGGGAAGCGGACGGCCGCGAACCACCGCCCCATCCGCCAGGGCGCCCCATTGTTGCGCTGCCCCGCCCTCCCTGCCCGGATGCCCATGAAAAAAGCGCCCCGGGGGGCGCTTCTCGTTCGTGCCCTGCTGCCGCCGACAGGGGCGCAGGGGCTCGGAGGCTCGCAGCGGATCAGTGCTGCAGGATCTTGTTGAGGAAGTCCTTGGTGCGTGGCTGGCGGGCATCCGGGTTGTTGAAGAAATCGTCCTTGGAGCAGTCCTCCAGGATCTTTCCGCCCACGTCCATGAAGATCACGCGGTTGCTGACCTTGCGCGCGAAGCCCATTTCGTGGGTCACGCACATCATGGTCATGCCTTCGTTGGCCAGGCCCACCATCACGTCCAGCACTTCGCCCACCATTTCGGGGTCGAGGGCGGACGTGGGTTCGTCGAACAGCATCACGATGGGGTCCATCGACAGCGCACGGGCAATCGCCACGCGCTGCTGCTGGCCGCCCGACAGCTGGCCGGGGAACTTGTCCTTGTGCGCCGACAAGCCCACGCGGTCCAGCATCTTGAGGCCGCGCTTCTTCGCCTCGTCCGCGCCGCGGCCCAGCACCTTGACCTGCGCGATCGTCAGGTTCTCGGTCACCGACAGGTGGGGGAACAGTTCGAAGTGCTGGAACACCATGCCCACGCGGCTGCGCAGCTTGGGCAGGTTGGTCTTGGGATCGTGCACGGCGATGCCGTCCACGAAGATCTCGCCCTTCTGGAAGGGCTCGAGCGCGTTGATGGTCTTGATCAGCGTGGACTTGCCGGAGCCCGAAGGGCCGCACACCACCACGACTTCGCCCTTCTGGATGGAAGTGGAGCAGTCGGTCAGCACCTGGAAGCTGCCGTACCACTTCGAGACATTCTTCATTTCAATCATTGCTATTTCCTCACTCTTTCCGCTCAGCGGATGATGGCGATTTTCCGGTGCAGGCGCTTGACGACCCAGGACAGTGCGAAGCACATCGCGAAGTACACGACGGCTGCCAGCAGGTAGGCCTCGATCGGCCGCCCGTAGTTCTTGCCCGCCGTCTCGAAGCCCTTGAGCATGTCGTAGGCACCGATGGCGTAGACCAGCGAAGTGTCCTGGAACAGGATGATGGTCTGCGTGAGCAGCACGGGCAGCATGTTGCGGAACGCCTGCGGCAGGATCACGAGCTTCATGTTCTGGCCGTAGGTCATCCCGAGCGCCTGGCCCGCGAACACCTGTCCGCGGGAGATCGACTGGATGCCGGCCCGCATGATCTCGCTGAAGTACGCGGCCTCGAAGGCGATGAAGGTGATGATGGCCGACAGCTCCGAGCGGTAGCTCGTGCCGATTCCGCCGGGCAGGGCCGCGTAGAACGAGGCCGGCACCAGCAGGAAGAACCACAGGATCACCATCACCAGCGGGATGCTGCGCATGCCGTTGACGTAGAACGTGGCCGGCGCGTCCAGCCACTTCTTGCCCGACAGGCGCATCAACGCCAGCACGGTGCCCAGCAGGATGCCGCCGACCGTGGCGATCAGCGTCAGCATGATGCTGAAGTAAAAGCCCTTGACGACGAACTTGCTGATGATGTCCCAGCTGTAGAAGGAAAGGTCGAGATTCATCATGTCAGTGGCCTCCCCCCGTGCCGCCGGACACGATCAGGCCGGGAACGCGCGTGCGCTTTTCGATGAAGGCCATGATGCGGTTGATGGCGAAGGCCGAGATCACGTACAGGCCCGTCACGGCCAGGTAGATTTCGATGCCGCGCGAGGTCTCTTCCTGCGCCTGCATCGCGAACATCGTCAGTTCGGCCACCGACACGGCGAAGGCCACGGACGAGTTCTTGAAGATGTTCATCGTCTCGCTCGTGAGCGGCGGAATGATGATGCGAAATGCCATCGGCAGCAGCACGTAGCGGTAGTACTGCACGGTGGTGAAGCCCATGGCCATGCCCGCGTAGCGCTGGCCGCGCGGCAGGGCCTGGATGCCCGCCCTCACCTGTTCGGCGATCCGCGCCGAAGTGAAGAAGCCCAGCGCCAGCACCACGAGGATGAAGCCCGAGACGCCCTTGAGCACCGGAAAGATCGCCGGCAGCACGTGGTACCACAGAAAAATCTGCACCAGCAGCGGAATGTTGCGAAACAGCTCGACCCAGGCATTGCCGAAGCCGACCAGCACCTTGTTGTCGGGCAGCGTGCGCAGCGTCCCGACGATCGATCCCATCACCAGCGCGATGACCAGGGCCAGCAGGGCCACCGACACCGTCCAGCCCCAGGCAGAGAGCATCCACTGGAGGTAGGTCGGGTATTCACCCCCTGGGTCCTGCAGGAAGACTTGCCAATCCCAATTTGATCCCATGGGAAATCCTTCTCAAATCTCGTTGTCTTCAAACTTGGCGCCCCATCCCGGGCATCCCTGCCGGGGAAACAAACAAACGCCCACCGTCAGGTGGGCGTTTGCCGCATGCGAGCGCCGGGCGCTCAGTCCTTGGTGGCGTACTCTTCCATGGGCTTGTCGTTGGGGTTCGCCCAGGCGGCCTTCGTCGCTTCGCTCACCGGCAGGCCGATCTTCACGTTGTTCGGAGGCACGGGCTGCATGAACCACTTGTCGTACAGCTTGGCCATGTCGCCGGACTTGATCTGCGCCTTGATGCTGTCGTCCACGGCCTTCTTGAAGGCGGGGTCGTCCTTGCGGATCATGATCGCGATGGGTTCCACGCTCAGCACTTCGCCGACGATCTTGAAATCGTTGGGGCTCTTGGACTTGGCGATGTTGGAAGCCAGGATCGAGCCGTCCATGATGAAGGCGTCAGCGCGGCCGGATTCCAGCAGCAGGAAGCTGTCGGAATGGTCCTTGCCGAACACTTCCTTGAACGTCAGGCCTTCGGCGCGCTTGTTCTTGCGCAGCGTCTGCACCGAGGTGGTGCCCGTGGTGGTGGCGATGTTCTTGCCGTTCAGGTCCTTGATGCCGGTGATGCCCGAATCAGCCTTGACGGCGATGCGCACTTCTTCGACATAGGTCGTGACCGCGAAGGCGACGTCCTTCTGGCGGGCCGCGTTGTTGGTGGTGGAGCCGCACTCGATGTCCACGGTGCCGTTTTGCACCAGGGGGATGCGGTTTTGCGACGTGACGGGCTGGTACTTGACGTCCAGCTTGGCCAGGCCGAGCTGCTTTTGCACATCGGCGATCACCTTGGCGCACACGTCGTAGTGGAAGCCCGTGTACTTGCCGTCACCCAGGGTGTACGACAGGCCGGAGGATTCGCGCACACCTTCGGTGATCGTGCCGGAGGCCTTGATCTTGGCCAGCGTGTCATTGGCTTGCGCGAATGCGCTCCCTGCAGCCAGGGCGGTGATGGCGACTGCCAGCAAATGCTTCTTCATCAGGATCTCCTTAGAACTTACGGATACAACGGAAACAATCATTCTAGATATTGGCACGGAGTGAAATTCGCCACCATGCCGAATACCCGGAACATCGGGTCAGCGCAGCTAAAAAACGGCGCTCAAAACGGAACCTGATCGGTGGGATAGCGCCAGAAATCCCGCAAGAGATAGCTCACCGGAAGATTGAGCGCGCGGTTGGACGGCGGTATGGGCTGGGCGAACCACTTGTCGTAGATGGGATAGATCTCGCGGCTGGTGATCAGCCGGCGCATCTCGTCGTCCACCACCTTCTTGAACGCAGGGTCGTTCTTGGGCAGCATGATCGCCAGGGGCTCGGTGGTGATGAACTTGCCGACCACCTTCAAGGCGGCCGGATTGGGGCGGTTGGACGCCAGGCCGTAGAGCAGCACGTCGTCCATCGCGAAGGCATCGGCCTCGCCCTTTTCCACCATCTCGACGGCCCGGGCGTGGTCCGGGGCTTCGACGATGTTGATCTGCAGGAGCCGCTCGCGGTTGATCTGCTGGACCGCCTTCAAGGGCGTGGTGCCCTTGGTGGACACGAGCTTCTTGCCGCTGAGGTCTTCGATGCGGTCCACGTTGCTCTGGGCCGGCACCAGCAGGCGGGCGCCGGTGATGAAGTGGGGCACGGTGAACGCCACGACCTGGCGGCGTTCGGCATTGTTGGTGGTGGAGCCGCACTCCATGTCGGCGCGGCCTTTCTCGATGGTTTCCATGCGGTTGGCCGAGGTGACCGGCACGAATTCCACTTCCATGTCCTTGCGGCCGGTCTTCTTGCGCACGACCTCGGCGATCCGCTGGCACAGCTCCACCGCGTAGCCCAAGGGCTTGCCGGCGTCCACATAGGAAAAGGGCACCGAGGATTCCCGGTAGGCCAGCACCAGCTTGCCGCCTGCGGTGACCCGCTCCAGTACCCCCTGCGCGGAGACAGCCATGCCCCAGCACAAGGCGGCAACGCCCCATACGGCCTTCCAATGGAATGTTTTCATGGCTTGTCTCAAAGTTCGTAAGTTCTAACCTGAGCAAACACCGTGCCAGGCCGGGCGTCTCTGTTGGGCGAAGGCTTGTGCACTTCGCTCCGGACGCCGGGACGGAATGTACGTCCCGTCACACGGTCTTTCCAATGCCAAATGCACGGTGGAATATGCATTTGACACATAACCTGACCCTGCGGTCAAAGGGGCTTGTCCGTACTGTGGGCCTGCAGGTAGGTCCACAACGACTGGGCGATGCCCTTGGAGGGTTCCTTGCCGGACGGCTTTTCGCGGTAGGCCCGCACTTCCATCGCCATCTGCAGGTCCTCCACGCCCGGGGGCGCCGCACTGACCAGGCGGCGCGAGCGCAGTTCCTTCTTGACCGCGCTGTGCGGCAGGAAGGCCACTCCGTGCCCCTCGACCGCCATCGCCTTCAGTCCCTCGGCCATGTCGGTTTCATAGACGCGGTCCAGGTGGATGGCCGTGCCCGACTGCTTGAGGATCAAATCCGTCACGCGGCCCAGATAGGCCCCGGGTGCATACCCCAGGTAGGGCAGCGGCTCGCCCGCGCGGCCCGGCAGGCTGAACAGCGGCTGGCCGTCGGCATTGGCGCGCGAATAGGGCGAGAGGATTTCCTGGCCCAGGGTCACCATTTCATAGCGGTCGGCGTCGAGCTGGAAGGGCTGCGAGGGATGGTGGTAGGCGATCAGCAGGTCGCACCCACCCTCCACCAGGCGCAGCACGGCATCGTGCACGTTGAGCGCGATGAGGCGGCTCTTGACCGGCCCGAAACGCTCGCGCAGGCTCGACAGCCAGGCGGGAAAGAACGTGAAGGCCAGCGTGTGCGGCACTGCGAACTCGATCATGTCCTTGCCGGCGCTGGTGTGGGCCCGCAGCATGGCGCGGGTGTTCTGCATGGCCTGCAGCATCTCCAGCGCTTCCTCGTAGAGCGTCTTGCCCGCGGGCGTGAGCCGGGTCGGGTAGGAACTGCGGTCCACCAGATCGGTGCCGGCCCAGGCCTCCAGCGCTTGGATGCGGCGCGAGAACGCCGGCTGGGTCACGTGGCGCAATTGCGCTGAACGGCTGAAGCTGCGCGTTTCCGCGAGGCTGACGAAATCCTCGAGCCACTTGGTTTCCATGGCGCGCATTATCGGGGGCCGCGCGTGCCTGCGGCGCAAGGCCCCTTGGGGAAACCCTGCACCGGACCCTGCCACGTTTGCTTGCAAAATGGCTTCGGCGCTCCGAGCGCCGCCCCGTCCGGGCCCCTGGCGCACAAGGCCGGCGGGCAGAGTGACCCGCATCGCCACGTTGTCCGTTCTCTCGACCCTCTGCCTCCCATGTCCTCACTTCCCCCGTCCGGGCCCGCGCCCCACGACGCGGCACGGCCTGCCGCACCGCCCGACGACGCTCCCCGCTCCCTGCGCATCGAAGACTGGCTCACCGTCATCGTGATGGCGGCGCTGGCCCTCATCACCTTCGCCAATGTGCTGGTGCGCTACTTCACCAACTCCTCCTTCGCCTGGACCGAGGAGATCTCGGTCTTCCTCATGATCGTCCTGGCGCTGGTGGCGGGCTCCGCCGCGGTCGCGCGCGACCAGCACATCCGCATCGAATGGTTCGCCGAGGGCGGCTCGGCCGCGCGCCGGCACGTGCTGGCCCGCTTCGGTGCACTGATGGTGGCGCTGCTGTTCGGCGCGATCGCCGTGCTGAGCGTGCGGGTGGTGTGGGACGACTACCGCTTCGGCGAGACCTCCCCCGGCATCGGCGTGCCGCAGTGGTGGTACTCGGTGTGGCTGCCGCTGCTGTCCGCACTGATCACCTGGCGGGCGGTGGGGCTGTTCATCCGCCGGGGCCGCACGGCCTCCTCGGCGGGCCGGCAGGACACCTCCGCATGATCGCGACCCTGCTGTTCGTGGCGTTCCTCGCCATGATGTTCGTGGGCGTGCCCATCGGCGCCGCGCTGGGGCTGGCGGGGGTGGCGGCCATTGCCCTGGCCAATGCCGACAGCCAATGGTTCGGCCTGCTGGCCGTGCCCCAGAACTTCTATGCCGGCCTGGGCAAGTACCCGCTGCTGGCCATCCCCATGTTCGTGCTCGTGGGCTCGATCTTCGACCGCTCCGGCGTGGCGCTTCGGCTCGTGAACTTCGCCGTGGCCATCGTGGGCCGCGGCCCGGGCATGCTGCCCCTGGTGGCCATCGCCGTGGCGATGTTCCTGGGCGGCATCTCCGGCTCGGGCCCGGCCAACGCGGCCGCGGTGGGTGGCGTGATGATCGCGGCCATGTCGCGGGCGGGCTATCCGGGCTCGTTCTCCGCCAGCGTGGTGGGCGCCGCGGCGGCCACCGACATCCTGATCCCGCCCTCCGTCGCGTTCATCATCTATTCGGTGCTGGTGCCGGGCGCCTCGGTGCCCGCGCTGTTCGCGGCCGGCATGATTCCCGGCGTGCTCGCCGGCATCGCGCTGATCGTGCCCGCGGTGTGGCTGGCCCGCCGGCACAAGATGGGCGCGCTCGAATCCTCCATGCCACGCCCGCCGTTCTGGCGCAGCCTGCGCGAAGCCTCCTGGGGCCTGGCCGCGCCGGTGCTGATCCTGGGCGGCATGCGGGCGGGTTGGTTCACCCCCACCGAGGCGGCCGTGGTGGCGGTGTTCTACGGCCTGTTCGTGGGCATGTGCATCCACCGGACCATCCGGGTGCGCGACCTGTTTCCCATCCTGCGCGAGGCGGGCGAGCTCTCGGCCGTGATCCTGCTGGTGGTGTCGCTGGCCGGCATCTTCGCGTTCTCGCTGTCCACGCTGGGCGTGATCGATCCGGTGGCCAAGGCCATCGTGAACTCGGGCCTGGGCGAATACGGCGTGATGGCGCTGCTGATCCTGCTGCTCATCACGGTGGGCATGTTCCTCGACGGCATCTCGATCTTCCTGATCTTCGTGCCGCTGCTGCTGCCCATCATGCAGCACTACCAGTGGGACCCGGTGTGGTTCGGCGTCATCCTCACGCTCAAGGTCGCCCTGGGCCAGTTCACGCCGCCGCTGGCCGTGAACCTCATGGTGTCGTGCCGCATCGCCGGCGTGCGCATGGAGTCCACCGTGCGCTGGGTGGGGCCGATGCTGCTGGCGATGTTCATCGTCATGGTGCTGGTCATTGCCTTCCCGCAACTGGCGCTGTGGCTGCCCGCCCGCCTGGGCTACTGACCCCATCGACCCCACCGCCCCCTTTTCACCGAGAACCAGGAGACTGAAACCATGAAACTGCGCACCTTCCTCACCAGCGCCGTCGCTGCCGCCGCCGCACTGGCCTTCGCCACGCCGGCCCTGGCGCAAAACTACAAGAGCGAATACCGCATGTCGCTGGTGCTGGGCACCGCCTTCCCCTGGGGCAAGGGCGGCGAACTGTGGGCCAGCAAGGTCCGCGAACGCACGCAGGGCCGCATCAACATCAAGCTGTACCCCGGCGTTTCGCTGATCCAGGGCGACCAGACGCGCGAGTTCAGCGCGCTGCGCCAGGGCGTGATCGACATGGCCGTGGGCTCCACCATCAACTGGTCGCCCCAGGTCAAGCCGCTCAACCTGTTCTCGCTGCCCTTCCTGTTTCCAGACTACGCCGCCGTGGATGCGGTGACGCAAGGCGAGGTGGGCAAGAGCATCTTCCAGACGCTGGACAAGGCCGGCGTGGTGCCGCTGGCCTGGGGCGAGAACGGCTACCGTGAAATCTCCAACTCCAAGCGCCCCATCAAGAGCCCCGAGGACCTCAAGGGCCTGAAGATCCGCGTGGTCGGCTCGCCGCTGTTCCTGGACACCTTCTCCGCACTGGGCGCCAACCCCACCCAGATGAGCTGGGCCGACGCCCAGCCCGCCATGGCCAGCAGTGCCGTGGACGGGCAGGAGAACCCGGTGTCGGTCTACATGGCTGCCAAGCTCTACACCGTGGCGCAGAAATACATGACCCTGTGGGGCTACATGAACGACCCGCTGATCTTCGTGGTCAACAAGGACATCTGGAATTCCTGGACGCCCGCCGACCGCGAAATCGTCAAGCAGGCCGCCATCGACGCCGGCAAGGAACAGATCGCCATCGCGCGCAAGGGCATGGTCGAGGCCGACAAGCCCCTGCTCAAGGAAATCGCCAGCCACGGGGTGACGGTGACCCAGCTCAGCCCCGCCGAACGCACCGCCTTCGCCAAGGCCACGCGCCCGGTGTTCGACAAGTGGAAGGGCCAGATCGGCGCGGACCTGGTGGACCAGGCCGAGAAGGCGATCGCCGCGCGCAAGCCCTGAAGGGCCGGGTCGGCCTGCGGACCGGCGCCCGCGCACCAGGGCGCGTTGCGGCGCCCCGTCAGCCGGCCTCTCCGCTTTGCTGCAGCGCCCACATGCTGGCGTAGCGGCCGCCCTGCTCCAGGAGCGCGGCATGGGTGCCGCGCTCGATGATGCGGCCGGCTTCCATCACCAGAATCTCGTGCGCATCCACCACCGTGGAGAGGCGGTGCGCGATCACCAGGGCCGTCTTGTTGCGCGCCGCGCTTTTCAGCTCGGCCTGAATGGCCCGCTCATTGGCGGAATCGAGCGCGGAGGTGGCTTCGTCGAAGATCAGGATCGGCGGGTTCTTCAGCAGCGTGCGGGCGATCGCCACCCGCTGCTTCTCGCCGCCCGAGAGCTTGAGGCCGCGCTCGCCCACCTGCGTGGCGTAACCCAGCGGCGTGGCGGCGATGAAGCCGTGGATGCGCGCGGCCTGGGCGGCGGCTTCCACGGCATCCTGGCCCGCGCCCGGGTGGCCGTAGGCGATGTTGTAGGCGATGGTGTCGTTGAACAGCACGGTGTCCTGCGGCACGATGCCGATGGCGCGCCGCAGGCTGTCCTGTGTCACGGCCCGGATGTCCTGCCCGGCCACCGTGATGCGGCCCGACTGGATGTCGTAGAAGCGAAAGAGCAGGCGCGCCAGCGTGGACTTGCCCGAGCCCGAGGGCCCCACCACCGCCACCGTCTTGCCGGCGGGAATCTCGAAGCTGATGCCGTGCAGGATGGGCCGCGCGCTGCCCGCACGGCTTTCGTAGGCAAAGTGCACGTCTTCAAAGCGCACGGCCGGGTGCTCCAGGTGGACCAGCGGCTGGGCGCCGGGCGCATCGGCCACCTCGCGCTCCTTGTCCATCAGGGTGAACATCTTGTCGAGATCGGTCAGGCTCTGCTTGATCTCGCGGTAGATCACGCCCAGAAAGTTGAGCGGGATGTAGAGCTGGATCATGAAGGCGTTCACCATGACCAGATCACCCAGCGTCATGCGGCCATCGGCCACGCCTTGCGCGGCGCGCCATAGCATGGCCACCAGGCCGGTGGCGATGATGAGCTGCTGCCCGGTGTTCAGCAGCGACAGCGAGGTCTGGCTCTTGAGGCGCGCATGGCGCAGCCGCTGCAGGCTTTCGTCGTAGCGCTGGGCTTCGAACGCCTCATTGTTGAAGTACTTGACGGTCTCGTAGTTCAGCAGCGAGTCCACCGCCTTCGCGTGCGCGGCCGAGTCGAACTCGTTGGCCTGCCGGCGGAATTTCGTGCGCCATTCGGTCAGCAGCACGGTGAACGCGATGTACAGGCCCAGGGCGCCCAGCGTGATCCAGGCGAACCACGCGTCGAACTTGACGGCCAGCACGGAGAGCACCAGGAACACCTCGATCAGGGTGGCGCCGATGTTGAACAGCGTGAACGAGATCAGCGACTCGATGCCGCGCACGCCGCGTTCGATGTCGCGCGTCATGCCGCCCGTCTGCCGCTCCAGGTGAAAGCGCAGGCTCAAGGCATGCAGGTGCTCGAACGTCTGCAGCGCGATGCTGCGGGCGGCGCCCTGCGTGGCCTTGGCGAAGACCAGTTCCCGCAGTTCGGTCAGGATGGAGGTGGACAGGCGCAACCCGCCATAGGCCAGCAGCAGGGCGATGGGCACGACCACCACGGCGGCGGGGTCGCCCGGAGCGATCGACATGGCATCGATCAACTGCTTGAGTAACAGCGGCACCCCGACGTTGGCCACCTTGGCCCCCACGACGAAGACCAGCGCCGCGATCACCCGCCACTTGTATTGCCAGAGATAGGGAACGAGCCGGCCGAGCGTGGCCCAGTCGGTGCGGGAGCCGGCGCCGGAGCGCGAGGCGAGAGGGGGTGGGGATTCGCCGTGGGGGCGCATGAAGGACAATTCCGGTTGTTGTTTTACCGAGATTGTGCCCATGACCGCCGTTACCAGCGCTGCGTTGACCGAACTGCCCACCGACAAGGAGCTGGTGCTCAAGGTGATTCCGATGCCGGCCGACTGCAACGCCAACGGCGACATCTTCGGCGGCTGGGTCATGGCCCAGGTGGATCTGGCGGGATCGGTGCTGCCGGCGCGCTACGTGCAGGGCCGCATGGCCACCGTGGCGGTGAACGAATTCGTGTTCAAGCAGCCCGTTCGCGTGGGGGACATCCTGTCGTTCTTCTCGGCAGTCACGCGCACTGGACGCACCTCGGTCACGGTGGAGGTCGAGGTGTATGCAGAGCGCTTTTCAGCGCAGGGCCGGTATGTGAAGGTCACGGAAGCGCGACTGACCTATGTGGCCATCGATGCCGCAGGCAGGCCCCGCCCGCTGCCGGCCACCGCTGTGCCCGAAAGCGGCACGGCAGGCTGAGAACATGCAGTAAGAACCCCGGCGCGAAACGCCTGGCCTGCCACGGGCCGTACGTGGCAGATCGGTGACGTGCGCCCTCGGCGCACGCCGGGGTGGGTCGCAATGCCCGCCGAGGCTCAGGCCGCGGCGAGTGCAGGCGCTTCGTTGCGCGCGTTGGCGGTGTTGTTGTTCACCGCATTGGCACGGGGAGCGGGGCCCGACGTGCCGGCAAAGATCTCGCCGGCCAGCTGGCCGCCCTCTTCGATCACCACCTTGCCGTAGCGGATCTTGCCGGTCACCTTGCCGGTGCTGTAGATCACGAGCTTTTCGCGCACGGTGAGCGTGCCGTCGAACTCGCCGTGGATCTCGGCGATGTCGATTTCGGCGGAGCCGCGGAAGGCGCCCTGCTCAGCGATGTGGATCACGCGGGAGTCCATCGTGGCCTCCACCGTGCCTTCGACCACGAGCGTGTCGCAATCGGTGATCTCCACCCCTTTGAGCTTGATGTTCGGGCCCACCGTCAGCTTGCTGCCCACGCCGTCGGAAACGGCACTGCCAGGCGCCGTGCCGGTGGATACCGGCTTGGCGGAAGAAGGGGCCGTGGTCGTGGCACTGTTGCCACCGGGCACCACGGTGGTCGCACCACCGAGGACGGAAGAAGGTTGGCGAGGCTGGAATGCGTCGGGTTCACGCTTGCCGAAGAAGGGGTTTTGCACGGCCATCAGATCTCCTTGAAAAAGAGCCATGCTAGAAGCGACGTTCCGCGAAAACTCCCCGCGTTACGCAAGAACGGTAACCAAACCATTCGATCGTTGCATGCACTTGCATGCTTTGCAGCGACATACATCGCCGCGATCGCGCGCAGGCCGAGGCTACGAAACGATGTAGGCCGCAGCGCCTGCCGACATCAGGGTGCCATCGGGGCCGAAAAACTCCATGCGCGTGCTGGCCACGCGGGAGCCCAGCCGCAGCACTTCGGCCCGCAGGGTGAAGTGGCTCCCGATGCCTGGCCGCAGATAGTCGATGCGCAGGTCGATGGTGCCCAGCTTGCCGAAGCGGTGCAGGCGCTGCGCGGGCGGCTCGTCCATGTGGCGGGCGCCGATGGCCGCCATCACGGCGAGCCCCCCCATGGCATCCAGCCCCGCGCTGATGACGCCGCCGTGCACGCGGTTGTAGGCGTAGTGCCCCACCAGCTCGGGCTTCATCTCGATGCGCGCCTCGACATGTGCGGCTCCCAGGTGCGTCACCTTGAGACCGAGCAACTGGTTGAAGACGATGCGCTGCTCGAAGATGTCCTTCAAACCATCGATGAACTCGGCCTCGAACGGAGAGGGCTGGGCGGAATCAGGGGGTGGAGTCATCGAGGAAGGGGCAAGGGTTCAGGGCTGAAAGCCCGAATGGCGGACCACCGGCGCCCATTGCGCCTTGTAGGCCGTCAGCATTTTGGCGGTCTGGTCGCGCGAGCTGACCACGGGCACCATGTCGGCCGCCACGAAGCGGGCCTGCAGGGCCGGGTCCGCCATGACCTGGGTCACCGTGTCGGCGATGCGCCGGGCCCGGGCCGGCGGCAGCCACGCAGGCGCATAGAGCACGTTCCACCCGAGGGCGGACAGGCCCAGCCCCGCCTCCTTGAAGGTGGGCACCGTCGGCAGCGTGGGAGACCGCTGATCACCCGACACCGCCAGAATGCGCAGTTTGCCGGCCTTGTGCAGGGGCTCCAGCGCATCCAGTGTGTCCACGGCGATGGGCACGTGGCCGCCCATCAGATCGTTGAGCAGCGGCGCGGAACCACGATACCCCACGACGGGCAGTTGCAGGGAGAGCTTCTCGGCCAGCATCAGGGCAAAGAAATGCGGCAGACTGCCGGTGGCCGGCACGCCGGCGGCCAGCTTGTCCTGATTGGCCAGCATCCAGGCGTGCAGGTGGGCGAACTCCTTGACCGGCACGGCCGTGGACACGGCCAGGCCGAACTGGTAGCTCGTGATCTGGGACAGGGCCACATAGTCCTTGTCGGGGTCGTAGCCGTTGTCCTTGAAGACCAGCGGCGCCACCAGCATGGTGGCCGGGTTGGCCAGCACGACCTGGTTCTGGCCGGAGCTGTCGCGGTGCAACTGCTGGACGGCCAGCCGCCCCCCCGCGCCCACGCGGTTTTCCACCACCACCGGCACCGCCAGCCGGGGCCCGAGGGCATCGGCCAGCAGGCGCGCGGCCCGGTCGGATGCTCCACCGGCTGCATACGGCACCACGACCTTGAGGATGCCTCCTTCCAGTGGCACGGGCGCCGAAGCGGTCGTCCCCTGAGCCAGGGCCGACGCCCCCAGGGCCCCGCAGGCAAGCGATGCGCCCCATTGCACAAAGGCGCGGCGCGACGGCGCACGGGGAGCAGCGAATGGCGATGGTGGTTTGGCAGCAGTCATGGCACGGTCCGGCAGGGGGTGGATGGATGAGCAGCAATGTACTGCCAGATTCATGCCACCGGCATCTATCGTTATGCCCGGTTTCCAGGCAAAACGCCAGGCCCACGCCCCCCGCAGATGCGGTCACACCGCGCTGAAATCCGGCCGGCGTTTCTCGACGAAAGCGCTGAACGCCTCGCGTGCAGCAGGCTCCTGCAGCATGCGGCCGAAGCTCGCGCCTTCCTCGGCCATGCGCTCCAGCACGGCGGCCGTCTGGCCCTGCTTCATGAGGCGCTTGGTCTCGATGAGCGCGGAAAGCGGCTTGGCCGCCAGCTTGCGCGCCTGGGTCTGGGCCACCATGTTGCACTCGGTGGGCGGCACCACGCGGTTGACCAACCCCACCTCCAGCGCCGCCTCGGCCAGGAAGGGCTCGCCCAGCAGCAGCGCCTCGGCCGCGCGGTGGTAGCCCATCATCTGAGGCACGAGCAGGCTGGACGCGGCCTCCGGGCACAGCCCCAGGTTGACGAACGGCATGGAGAACGCGGCGTTGTCACCCGCATAGACCAGATCGCAGTGAAAGAGCATGGTGGTACCGATGCCCACGGCCGGGCCGCAGACCGCAGCCACCACCGGCTTCGGGAACGTGGCGATGCCGCGCAGGAAGCGGAACACCGGCGAGTCCTGCGTGGATGGCGGCTTGTTCAGGAAGTCGCCGATGTCGTTGCCGGCGCTGAAAATGGCCACATCGCCCTGCAGCACGACCACGCGCACGGCGCTGTCGGCCGCGGCGGACTCCAGCGCATCCGCCAGCGCGGCGTACATCGCGGTGGTGATGGAGTTCTTTTTCTCCACGCGGTTGAAGGTGATGGTGGCCACGCCGGATTCGGTGTGAACGAGGATGTCCTGGGTCGAGGTATCGGTCATGGGAAAGCTCCTGCCATGGAAGGTCGTGGGCGGGGAAAGCGAACGGGGCGCCAGGGGGCGCCTCATTCCTTGTAATAAACGATCTGGTGGCTGCTGGCCAGCATGGTGCCGGCATCGTTCCACAACTGGGCCGTCTGGTCGAAAAAGCCGTTGCGGAATTCTTGCGCACGCGCCTGGCCCAGCAAAAATCCGGTGCCCGTGGCGGCCAGCTGCTCCCGCCCCGCGTGGAAATACACCGTGAGGGACACCGTGCCTGCCGGCACCCGGTGCGCACGGCGCAGCCAGACCCGCGGAAAGAACACATCGGCCAGCGCCGCCAGCGCGCAGAAGTCGAGCGGGCGGGCGGGCGCATCGCGCATCCACAGCTGCGAGAGGCTGCTGTCGCCGTTGCCGTCCCAGCGCTGCGGCAAGGCCCCGGTCACCGGCCGCAGGTCGTAGCGGTCGAGCCAGGCCACGCCCAGCCCTTTGGCCAGCGGCTCCAGGGTGTCGGGGCCGGGCGCTGTCGGCATGGGGGTGTCGGCCAGGCTCCAGGTTTCGCGGCGGGCGGCGGTCACGGCGGTGCCCGTGGTGGTCGTGACCCACTCGCCGTCGGCGCCGGGCTGCACGATGGACAGCGTCCAGTGCTGTGTGGACCGGTTGGTGCGTACCGGCGTGGCCTGCACCGTGAAGGGGCCCTGCGCCACCGCACCGGCGTAATTGACGGTGAGCGACAGCGGCTCCCCCAGGCGGTCGGGGTGCTGCAGCACGGCCTGCAGCAGCACCGCGGCCGTCGCGCCGCCGAAAGGGCCGACCATGTTCCAGTAGGCGGGCGTGGTCCGGCCGGTGTACCGGTGGGCGCCGGCCGGCTCCAGGGCCAGCGCGTCGTCCAGGGGATGGAGATCGAGGGTCATGGTGTGCGAGTGTGCCGTGATTGCTTTCTCCGTCCCGTCGTGCCGGCGACTGCCTGAACCCCGGAATGCCGGGGCGCGCAATGCGCCCCCGACCTCAGACGCGCTCGAAAATGCCCGCAGCGCCCTGCCCCATGCCCACGCACATGGTCACCATGCCGTACTTGAGGTTCTTGCGGCGCAGCGCATGCACCACCGTGGCGGCGCGGATGGCGCCCGTGGCGCCCAGCGGGTGGCCCAGGGCGATGGCGCCGCCCATGGGATTGACCTTGGAAGGGTCCAGGCCCAGTTGGCGCACGACCGCCAGCGACTGCGCGGCGAAGGCTTCGTTCAGCTCGAACCAGTCGATGTCTTCGTGCTTGAGGCCCGCATAGCGCAGCGCGGCCGGAATGGCCTCGATGGGGCCGATGCCCATGATGCTGGGCGGCACGCCCTTGCTCGCGAAGCTCACGAAGCGGGCCAACGGCGTGAGGCCGAAACGCTTCACGGCTGCCTCGCTCGCCAGGATCAGCGCGCCCGCGCCGTCGCTGGTCTGCGAGCTGTTGCCGGCGGTGACGGAGCCCCGCGCGGCGAACACCGTCTTGAGCTTGGCCAGGCCTTCCAGGCTGGTGTCGGGCCGTGCGCCTTCGTCCAGCGCCACGGTGCGGGTCTTGGCGATGCTCTCGCCCATCTCCAGGTCCGCCGTGCGGTCGGTCACCTCGATGGGCGTGATCTCGTCGGTGAACTCGCCGGCCTGCTGCGCGGCCAGCGCCTTCTGGTGCGACTGCAGCGCGAAGGCGTCCTGGTCCTCGCGCGACACCTTCCACTGCTGCGCCACCTTCTCGGCCGTGAGGCCCATGCCGTAGGCGATGCCCACGTCGCCGTCCTTGGCGAAGATGCTGGGCGACAGCGAGGGCGTGTTGCCCATCATGGGCACCATGCTCATGCTTTCCACGCCGGCGGCGATCATCACGTCGGCCTCGCCCACGCGGATGCGGTCGGCCGCCATCTGCACGGCCGACAGGCCCGAGGCGCAGAAGCGGTTCACGGTGATGCCGCCCACGCTGGTGGGCAGCCCCGCCAGCACCGCGCCGATGCGCGCCACGTTCAGCCCCTGGGCGCCTTCCGGAATCGCGCAGCCGCAGATGATGTCTTCGATGGAGGCCGGGTCCAGCCCGGGCACCTGGGCCAGGGCCGCCTTGAGGGTGGTCGCCAGCAGATCGTCGGGGCGGGTGTTGCGGAAGAAGCCGCGGTGCGACTTGCCGATGGGCGTGCGCGTGGCGGCGACGATGTAGGCGTCCTGCATTTGTTTTGCCATGAAGAAGGCTCCTTCAATCGATCAATCGATCGGTCAGTCAATCAGTCAGTTACTTGGCGGGGCGGCTGGACGGAATCCAGGCCCACGTGAATTCGCATTCCACCGGCTCGATGCCGGCCTCGTCCGTCACGGTGACCTGCACCTGCATCTCGCCCTTGTCGCTGTCCTGCATGGCCTGGCGCTGCGCGTCGGTCAGCACCGCCACCGCGCGCAAGGCGCCCGTGGCGCGCTTGCGAAAGGCCATCTTCAGGTCCTTGGCCAGCGGCAGGCAGTCGTCGCGCACGTTCAGGCCCATCGCCATGCCCGTGGCCGTCTCGGCCAGCAGGTTCATGGCCGAGGCGTGGATGCTGCCGACGTGATTGCGCACGCGGTGCTCGTTGGGCAGGCGCACTTCCACGCGGTTCGGCGACATCTCGATGAACTCCACCCGCGCCGTGCGGGTGAACGGCACGGCGCGGCGCAGCACCAGGTTGCGCACCCAGGGGCGCAGGAACTTCGGGAACTCGTCCACCTGTTCCAGCTGGAGCTGCATGCGGTTGGGCGGGAATGCGCCGGTGGAGGTCGTCATGCGGTCGTCCGATGGCACATCAGTTGCGCAGGGGCTTGCCGGTGTTCAGCATGCCCAGGATGCGCTCCTGCGTCTTGGGATGCTGGATGAGCGCGCAGAAAGCCTTGCGCTCCAGCGCCATCAGGTATTCCTCGCTCACCAGCGTGCCGGCATCCACGTCGCCGCCGCACACGATCTCGGCGATCAGGGTGGCGATGTGCTGGTCGTGGTCGCTGATGAAGCCGCCGTCGCGCATGTTCACCAGCGAGCCGCGGATGGTGGCGATGCCGCTGCGGCCGGCCACGGGGAACAGGCGCTTGTTAGGGGCGCGCCAACCGCTGGCCGCCATCGCCTTGGCTTCGTTCAAGGCGACGAACAGCACCTCGTCCTTGTGCGGCACGACGATGTCGCTGTCCAGCAGGTAGCCGAGCTTCTTCGATTCCAGCGCGCTGGTGCCCACCTTGGCCATGGCCGCGGCGGTGAAGCCTTCGGTCAGGAAGGGCAGGATGTCCTTGCCCGTGGAGGCGGCGGCGTTCTCGGCCGCACGGCGCGCGATGTAGGTCAGGCCGCCAGCGCCCGGCACCAGGCCCACGCCCACTTCGACGAGGCCGATGTAGCTTTCCATGTGCGCCACGCGGCGGGCCGAATACACGGCCAGCTCGCAGCCGCCACCCAGTGCCATGCCGTGGATGGCGGACACCACCGGCACCTGCGCGTAGCGCAGGCGCAGCATGAGGTTCTGCAGCTCTTGCTCGACGCTCTCGATGGCCGAGATGCCGGCCACGACGAAGGCCGGCATGGTGGCGGCCAGATCGGCGCCCACGCTGAACGGCGCGTCGCCGGACCAGATCACCAAGCCGTCGTATTCGCGCTCGGCGATGTCGATGGCTTCGACGAGCCCCTCCATCACGTCGGGGCTGATCGCATGCATCTTGCTCTGGATGCTGGCGATCAGGATCCGGCGACCGGAGGAGCCTCCATCCTTGTCCAGCGTCCAGGTGCGCAGCGCATCGGACTCGGACACCGTGGTGCCGGCCGTGCGCCAGTCGGGCAGCGCCTCGCCCAGCAGCTTCTCGGGGAAGTGCTGGCGCTCGTACACGGGCAGCTGGCGGCGCGGGACGAACTTGGCGCGCGAAGCGCTCCACGATCCTTCGGCCGTGTGCACGCCGCCGGCCTCGGCCACCGGGCCCTTGAACACCCAGTCGGGCAGCGGCGCCTTGCTGAACGCCTTGCCGGCGTCGATGTCCTCCTGGATCATCTTCGCCACCTCCAGCCAGCCGGCTTCCTGCCACAGCTCGAAGGGGCCCTGCTTCATGCCGAAGCCCCATCGCATGGCCTGGTCCACGTCGCGCGCGTTGTCGGCGATGGTGCCCAGATGCACGGCAGCGTAATGGAAGCTGTTGCGCAGGATGGCCCAGAGGAACCGGCCCTGTGCGCCCTCGGCATGGCGCAGCAGTTTCAGGCGCTCGCCGGCAGGCTTCTTCAGCATGCGGGCATACACCTCGTCGGCCTTCTGGCCACCGGGCACGTACTCGCCGCTTTCCAGGTCGAAGCGCAGGATGTCGCGGCCCACCTTCTTGTAGAAACCCGCCTTGGCCTTCTGGCCCAGGTTCTTCATCTCGATGAGTTTGT
Source organism: Acidovorax sp. SUPP950 (assembly GCF_030158935.1). Lineage (NCBI taxonomy): Bacteria > Pseudomonadati > Pseudomonadota > Betaproteobacteria > Burkholderiales > Comamonadaceae > Acidovorax > Acidovorax sp. SUPP950. Next base: position 210,886 of record NZ_BQXE01000002.1, on the reverse strand, counting down.
TCAGCACCTCGGGCGTGCCGAAGCTGCCGTAGAACGGATCAAACTGCGCAGCCCCTTTGGTAGCGTCTTCGCTCAGGTTGTCCTGCAGCGTCTTGATGACGTGGGCCATGGTGTCCAGGCCCACCACATCGGCGGTGCGGAAGGTGCCGCTGCTGGCGCGGCCCAGCTTCTTGCCCGTGAGGTCGTCCACCACGTCGTAGGTCAGTCCGAAGTTCTCCACTTCCTTCATCGTCGCCAGCATGCCGGCGATGCCGACGCGATTGGCGATGAAGTTGGGCGTGTCGTGCGCGCGCACCACGCCCTTGCCGAGGCCGCTGGTCACGAAGGCTTCCAGCTGGTCGAGCACCTCGGGCCGGGTCGTCGGCGTGTCGATCAGTTCCACCAGCGTCATGTAGCGCGGCGGGTTGAAGAAGTGGATGCCGCAAAAGCGCGGCTTGATGGCGTCGGGCAGCGCCTCGCTCAAGCGCGTGATCGACAGGCCGGAGGTGTTCGAGGCCACGATGGCGCCGGGTGCGACGAAGGGCGCGATCTTCTTGTAGAGATCGAGCTTCCAGTCCATGCGCTCGGCGATCGCCTCGATGATGAGATCGCACCCGCGCAGCTGCTCCAGGTGCTCTTCATAGTTGGCCTGGCCGATCAGCGCGGCGTCTTCCGCCACGCCCAGCGGCGCGGGCTTGAGCTTCTTGAGCCCCTCGATGGCCTTGGTGACGATGCCGTTCTTCGGGCCTTCCTTGGCGGGCAGGTCGAACAGGACGACCGGCACCTTCACGTTGGCGAGGTGGGCGGCGATCTGCGCACCCATCACGCCCGCGCCGAGCACGGCGACTTTCTTCACTTGGAATCGGGACATGGTTGGTTTCTTTGGAATGGGTTACTGCATGCGCTGCCAGACCTGCGTGCGCCAGAACGGGCCGAGGTAGCCGCGCACCTCCAGCTTGGCGCCGCCGTCGATGGGCGTGAAGCTGGCGCGGTATTCCTTGCCGTTTTCGGGATCGAGGATCTTGCCGCCCTCCCACACGTCCTTGCCTTCGGCCTTCTTGCCGCCCCGGATGATCTCCAGGCCGGCGATGGGCTGGCCCTTGCGGTCGTCCTGGCATTCGACGCAGACCGCATCGGCGGGCGTGTCCTTCTTCAGCGACTTCTCGATGCGCCCGGTGAGCGCGCCGCCCGTTTCGGCGATGCGGATCTCGGCCTTGGCCTCGCCCGTCTTGTCGTCGATGCTGCGCCACCCGCCCACGGGCGACATCTGGGCCCACGCGGGGGCGGCCATGGCCACACACAACATCGTTGCTAGCGCTTTATTCATAACGGCTCCAGTGCAAAAAAAGGCGGGGAAGGGGGCCGCCGGTGCGGTCAGGCCAACGCGGCGTCGGTGTCCATCAGCGGCTTGGCGCCGGCACGCGCGGTGCGCATCAGCGTGGCCGTTTCGGGGAACAGCTTGGCGAAGTAAAAACGCGCCGTCTGCAGCTTGGCGACATAGAACGGGTCGGTGTTGCCGTTGGCGATCTCGCGCAGCGCCACCTGGGCCATGCGGGCGAACAGGTAGCCGAACACCAGGTGGCCGGCCACGCGCAGGTAGTCCACGGCGGCGGCGCCCACTTCGTCGGGGTTCTGGAAGCCCTTGAAGCCGATCTCGGTGGTGAACTTGGTCATCTGCTCGCCCAGGTAGGCGATGGGGTTGATGAACTCGGCCATCTTCTCGTTCACGCCCTCTTCCTGCACCAGCTGGCCCACCAGCTTGCCGAACTTCTTGAGTGTGGCGCCGTTGTTGCCCAGCACCTTGCGGCCCAGCAGGTCCAGCGACTGAATGGTGTTGGTGCCTTCATAGATCATGTTGATCCGGTTGTCGCGCACGAACTGCTCCATGCCCCATTCCTTGATGAAGCCGTGGCCGCCGAAGACCTGCATGCAGGCGTTGGTGGCGATGTGCCCGTTGTCGGTGATGAAGGCCTTGACGATGGGCGTGAGCAGCGCCACCAGTTCGTCGGCCTCCTGGCGCACCTTCTCGTCGGGGTGGCTGTGCGCCTTGTCCAGCAGCAGCGTGCAGTAGATCTGCAGCGCGCGGGCGCCCTCGGCATAGGCCTTGGCGGTCAGCAGCATTTTGCGCACGTCGGGGTGCACGATGATCGGATCGGCATCCTTGTCCTTGGCTTTCGTGCCCGACAGGCTGCGCATCTGCGTGCGGTCCTTGGCGTAGGCCAGCGCGTTCTGGAACGCCACTTCGGTCAGGCCCAGCGACTGGTTGCCCACGCCCAGGCGCGCGGCATTCATCATCACGAACATGGCCTGCAGGCCCTTGTGCGGCTGGCCCACCAGCGTGCCGATGGCGCCGTCGATCGCGATCTGCGCCGTGGCATTGCCGTGGATGCCCATCTTGTGCTCCAGCCCGGCGCAAAAGATCGGGTTGCGCTCGCCCAGCGAGCCGTCGGCGTTCACGTGGTACTTGGGCACGATGAACAGGCTGATGCCCTTGCTGCCCTTGGGCGCATCGGGCAGGCGGGCCAGCACCAGGTGAACGATGTTCTCGGTGAAGTCGTGCTCGCCCGCGCTGATGAAGATCTTGTTGCCGGTGATCTTGTAGGTGCCCTCGGGCGCGCCCGCCACGGGCTCGGCCTTGGTGCGCAGCAGCCCCAGGTCGGTACCGCAATGGGGCTCGGTCAGGCACATGGTGCCGGTCCATTCGCCGCTGGTCAGCTTGGGCAGGTAGAGCTTCTTTTGCTCGGGCGTGCCGTGCGCATGCAGCGCCTCGTAGGCGCCGTGCGACAGTCCGGGGTACATCGTCCAGGCCTGGTTGGCGCTGTTGAGCATTTCATACAGACACTGGTTCAGCACGAACGGCAGGCCCTGGCCGCCGTATTCGGTCTCGCAGCTCAGGGCCGCCCAGCCGCCTTCCACGTACTGCGCGTAGGCCTGCTTGAAACCCTTGGGCGTGGTCACCTCGTGCGTCGCCTTGTCGAGCGTGCAGCCTTCCTCGTCCCCGCTGATGTTGAGCGGGAACGCCACGCCCGTGGCGAACTTGCCCGCCTCTTCCAGCACGGCGTTGATGGTGTCCACGTCCACGTCGGCATGCTTGGGCAGGGCCTTCAGTTCTTCGGTCGCCTTGAACACCTCGTGCAGTACGAATTGCATGTCGCGAAGGGGCGGCGTGTAGGTCGGCATGGGGGGCTCCTTGGATGGAAAGGGTGGGAAATGAAAAGGAAAGAGGGAGAGAGAAAAGCAAAACGGGTCGGTCAATCCTGCGCGGGCGGCGGTGCGCCATAGCGGGTGAGGATGCTGTCGAAGCCGGCATTGGCCCGGTCGATGGAGCCGGGTGTCTGCAGGAAGCGCGCCTCGTAGTGCAGCGCCAGGATGAGGCCGTGGATCTCGAACAGCATCTGCTCGGCATTCACGTCGCCGCGCAGTTCGCCCTGCTCCTTGCACTGGTCGATGGCGCGCTTCATGGCGGCCAGCCAGGTCAGCACCGAACTGGCCAGCGCATCGCGCACGGGGCCGGTGCGGTCGTCGAACTCCACGGCACCGCTGATGTAGATGCAGCCCGAATCGATTTCGATGGAGGTGCGCTTCATCCAGTTGCCGAACAGGGCCCGCAGCCGCGGCAGGCCCCGTGGGGCGGACACGGCCGGGTAGAACACTTCCTGCTCGAAGCGCGCGTGGTATTCGCGGATGACGGAGATCTGCAGCTCCTCACGCGAACCAAAATGGGCGAACACGCCGGACTTGCTCATGCCCGTCACGTCCGCCAGCGCACCGATCGACAGGCCTTCCAGCCCGATGTGCGTGGCCAGGCCCAGTGCGGCCTCGACGATCGCCGCCTTGGTCTGCTGGCCCTTTTGCAAGGCGCGGCCTTCGCGGGTGCTGGCGGAGCGAACGGAGCGGGATGGGAGGGGGGTGACCGGCATGGAAAAAATAAAACGAACGATCGTGCTATTTTGCATGAAAACGCCGGGCCTGCCCATCCCGCAGGGCGATGAGGGGCTCTGCACCGGGAAAACCCCTAGCCGCGCGCGCAACGCTGGAACAGTGGGACGAAGCAACGCAGTGCGACTTGCACCAAGCGGCACCGCCAGCCCGGCCGGTCTGGCGCGCTTCGGGGAAGTAGAACGTCTGGAATGCCTGGCATCACCCAGGCAGCAGGATCTGCAGCCGGTCAGGGACAGCGGGTCAGAGCAGCAGCGCGAGCGTGGCCTCGAGGTGCTCGCTGGGCGCGCGCCGAAAGCCCGAGCGCGCATGCCGCTGCAGCCGCCCCCGCACCAGATCGCACAGCGCCGCGGCGCGCACCTGGGCCTCGACCGTGGGCGCATCGGCCCCGGCGGCCTGCGCGGCGGGGCGCAGGCACTGCCGCAGGCTCGATTCGATCTTGTCGAAGAACTGGTTCATGCGCTGCTGCAGGCGCTCGTTCTCCAGCACCAGGGCATCGCCCACCATCACGCGCACCATGCCCGGATTTCGCTCGCCGAACTGCAGCACCATGGCGACGATGCGCGCGGCCTGCTGCGTGCCCGAGGTGTCGGACTGCGCACCGCGCTCGATGATCTGGTTCACCAGCGTGAGGACCGATTGCTCGATGAAATCGATCAGGCCCTCGAACATCTGCGCCTTGCTCGCGAAGTGCCGGTACAGAGCCGCCTCGCTGACCGAAAGGCGCGCCGCCAGCGCGGCCGTGGTGATGCGTTCCGAGCCGGGTTGCTCCAGCATGCCGGCCAGCGCCTGCAGGATCTGCACCCGCCGCTCCCCCGGCTTGGGACGTTTGCGGGCCGCAGGGACGTCTTGCGCCACGGTGGCGACAGGTTCAGGCAGGGACTGGAGTTCAGGCATGGGCAACAGATGTATGCAATTGATTCTCGCACACGGTCCCGCCGGACTTCGGTGCAGGCGGCCCCGCCTTTCCAGCGCCACGCTGCGCCGTCAGGGCGGCGGAACCATCAGCGGCACAGGCGGCTAGCGAACCTTGCGCGCCGGCGCGAAAAACACCGTCACCACCAGCCCCCGGCCGGACGGCCCGCGCCCCAGGCCCAGCGCCGCGCCGTGCACGCGCGCGATCTCGTCGGCAATGGCCAGCCCCAGTCCGGTGCCCTCCCCCGCAGCCCCCGGCACCCGGTAAAAGCGCTGCAGCACCCTCGCCTGCTCCGCCTCGGGAATGCCCGGTCCGTCGTCCTCGACCTGCAGGAACGCGCCGCCGTTGGCAGCGCCGCCGCAGCGGATGGTCACGGCACCACCGGCCGGCGTGTATTTGATGGCGTTGTCCACCAGGTTGGTGAGCAGCTCGCGCAGCAGCCAGCCGTGGCCCACGGCGCGGGCCGGCGCGACCTCCAGCCCCAGGTCCAGCCCCTTGGCGGTGGCCGCGTCGAGGAACGCCTCCAGCAGGCTTTCACACAGGTCCTTCAGATCCACGCTCTGCATGGCCTGCGCGTCCAGGCTGCGGGCATCCGCGCGCGACAGGGCCAGCAACTGGTGCGCCAGCTTGGAGGTGCGGCGGGTGGCCTGCCGCAGCTTCTCGATCTGGTCCGCTCCTAAATATATAGCGCCATGCCCTAGTACTATTTGCGCTGGAGCTTGTTTTGATCCATGGCCCTCCCGGCCGCTGCCCGCCTGCGCGGACAGCGCCCAGGCTTCCACCTGTGCCTGCAGGCTGGCCAGCGGCGTGCGCAGCTGGTGCGCGGCGTCGGCCACGAAGCGCCGCTGCCCCTCGGCCTGCTCGTTCACGAGGGCGAACAGCCGGTTCAGCGAGTACACCAGGGGCCGCACCTCCACGGGCGACGCGGCTTCGTCGATGGGGTTCAAGTCCCGGGGCGAGCGCCGGGCGACGGCCTCGGCCAGGTCCACCAGCGGCTTGAACGCGCGGCGCACGGCCCAGTGGATGGCCAGCGCCGCGGCCGCCACCAGCACCAGGTTGGGCAGCAGCACGCGCAGCAGCATCTGCTTGCCCCACTGCTGGCGCGGATCGGAGCCGTCGGCCAGCGCCACCACCAGCTCCCCCGCCCCCGTGCGGCTGCGCTGGACGGCCACGCGGTAGGTGACGCTGTCGTACTCGACGCTGTGGAACTCGGGGTCGTGCGTGGCCGGCACGGCGCTCTGCACCCAGTCCTCGCCCAGCAGCACGCGGCCGGACAGGTCCTGCACGCTGTAGCCGGAAAAGCCGCTGTTCTGGCGCAGGAACTCCTCCACCGGGGGCGCGAGCAGCAGCAGCGGCGGGCCGCCGTCGCTCACGGGCGGGGCCACCACCGAGTCGGCCAGCGCCGGCAGCAGCCGCAGCAGGCGCTGGTCGTGCCGGCTGGCGGCCTCGTCCGCCGAGCGGTAGTCGAGCCACGCGCCCGCCAGCGCCAGGGCGCACAGCGGCAGGATCAGCAGCAGCAGCAGCCGGATGCGCAGCGCGGAGGTCATGGCGGCGGCCGGGGTGGGCGGGTGCAGGGGTGGGCGGGCGCGCTCAGCCGCGCGGCGGCTGCAGCTCCAGCCGGTAGCCGAAGCCCCGGATGGAGCGCAGCGCCACGCCATTGGGCTCCAGCTTGCTGCGCAGGCGGGACACGTACACCTCCACCGCATTGGGCGTGATTTCCTTGTCCCAGCCGGTCAGGGCCTGCAGCAGCTTTTCCTTGCTGGCCGGCTTGGGCGCGTGGATCAGCAGGTATTCCAGCACCGTCCACTCGCGCGGGCCCAGTTCGATGGGCTGGCGCGCATGGGGGTCGCTGGCGGTGCGGATGCTCACGGTGCGGCCGGCGGTGTCCAGCTCCAGCGGCCCGAAGCTCAGGATGGCCGTGGTCGCGGCCTGAGAGCGCCGCAGCAGGGCGCGCAGCCGCGCCAGCAGCTCGGGCAGCTCGTAGGGCTTGACCATATAGTCGTCGGCGCCCAGGTCGAGCCCCTGCACGCGGTCGTGCAGGGCGTCGCGCGCCGTGAGGATGAGCACCGGCATGGCCGGATGGGCCATCTCGGGGCGGCGCAGGCAGCGCGTGAGCTCCAGCCCGTCCATGCCCGGCAGGCCGATGTCGATGATCGCGGCGTCGAACGATTCGGTGCGCAGCACCTCTTCGGCCCGCTCGCCGCTGCCCACCCAGTCCACCGCATAGCCCGCGTCGGTCAGGCCCAGCTTGATGCCGCTGGCCAGCATGACGTCGTCCTCGACCAGCAGCAGGCGCATCGCCCTGTCACCCGCTCAGGAACGGACCGGCGCGGCACCGCCGGGGGCGGCGCGCTGCACGGCGGGCGAGGCGCAGGCGGGCATCTCAGTGGCTGCGGATCATGGTGCCGTAGGCCTGCTCGGTCAGGATTTCCAGCAGCATGGCGTGCGGCACGCGGCCGTCGATGATGTGCACCGCGTTCACCCCGGCCTTGGCGGCATCGAGGGCACCGGCGATCTTGGGCAGCATGCCGCCGGAGATGGTGCCATCGGCGAACAGCGTGTCGATCTCGCGGGCGGTGAGGTCGGTGAGCAGTTCGCCCGCCTTGTTCAGCACGCCCGGGATGTTGGTGAGGAGCACGAGCTTTTCGGCCTGCAGCACGGTGGCGAGCTTGCTGGCCACGACGTCGGCGTTGATGTTGTAGCTCTCGTTGTTCTCGCCGAAGCCGATGGGGCTGATGACGGGGATGAACGCATCGTCCTGCAGCGCCTTGACCACGCTCGGGTCGATGGAGACGATGTCGCCCACCTGGCCGATGTCGTGCTCGATGCTCGGGTCCTTGCTGTCCACCATCTTGAGCTTCTGGGCGCGGATCATGCCGCCGTCGCGCCCGGTGAGGCCCACGGCCTTGCCGCCCGCCTGGTTGATCAGGCCCACGATGTCCTGCTGGACTTCGCCCGCCAGCACCCACTCCACGACTTCCATGGTTTCGGCGTCGGTCACCCGCATGCCCTGGATGAACTGGCCCTTCTTGCCCAGGCGGTTGAGCGCGGTCTCGATCTGCGGGCCGCCGCCGTGCACCACCACCGGGTTCATGCCCACCAGCTTGAGCAGCACCACGTCCTCGGCGAAGTCGGCCTGCAGCGCCGGGTCGGTCATGGCGTTGCCGCCATATTTGATGACCATGGTCTTGCCATGGAACTTGCGGATGTAGGGCAGCGCCTGGGCCAGGATTTCGGCCTTGTCGCGCGGAGCAATCGAAAGAAGGTCGGTCGTCATGAAGAGCTCGCGGCTGAAGGAGCGGTTAAGCGATGGAGATGCGCATTGTGCCTTGCCCCGGCCCCCGGACGGCGCTGGGGCGGGACGGGCGCAGGAACGGGCCCGGACGGCACCGGGCGATGCCATTCAGCATCGGCCCGTGGGCGGTCTTCAATGCCGCAGCCAGCTGGGCACCTTGAAGCGCACGATGGCCAGGTAGGCGGAGACGTAGGCGATCATGAAGAGGGCGCAGAAGATCGCCAGCACGACCGTGTTGCTCCAGAACAGCACTGCGGGCACCACCGTCAGCAGGGTGAAGCCCCACAGGTAGGGCGAAGTGCGGTTGTTGCGCATGAGCACGCGGCGGGACTCGTCGTCGTGGAACACCCCGCGCACGATGCGCCGATAGATGAGCTGATGGAAGTGCAGCGCGTCCGCCACGCCGGGCGAGACCCCGCGCACCAGCTTGCGGTAGATGGAGAAGACGGTCTCCCAGACCGGGTAGATCAGCAACAGCATGGGGAACCAGGGCGACACGTCCTGGTTGCGCTGCACGAGCGAGATGCTGCCCAGCGCGATCACCACGCCCCAGATGTAGGAGCCCCCATCGCCGGCGAAGATCATGCCGCGCGGGTAGTTCCACACCAGGAACCCGGCCGTGGCCGCCGCCGTGCACACGAACAGCGTCGCGAGCGACCGGTCCCCCACCTGCAGGCTGACGTGCGCCAGCGCCAGGCAGACGATGAACGCCACCATGCCCGCCAGGCCGTTGTAGCCGTCGATGATGTTGAAGGCGTGCGGCAGGCCGGCCACCGCCAGCACCACGATCACCATGCCCAGCCAGGGCGTCTGGGCCAGGAAGCCGTCCAGCCAGGGCAGGCCCATGCGCTGCACGTTCAGCTGCAGCACCATCAGCGCCAGCCCGCCCGACAGCGCCGTGAGCAGCAGGCGATAGCGCACGGTCAGGCGCTGCGTCAGGTCTTCCACGATGCCGCCCACCGCCGACGGCAGGAGCGCCACGATCCACCAGACCACCCAGGCGCCGAGCCGCAGCGAGCCCGGATCGCCCATCCACGACGTCTGAACCACCCCCAGCATCCAGCTGCAGACCATGCCGGCCAGCAGCGCCGCCCCGCCCAGCCGGGGAATATCCCCCAAGTGGAACCGCTGCGGCATGGTGTCGCCATACACGGACGCGTGGTCGCGCCCCCAACGGACGATGCCCGCAGCCACCAGCGTGGAAACCAGAAACGCAACCAGAGACAACCAGATCATGGAGCGCCGATGGTATGCGGGCCGCGGGGGCCCTCCGGTAACAAAGATCGTGCCTGCCGATACACCGGCGAGCGCCACAGCCGCCACAGGCTGCGCACGTGCCAGGCGAGGTAGGCCATGCGGCGCTGGCTGTCGCGCTGCCCGACATGGCCCACGCGGGCCGCGCCCTTGTGCAGCCGCAGGCCCCTCAGCCGCATGCGCAAGCTCAAATCCACATCCTCGCAATACATGAAATACCCTTCATCGAATCCCTCCAGCGCGTCCCACACCGCCCGCCGCATCACCAGGAACGCCGCGTTCACCCAGTCCACCCGATGCTCCCGTTGCCCGAGCACGCGGCGGCGCCACAGCGCGGCGGGCGACGGCAGCTCGCGCTCGGAATCCTGCAACTGGCCGCGGCCGTCCACCTGCTCCGGGTAGGCGCAGCCCACGTCCGCCGGCAGGGCGGCCTCGCACAGCGTGGGAAACGGGTTCGCGCCGAGCAGGCTGACGTCCGGATTCAGCACGCAGACCATCGGTTCGGCCGCCCCGCGCAATGCGCGGTTGTGGTTGGCGCCGAAGCCCAGGGGCGACGCATTGCGGCGAATCTCCAGCACGAAGGGCCAGCCTCCGGCGGGGGCCTGCGGCTCGGCCTCGGGCAGGTTGAGCGTGAGCACCACGCGCGAGACGCTGGCCCCGCACAGGCGCGCCAGATCCTGCAGCAAAACCTGCACCCAGGGCCCGTGGCCATGGCTGATCAGCGAGACCACCAGGCCCCGTTCCGCATTGAGAGATGACATCATGAACACGCTATTGTCGTCTGCCTCGCACACCGTCCTGCCAGGCGGGCCGCTGCCATGCGCCCGTCATAATCCGGGGATGACCCAAACAATCGAGGATTTGCACGTCTATCTGCGCACCATCAAGCAAGACGAACGCACCTCCCTTTCCGTGCTGGCGAGCCTTGTCCGCGAGGGATCCACGGTGCTCGACCTGGGCTGCGGCAGCGGCGCACTCGGGCAATATCTGGCAGAGACCCGGGGCTGCACCAGCGATGGCGTGACGCTCAGCGAAGCCGAGGCCGAACACGCCCGCCCCCACTACCGGCGCGTGGAAGTGTCCGATCTGGAGACATGCGATCTGGTTACCCTTTTTACCGGCCAGCGCTATGACTACATCGTGTGTGCCGACGTGCTCGAGCACCTGCGCCGCCCGGAGGGCATCCTGGCGCAATGCCGCGAACTGCTGGCAACCGGTGGTCAACTGCTGATTTCGGTGCCCAACGCCGGCTACTGCGGCCTGGTGGCCGAATTGCTGCAGGGTGAATTCCGCTACCGCGAGGAAGGCCTGCTGGACCGCACCCACCTTCGCTTCTTCACCCGGCGATCATTGGGGCGGTTCCTGGGCGAGCAGCGCTGGGCCGTCGACCAGATCGACACCGTGCGCCGCGAGGTGCCCGAATCGGAGTTCAAGGCCGCCTTCGACCTGCTGCCACCGGCCGTCTCGCGCCATCTGCTCGGAGCGCCCGATGCCATGGCCTACCAGTTCATCGCCGTGGCGCAGCCTGCCGCTCAGGCCATCGCCGAGGACCAGAGCGGCACGCCGGACCCGCAGGAAGCCCACGCCCTGTTCACGGCGCAGCTCTACCTGGGCCAGAACGGCGAATACGCCGAAGACCGCAAGCTGACCGCCACCGGCATCATCGGCCGCGAACGCCAGACGGTGCGTTTCACCCTGCCCGATACGCCCACGCCCCTCACGAACCTGAGGCTCGACCCGGCGGACCGCCCCGGCTTCATGCACCTGCATGGCATCGCCCTGCGCAATGCCCAGGGCGACGCGGTGTGGACGTGGCAGGCCGACACTGCATCGCGCTCGCTGCTGGCCCGCTCGCCCCACCGCCAGATCGTGTGGGAGCAGCCCATGCCGGCCGCCTCCCCCGCCACCCTGCTGCTGCTCACCGGGGACGACCCCTGGATGGAGTTGCCGATCCCCCGGGACGTCCTGACCGGCCACGCCGGCGGCGGGGCCGTGCTGGACATCGACCTGGGGTGGCCCATGTCCGCCGACTACCTGGCCCTTTCGAGTGCCATCTTCCCGCTGCAGGAACAGATTTCCGACCTGAAGACGGCAGCAGCCCTGGCCCAGGCGCAGGCACAGCGCGAGGCTGATCGACTGCTTCGGGAGACCCGCGAGGCGCTCGAGCTGGAAAAGCGCGCTTTGGGCGAGCAAAAGGAAGTGCTCGAGGGCGACAAGCTCACCCTGGAGTACACCAACCAGGCCTTGCAGGAACACAACGCCACGCTCAAGGACAGCACCCAGACGCTGCTGCGCCAGCGGGCCGATTTGCAGCAGGAGTCCGCCCAGTTCCAGCGCAACGCCACCCGACTGCAGCATGAACTGGGCCGCCTGCAACACGACTACGGCGCCCTCGCCCACCACTTGAAAACGATCGAAAACTCCACCGTGTTCCGCGCGACCCGCCCACTCGTCCACACCAAGATGCGCCTGGACCGCCTTCTGGGCCGTGCGCCCAAGCATGCCGCCGCAGCGGCGGCGCAGGGGCCCGTGCAGGTCACGCCGCCGCAGCACCCCGTGGATGTGATCGTGCCGGTCTACCGGGGCCTGGCCGACACGCAGATGTGCGTCGATTCCGTGCTGGCCAGCCCGTGCGCCACGCCCTACCGCCTCATCGTCATCAACGATGCCAGCCCCGAGCCCGAAGTCACGGCCTGGCTGCGCGAGCGGGCCAAGCAGGACGAGCACATCGTGCTGCTGGAAAACGAGGAGAACCTCGGCTTCGTCGGCACCGTCAACCGCGGCATGGCCCTGAGCGGCACCAACGACGTGCTGCTGCTCAACAGCGACACGGAAGTCGCCAACGACTGGCTCGACCGCATCCGCAACGCGGCCTACGGCGACGCCAAGGTGGCCTCGGTCACCCCGTTCTCCAACAACGCCACCATCTGCAGCTACCCGCGCTTTTGCAAGGACAACGACCTGCCGCCCGGCTACGACACGGCCCGCCTGGACGCGCTGTGCGCCAGGACCCACCCGGGCGCGGTCGTGGACGTGCCCACGGGCGTCGGCTTTTGCATGTACATCCGGCGCGATTGCCTGGTGCAGTTGGGCTTGTTCGATACCGAGCATTTCGGCAAGGGATACGGCGAGGAAAACGATTTCTGCCAGCGCGCGCACGCGGCCGGCTGGCGCAACCTGCACCTGCTGGACACCTTCGTGCTGCACACCGGCGGGGTCAGCTTCGGCGACAGCAAGAGCCCGCGCGAACTCGCCGCCATGGAAACCCTGCGCCGCCTGCATCCGCGCTATGAGCGCGACGTACATGCGTTCGTGCAGGCCGATCCGGCGCAGCCCTACCGGCTGGCGCTCGACGTGGCCCGCATTGCCGAGGCCGGCCTGCCGGCCGTGCTCGCCGTGCTGCACGACCGGGCCGGTGGCACGGTCCGGCATGTCCGCGAACTGGCCGCGCACCTGGCGGACCAGGCCACCTTCCTGACCCTCACGCCCGCGCCTGGGCACAGCGTGCGGCTGCGGATGGCGGGGCAGGACGAGGGCTTCGAACTCACCTTCCGCCTGAACGACCAGTACGACGACCTGCTCGGCGTGCTGCGGCAGCTGGGCGTGCGGCAGGTGCACTTTCACCACCTGCTGGGCCACGGCCAGGAAGTTCGCAACATCCCGCACCTGCTGGATGTGCCCTACGACTTCACCGCGCACGACTACTACAGCTACTGCACGCACATCTCGATGACCGACACGACCAACCGGTACGCCGGCGAGATCGGTCCCGGGCAATGCAAGTGCTGCACGCCGGAGATGCATTCCCCCCTGGGCGGCACCGTCGCCGAATGGCGTGGCGCGAATGCGCGCCTGCTCACCGGCGCACGCCGGGTGCTCGCGCCCAGCCACGATACGGCGCGGCGCATCGCCGGCTTCGCGCCAGCGGCGCACGTGCACGCCGTACCACACACCGATCTGCCCGACAGCGCGGCGCTGCCGCTGCCCGCGCCGCGCACGCTGCAGCCTGGCCAACGGCTGCGGGTGGTGGTGATCGGCGCCCTGAGCGCCATCAAGGGCGCGGACGTGCTGGAAGCCGTGGCCGCCGAGGCGGCCCGCCGCAACGCCCTCGTGGATTTCCACCTGATCGGCTACGGCTACCGCCACCTTCAGACGCAGCCCCGCGCCCGCCTGACCATCCATGGCGAGTATGAAGAGAAGGACCTGCCCGGCCTGCTGCAATGGCTGGAGCCGGACCTGGTCTGGTTCCCCGCCCAATGGCCCGAGACCTACAGCTACACCCTGAGCGCCGCGCTGCTGGCCGGCCTGCCGGTGGTCGTGCCCGACATCGGCGCCTTCGCCGAGCGGCTGGCGGGCCGGCCCTGGAGCTGGGTGCACCCCTGGGATGCCACGCCCGCCCAATGGCTGGCCTGGTTCACCGAGGTCCGCGACCGGCATTTCGCCCAGGGCGAGGCCCCGGCCCTGGCCGAGGCACAGCCGACTGCCCTCTTGCCGCATGAATCGTCGGCGCCGTTCCGCTACGAGACCGACTACCTGGCGGACTCCAGGCCCGTGGCTGCGCTGACCCCCATGACCCTGGCCGACCTGCAGCCCTACCTGCCCCAGGCCACACCCACCGCCGCCGCCAAATCAGGCGTGCTGTCGGCGGTGGTCTATCTGCGCTCGCTGCCGGTGCTGCGTGGCGTTGCACGGCGCATCCCGGCGCAGTGGCAGCGCCGGGTCAAGAACTGGCTGCAAGCCTGAACCGGCTTCGCGCCGCACGGCGCCGGAACGAAAAAAGGGCTGCCTTCTCCGGCAGCCCTTTTTTGTTTGCGGAAGGCCCGTCGACGCACTCGGTGCGATGGATGGCACCGAAGGGCGATCCGGGCCCTATTTGCCCAGCAGCAGAAAGATCTCGTTGTTGAGCAGCAACTCGTCCGGATATTGGCCGTGCAGGGCCGCTGGAATGTCCATCTGCACACTGCGCCGCTCCTGGCGAATGACCCGAAAGCCCACCCGGGTCATCAGGGCCACCAGCTCGTCCGCCGTCACCCGGTTCAATGCCTTGTACTCGTTGAAGACGAACTTCTTGTACCCCTCGACACCGAAGTCGTCGAAGCCGAAATCGCGCTCGGCGCCATCGATCGGCCCTTCGTGCGCCTGGATGATGGCCCACAGCTCGTCATCGCTCACCAGCAGGTGGTGCCAGGGCACCTCGTCATAGCGTCGCAGGTGCGAGCCGAAGGGAGAAAAATACAGCGGCTCGATCTGCAGGAAGAACACGCCCCCGGGATTGAGCGCCGCGTACAGGTCGCGGGCGATGGGTTCGAGCTGGTCCTGGCTCACATGCTCGAACGTGGACCAGCTGAAAATCCCGTCCACCGGCCGCCTTCCCGCCAGCGGGGTGGCGGGTGCGATGGTCTCGAAGCTCAGGGCCTTCGGCACGCGGCGAAGGCCCAGTTGCTCCTTCGCGATGCGCGGCAGCTTGGCGTACTCCTGCCGGATATCGATGCCATGGATCGACGTCGCCCCGTGGCGCAGGACCAGGGCCAGGTCCGTGATGCCGTCGCCACAACCGAAGTTGAGGAGCCGCGCCGTCTTCACATCCAGCGCCGAACCCAGCCAGTGCTGGACCACATCGGCCGCATAGTGGAAGTGCGCCCGGAACCACTCGTCGGAAATGCGCTCGGCATCCCACTGGGGCGGTCCCCAAAATCGTTGCTGGATGCGATCGAACAGAGTGGTCATGGAGGAAAACGCCTGTCGCAGGATTTCAATCAGTCAAAGGGCTCGGAGCCAGGAAGGGGGTCAGTCAGGCCCACCACACCCTGCGCTCAGGGCTTGGCGAGCACATAGGCATCCTGGTGGTTCCAGAAATGCACCAGCGAACGGTGAACGAGCTTGTCCGCGCCCACCGTCTCCGCGATGCGCGCGAGGACGAAGTCTTCGGACGTGAACGCGGTGCCGTATTCCTGCACATCGATGGCCTGGGATTCGCTGGACGGAGCGAAGAAGAAGCCGTCATCGTCCAGCGCAACGCTGTCGTGCGCCGCCGCCTTCAAGCCATGCGTGGAGAACACCAGAACCCCTCCAGGTGCCACGCCGTCGTACAGGCACTGCAGCCAGCGGGCCCAGGTGCGGCGCGGCAGGTGGCTGAACAGCGACAGCACGAACACCACGTCGTACTGCTGATCCCACACCAGACTCTCCGGCACGGTGGACGACAGCACGCTCCGCACGCCGAAAGTGCGCTGCGCGAACGCCATGGCGTCCGGCACGACGTCGGACACCGTCACCCGGTCCGCGCCCAGCGCCTTCACCAGATGCCGCGTGAAGCGGCCGTGCCCGCTCGCGAACTCCATGAACCGCGGGGTCTTGAGCAAAGGCCGATCCACGGTCTCCAGCAGCGTCATCAGCTCGGACAGCGTGCGCCAGCCATCCGCGAGATAGTCGCGCAGAGGGTTGGTACTGGAGGGATGGCCCTCGAAGAAGCGAAAGATGTCGTCGGCGCGCGCGATCTCGCAGTTCAGCCCCATCATCTGGGAGAAGGCGCCCGGCAACGTGTGCTGCTCGATGAGCTGGTGGGCGGTGAGGCGCGTTTCGCGGTCCTGCAAGGCATGGCGCAAGGCCTCTGCGGCCAGGACGCGCTCGTCGCGTTCGAGGTGCTGGATTCCGAGGGCCAGCCAGTCGGAGGCCTTTTGAGGAGGGGCGGTCAGATCGTTCATGGGGTCAAGGGCCGGGGGAAGATCCTGCCGAAAGGCGGAAAACCGTCATTGGCAAAAAATGGCTCCAGCGCATATTCTACTAGGGCATTAAGCTATCAAAAATATAGCATCTCGTTGGGGGGAGATCCCAGCCGTCCACGGTGGCAGAACGCAAGCGCCCTGCAGTGGGCCGGCCGGCATGCTCACCCCCAGTGGTGCGGCAATTTCACCAGCCCCGGCATAAGGGTCGGAGCGACCCAGTTGAAGTTCAGGAACTGGAACCACTCGTCGTACACCACCAGGCCGCTCTCGTCGAAGAGGAACGCACTGATCACGTAGTCCCCGCTGTGCAGCGGCAGGCTGGGAAACGTCAGCACCGAGCGCCACAGGCCATCGCCCAGCGACACGGGCGCCGCGCCCTCTTCGTGGGTGGCCAGCGACGTGATGCCGACCCCTTTGGACTGCTCGATCATGAAGCCGACATTGGGCCGCTCGCTCCCCCGGCCGCGCACGGTGATGTGGGCGATCAGGTCTTTGCCGGACAGCCGGCCGTAGCCGCCGTCCTGCGGTTCGCCCAGGTTCTGGATCTCCACCGACAGAATGCGGGCGGAGCCATCGTCGCGGGCCGGGGCATTGCCATTGCGCTGCCGGCGGCCGGCGGCGGAAGCTGCCGCAGCGTCCGAAGCCTCGGAGGCATCTCCGTCGTCCAGCGGAGCGCCGTTGTCCGGCGCGGGCGCATCGCTGGCGCCCTCCTGCCCCGCCGCCGCGTGGTGATGGCTCTCTGCATTGCGCAGGCGGGAGTGCACGTCATAGGCGCCCAGCACGGGCTCCGTCAATCCGAACTGCTTGACGCGCCCCCCGTCCAGCCAAAGCGCCAGATCGCACAGATGGCGGATGTGGTATGGGCTGTGCGAGCAGAACAGGATCGTGCAGCCGGCATTGCGGAACGCCATGATGCGGTCCACGCATTTCTTCTGGAAATGCTGATCGCCCACCGCCAGGGCTTCGTCGATGATCAGCACGTCGGGCTGCACCGCGGTCACCAGCGCGAAGGCCAGCCGGACCGACATGCCCGAAGAGTAGGTCTTGACCGGCCGGTCCAGCGCCTCGCCCAGCTCGCAGAACTCGATGATCTCCGGCTCCAGCCGCTCCATCTCTTCGCGGTCGATGCCGATCAGGCTGCCGCCGAAATACAGGTTGTCGCGGCCGCTGAAGTCGGGGTGGAAACCCGCGCCCAACTCCAGAATGGCAGTGACCCGGCCCACCCGCTCGATCGAGCCCGTGGAGGGCTGCAGCGTGCCGGCCAGCAGCTTGAGCAGCGAACTCTTGCCCGCCCCGTTGTCGCCGATGACGCCGATGCATTGGCCGCGCTGCAGTTCGAAGGAGACGCCTTTCAAGGCCCAATGGCTGCGGTGCGCCGATCGCCCGGTGATCAAGGACTTGAGCCGCTGGCGGGGAGAGGCGTAGAGCTTGTACTCCTTGCCAACGTCCTGCACTTTCAGAACGGTCTCGGAGGTGCGTTCGATCATCGTCATAGCCAGTCCACCAACTGATCACGGCTGCGTTTGACCAACGTGTTCAAAGCCAGCGCCAGGACGACAAGCCAGACCACGCCCGCCACCCAGACACCCATCGGCGGCCAATTGCCCTGCAGCAGCACTTGCTGGTAGCCGATCACCAGGGCCGTCATGGGATTGAGCCAAAGCACCCAGCGCCAGTTGGCCGGGAACATCGTCAGGGGAAAAAGAATGGGCGTGAGATAGATGCCCACGGACAGCAGAAAGCCGACGATCTGAACGGTGTCTCTCAGCGCCGCAGCCAGGATGGCCAGCAGGTAACCCAGCAGCACGCAGAGGACCAACTGCAGGGCCATGAGAGGCACCATGGCCAGCATGGCAGGACGGAACCCGTGCAGCGGCGTGTATACCAGCGCCACGAGACACAGGAGCGGCCCGAAAATCACCGCGCTCGCCAGCACCGAACGGGTCGTGAAGAGCACTGGGGGCAGCGGGTTTTTCTGCAGCATGCTTCCCGCCTCGATGAGGCTGTTCATGCCGCGCGACACCGCATCGCAGAAAGCCATCCAGGGCAGCGCACCCACGACCAGGAACGTGCCAACGGCATGCGTCGGCGCGCCTTCTCCCAAACGCATGGAAAAGACCACATCGAAGACAAGATAGTAGGCAGCCACCGTCAACAGGGGCTGGAGATAGGGCCACAGCACGCCGACAGCGGTGCCTGCGTGGCGCGCGGCCACCTCGCGTTGCACCAGAACCCACACCAGAGAGCGCGCACTCCAGATCGCGCGCCATTCATTCCACAAAGTTTGCATGCAGCTTGTTCAGAGGATGGCAGTCGGCCCACCAGAAATAAAAGAAGCAAGTACCCGAAAGGGCACTTGCTTCACCTCCACCAACGTGGAGCTTCAGGGAGCGATCTTAGTGGGCGGAATTTTTGCCGCATAAGACTGAGAGTAAGAAGCGATGGCGGACGCATCAATCTTTGCTTCTTGCTGCATCTTCTGCGCTTCGGCAACACGTGCCTCCTGGCGAACGTTGTTGCGCACTTCGTTCATCAACTCTTCGCGGACTTCGCTGAACGAACGGGTGCGTGCGGGGATGCGCTCTTCGAGCTTGAGGATGTGAAACCCGAACTGGGTCTCGACGATATCGCTGAGCTGACCAGGCTTGGTCAACGCAAAAGCGGCTTCATCGAATTGTGCTGCCATGCGGCCGCGTTCGAAAGCGCCTAAATCTCCACCCTTTTCGGCAGAGCCCTTGTCCGCGGAACGCTCTTGGGCCAGCTTGGCGAAGTCAGCACCGGCTTTGAGTTCCTGCATGATCTTTTCGATCTGCGCGCGCGAGTTGGCGTCGGAACCCTCCACCAGAATGTGCCTCACTCGAACTTGTTCCGCCACCTTGAAGCGCTCAGGCTTGGCCTTGTAGATGTCTCGCGCCATGCCTTCGGCAGCGACATCGTTCGGCGTGCTTTGCTTGTCGATTTTTGCGATGTAAGCATCTGACAGCACCTTGTCCCGCGCAATCTTCAGGGCTGCTGCCACCTCGGGGTCCTTCTCTACCCCTTCAGTTTCGGCCCGTGCGGCCATCACCCGGCGTGCGTAAAGATTAGAGGCAATCTGCGTGACGGTCTGAGGACGCGCCAGAACGGTGTCGCGCATCTCGGCAGGCATGCGAAGAGAGTCCGCTTGAATGTCCAGCGTATCGATCGCGACTTTCGGCCCCTGAATCAACACCGGAGCTTGGGCATGGGCCGAAAGAGCGGTTGCAGAAAGTGCTGCCAAAGCAAGCAGGCGATAGGTTGAGCGAATCATGTGCAAATCCAACACTCCATCAAAAAAGCATTAAAAAAAAAGGCGGGGTTGCCCCCGCCTTTTTTGGTTCACATTGCTGTGAAAAGTGCCGTTCAAATTACTGAGCGACAAACGTCGGGAACGTGAAGCGGTGGGGCCACGTGATACCGTAGGTACCGGACGTGCCAGCCGCAGCGCTGGGGTTCGACAGCTTGATGAACGAAGCGCCCAGGATTGGCAGACCCAGCGAGTTGCCAGCCACCGAGTTAGGCACATCCACGCGGCTCCAGCCGTTGGTGAACGAACCGCTCGACAGATCTTGACGAGCCACCGAAGCGCCCAGCACAGAGGTGCCGCCGTCACGGAAGCTCAGCACGCTGGTTTCGCCGCAGAAACGGGTCTGCGTGATGGAACCAGGCGAGAACACTGCGCCGGTCGTGGTCGTGGTTTCTTCGCGGTCGAAGAACGCTTGGCCCGTCGAGCTCACGCAGATGGCACCACCGGTGGTAGCCAGCGACGTGTTGCCTGGGTTGAAACGCTCGTCAGCAACACCGTTGCCGGTGGCGATCAGGTCGGAGAAGTAGCGAACTTGAGCAGCGTTGCCACCGGTTTGCGCAGCAGCGTAGTTAGACGCCACGTTGTAACGACGGGTAGGCATGGAGAACA
This sequence comes from Acidovorax sp. SUPP950, assembly GCF_030158935.1. Taxonomy (NCBI): domain Bacteria; kingdom Pseudomonadati; phylum Pseudomonadota; class Betaproteobacteria; order Burkholderiales; family Comamonadaceae; genus Acidovorax; species Acidovorax sp. SUPP950. The sequence goes on along the minus strand of NZ_BQXE01000002.1, from coordinate 190,844 downwards.
CCCAGTCCGTCTTGGCGGAGATGCTCGTGTCGTTAGCGTACTGGTTAGCGATCGAGGTCACAGCCAGGGCGTTCGTCAGCAAGCGAGCTTGCGTCAGAGGAGCCGTTGCGCTAGGAGCCGTCACGTAAGGCGTCGACATGTCGGGCAGGTCATAGTTCGCGGCAGCGATTGCTGGCACGGTCGTAGGAGCCGTCGTACCCGTGGTGAACACGTTCACCGTACGGAACAGCGGGTCAGCCGTGTACGTGTCAGGCGTAGGTGCTGCGCTGGCCGATTGCGGGAAGTGCACGAAGTTAGCAATGGCTTGAGCGCCGTTGTTTTCAGCACGGATTGCAGTAGCGCCACCCGAGAACGTCGTCGTTTGAGCGACGTTGATGATGTACCAGTCGCCCAGCAGGCCGGTCGAAGGCGTGTCGAAACCAGCTGCAGCCACGGCGGCAGGCGTCGTGAAGTTTTGCAGCGTAGCGTTCAGGGTGGAGGACGTGCAAGGTGCAACGCCGTTCACGTGCTTGATAGCCGTGTACAGGGGGTTGACCGTGGTCGTGCCAGCCAGCAGCTGAGGAATGTCAGCCATGTTGAAGATTTCAACGTAGCCTTCACGCGTGTTGTTGGCCTTGTCGGCTTCCGAGATGCCAGGATTCAGACGGTCGGTCACGAAACGTTGGTTCACACCCTTGGCCAGCGTGGGCAACGTGCAGGTGCCGTCAGCGGTCACAATTTGTGCCACGCCATCGGAACCAGCCGTCACGGCAGCAGTCCACACGTCACCAGGCGACATGAAGACTTGGAAGTCAAGAATGTCGTCGGAGTTCAGGGCGCCGCGGAAACGAACCTTCACGGCCTTGCCGTTGGAGGTGTCGGTGTTCACAACGTGCATCACGGTCATGTTGCCGTTTTGTGCGTTGAAGTAAGGAACCAGCAGTGCATGACCCACGCCGCCTTCCGCGAACGACATCGTCGTAGCGGTCGTCGTCTTCAGCGGAGCCGTACCAACGACCACATCAGCAGATGCGGCGCCAGCAAAGCCCAGGCCACCAATCATGGCAGCAATGCTCAGGGCCAGAACATTTTTTCTCATATCAAGAACTCCAGTTAAAAAGTTGGTAAGCGCAACTACCACGATTGATTACGCTAAGGGATGGTAGCACAGCGCTCTGACGTGTTGTACAACGGAACCGCTGTAACAAAACCTGTTGTTGAGGAAATGCAACACCGTATGCGGTGAGGTGAATCTTGCTTCGCAAGACCGCTTGCAAACGCCTTCGAAGATCCCTATCAAAGATCTTGATAGTGCCACCACTGGCCATCTTCAAGCAGCCATGTCTCGTTCAGGTAGCTGTCGATCGTACCAAGCTTTGAACCGATCACGGCAGGCTGAACTCCCAATTTCACCTGAGTGGTGCATTTCTCGCCCTCACAAGTGACTTTCGTGACCTCCACGCTCTTGACGGCAACACCAGCACCAAATTGCATCTTGAATTGGTCGGCTGTCCTGGTTTTGCGGTAAGAAGGCGTGGACAAGGCATAGGCCTTGTCGTACTGACCGGCCACTCTCGCTTTCCAATACTCCGTTGCCCGCTGCTCGACGATCTGTTCTGGAGTGGCAGGCTTGAAGGCGGCGCATCCTGAGAGTGCCACGACGCCTGCAGCCAAGACAATGGCGCCCATCCGGCGACGGAAAGTGGTGTTTTGAACCATGGTTGTGTTGATCTCCTGTTAACGATCTGGTTGAACGACGCTGTTCGACTCAGTTTGGCTGGACTGGTTGCACCGGTGCCTGAGGCGCTTTGAGGGGGTTACGGCTCCCCTGTTCCTTGAGTTCGATGACTCTCAAACCCTTCATTCGGTCACGCAAGTCTTCACTCACTTCCCGAATGTCGATATCAGTGCGCACCACACGCGGCGTGAGAACAACCAGCAGTTCCGTCCGATTGCTGGTGTTGCTATTGGTGCCAAACAAATTTCCGAGGACCGGAATGTCCTGTAGCAAAGGAACGCCGGCCTTACCAACTGTACTGTTGTCCTTGATCAGGCCACCCAGCACGATGGTTTCACCCGACCGCACAGCGACTTTGCTGCTGATCTGGCGTTGCAAAAATGCAGGCTGATTGTTGGCGTTGCTTCTGACAGCGCCCAAATCGGTCACCGTCTGATCCACCTGCATGTTCACGATGTTGCCAGCGTTCACGGACGGCGTGACAACAAGGTTGACGCCCGTGTCCTTGTATTGAACCGAGCTGGTGGACGCGTTTGCATTGTCCACAAAACTAACTGTCGTCGTGCTGACCGGCTCTTGGTTGCCGACATTGATGGATGCGGTGTGATTGTCCAGCACCATCAGCGATGGGCTGGAGATCACCTTCAAAAGGGATTTGTCAGCCAGGGCATTGAGCACAGCCTGCACGCCCGTTGAACTGCTGAGCACATAGGAGAAACCTTGAGATGCACCTCCCAGCAGGGTATCCCTGCTGACGGTGGTCGGATTGCGCCCGCTGATCAGCCCCTGCCCGGTGTATCCATTTCGACTGTTGTTGAACGACCATTGCAGGCCGTACTGGAGATCATCGTTTAAGGTCACTTCAATGATGCTGGCTTCGATCAGAACCTGTGTGGGGGGAAGATCCAGTCTCTTCAGCGCCGCTTCAATCTTTGAATACTCAGCGCGCGTCCCCCAGATGAGCACTGAATTGTTCAGTTCATCGGCCATCACCCGAACGCTGCCCAGATTGGCACTCAAGGTGCCCTGCTGCTGTGTACCTTGTGAGTTGGTATTGCGGTTGCCGAAGGCCCCGGTCCCGGAACCACTGGAGAAAGCACTGCCCGTCAGACCCGAAGAGCGGACGCCGCTGCCGCCCATGTAACTGGACCCGCTGCTGCTGAAAGTGCTGCCAACGCCGCCGAATCCGCTTTGCGTCTGGCCGAAAGAGTTCCCCGTCGCGCTTCCAAATCCGGGTGCCACCCCGCTGTTGGCCACGTTCGATCCACCGGTCTGGCCCCCGAAAATCCCGCTGAGCACGCTCGCAAGGTGCTTGGCATTGACGTTCTGCACCTGGTAGATGAATAGCTGTGGCTCAGACCCGTTGTCGCTGGGCTGGTCCAACTTCTCGATCCAGCGGCGGGCTTCCTCCAAATAGGAAGCGCGTGGCGTGACCACCAGAATGCTGTTGAGCCGCTCGATGGGCATGATGCGCAGAGCGCCGAAAAGAGGATTGCCTTCACCCAGCATGGCCTGCGCCGCGCTGGCCGCATTCGCCTGCGCAGCACCCGGTGTGCCTGTAGCGACGGCTCCTCCGACATTCGGGGAAGCCGCTGCAGCACCACCGCCACTGACCAGGCGCAGCGCGGTTTCCACTTCCTTGATCGACGCATGCTTCAAGGGGAACACCCCAACCGACATGCCTTTGAGCAGATCGATGTCAAAGGTGTTCACCAGATCGAGCCACCCTTCGGCCTGGGTGCGTGTGCCACTCAGAATCAGCAGATTGCGCACGTTGTCTACCCGCACGACGGCATCGGGGGGCATCATCGGCCGAAGAATGGATGCCATTTCGCTCGCACCGATGTATTGCAGCGGCACGATGATGGCGCCCGAGCCCGGGGGCAACGGACCGTTGCCTACCTGGCGAACGGACCCACCGATGCTCCGCAATGCATCAGGCCGCCCGACGTGGTAGGTGCCGCGGGCATCGCGCAACATGGCGAGTCCGTTGGCCTGCAAAGAACTCTCCAGCAGGAAAACCGCCTGATCCGGTGCAATGGGCGTGCGTGTCGCCAAAGTCACCGTCCCGCTCAACGGCGGGTGAAGCACATAGTCCGTCTTGAGGATATCTCCCAAAATAGTACGCACGACCTCTGCCACCGGCGCCTCTTCGAAATTGAAGGACAACGGAGCGCCTTGTACGGCAGCCACCGGCTTGGCCGGGGCGATCACACGATCGTTTCCGATGATGAAACGCGGCTCCGCTGCAGGAAGCTCGCCCTCTGCCAAAGGTTTGTCCGCCTTCTTCGACGCGGCATTGGCGGACGAATCAGACGCGGAGCTTGGCACCACTGCACCGCTCGACTCCGTGACGATGTTGCTGCTCCCGGTTGCGGGGGCGGACTGCTGCGACTGGGCTATGGCCAACTGACAAGTGGCCAGCGCAATAGCGGTGAGTGCGTGTCGGTAAGGGGTCATGACTGCTTGCCTGGAAACGGGGAGAAACGAACAGATAGGAAGCACGCTCATTAAGAACGACCGCCAAATGTTGCGCGAGGGGGGGCGGACCGGGCTGGAGGTTGCACCGCCCCTCGTCCGATCGATGTGGGACCGCTGACCGGTGCAGCTGGAGCCATGCCGGTATACGAAGTAACGGCCGCACGAGGCAGCTGCAGGACACGGCTTTGGTCACCTTTGATGAAGGTGACATTGCGACCGTTGATGGACTGGAGCGTCCACCCTTCGATGTTGTCATTCAGACGTGCACGGCGGTGCTTGCCGGCCACTTCGATGATGATGCCTCCCGCACCATCGCCGACAAAGACGCCTGACAGGCGAGCGGTGCTGAGGTTGTCGACCTGCACTTCCTCGGCGGCCTTGGGCGGCGGAGGCGGTGGAGGCGGCCTGCGCGTGAAAGCAAACAATGGCCGATCCAGCATCGCAATGAACTGCCCGGTATCTGCGTTGGTCACCCCTGGCAAAGCGGGAAGCATGGCAGCGAAATCCGTTCGGTGAGGCGTTGGTTCTTGCCAATGCACATTGCGAACGCTTCCATCCGGCGCAACCCACATCCATGCCAGAAGGATCAGCAACGCTGCATTGGCCAGCAGCAGCAGATGCAAGGCATACCGCTTCATGTGCGCTCCCGCAATACGCTGAGGCCAAACTGCGCCGACAGCCGGGGAGCGACCTTGGGATCCGAGTTGGCATAGCCGCCTTGGAGCTGAATGTCCAGATCATTGATGACGATGATGGGCATTTGACTGGTCAGAACGGCCAGCGCGCTTTGCAGGGCCAGCATTTCGCCCTCGGTCCGCACCGTCAGCGGAATGCGATCAAAGCCCTTCTCGTCCTTGGCAGGCAGCACCTGGCTACTGATCACCTGCAAGCCCGCCGCACTGAAGATATCCCGGATCCGCTGCTGAGCCGCATTGCCAGTCTGGTTGGCATCCTGGGATGCCGGATAGATGTACTGCGTTCTTGCCGCATTGGCCTGCGCAAGCACGGCTTCAATATCCGTCCGCTGCGACTCCAGGCCCAGAAGCCGCGCATAGCGCGGCTCCATTTGCGCCAGTTGAGACTCGGCACCTTGGTGCTTTTCAGCGATGTACCAGCCCAACATGACCAGGGGGAGGATCGCCAGAGCCAGAGTACAGACGAGGATCAGCCCCTCACGGGATGAAATGCGTTTCATGGCTTGGTACGGTTCGCAGGCGAAGAAGCGGGCAATGCAGGTGCAGTGGTGGTACGGCCGCCGAATGTGGCGACCGATCCGCCAAAGGCAGCTCCACCAGCCGATGGAGAGGCACTGGCCGGCGGCGGTGCGACTGCGCTGGAGGATGAATTGGCGGGCAACGAAGCTGGGGCGACAGGCGCTCCGGCCACGCTAGCGCCCGAAGCAGCAGCGCTGGCAACACCCCCCGGGGCAAGGACCGGCGTCGCGGCTCCAGTGGAGGCGACTGCGGCCTTGCCTGCGACTACACTTCCCACCACCCCGAAAAACTGAGGATCCAGCGTGAATTCAATGGCAAACGTTTCCTTGGGGGAATTCCCCATCCGGGTGGCAGCAGATGGGGCACGGACCTCTCGCAACCCCGGCTCATTGCCCAGCACCTGCATCAGGGCGGCCGCATTTCCGGTCATTCCCACAATGGTCACTTTGGCGCCTTGCATGCGAAAACTCTGCAGATAGGTATCGTCCGGCAGCAGCTGGGTCAGTTTGTCCAGCACACGCAAAGGCTCGATGCGCGTGGCAAGCACTTCCGACAGCATTCCGAGCTTCTCTGCCGATTGCATGAGCGCATCCCGCTTGGCGACGACCGGAGCCGTGCGCTTGGCCGCATCCTGATAGCTCTGCGCCGCCTCGATCGCGCGCTCACGCAATTGGAGCGTAGGGGTCACCGCAATGACCATGGCCAGTACAGCCATCGAGAGCAAAAGCCCATAACCCGCGCGCCTCCATCTCAGTGCATGCGCATGGCGCAAGCCTTCACCATAGCCACCAAGCACGATGGGGCGCTGTTGATTGCTGCGCACCCAGACTTCCGGGTTTGACACGCCGCCAAGGCGAGCGGCCTGGGAGGCGAGGTATTGGGCGACCTGCCTGCGAGACGCCAGGGCCAGCTCGATTCGGGAAGTGCCCGTGGAGCCTTCGATCAAGCGATAGCCCCACACCAGATCCGCCTCAGGAAAGGGACTGATGGCACGCACTTCCAAAGCACCGGCTTTGGCGATGTCCGATTCAGCCATGGGCGGCAAGGTCAGCGTCCTGCGAAGCACGAATTCTTCAGGCAGTTCAACGGCGGTGAAGCTGGCCTTGACCGGGCCCGCCACCTTGGACTGCTTTTCGTCCCCCAGCCAGAAAGAGAGGCCGTCCTCGGGATGGAGCAGCACGACCGGCGCGGACGGCGTCAGCCAGGAGAACAGCGGCCACGCATGCATGCCCTGCCAGGGGCTGCGGACATCACGCCAGAGCGCGTGCAAGTCGATTCCCAGGAAACGGGCATCGGAGGAAATGGAAGGCATGGGTGGCTCAGGAGTTTTTACGTATCACGGGCTCAACGCTTGAACTGGCACGGAAGGTCTGCCACGGCAAACCGCCCTTCGCACGTGCGTTGAAATCGATGCTGCGCGATACGCGCAACCAAACACCGTCCGGCATGGGAACCCTTGCCTGGATTCGCAGCCGCCGAACCGTCGAGTTATCCAAAAATGCGGCCTCCAGGGCCGTGGTATCGATGCCTTCAGCGCCGGCATCCCGGTCCGCTACGATGCGCATGGCGACTGCAGCGTTTCCTCCGGCAAGGACGGTCAGTACTTCCAAGGGCGCAGCCATCGGATTGACCAAGCCTCGCCCTCGAAGATCTGCAGTGATGAGCGGCGAAAGTCTAGCATAGAGGGTGTAGTCCACCCCGGGCACCTTGAGCAGGTCTTCTTCCGATTCAAAACGCTGCGGCACGCCGCGTGGATCGCGCCGCTCACGCATTTCCACTGTGGCTTGAGCGAGCCCCTGGGCCGCCTCTGCCGGCATTTCGCCGGCAACGGAAAAGAGCTTCGCCAGCAAGGCAACAGGCGCACCATTGATGTCGATCAAGCCGTTCAAAGGCATGGCCTGGACCTGCATCGTGACCCCGCGATAGTCGATCTGTGCCTGCCGGGTGCGGGCCAGGGGGGTGTTGCTGGCCACCAGCGCCTGCAATGCCAGTTGAATCGCCGCGTCGCCCAGCGCTTGGGCCTGGACGTTCTGGCGCGACAAGGACATGACGCGCGCCTCTTCCCTGATGGATCGTGTCAGGCCAGACACGATGATGGTGAGGGCTGCGACCATCCAGAGCACGGCCAACAGCGCCATGCCGCGCTGTTTCTTGTTACGGTGCTTACTTGGCTTGCGCTGATTCACGAGCGGCTCCCGCCAAAAGTGGCTCCGTCGCTGGCCGGATCGCTGGATGGCAGAACGCGCATCGGAATGACGATGTCCGGCCAAACGCCTGCGGAGGTCCGGATCGCGATCGAAACCCGTTGAGGCAGCCGATCAACCGCCTTCCAGGGAGCGCCCCAGACAGGAGGCTCCTCGTTGGCGTCTTCGTACCGGAGTGAAAAGCCGGTCATCCCATCCACCAGCACGTAGCTGGCGGCCTGGCTCCAATCCGGCGCCACGCCTCCATCGATCCAAGGCAAGTACCGCAATACCAAAGCAGGCCCCGATGCCTGGTCCAGCACGCCCAATCGAAAATGGTAGCGCCCACCCGCACCGTAACGGGCGGGCATCACCCCCACCCAAGCCATCTCTTCGGGCAGCCCGATGAAAAAGTACGGGCTCTCGTCGATGGAGACGACAGCCGCCCGCTTTTGCAGAGACACCCGGCCCAGCACCGAGCGCAGAAACCCGTTGGCCACCCGCAGTTCATCGGTCCGCAGCATCCGGCGATCCACCCTCTCTTCCGTTTGTGCCGTGGTACGCAACGCGGACCCCAGGGCTAGCATCACGAGCGACAGCAAGGTGATGACCACCAGCAGTTCCACCAGCGTGAAGCCGCGCTGGCGCAGCGCCTTCGAGCCTTCAGGCCACCGCTTCATCATCCACGCCCCGGCTCGGGCGGCTTGCGCTGCGGCCGCAAGGTGCTCAGTTCGAAGTTGCGCAGGCGCACACCGTCCGACCAGGAAATGACGATGTTCACCTCGTGCAAAGGCGGAATGGCGGGCCCTTTGAACTCCGTCGCATAGGGCGCCGTGGTGATGCGCCACTGGTAGCCAGCGGACTCCCCCGACTGGTTCAAGCCCTGCTCGGGGATGGCGTCGCGCAGGGAGAGCAACGACTCGGCCAGCACCACCGCGCGTTGATACCGATCCACGTCCGCAACGCTGCGCGCGCTGCTGCCCATGGCGCGGTAAAGCATGCCAAGCGACAACGCCATGATGGCGAAGGCCACCAGTAACTCCAGCAAGGTCAAGCCCCGCTGTCGGCGATGCAAGCCGCGCGTCATCGGGTGAGGGCCTCTTGCGTCACGCGCCCGGACAGCCAGTCCACCCGCAGGCGAGTGCCGACTCCGGGCGCCCTCAGGATTTCGATGCTGCCGCCCGTGGCGCCGCCACCCGGAAGGAAGCGGATGGCCGCCTGGCTCTGCGCATTCAATTCAGTACCGGCCACGATGGCACGCAACTGCAGCGGCTGCGGCAACGGCTTCAAGGCGGAGTCGTTGCCATACATGCGATTCTTCAAGTCCACAGAGAAGCGGACCTCCCGCCCTTCCGCCATGGCGGTGACACGGGCGGCACGCATCTGGCTGATCATCGTGCGGACCGTGTCACGGTACTGCGCCGAATCCCGCAGCCGATCGAAAGCCAGCGGTGCCAAGCCGATCACGAGCGCCAGGATCGCGAACACGACCAGCAACTCGACCAGCGTAAAGCCGCGCTCGCGCCGCATGGCAGGACGCCTGGAGATGCAGGCGATCAGGGCGTGTTGCGGATGTCGGCCGCTTCGCCTTCACCGCCGGGGGCGCCATCGGAGCCAAGCGACAGGATCTCGATGCCGCCGTTCGGGCCCGGGTTGGCATAGCGGTAAGGATGGCCCCAGGGGTCAGAAGGCACGCCGCCTTTGAGGTAAGGGCCTGTCCAGCCGTTCACGGAGCCGGGGCGCTTCACCAGTGCCTCCAGGCCTTCTTCGGTCGAAGGGTAGCGGCCTACGTCGAGCTTGAACAACTCGAGCGACTTGTCCAGGTCGGCGATCTGCACACCGGCCGTCTTGGCCTTGGCGCCGCCCAGTTGGTTCAGCACACGGGGGCCGACCAAGCCGGCGAGCAGCGTCAGGATGGCCAGCACGACCAGCAATTCGATGAGGGTAAAGCCGCGGGCGGATTTGCGTTGCATAGGGGTGCCACAGGAGCGGCCAGCACGGGAATGCGCCATGGAAGAGGACTCCTTGGACAAACAAAAATTATACGGCGAGGTCATTGATGGACAGGATCCCGAGAAGGATGGAAACAATGATGGCGGCAATCAAAATACCCAGCACCAGAATGAGCACCGGCTCCACCAGCGTGAGAAGGCGTTTGATACCGGTTTCGACTTCGCGGTTCAATATATTGGACAGCTCGAGCATCATCTGACCGATGCGGCCGGTTTCCTCACCCACCCGGATCAGGTTGATCGCCAGCGGTTCGAAGATGCCCGTCGCGGAAACGGCCTGGACAACCTTGCCCCCTTCTTTCACGATGGGCGCGACACGGGACAGGGCCTGCTGCAAGACCGTGTTGCTGACGGTTTCGGTCGCAATGTGCAGGGCCGTCAGCATGGGCACGCCATTGCCGAGCAAGGTGCCCAGGGAGCGCGAGAACAGCGTGAGCTGGTATTTCAGCGCCAGACGCCCCATGAGCGGCAGCTTCAGCAGCCGCGCCTGCCACCATTGGCGCCCGGCGGGAGAGGCCGCCCAGCGGCGCACCATCAGTCCCAGGCCCAGCGCCACGATGCCGATGAACAGGCCGTAGCGCGTGAAGGCATGGCCCAGCGCCATGACGATCTGGGTCGGCATCGGGAGCGCATCGCCCATGTCGGTGAACAGCTTCTCGAACTGCGGCACGACGAAACCCAGCATGGCGATGAGCGACAGCACGGCCACGCCCAACAGAATCGCGGGGTAGATGGTGGCGGAGATGACGCTGTCGCGCAGTGCGCGCTGCCGCTCCATGTGCTCCACGAGCCGCTCCAGCACCGACGACATCTGGCCGCTGGCCTCGCCCGAGCGGATCATGTTGATGTAGAAATCGCCGAACAGCTCGCGGTGCTGCGACAAGGCGCGGCTGAGCGGCGTGCCGCCCTTGACCGCGTCCAGAATGCCTTGCAGCAGCTCGGCCATGCTGGGTTTGTAGCTCATGTCGATGAGCACGCGCAACGCGTTGTCCAGGGCCAGTCCGGCCCGCAGCATGATGGACAGCTCGGAGGTGAGCGCGAGCACATCGGCCGCCTTGACCGGCCCCTTGCCGCTGCGCCCCTTGGGTACGGCAGCGGCCCCGATGGCCTCGTTGGCGGAGGCGGTACCCATGGCACTGCTGGCGCCCGGGCCGGCCGAAGCACCGATCGAGTCGCTGATGGTCAATGGCGTGAGGCCCTGCGCCCTCAGCTGCTTGAGCGCCTGGGCTTCGTTGATGGCCGTGAGTCGGCCCTCGGCCACCTTGCCCGAGGCGGCGGCGGCCCGCCAGACGTAATCAGGCATCGGCTTGGTCCTGCGTCACACGGGCGAGTTCGTCGAGCGTGGTCATGCCGGCGGCCACCTTGCGCAGCCCGTCCTCGTACAGGTTGAGCATGCCGCCCTGCGCCGCCAGCGCATTGAGCGCGTTGGCATCGCGGCCTTCGATGATGGCGCGGCGCATGGGCTCGTCCAGCACGAACAGTTCATGGATGCCGGTCCGGCCCCGGTAGCCGGAACCTCGGCAGTGCTCGCACCCCACGGCCCGGTATATGGCCTGGCCGACGCCGCTGAAGCGCGCCAGCCCCGTGCTCTGGCGCACGTCCTCTCCCGGCTCGAAAGGCTCCTTGCACTGGCCGCACAGCGTGCGCACCAGGCGCTGGGCCAGCACGCCGTTGACGGCGGAGGTGATGAGGTAGCCCTCCACACCCATGTCCTTCATCCGGATCACGGCGCCGGCGGCCGTGTTCGTGTGCAGGGTGGAGAGCACCAGGTGCCCCGTGAGCGCCGATTGCACGGCGATCTGGGCGGTTTCGCCGTCGCGCATTTCGCCGATCATGATGATGTCGGGGTCCTGGCGCAGAATGGAGCGCAGCGCGTTGGCGAAGGTCAGGTTGATCTGCGGATGCACCTGGATCTGGTTGATGCCTTCCAGCTGGTACTCGACCGGGTCCTCCACCGTGATGATCTTGTTGGCCCCCGCATCGATCTTCGACAAGGCCGCATACAGCGTGGTCGTCTTGCCCGAACCCGTCGGGCCGGTGACCAGCAAGATGCCGTGGGGCCGTGCGAGCAGGCTGTTGAACCGCTCGAGCGTGTCCTTCTCGAAACCCATGGTTTCCAGCTGCAGGCGCACGCTCGCCCGGTCCAGCACCCGCATCACCACGCTTTCGCCGTGCACGGTGGGCACGGTGGACACCCGCAGATCGAGCTCGCGGCCCTTGACGCGCGTCTTGATGCGGCCGTCCTGCGGCAGGCGGCGCTCGGCAATGTCCAGGTGGGCCAGCAGCTTGACCCGCGAGTTCACGGCGGCGCTCAGGCGCGGCGGCACCAGTTCGCCCGCATGGATCACGCCGTCCACCCGGTAGCGCACGTGCAGTCCGTCGTCGAACGGCTCCAGGTGGATGTCCGAGGCGCGCAGATCGATCACGCGGCCGATGATGGCGTTCACCAAACGGATGACCGGCGCTTCGCTGGCCAGGTCCTTCAGATGCTCGACGAAGTCGCCGCCATCGGAGCCATCACCGAAACCGTCGTCGGCCTCGTCGTCTTCGGCACCCTGCTCCACCACGGGCTCGGACAGGGCTTTCTCGATGTCGCTGTCCAGCGCCAAGTGCGGAACGATCACATGGCCAGTGGCCAGATGCAGCGCCTTGACGACGAACGCATCCTGCGGAACGGCCATTGCCACGTGCATGCGGCCTTCGCTGACCTGCAGCGGATACACGCTGTTGGCGTGCAGGAATTCCGGCAACAGCCCCTCGACCTCGGGCATGAGTTCGGGAAACTCGCCAGCCGGCACGATGGATATCCCCAGCTGGCGCGACAGCGACTGGATCACGTCCAGCTCGGACACCAGTCCCAGCCGCACCAGCACGCGGCCCAGCAGTCCGCCCATTTCCTGCTGCGCGGAGAGGGCGCGCTCCAGGTCGCGGGCGCTCAGCTTGCCCGACTGGACAAGCAGCTCTCCCAGCGGAGGACGCGGCGCGGGCGTCGCGTCTGCCAGCGGTTCGATGCGGTCGGGAAGGGTATTCGTCGTCATGGAGGTTTGGGATGGCGCCGCGAGCGGCGTTGCGCGCCCTCGGGCGCGCGCAATGGGCCCCAAGTGTAGCCGCGACGGCCTGGGGCCCACTCCCGCCCAAGCCATGGCCTTTGCACACCCCGCGGGCCAGCCGGGCCTTCGCTTAAAGTCGCGGGCCTCCCCCGATCAATTGACGCGACTGCCCGCCCCGCCCATGCAAAACCCTCCCAGACGGACTGCCCTGCACGTTTCCATGGCCCTCGCGGCCCTGGGTGTTCTTCTGGCCGGCGCGGGCGGCCTGGCGCTGCTCCAGCCGCATGCGCCTGCGCATCCGCTCCGTGCGGATCGCCTGCTGCTGGCCCCGATGGTCAGCGTCATCGAGCCCTGCGTGCTCTCGCCCGAGACCCTGCCGGCGGCGATGCAGGACCTGGCCGAGCGCTGCCAGGGCCCGCAGGGCTCGGCCGCCGCGCTCATCGAATCCACGCTGAAAACGCTGCAGCCCACGGAACCGCCATCACCCCGTGAAGCCCTGGGCTACACCCTGCCCGTGCCGCTGCTGCGCCTTTTCCACCAGACGGCGGACGGGGACTGGCGCATCGACGACGAGAAAGTGGGGCGCTTGGTGCGCACGTTGCGCGACACGCCCCGGCCGGCGATCCTTTACCTGTTCTCCACGCATTTCTCGGCGGAGGCACCGATAGAGGCCGCGCTGGCCACCGACCCTGCCAACATGGGCCACACCCGGGATGGGGCATTGGGCACCGACGACTATTACGACTCCAAAGTCTTCAACTGGACGTTCGCCACCACCCGCAACACCCTGACGCAGCGGCGCGCACAGGCCATGCAGGCCGTGCTGGACGCGGCCTGCCAGCTGCCAGCGCAGGACCGCGCCAAGATCCGGGGCATCACGCTGCTGGGGGAACTGCACCACCTGTTTCCTAATTTCCAGGCGGGCATGGGCTTCGATGGCGCCTACCGGGTGACCGACTACAGCGCGGCCTCGGTCGAAGGGTTTAGGCACCACCTGCAGGCCGAATTCGGCCGCATCGAGGCGCTCAACCGTGCCGTGGGCGGCGACTACGCCGCGTTCTCCGAGGTGGAGCCTCCGTCCCGCGACATCCGCACCGAGCCGCTGCGCCGCTACACCGAGCACATCGATGCGTTCGCGCAGGGCAGCCTGCCCATTTCGGGCTGGGCGCATGTGGAAGGCGCCACCCCGGAGCACCCGGCCTGGATCCACATCTACCGCAACGGCCGCCTGGTGGGCAAGACCGCCGTGCGGCTGGGGCGGCAGGACGTGCTGGCGGCCAAGCCGGAGTTCGGAGACGCCAACACCGGCTGGCGCATGGACCTGGATTTCCGGCGCCTGCGGGCCGGGGTGCACCGGTTGGACATCTTCCTGGAAACGCGGCCGGGCGCCCTCACCCACCTGGGCCGCCGCGACGTGGCCATCATGGACCGGCAGCAGAGCACGCCACAGCCGCAGCCCCAGGCAGCGCTGCCGGCCAGCACGCCTGCCGGGCCCGGCGTGCAGGCGCACATCGACACGCCGCGGGACGCGTCGTCGTACTACTACAACCCGCTCGTGCCGCTGTGGCATGCCTTTCGCGCGAAGCAGGTGGTCGACTATCTGCGGTATTTCGATGGCGAGGTGGCACGCTCGTGCCTGGCGGACGTGCCCCGCTACACCCACCAGATCGTGCCGTTCACGAACCCGGGCTGGGACGAGAACAAGTTCGCGATCCAGGCATCGCTGCGGCCGCTGGGCTCCATCCGGCTGGGCGTGAGCCTGTACGGCGAGCCGACCTACGGGCATTCCTACTTCGACTGGCTGGGCCGCAGCGGCCACACCCGCTACGGCATCACCGAGTTCCATCCCTTGAAGGCGATGGACGCGGCCGCCCTGCAGCGCGTGTTCGATGCCCATTCAGAGCGGGGGGCGGACTTTCTCTCGTTCTTTGCCGAGCCGCGCTGGCATGGCACGCTGGTGCCCCGGGGGCACAACATGTTCTCGTTCGATCCGGACAACCCGAAGTTCGGCTCCGACCACCTGTACCGGGCCACGCAGCAGACGCTGGCGCCCAAGGGCCCGTGAGCCGCTGCGGACCGGGCCCTGCCCCGCACAGCCCGCCGCAGGCGTCAGTCAGTCAAACACCTCGGCCTGGTCGAGCGGCAGGCCCTTCATGTCCTTGGCGGACAGGCTGGGCTCGCCGTCGAAGCGCCAGTCGATCGCCAGGGCGGGATCGTTCCAGGCGATGCAGCGCTCATGCTCGGGGGCGTAGTAGTCGGTGGTCTTGTAGAGGAAATCCGCGCTCTCGCTGAGCACCACGAAGCCATGGCCGAAGCCGGGCGGCACCCACATCTGGCGCTGGTTTTCCTCGCTCAACTCCTCGCCCGTCCATTGGCCGAACGTGGGCGAGCTCCTGCGCAGGTCCACCGCCACGTCGAACACCGTGCCGCGCACCACGCGCACGAGCTTGCCCTGGGGCTGGCGCAACTGGTAATGCAGGCCCCGCAGCACGCCGCGGGCGCTGCGGCTGTGGTTGTCCTGCACGAACGCATGGCGCGTGCCGGTGGCCTCGTCGAAGGCACGCTGGTTGAAGCTCTCGAAGAAAAAGCCCCGGGCATCGCCGAACACCTTGGGTTCGAGGACGACGACATCGGGCAGGCGGGTGGGAATGACGTTCATGGAGGAATTGCCAACAACGAAAAGAAGAAGAAAACCGGCGGAAGAACGGGACACGCGCGACGGACGCCAGCCTGGCGCGGCGGCGCGCCGGGCCTGTTGCGATCCTCGCGCTACTCGCGCGGCTCCCGCAGCAGCCGCTGCAGGTACTGGCCGTAGCCGTTCTTGGCCAGGGGTTGCGCCAGCCGGGCCAGCTGGGCATCGTCGATGAAGCCGTTGCGCCAGGCGATTTCCTCGGGGCAGGCGATCTTCAGGCCCTGCCGGTGCTCCAGCGTCGCGATGAACTGCCCGGCTTCCAGCAGGCTTTCATGCGTGCCGGTGTCGAGCCAGGCATAGCCACGGCCCATGATCTCGACGTGCAGCGCGTCCTGCTCCAGGTAGAGGCGGTTCAGGTCGGTGATTTCGAGTTCGCCCCGGGCGGACGGCTTCAGGCGCTTGGCCAGTTCCACCACCTGCGCGTCGTAGAAGTACAGGCCGGTCACGGCATAGCTGGACTTCGGGGCCTTGGGCTTTTCCTCGATGGACAGCACCTTGCCGCGGGCATCGAACTCGGCCACACCGTAGCGCTCGGGGTCCTGCACGTGGTAGGCGAAGACGCTGGCCCCCTCCTCGCGCTGCAGCGCGCTGCGCAGCAGGTCCTCGAAATCGTGCCCGTGGAAGATGTTGTCGCCCAGCACCAGGGCGCTCGGGCTGCCCGCCAGGAATTCCTCGCCGATGAGAAACGCCTGGGCCAGCCCGTCGGGGCTGGGCTGCACGGCGTAGCGCAATTGAATGCCCCACTGGCTGCCGTCGCCGAGCAACTGCTCGAAGCGCGGGGTGTCCTGGGGCGTGCTGATGACCAGGATCTCCCGGATGCCCGCCAGCATCAGCGTGCTGAGCGGGTAATAGATCATGGGTTTGTCGTACACCGGCAGCAATTGCTTGCTGATGGCGAGCGTGGCCGGGTGCAGGCGGGTGCCCGAACCTCCGGCGAGGATGATGCCCTTGCGTGCGGTCATGTGGTGCTCTCTCTGCCCTGGGTGCTAAAGGATTTCGGCCAGCATGCGCGAGACGCCCGCCTGCCAATGCGGCAGAACGAGGCCGAAGGTGGATTGCAGCCGGCGGGTGTCGAGCCGCGAATTGTGCGGGCGCACGGCCGGCGTGGGAAACGCGCTCGTCGGCACAGCCGCCACGTCGTTAGCTACTATTTTTATAGCACCACCCCCTAGTACCGATTGCGCCAGCACGTATTTTGCATAGGCATGCCAGTTGGTCTCGCCCCCGGCCACCAGGTGGTAGAGCCCGGCATCCTCGGGGCGCCGCTCCAGGTGGCGCAGGGCATGCGCCGTAACGTCGGCGATCAGGTCGGCGCCGGTGGGGGCGCCCCACTGGTCGTCGATGACCGTCAGGCGCTCGCGCTCCTGGGCCAGGCGCAGCATGGTCTTGGCGAAGTTGCCGCCGCGGGCGGCGTAGACCCAGCTGGTGCGCAGGATGAGGTGGCGGGCCCCGCTCTGCTGGATGAGCCGCTCGCCCTCGAGCTTGGTGCGGCCATAGACGGACAGCGGCGCCGGCGTGTCGGTCTCCACCCAGGGGCGCTCGCCGCTGCCGTCGAAGACATAGTCGGTGCTGTAGTGCACCAGCCAGGCCCCGCTGCGCGCGGCCTCCTCGGCCAGGACGCCCGGCGTGGTGGCGTTGAGCGTGCGTGCGAACTCCGGCTCGCTCTCGGCCTTGTCCACGGCCGTGTGGGCGGCCGCATTCACGATGACGTCCGGGCGCAGCGCGCGCACGGTGTCCACGATGCCGGCGGGATCGGCGAAGTTGCCGCAATGGTCGGTGCTGTCGTGGTCCAGCGCCGTCACGGTGCCCAGCACCGACAGGCTGCGCTGCAGCTCCCAGCCGACTTGGCCGCCCTTGCCGAAAAGCAGGATGTTCATGCGCTGGCCGCCATGGCGTTCGGTGCCGCAGCCGCTGCGCCGGGCACGGCCTGGTACTGCGTCTGCACCCATTCGCGGTAGGCGCCGCTGGTCACCGCCGCAACCCACTCGGGGTTTTCGAGGTACCACTGCACCGTCTTGCGGATGCCCGTCTCGAAGGTTTCGGCGGGCTTCCAGCCCAGTTCGCGCTCGATCTTGCGGGCGTCGATGGCATAGCGCCGGTCGTGGCCCGGGCGGTCCTGCACGTAGTGGATCTGCGCGGCATAGCTCTGGCCGTCGGCGCGCGGGCGCAGTTCGTCGAGCAGAGCGCACACCGTGCGCACGATCTCGATGTTGGGCTTTTCATTCCAGCCGCCCACGTTGTAGGTTTCGCCCAGTGCGCCGCCTTGCAGCACGCGGCGGATGGCGCTGCAGTGGTCCTTGACGTAGAGCCAGTCGCGGATCTGCATGCCGTCGCCGTACACCGGCAGCGGCTTGCCCGCCAGGGCGTTCACGATCATCAGCGGGATCAGCTTTTCCGGGAAGTGGTACGGCCCGTAGTTGTTGCTGCAGTTGGTGGTGAGCACCGGCAGGCCGTAGGTGTGGTGCCAGGCGCGCACCAGGTGGTCGCTCGCGGCCTTGCTGGCCGAATAGGGGCTGTTGGGCTCGTAGGCATCCGTTTCGGCGAAGGCCGGATCGCTGGCCGACAGCGTGCCGTACACCTCGTCGGTGGAGACGTGCAGGAAACGGAACGCGGCCTTCTCGCCCTCCGGCAACGCCAGCCAGTGGTGCCGTGCGGCCTCCAGCAGGCGGAAGGTGCCGACCACGTTGGTCTGGATGAAGTCCTCCGGCCCGTGGATGGAGCGGTCCACATGCGACTCGGCGGCGAAGTTGACGATGGCGCGGGGCTTGTGCTCGGCCAGCAACCTGGCCAGCAGGGCCGTGTCGCCGATGTCGCCTTGCACAAAGACATGCCGGGGATCGCCCTGCGCGCTCGCCAGGTTCTGCAGGTTGCCTGCGTAGGTGAGCTTGTCCAGGTTGACCACGGGCTCGTCGCCCGAAGCCAGCCAGTCCAGAACGAAGTTGGCGCCGATGAAGCCTGCGCCGCCGGTGACAAGAATCATGGGATGGGGGGGTCGCGCGAAGGCGCCGCTGTGTCAAAGCGGCGGATTATCCCATCGCGTGCCGGGGCCCTGTTACGAGCCGCAGCGGGCCCGCCGCGCCGTTTAGGGGGCGCACACTACCCACGGCGCGCGCAGCGCACGTAAAGTCTGGAGCCGATGCCGCAGCAAATCATCCGGTCCGCGCGGCGCCGTTGCACCACTTGCCCCAAGGAAAGCCATCCATGCCCCGATCCACCAAAAACCCCGACGCACCGGACGACGCCGACCCGGCCGGCAGCGGCCCGTTCTACGGCAGCAAGGCGCGCGACTCCGCGCAGCAGATCTGGCAGGCGGGCCTGGGCGCGTTCGCCAAGGCACAGCAGGAAGGCAGCAAGGTGTTCGAGGCGCTGGTCAAGGAAGGCGCGGCCATGCAGCGCAAGGGCCAGTCCACCGCCCAGGAGCGCCTGTCCGAAGCGGCCGAACGCATGACCAGCGCGGCCAGCGAATTCGGCACGCGCGCGGCGGGCCAGTGGGACAAGCTGGAAACCATCTTCGAAGACCGCGTGGCCAAGGCGCTCGCCCGGCTGGGCGTGCCCACCGCGCGCGAGGTGCAGGCGCTGCACGAGCGCATCGATGCGCTCACCCGGGCCCTGGAGGCCGCCACCCAGGCACAGGCCGCCCCCCGCCCCGCCGCCAAGCGCGGCGCGGCCAAGCCGCCCACCGGCCGCGCCACGGCCGCCCGCAAGACCACCGCCGCGGCCCGCCCCATGGCCCCCAAACCGCCGGCCGACTGACGATCCGGGCGGTGCGGCCGCCCTGCAGGAAGCGGGCATTCCAAAGGATTGCCTATTCCTTGCATGATGCACTGCAACACCGTGCGGACGGACCACCTCGGTTAGAGTGGGTGAAAGAGACAACCACCCACGCACCGGGAGGCCGCCGATATGGTGAAAAAAGCGCCGCGCCGCACTGCCGAGCGCATTCTGGAATCCACGCTGGAGCTGTTCAACCGCTTTGGCGAACCCAACGTGTCGACGACCGCGATCTCCGCCGAGCTGGGCATCAGCCCGGGCAATCTCTACTACCACTACCCGGCCAAGGACGAGCTGGTCAACGTGCTGTTCTCGCGCTACGAGGCGGCCCTGAACGAGCTGCTGGATGCGGCCGACAGCGTGCGCGACGTGGAAGACGCCTGGTTCTTCCTGCACACGCTGTTCGAGCTGATCTGGCAGTACCGCTTCCTGTACCGCGACCTGAACGACCTGCTGTCCCGCAACCGCCGCCTGGAGACCCACTTCCAGACCCTGCTCGGGCGCAAGACCCAGGCCCTGCGCACGCTGCTGGGCGGCATGGAGCGCACCGGCGCCCTGCACCTGGGCACCCGCGATGCCGGCTCCATGGCCACCAGCATGGTGGTGGTGCTGACCTACTGGCTCAGCTTCGAATACGTGAGCGATCCGCGGCACGCCCTGGAGCCCGAGAGCGCGCAGAGCGCCCTGCTGCGGGGCGCGCACCATGTGCTGGACCTGCTCATGCCCTACCTGGAAGACAGCCAGCGCGAGCACCTGCAGGCGCTGAGCGGCGCCTACAGCACCCAGGCCCTGGCCGCCTGACCGACCCACCCCCACCCCGAGGAGACGCACCGTGAAGCCCTGGACGCCCTTCCCGTACTCCGACGCCTACCCCTTCACCGCCGCTTCGGTGCGCAGCCAATGGAAGCGCCTGCATGCGGGCGATGCCGAGCCCTGTCCGGACGATGCCGCCGTGCTCGACGCCTGGGTGCTCTTTCACCGCGGCGCCTTCGAGGAGGCGGCCCGCGCCGGGCTGGCGGCCGGCGGTGCCGGCATCACCGTGGCCAACAAGGCCACCATCGTCTATGCGAACTACCTGGAGCCGCACGAGGACCGGCGCCTGGCGCTGCTGACCGAAGCGGCCGAGCGGGCCAGCGAGCAGATGCGGGCAGAGCCCACCAACCCCAACGCCTGGTTCTGGCATGCCTACGCCATCGGCCGCTACAGCCAGGGGATCAGCGTGGCCAAGGCCATGGCGCAAGGCCTGGGCAGCCGCGTGCGCAAGACGCTGGAGCAGGCCATCGTGCTGTCGCCCATCCATGCCGATGCGCGGCTGGCGCTGGCCGTGTTCCATGCCGAGATCATCGACAAGGTCGGCGAGATGGTGGGCAGCATGACCTATGGCGCCCGCAAGGCCAGCAGCCTGCGGCTTTTCGAGGAGGCCTTCGCCATCAACCCGGACTCGGTGATCGGCAAGATCGAATACGCCAACGCGCTGCTCATCCTGGAAGGCGATCAGCGCATGGGAGACGCCACGCGCCTGTACGAGGAGGTCGCCACCACCCAGCCCGCCGACGCGCTGGAGCGGCTGGGCGTGGAACTGGCCCAGACCGAACTGGCCGAAGGCTAGCCCCCGCCTTTCAGCGGCGGTCCCGGCCCTCGTCCCGCTCCGCGGCGGTTTTTGCGAAGCGCTGTTCGGCGATGGCCAGCAGGCCGTCGAAAATCAGGTTCTCGACCAGGTCGAACGGCCGGGTCATGCTGGGCGCCATCTTCCAGCCCGCGCCGCCGGTCATCATGCAGGCGGGCGCTTCGCCGCAGTGCTGCGTGATGTGCTGCACCATGCGCTCGACCGCGCCGGCGATGGCGTAGGTGCCGCCGCTCGTGAGCGCATCGCTCGTGTTGGTGGGAAAAAGGCTCACCTCGCCCGTGGGCACATGCAGGCCCGCCGTGCCGGATTCGAGCGCCCGCAGCATGATCCCGTGGCCGGGCAGGATCAGCCCGCCCAGGAAGCGGCCCTGCGCGTCGATCGCCTCGACCGTCACGGCCGTGCCGACCATCACCACGATCAGCGGCCGCGCCGGGCCCTGCGACAGCAGGCGATGGCGCGCGCCGATCATGGCCACCCAGCGGTCCGAGCCCAGGCGCGTGGGATGGTCGTAGCCATTGACCAGGCCGGCCTCCTGCGCGGACGACACCACCCACTGCGGCAGCACGTCCCACAGCTCCATCTGCTCCATGACGCGGCGGCGCACGGCGTCGCCCGCCACCACGCAGCCCAGCATGCGCTCGGGCACGGGCAGCCCGGCCCACGAGCTTTCCGCCAGCCGTTCGATGTTGTCCAGGAATTCAGCGCCGTGGGCGAGCACTGCGGCGCCCGGCTGGGGAGCGTCGTACATCGCCCATTTGAGGCGGGTGTTGCCGACGTCGATGGCCAGAAAAGTCATGCGGGATTATCACGAGTTTTACAAATCGCCTTGACGCGCAGGTTTACCCGCACGCGACACGCGGACTCTGCGGCGCCGGCTCGCGGATATCGCGGCACGCGGCACCGCTGGCGGGAGCTGCCTGGCCCTTCGGGCGGCTGTCCGACACGGGCCGGACTGGCGATGGCGCTACAGTGGCCGGTCCGATCCACAGACCATACCAAGGAGCCAGCACATGGGACTTTTCAGCTTCATCAAGGAAGCCGGCGAAAAACTGTTCGGCGGCAAGGATGCCCAGGCCGCAACGGCGGCAGCCCCCACGCAGGACGAACTGAACGCCAAGGCGGGCAAGGCCATCGAGACCTACATCGCCTCGCAGAACCTCGGCGTGAGCAACGTCCAGGTGGCGTTCGCAGGCCCGGAGGGCAAGGTCACCGTGAAGGGCGAAGCGCCCACGCAGGCCGCCAAGGAGAAGGTGACCCTGTGCTGCGGCAATGTGGCCAGCGTGACCAGCGTGGACAACCAGATGTCCGTCACGAATCCCGAGCCCGAAGCGCAATACCACGACGTGGTGCGCGGCGACACCCTCTCGGCCATCGCCAAGAAGTTCTACGGCGACGCCAACAAGTACCCCAAGATCTTCGAGGCCAACCAGCCCATGCTGACGCACCCCGACAAGATCTACCCCGGCCAGAAGCTGCGCATTCCCGCGCTCTGACCGTCCTTCAAAGCGCGCTACGGCGCGCGCCTCCCAACGGGCCCTCACGGGCCCGTTTTCGTTGCGGCAGGCGCGGCAGCGGGCGATGGGAAGGCAGCGAGCCCTTCGCGCTCAGCCCTGGCGCCACGGCAGGCCGCGAAAGCGCCAGCCGCCCTTCAGATTGCGGTGGCCGTTCTCGTCGGGGTCACCCTCGAAGCCTTCCAGAATGTTGTACGCCTTGAGCCCCAGCTCCGTGGCGCGCCGCGCGGCCGCCACCGAGCGCACGCCGCTGCGGCACAGCAGCACGGCCTGGCGACCCGGGGGCACGGCGGCGAGGATGGCCGCGTCGTACTGGGGGTTGGGCGCCATGCCGGGCCAGTGCTTCCAGGGCACGGCAACGGCGCCGGGCACGAAGCCGACCCAGTCGCGCTCGGCATCGGTGCGCACGTCCACCAGCACGGCCTCGCCCGACTGCACCCATTGCCATGCGAGCTGTGGCGACACATCGCCCGCATAGCCTTCGGCCGGCTGCGGACCGCCGTCCGGAACCGTGGAGGGAGCAGCGGGAGCGGAGGAAGAGGAAAAAGCTTTGGAAGTCATGCGCGGCATTTTGTCAGCACCCGCAACCGGGCCGCGCGGGCTTTCAAGCACTGGCGCCAGGGGCTTGGGCGCGGCGTCAATCCCAGGGCGGCGCGGGTTCGTCGCGCAGGCGCCCTCGCAGGTCGGCGTAGTCGGGCACGACGCTGCGCACGGTGTCCCAAAAGCGCGGGCTGTGGTCCATCACCCGCAGGTGCGACAGCTCGTGAGCGACCACGTAGTCGATGACCGCGGGGCGGTAGTGCAGCAGCCGCCAATTGAGGCGGATGGAGCCGTCGCTGCGCGCGCTGCCCCAGCGCGTCTGGGCGCTGGACAGGCGCAGGCTGCTCCAGCGCACGCCCAGCAGCGGCGCGAAGTGGTCCAGCCGCGCGGTGAAGCGCTGGCGCGCATCGCGCATGAGCCACGCCTGCACCGCATCGCGCACCTGCGCGGGCGAGGCGGCGCGGGGCAGGCCGATGTGCAGCTGGCGCTGCCCCTCGGGCCCCTCGACCAGCGCGCCGCCCGTGCCGCGAAAGCCGTGCGTCGGGTCCAGCACCACGGTGAGCGGCTCGCCCAGGTACGGCAGCACGGCGCCGTCGCCCCAGGCGATGCGGGCGCCGTCCACGCGCTGTTGGCGGTCCTGCGCCTCGCCCAGCTTGCGCAGGATCCAGGCGGATTTTTCCTGCAGCGCCGCATCCACGGCCGCGAGCGACACCCAGCCCGGCGCGCGCACCGCCAGGCCGTCCGCCCCCACCGTGAACCCGATGGTGCGCCGCCGCGCCCGCTGCAGCGCATAGGCCACGACGGCATCGCCCAGCAGCACCTCGCGGCTCGCGCGGGGGTGGCGGAAGATCGCGGGGCTGAGCAGCGTGCCCAGGGGAACGGGCGGCGCTTTCGCCACCGGTGGAGCGGGCGATGGCGATGGCTTGGCAGCGTCTTTTGCTACCAAATCAATAGCATCATCGGCAATCGAACCGCCGGCATCTGCGGCATTCGGCCTGGAATTCCTGGCACGGGGCGCCGAGGCAGGCGCAGTCGGCGGCCCGGCCGGCGCCGCGCCGCCGAACAGATCAAGCGCCAGCTGCACCAGCCGCTGCATCACCGGCCCGGCGCGTAGGCCTCGGGGTCGAGGCGCTGCATTTCGGATTCGATCCAGGCCTCGACCTCGCGCATCAGCTCGTCGGGCTTGCGGCCTTCGGTCGGGATGGGGCGACCGATGGACACGTCCACCGTGCCCGGCCGCTTGATGAAGGCCTTGCGCGGCCACACCTTGGCCGACGTGACGGCGATCGGCACCACGGGCACGCCCGCCTCGATGGCCAGCCGCGTGCCGCCGCTCTTGTACTGGCCCTTGCGCCCGCGCTCCACGCGCGTGCCCTCGGGGAACATGATGACCCAGGTGCCCTTGGCCAGCAGCGCGCGGCCCTGCTGCAGCACCTTCACGAAGGCGCGCGCGCGCTGGCCGCGGTCGATGTGGATCATGTCCAGGCTGCCGATCGACCAGCCGAAGAACGGCACGTACAGCAGCTCCTTCTTGAACACGTAGGCCAGGGGGCGCGGCATGATCGCCGGCATCAGGAAGGTCTCGTAGGTGGACTGGTGCTTGACCAGCAGCACCACGCCCTGCGTGGGGTCGGTGGGCAGGTGCTCCATGCCCGTGATGCGCGTGCGGATGCCCATGATGACGCGCGCCGCATCGGTGCTGAGCTTGAGCCACGCCCGCGCGATGCGGTAGCGCGTGCGGCTGCTGGCGCCGAACAGCCGCACCAGCAGGATGAGCAGCGTATAGGGCACCACGGTGATGCCCATCCAGAGCAGGTGGACGATGGAACGGATCAAGGCCATGGCAATCAGGAAAAAATGGGTTTTTTAGGGCTCATGCCCTAGGAATATATGCCGTTGTAGCTATTAATTTGATAGCACATCAGACGGCGATGTTCAGGCCCGGCGCCGCCACGGCGGATTGCGCGGCCACGTGGTCGGCAAAGTCGGCCAGGCTGGCATGGAACTGCGTGCCTTCGGGCCACGGGCTGGGCAGCAGCGCATCGCCCGAGGCGACCAGGGTCGCTTCGGCGGCCTGGGCCGCACCGACCCGATGCAGCTGCGCACCGATGGCCGCGCCGGCCCGCAGATGCTCCACGCAGTTGCCGGCCACCAGCACCTCGTCACCCTCCACGCCGTAGCGGTCGCGGATCTGTTCCATCAGGCCCGGCGCCGGCTTGCGGCAGGCGCACAGGTCGTCGGGTGCGTGCGGGCAGTAGAACACGGCGTCGATGCGACCGCCCACCGCCGCGAGCTTGCGGTGCAGCTTGGCGTGGATGGCGTTGAGCGCCATCACGTCGAACAGCCCGCGCCCCAGCCCGGGCTGGTTGGTGGCGACGACGACATGCCAGCCGGCATGGTTGAGCCGCGCCACGGCCTCCAGCGCCCCGGGCAGCGGGGTCCACTCGTCGGGCGAAGCGATGAAGCTCTCGCCCGAGGGGTTGAGCGTGCCGTCGCGGTCGAGGATGGCGATTTTCATGGTGTGGGAGCGCCTGGTGAAAGACTGCGCCAGCCTACCACCAGCGCGGCCCCCGGCCTCAGGCCGCCAGCCGGGACAGGTCGGCCACGCGGTTCATGGCCACGTGCAGGCGCTTGAGCAGGCCCTGGCGGTTCAGGCGCAGGTCCAGTTGCTCGGCGTTGACCATCACGTCGTCGAAGAACGCATCCACCGGCGCGCGCAGCACGGCCAGCGTCTGCAGGCTGGCGGTGTAGTCGCCCGCGTCAAACTGCGCATCGGCCTCGGGCACGAAGCGCTGCAGCGCGGCGTAGAGGTTCTTTTCCGCCTCTTCCTGCAGCAGGTCGGGGTTGACGTGCGGGTCCACGGGCCCGGCCACCTCGGCCTTCTTGAGGATGTTGCCCACGCGCTTGTTGGCCGCGGCCAGGGCCGGGCTCTCGGGCAGTTCGGCAAACGCGCGCACGGCGGCGAGCTGCTTTTGCACCAGCGACAGGCGCTGCGGGCGCAGGGCGATGACGGCATCGACCTCCTGCGCGCTGTAGCCCTGCTCGCGCAGGCTGCCGGCGAGGCGGTCGTACATGAAGTCGGCCAGGGGCACCGAGGCGTCTTCGATCTTGTCGCCGAAGGCGGGCACCGCGCTGCGCAGCAGGGTTTCCAGGTCCAGCGGCAACTCCCGCTCGACCAGCATGCGGATCACGCCGAGCGCGTGGCGGCGCAGCGCGAACGGGTCGCGGTCGCCCGTGGGCAGGTTGCCGATGCCGAACATGCCGACCAGCGTTTCCAGCTTGTCCGCGATGGCCACGATGACGCCCACGTTCTCGCGCGGCAGCTCGTCGCCCGCGAAGCGCGGCTTGTAATGGTCTTCGATGGCATGGGCCACCTCGTGGGCCAGGCCGTCGTTGGCGGCGTAATAGCCGCCCATGATGCCCTGCAGCTCGGGGAATTCGCCCACCATGTCGGTCACCAGATCGGCCTTGGACAGCCGCGCGGCGGTGTCCACGCACGACAGCAGGTAGTTGCGGGCGATCTCGCCCTCGGCCGAATCCAGGTCCGCGTGGTGCGTGCCGATGCCGGCGAACAGCTGCTCGGCGATCGCCTTGGCTATTGTCCTAACGCGCTCCACCCGCTCGCCCTGCGTGCCCAGCTTGTTGTGATAGACCACCTTGGAGAGGCTCTCCACGCGCGACAGCAGCGTCTTCTTGCGGTCCTGGTCGAAGAAGAACTTGGCGTCGGCCAGGCGCGGGCGCACCACGCGCTCGTTGCCCTGCACCACCGCGCTCGCATCGGCGGGCGTGATGTTGCTCACCACCAGGAATTGGTGCGACAGCCGGCCATCGGCCTGCAGCAGCGGGAAGTACTTCTGGTTGGCCTTCATCGTGAGGATCAGGCACTCCTGCGGCACATCGAGAAACTCTTTTTCGAACTCGCAGATGAGCACGTTGGGGCGCTCGACCAGCGCCGTCACCTCGTCGAGCAGGGCGTCGTCCTCGATGGGGCGCACGCCGCCACCCACGCGCGCAGCCGCGGCCTGCAGCTGGCGCACGATCTCGGCGCGGCGCTCGGCGAAGCTGGCGATCACCGCGCCCTGCTCGGCCAGTTGCTGGGCGTAGCTGTCGGCACTGGTGACGACGACCGGGTCCACGGCCGCCTCGAAGCGGTGGCCGTGCGTGGTGTTGCCGGCGGTCAGGCCCAGCGCCTTCACCGACAGCAGCACCTCGGTGCCGTGCAGGGCCACCAGGCCATGCGCGGGGCGCACGAAGCTCACGCTGGTCCAGCCGGGCTGCTCGCAGCCGGAGGCGAGCTGGTAGCGCATCACCTTCGGGATGGGCAGCTTGGCGATGGATTCCTGCAGGGCCTTCTGCAGGCCCTCGGACAGCGTGGCGCCGCGCACGGTGCTGTCGTGGAACAGCACCTCGGCCTTGCCGTCCGGCACGCGGCGCAGCGCGGCCACGGCGGAGGCGTCGGCGCCCAGGGCGGCCAGCTTCTTGAGCAGCGCGGGCGTGGCGTTGCCGGTGGCATCCAGCCCCACGGCGACGGGCATGAGCTTTTGCGAGACGGCCTTGTCGGCGGCCTGGGGCGCCACCTCGGTGATGTGCGCGGCCAGGCGGCGCGGCGAAGCGAAGGCCGTCAGGCGCGAGCCCGGCGCGGCCAGCCCTTGGGCCTGCAGCTGCTCGAACAGCACGCCCGCAAAGGCGTCGCCCAGCTTTTGCAGGGCCTTCGGGGGCAGTTCTTCGACGAACAGTTCAACGAGAAGATTCGGATGGGTCATGGTGGTCTGTGTTCCTTCCTGATGCGCGTGCGTGCCTCAGGCCGCCTTCTTCTGCTGTTGCTGCTGCTGGTCGGCGCGGGCCAGGTCGGCCAGCACTTCGGCGGCCCATTCCTGGGGCGCCATGGGAAAGCCCAGCCGCGCGCGGCTGTCGAGGTAGCTCTTGGCCACGGCGCGCGCCAGGTTGCGGATGCGGCCGATGTAGGCCGCGCGCTCGGTCACGCTGATGGCGCCGCGCGCATCCAGCAGGTTGAAGCTGTGCGCGGCTTTCAGCACCTGCTCGTAGGCCGGCAGGGCGAGCTGCTGCTCCATCAGGTGCTGGGCTTGGCTTTCGTGCGCGCTGAACGCGGTGAACAGGAAGTCGGCATCGGAGTGCTCGAAGTTATAGGTGGACTGCTCCACCTCGTTCTGCTTGTACACGTCGCCGTAGGAGAGGCCGTCGGTCCAGGTCAGGTTGTAGACGTTGTCCACGCCCTGCAGGTACATCGCCAGGCGCTCCAGGCCGTAGGTGATCTCGCCGGTGGCGGGCTTGCAGTCGATGCCGCCGACCTGCTGGAAATAGGTGAACTGCGTCACCTCCATGCCGTTGAGCCACACCTCCCAGCCGAGGCCCCAGGCGCCGAGCGTGGGGTTCTCCCAGTCGTCCTCGACGAAGCGGATGTCGTTCTTCTTGAGATCGAAGCCCAGGGCCTCCAGCGACCCCAGGTACAGCTCCAGGATGTTGGCCGGCGCGGGCTTGAGCACGACCTGGAACTGGTAGTAGTGCTGCAGGCGGTTGGGGTTCTCGCCGTAGCGGCCGTCCTTGGGGCGGCGGCTGGGCTGCACGTAGGCGGCCTTCCAGGGCTCGGGGCCCAGCGCGCGCAGGAAGGTGGCGGTGTGCGAGGTGCCGGCGCCCACTTCCATGTCGTAGGGCTGCAGCAGCGCGCAGCCCTGTTCGGCCCAGTACGACTGCAGCTTCAGGATGATTTGCTGGAAGGTCAACATGCGTGTGTCTGGCATGGCGGGGCCATGCGGTTGGTAGAGAGGGTTTGCACGCAGGCGCGCGCAAAAGCGGTCGATTTTACGAGGCGCGCCCGGCGCATCGGCCACGCCCGGCACGGGGCCGCCACGCCCGCATGCAAAAATAGCCGCCACCGCTTATGTACCAAGCGCTGGCAGCTATCATTTTCATAGCAATACACCGCGGTTGCACCGCGGGCGTCCACTCAATCCTGCCAGCGGCGCAGCACCAGGCTGGCGTTGGTGCCGCCGAAGCCGAAGCTGTTGGACAGCACGGTCGTCAGCGATGCATCGCGCGAGGTGCGCACGATGGGCATGCCCTCGGCGGCCGGGTCCAGGTTTTCGATGTGGGCCGAGCCGGCGATGAAGCCGCCCTGCAGCATGTACAGGCAGTAGATCGCCTCCTGCACGCCCGTCGCGCCCTGCGAGTGGCCGGTGAGCGACTTGGTGGAGGAGAACGGTGGCACCGCGTCGCCGAACACCTCGCGCAGCGCGCGCAACTCGGGCAGGTCACCCACGGGGGTGGACGTGCCGTGCGTATTCACGTAGTCGATCGTGCCGCCGCCCGCTTCGGCGATGGCCTGGCGCATGCAGGCGATGGCGCCGTCGCCCGAGGGCGCGACCATGTCTTCGCCGTCCGACGACAGGCCGAAGCCGACGATCTCGGCCAGGATGGTGGCGCCGCGGGCCTGGGCGTGCTCCAGGCTCTCCAGCACCAGCGCACCGCCGCCGCCGGCGATCACGAAGCCGTCGCGGTCCACGTCGTAGGGGCGCGAGGCCGTCTCGGGCGTGGCGTTGAATTTGGCCGACATGGCGCCCATGCCGTCGAACAGCGTGGCCAGGCCCCAGGAGAGCTCTTCGCCGCCGCCCGCGAACATCACGTCCTGCAGGCCGAAGGCGATCTGCTGCGCCGCCATGCCCACGCAGTGCGCGGAGGTGCTGCAGGCCGAGGTGATCGAGAAATTGATGCCCTTGATGGCGAACGCCGTGGACAGGTTGGCCGACACGGTGGAGCCCATGCAGCGCGTGACCTGGTAGGGCCCCACGCGGCGGATGCCCTTGGAGCGCAACGTGTCCGCCGCCTCGATCTGGTTGGCCGGCGAGCCGCCGCCCGAGCCCATGATGAGGCCGGTGCGGGGGTGGGATACCTGGGCGGGCGACAGGCCGGACTGGGCGATGGCGTCCTTCAGCGACAGGTAGGCGTACGCCGCGGCATCGCCCATGAAGCGGCGCTGCTTGCGGTCGATGAGCGCGTCCAGATCGATCTGCGGCGCGCCCGCCACCTGGCTGCGCAGGCCGAGTTCGGCGAACTCGGGCATGGCGCGGATGCCGGACTTGCCTTCGCGCAGCGACGTGGTCACTGCCTGCTGGTCATTGCCGATGCACGAGACGATGCCCGCACCCGTGATGACGACGCGCTTCTTCATGGTCATGCCGTGGCTCCCGCTGCGGGTGCTCCGTCCTTCCCGTCTTCACGCTTGAAAAGGCCCACGCGCAGGTCGTTGGCCACATAGATCTCCTGGCCGTCGGCCAGCAGGCGGGCATCGCCGATGGCCATGACCAGCTTGCGCTTGATCACGCGCTTGATGTCGATTTCGTAGGTGACCAGCTTCACGTTGGGGCCGACTTCGCCGGTGAACTTGACTTCGCCCGCGCCCAGGGCGCGGCCCCGGCCCGGCAGCTGCAGCCAGGTGAGGTAGAAACCGATGAGCTGCCACATGGCATCCAGCCCCAGGCAGCCCGGCATGACCGGGTCGCCCTGGAAGTGGCAGTCGAAAAACCAGAGGTCGGGGCGCACATCGAGTTCGGCCCGGATTTTCCCCAGCCCATGCGCCCCACCATCGCTGTCGATGTGCGTGATGCGGTCAAACATCAGCATGGGCGGCAGCGGCAGTCGTCCGCTGTCAGGGGTGAACAGCTTGCCCTCGCCGGAGGCGATCAGTTGTTCATAGGAAAAGGAATCAGCCATTGTCAGTCGTGCTCCAGATCGGCGGTGCGCCCGCCGGATTTTGATTGCGCGCCACCGAGGTCTTTTCGGTGGCGGGGCATCCATTATCAAGGCACACGGAGGGCCGACTGTGACACAGGGCCAAGGGTGATTCCCTAATTTGATGAAAGCGGACCGCGCCGGACCGCGTCAGCGCAGGCCGCACGGGCGTGCGGCCGCGCGGATCGGGCCCCGGTCAGTACTGCCAGAAGATGCGCTGCAGGTCCTTGCTGGTCTGGGGCTTGGTCAGCGCCACGGCGGCCAGGATGCGGGCCTTCTGGGGGTTCAGGTCGTGGGCGACCACCCAGTCGTACTTGTCGTCGGGCTGCTCGGCGTTGCGCAGCACGAAGCCGTCGGCGATGCGCGAGGAACGGATGATCTGCACGCCCTGGCCGCGCAGTTCCTGCAGCGCAGGCACCACCCGGTCGGCCACCGAGCCGTTGCCGGTGCCGGCATGGATCAGCGCCTTGACGCCCGAGCGGCCCACGGCGTCCACCGTGGAGCGCGGCACGTTGCCGTAGCCGTAGACGATCTCCACGGGGGCGAGCGTCTCGATCTCGTCGATGTTGAACTCCGATTGCGCGGTGTGGCGCTTGACCGGCGCGCGGAACCAGTAGTTGTTGCCCTCCACCACCATGCCCAGCGGGCCCCACTGGCTGCGGAACGCCTGCGTCTTGATGTTGACGCCCTTGACCACGTCGCGGCCGCTCTGGATCTCGTCGCTCATGGTCACGAGGACGCCCTTGCCCGAGGAATCCTTGCTGGCCGCCACCGAGACGGCGCTCAGCAGGTTCAGCGCGCCGTCGGCCGACAGCGAGGTGCCGGGGCGCATGGAGCCCACGACCACGATGGGCTTGTCGGTGCGCACCACCAGGTTCAGGAAGTACGCCGTTTCCTCCAGCGTGTCGGTGCCGTGGGTGATGACGATGCCGTCCACGTCGGCCTGCTTGGCCAGGGCCGACACGCGCTTGCCCAGCTTGAGCAGCTGCTCGTTGGTGAAGCTCTCTGAAGCGATCTGGAAGACCTGCTCACCCTTGACGTTGGCCACGTTCGCCAGCTCGGGCAGGCCCGCGATGAGCTTGTCCACCGGCACCTTGGCCGCGGCGTAGGACGCGCTGTTGGTCGCCGAGGCGCCTGCGCCGGCAATGGTGCCGCCCGTGGCCATGACCACGACATTGGGCTTGGCGGCGGGCTGGGCCGCGGCCACCACGGCCCAGGCTGCGAAGGCGGCGCCGGCCAGCAGGCGCTTCAGTTTCAGAGGGGAAAGCATGTGAGTCTCCGTAATGAATGACACTTTTTGTGCCCGCGGCATTTCCGCGGGTGCCGTATGGTAGGAAGCCGCATGGCGGGCTGTGGGGAATAATCGCCGGCCGGGTGTGACTTCCGGTCATATTCTCGTTTTCCCTCCCCTGCGATGAATCTCCGCCAACTCGAAGTCTTCCAGGCCGTTATGCAGACCGGCAACATGAGCGCGGCTGCCCGGCTGATCAACATCACGCCGTCGGCGGTGAGCAAGACCATCGCGCACGCGGAACTGCAACTGGGCTACGCGCTGTTCAGCCGGGCCCGCGGGGCCCTGCTGCCCACGCCGGAGGCGCAGGCGCTGTTCACCGCCTCCAGCCAGATCCACAGCCAGCTCGACGCGCTGCGCCGCACCGCGCACAACCTGCGCCAGCCCGAGGGCGGCCTGGTGCGGCTGGCGGCGATTCCGTCCGTCACGCACGAATTCCTGCCCGCGGTGCTGGAGCGCCATGCCCAGCAATCGCCCCGGGTGCGCGTGGAAGTGCGCACCCTGCACCAGGACCAGATGGCGCAGGCGCTGCTCACCCGCTCGGTGGATTTCGCGCTGGGCTTCTACGATCACCCGCACCCGCAGCTGGAGAGCAGCATCCTGGTGAGCGGGCCGCTGTTCATCGCCGTGGCGCGGGACATCTGGCTGCGCGCGGTGCGGCTGAACCGGTCCGACCCGATCACATTCCTGGCCAACACGCCCATGATCCAGTTGCTGGGCGACGAGCCCATGCGCCAACCCATGGCCGAACTGGCACAGAGCCTGGGCGTGCACACCGAACTGGGCATCCAGATGCAGACCTCGCAGCTGGCCCTGGCGCTGGTCAAGCGCGGCATGGGGTGGACGGTGGTCGATTTCCTGACCGCGCGCAACCTCGACCCGGCCGCCATCACCGCGGTGCCGTTGCGCGACCTGCCTCCCATGGCGCTGCATGCCTACCACGCCGCCAACCGCCCGCCGGACCGCCATGCCGCCCGCATGCTGGCCCTGCTGTCGGACGTGCTCATGCAAACGATGGCGCGCGCGCCCTCCGAAGCGGCCGCGCTCTGAGCGGGCCCTTCGATCAGCGCCAGGCGCGCGGGGGTTTCAGGCGGTGGCGGCCCTGCGGGCGCGGCGCCGGCGCACCCAGGCCCAGCCTGCCACCAGCGCGCCGAGCGCCCACAGCGGCCACAGGCCCCAGCGCGAGACCCAAGATGCATAGGGCGTGACCGCCCCGCTGCGCCCCAGCACCTCGCCGGTCAGCACGCCGCGCACGTGCGACGGCAGGCGCTGCGTGACCACGCCCCGGTGGTCGATGATGGCGGTGGCCCCCGTGTTGGTGGCCCGCACCATCGGGCGCTCGAACTCCAGCGCGCGCATGCGGCTGATGGCCAGATGCTGGTCGATGGCCACCGAATCGCCGAACCAGCCGATGTTGCTCAGGTTCACGAAGATCGTCGGCGCCTGGGCGGGGTCGGTGAAGCGCGCGCCCAGTTCTTCGCCGAACAGATCCTCATAGCAGATGTTGGGCGCGATGCGCTCGCCCGCCCAGAGGAACGGCGCCTGCCCCACGGCGCCCCGGTTGAAGTCGCCCAGCGGGATGTTCATCATCTCGGTGAACCACCGGAAGAACGGCGGGATGAACTCGCCGAAGGGCACGAGGTGGTGCTTGTCGTACTGGTACGGCGCGGCCTGGCCGGGCGCGAAGCCCATCACCGAGTTGGTGTAGCCCAGCGCCATGTCGCCCAGCGGAATGCCCAGCAGCGCCGCCTGCCGGCCGGCGCCCTGCCCCGCCGCGGGGGGCTGGGTGTAGCGCGCGGTGACCGAATCCAGGTAGCCGGGCACCAGTTGCTGCGGCAGCAGCGGGATGGCCGTCTCGGGCGCCACCACCAGCGCGGCCTGGGCGCTGCGCAGCTGCTCGGCATACCAGCGCAGGGCGGTCGGCACGCCGCTGCCGGCCTGGAATTTCTCGTCCTGGGGGATGTTGCCCTGCAGCAGGGCCAGCGACAGCGGCGCGGGGCGCTGCATCGGCGTGTGGCACAGCTCGACGGCGCAGTGGCGCTGCACCGCCAGCCCGGCCCAGGCCAGCACGGCCAGCCCCACCAGGGCCCACGCCTTCAGGCTGCGCAGGTCGCTGCGCCGCCCCTGGGCCACGAGCATGACCAGCACGGCCGCGATGCAGCCGATGCCGTACACCCCGACCGACCGGGCCAGCACGGCCAGCGGGCCTTCGACGTGCGCATAGCCGCCGGCGCCCCATGGAAAGCCCGTCCACCACTGGCCGCGCGCCAACTCGGCCAGCAGCCAGAATGCTCCGAAAACAATAGCAACATGCCAGCGATTTGATTGCCCCAGGGCCTTGAAACACCCCGCAGCCACCGCGTAATAGCTGCCCAGAAACGCCGCCAGCCCCAGCACCGCGAGCGCGGCCAGCGGCGCGGCCAGCCCGCCGTAGGTGTGCATGGAAATGAAGAGCCACCAGAAGGTGCCCGTCAGCCAGGCGGTGGCGAACATCCACCCCAGCACCGCGGCCTGCCGGGCGCTGCGGCTGGCCAGCAGCAGCCGCGCGAAGCCGCCCAGGGACAGGAGTTGCAGCCACCACACCGGCTCGCCGCCGAAGGGCCAGGCGATCGAGGCGGCCTGCGCCAGGCCCGCCAGCAGCGCGAGCCCCCCTGCCAGCGCCACCGGCCCGAGCGGGCCGCGGCGCGCGCCAGCGGCGCCCATCAGTGCGCAGCCCGGTCGTCTTCGGCGGGAACCGGCGACACCTTGAACCAGCGCACCGCGCCGCCCTTGGTGTGCAGCACGACGAACCGCAGCCCGCCCAGGTCGAGCGTCTCGCCGCGCTTGGGGGCACGGCCCATCTCGTGCGCGATCAGGCCGCCGATGGTGTCGAAGGGCTCGGTCCGGTCGGAGCCCGCGAGCACCGCGCCGAACGCCTCGGCCACCCGCTCGACCGGCGTGTCGCCGCTCACGCGGTAGGTGCGGTCGGCCAGGCCGAAGATGTCGCCCTCGTCCTCGGGGATGTCGAACTCATCCTCGATCTCGCCCACGATCTGCTCCAGCACGTCCTCGATGGTGACCAGCCCGGCCACGCGGCCGAACTCGTCGATCACCACCGCCATGTGGATGCGGTTCACGCGGAACTCGCGCAGCAGGTCATTCAGGCCCTTGCTCTCCGGCACGAAGGCCGCAGGGCGCAACAGCGCGCGGATGTTCAGCTCCGGCGCGCGCTGCAGCTTGAGCAGGTCCTTGGCCATCAGGATGCCGATGATGTTCTCGCGCTCGCCCTGATAGACGGGAAACCGCGAGTGCGCGGTGTCGATCACCTGGTGCAGCAGGGCATCAAACGGCGCCTCGATGTCGATCAGGTCCATGCGCGGGGCGGCCACCATCACGTCGCTGGCCCGCATCTCGGCCATGCGCAGCACGCGCTCGAGCATCACGCGGGCATCGGCGTTGATGATCTGGTTGTCTTCGGCTTCCGCCAGGGTGGCGATCAGCTCGTCGGTCGAATCCGGGCCGGGGTGGATGAACTCGACGAGCCGCTGCAGGAACGTGCGCTTGTCCTCTCGTTCGGACGGGCGCGCGGAATGGGGGTCGGACACGGTCTTGGAATGCAGGACGTGCGGTGGTTGATCAGGCCCCAAGGATAGCGGAAGCGCCGCGCTGGCGGCCCTGCCGGGCGCCCAGGGCCGTCATTCGGCCGACTGGTGGCGCCCGTCGCGCACGCCGCGCCGCACTTCCTGCAGCCCGGCCAGGAGCCGCCAGAACTGGCGGGCCTGCTTCTTGAAGCGGTAGTCCATCTCGGCGAACTGGTGCACCACCATCTGCGCCATGCGGGTGTCCAGGCCGGCGCGCGGCAGTTGCAGGTAGGCCTCGGACTCCGAGCCGTCGCGGCGCACGGTGGCGCCGGCATTGCGCGCGATTTTCAGCATGGCGGTGTTCTCGCTCAGGGCATGGATGAACACCATGCTCACGCCCTGGTTGCGCGCATGCATCACGGCGCGATCGAACAGCCGCGCGCCGAAGCCGCGCCCCCGCGCCTGACCCAGCACGGACACGCCGAACTCGGCGCAGCTTTGGTGCTCCGGCGAATCGGCGTAGGCGAGGTGGGCGACGGCGATGAGTTCGAGCCGCCGGTTGTAGATGCCGAAGATCTCGTCGCGCACGAAATCCAGCTGGTCCACATAGCGCTGCACCTGTTCGTCGCTGGCGGCGTAGCCGAAGCGCAGGTAGCGGTCCGCAGGCTCCAGCCGCAGCAGGTGGGCGGCGATGCGCTCGCGGTGCCCGGGGCCGAGCGAGCGGATCGGCACCATGACCGGCGAGCTGCCCCGCCGGTGCGGCGGACGGGGCGCTTCGCTGCGCAGCACAGTGCCGCCTGCATCGGGGGACGCGCGAAGCCAGTCTTGGGTGGGGATCATGATGGCGCGATTTTAGGGTTTTCCCTTATTCCTGGCCAAACTTTTTGTTGCACTGCGGCACAGCAGGCGAAGCCTCTCCGCCCCCGGACGGCGCCACCGACGGGCCCGAGGGCGCGGGCAGCTATGGATTCAAGAGCGCCTGCGCGCTACACCGGCACGGCGGTGGTGGCCTTCACGCGGTCCAGCACGAAGCTCGTCTTGCAATCCTGCACGCTGGGGTGCTTAAGCAGCGTGTCCATGATGAAGCGGCTGTAGTGCGCCATGTCGGCCACCACGACGCGCAAAAGGTAGTCCATCTCGCCCGTGAGCGCGGCGCACTCCACCACCTCGGGCCAGGTCTGCACGCTGGCGCGAAACAGGTCCATGGGGTTGCGCTTGTGGCTCTCGGTGTGCTTTTCGAGGCGCACGTTCAGGTAGGCCGTGAGGCCCAGGCCCACCGACTCGGGCCGGACCAGCGCCACGTAGCGGTCGATCACGCCACTGTCCTCCAGGCGCTTGGCGCGGCGCAGCACGGCGCTGGGCGACAGTCCCACCCGCTCGCCGATTTCGTCGTAGGTCTCGCGTCCGTTCACCTGTAAACAGCGCAAGATGGCGCGGTCGAGCTTGTCGAGTGCGTGGTCAGCGGTCATGGCGCAGGATTCTACGGATCTCGGGCACGGCTGCGAAGGTGGATTCCATCGCCGCCGAATGCACGTATGTCCCGATGTGGAAGGCCGCGCATCGTCGCAAAATCTCCAAAAAAGAACGGTCGTTCTTTTTTATAAGAGAGTGTTTTCACACCACCACCGGAGACAAACCATGTTCGTTGCATTCAGCCGCCTGCTGCGCGGTTTCGCTTTCGTCCTGGCCGCGTTCGCATTGCAGGGCTTGCAGGGCGCCAGCGCCCAGTCCGGCTACGCGCAGACCCGCTACCCCATCGTTTTGGTGCACGGCCTGTTCGGATTCGATTCCGCGCTGGGCGTGGATTACTTCTACCGCATTCCGCAAGCGCTGCAGCGCGATGGCGCCCGCGTGTTCGTGGCGCAGGTGTCTGCGGCCAACAGCACCGAGGTGCGGGGCGAGCAGTTGCTGGCCCAGGTGAAGAACATCCGGGCGCTCACGGGCGCCGAGAAGGTCCACCTGATCGGCCATTCGCATGGCGGCCCGACGGCGCGGTACGTCGCCGGGGTGGCGCCGCAGTGGGTGGCGTCGGTCACCTCCGTGGGCGGCGTCAACCGCGGCTCGCGCGTGGCGGACGTGGTGCGCGGGGTCGCGCCCAAGGGCAGCGTGAGCGAGGCGGTGGCCAGCCAGGCGGCTTCGGCGCTGGTGGCGCTCATCAATCTGTCGTCGGGCGGCAGCGGCCTGCCGCAGATGCCGACCGCGGCGCTGGATTCGCTCACCACCGAGGGTTCGGCGCGCTTCAACCAGCGCTTCGGCGCGGGCGTGCCCACCAGCGGCTGCGGCGACGGGGCCGATCTGGTCAACGGCGTGCGCTACTACTCGTGGACCGGTGTGCGCACGGTCACCAACGTGCTCGATGCCAGCGACGCCCTGCTCGCCACGACCGGGCTGGTGTTCAACGAGGCCAACGACGGCCTGGTGTCGGCCTGCTCGGCACGCCTGGGCAAACACCTGGGCGACTACCGCCAGAACCATCTGGACGAGGTCAACCAGTTGCTCGGCCTGCGGGACTGGCTGTCGGTGGACCCGGTCACGCTGTACCTGGACCAGGCCAACCGCCTCAAGAAAGTAGGCCTGTGACAAGCCGGCCGATAGCGCACCCGCCTGTGGCACGCATCCCCGGCGCGGCACTGGCGGCGTGCGGCATCGCCGCGGCCGCCGCCCTGCTCTGGTGGGCCACGGGCGGCCCGGCGGCGCAGGCGCCCCGCCCGCCCGGCGCCGAGACCGCCCTGGCCCTGGTGGTGGAAACCCGGGGCCGAGGCCCGGCCACGCCGGCGGTGTGGGACGCACCCGCACCGCCCGTGGCCGCCGCCAGCGACGACCCGCTGCTGGGACCCGGCCTGCGCGACACGCTGGAAGCCCTGCTGCACGCGGCGGGCGAAGCGCCGGAGCCCGGCCTTCTCAAGGCACGGCTGGAGGGCCTGATCGGCCAGTTCTTCCCGCCGCAGGTCGCCACCCGGGCCCTGGCGCTGGCCCACCGCTACGTGGACTACCGCGTGGCGCTGGGGCGGCTGCAGGCGCCCGCCGATCTGCGCGATCCCCAGGCCCTGCGCCAGGCCCTGGCCGCACGCCAGAAGGTGCGCATGGCCGCCTTCGAGCCGGACGAGTACCAGGCCCTGTTCGCCGCGGATGCACAGATGGACGAATACCTGCTCTCCCGCCTGGAGATCGAGCGCGACCCGTCGCTCACGGCCGACCAGAAAAGTGCCGCCCTGCACCAGGCCGAAAGCGCCCTCGGCCCCGCGTTGCAGGCGCAGCGCAGCGAAGCGGTGGCGCACGTGGGCCTGGCCCGGCAGACCGCGGACTTCGACGCCCAGGGCATGGACGCCACGGCCCGCTTCAATGTGCGCAGCGCGCAATACGGCAGCGAGGCCGCGCAGCGGCTGGCCCAGGTGGACACGCAGGACCGGCAATGGCAGGGCCGGCTCGACCAATATCAGGCGGCGATGGGCTCAGGGTCTTCTTCGGCCCGGCTGGCGCAACTGCGGTCGGAGCTGTTCACGCCGCAGGAGCAACTGCGCCTGGAGGGCGCCCTGGCGCTGCGGGCGCTGCCCGCACAGGCTCGCTGACCGCCGGACAACCTTCGGCTGCGGCATTGCGGCCATTCATGCAGGTTTCCTGCAAAACGGGCTCGCCGGGGGCACGATTTCGCCCGAATGCTGAGTCTCTACGGCCTAAAGTGGATGGCAGACATTCATCCACGAACGGAGACGCCAATGAACGCAGCCTTGCCCGAGCAAGCCACGCAACAGACCGCCGCCTGGGAGAACCCCATGGGCACCGACGGTTTCGAATTCATCGAATACGCTGCACCCGATCCGCAGGCCATGGGCAAGGTGTTCGAAGGCATGGGCTTCAAGCCCGTGGCGCGGCACCGCCACAAGAACGTCACCCTGTACCGCCAGGGCGAGATCAACTTCATCATCAATGCCGAGCCCGACAGCTTCGCGCAGCGCTTTGCGCGCATGCACGGCCCCAGCGTCTGCGCCATCGCCTTCCGCGTGCACGATGCCAAGGCCGCCTACGAACGCGCCCTGGGGCTGGGCGCCTGGGGCTATGCCGGCACCGCCGGCCCGGGCGAGCTGAACATTCCCGCCATCAAGGGCATCGGCGACAGCCTGATCTATCTGGTGGACCGCTGGCGCGGCAAGGGCGGCGCGCAGCCCGGCGACATCGGCAACATCGGCTTCTTCGACGTGGACTTCGAACCGCTGCCCGGCGTGTCGGCCGAAGAGGCGCTCAACCCCCACGGCCATGGCCTCACCTACATCGACCACCTGACGCACAACGTGCACCGGGGCCGCATGAACGAATGGGCCGGGTTCTACGAGCGCCTGTTCGGCTTCCGCGAGATCAAGTACTTCGACATCGAAGGCCAGGTCACCGGCGTCAAGAGCAAGGCCATGACCAGCCCCTGCGGCAAGATCCGCATCCCGATCAACGAAGAGGGCAAGGAGAAGGCCGGCCAGATCCAGGAATACCTGGACATGTACAACGGCGAAGGCATCCAGCACATCGCCATGGGCTCGGACGATCTGTACGCCACGGTGGACGCACTGCGCGGCGCCGGCGTGCGCCTGCTGGACACCATCGACACCTACTACGAATTGGTGGACAAGCGGATTCCCGGCCACGGCGAGCCGCTGGCCGAACTGCACAAGCGCAAGATCCTCGTGGACGGAAAGAAGGACGCGCTGCTGCTGCAGATCTTCAGCGAGAACCAGCTCGGCCCCATTTTCTTCGAGTTCATCCAGCGCAAGGGCGACGACGGTTTCGGCAACGGCAACTTCAAGGCGCTGTTCGAGAGCATCGAGCTCGACCAGATGCGCCGGGGCGTGCTGAAGTCGGAATAGCACCGCCTGTAACCGAATGCAGCTTCACGGCGACGCATCTCTATACTGCGGCACGTCTTAGAACCGGAGGAGATACCGTGAAGCTATTGAGTGCCAGTGCCTATCTGGGGGGTGCATTGCTGTGCATGGCAGGACTTGCCGCGCACGCGCAGACCCCTTCCGCGCCGCTGAAGATCATCGTGCCCTACCCTGCGGGCGGGCCGGTCGATGCCTCGGCCCACATCGTTGCCGAAGGCGCCAAGGCGGCGCTAGGCAACGTGGCGGTGGAGAACAAGCCCGGCGCGGGCGGCAACGTCGGCGCCGATCTGGTGGCGAAAGCCCCGGCCGGCGGCAACCTGCTGGTGATGGGCGCAGTGGCCACGCATGCGGTGAACCCCTGGCTGTACAAGAACTTTCCGTACGACCCGATCAAGGACTTCAAGCCGATCGCCCTCGTCGCGCGCACGCCCAACGTGCTGGTGATGAGCGCCGAGCAGGCCAAGAGCCTGAACATCGGCAGCACGACCGACCTGGTGCAGTACCTCAAGAAGCACCCGGACCAGCTCAAGTACGGCTCGGGCGGCAACGGCAGCATCGGCCACATCGCGGCCGAGATGTTCAAGTCGCTGACCAACACGCGCATGGCGCACGTGCCGTTCCAGGGTTCGCCCCCGGCGCTCAAGGCCCTGCAGGCGCAGGAAGTGAGCCTGGTGTTCGACAACCTGGCTTCGTCGCTGCCGCTCATCAAGGCGGGCAAGCTGAAGGCGCTGGGCGTGACCTCGCTGGGCCGGGACGACGACCTGCCGGACGTGCGCAGCATCAACGACGAGGTGCAGGGCTTCAACGTGGTGACGTGGTTCGGGCTCTTCGCCCCGGTCGCGCTGCCCGATGCCGACGCCCGCCGCTACGCCATGGCCTTCAGCGCGGGCATGAAGTCGCCGGCCAGCACGGAGCGCTTCAAGAAGATGGGCCTCGACCCCGAGGACCTGACGCTGGAGAGCTTCGGCCAGTTCGTGCGCTCGGAGCACAGCAAGTACGGTTTTCTGATCAAGGCCGCAAAGATCAAGATGGATTAGCCGCGGCCGGGGGCAGGACGCCCGGGGCTGCGGCATGGATACAAAAACCCAAGGAGCCAAGCATGGGACAGCCCCCCGTCGTCTACGGACAATCCGATCGCCCGCCCCGCGGCGACTACGCCCGCGCCAACGCCGACTACACCTG
Source organism: Acidovorax sp. SUPP950 (assembly GCF_030158935.1). Lineage (NCBI taxonomy): Bacteria > Pseudomonadati > Pseudomonadota > Betaproteobacteria > Burkholderiales > Comamonadaceae > Acidovorax > Acidovorax sp. SUPP950. Next base: position 149,396 of record NZ_BQXE01000002.1, on the reverse strand, counting down.
CGCGCAGGACTACGAGGCCTACACCGCGGCCGACCACGACACCTACCGGCGCCTGTACGAACGCCAGTCGGCCCTGCTGCCGGGCCTGGCGAGCGATGCGTTCATCGAGGCCCTGCCCTCGCTCGGCGCGCGCGACCGCATTCCGCGCTTCGAGGAAGTGAACGAGCGCCTGTACAAGGCCACGCGCTGGGAACTGGTGGGCGTGCCGGGGCTGATCCCCGAGGTGCCGTTCTTCACGCTGCTGGCCAACCGCAAGTTCCCGGTGACCGACTGGATCCGCACGCCGCAGGAGTTCGACTACATCGTCGAGCCCGACATCTTCCATGACCTGTTCGGCCATGTGCCGCTGCTGTTCAACCCGGTCTTCGCCGACTACGTGCAGCGCTACGGCCAGGGCGGCCTCAAGGCCCACGGCCTGGGCGCCTGCGAGCTGCTGTCGCGCCTGTACTGGTACACGATCGAGTTCGGCCTGATCCGCCAGGACGATGGCCTGCGGGCCTATGGTGCGGGCATCCTGAGTTCTTCGGGCGAGCTGGCCCATTCGGTGCGCAGCCCCGAGCCGCAGCGCATTCCCCTGCAGCTGGAGCGCACCATGCGCACGCGCTACAAGATCGACACCTACCAGCAGACCTACTTCATCATCGACAGCTTCCAGCAGCTGTTCGACATGACCGCAGCCGACTTCGCCCCGATCTACGAGCGCCTCAAAGGCCAGCCCGAGTTCGCGGCCGACGAGCGCGAGGCCGTGCCGGCCTGACGGCGCGCACCCGGCCGGCCGCCGCTTCTTCGCACGCGGCGGCATGGCTTCGCGCCGGGGGCGGGGCAGCCCCCAGCGACTGCGGATGATCGACTCCGTCATCCGCCGCAAGGTCCAACGGGCGCCCAGCGCGAGGCACATTGGCGGCGGATTCCCCGAGGAATCCATCCATGTCGCGCATTTCTGGCATTTCGTCACCGCTGCGTCCCGCACCGGGCATCGTCGTCGATCCCTCGCCGGGGCTGATGACGCCCGTCGCGCCCGTGCGGCGCAGGCGCCAACCGCCCTCCGCCGAACCAACGCTGCCCGAGCTGGCCCGGCGCCTGTCCTCCGCCCCGTCGATGCCGCCGCGTGCGCCCCTGCACGTGGTGCGGCATTCGCTGCTGCCGCCGCAGTTCCAGTCGCCCCAGCGGCCCGGCACCGAGCCGCCCGAGACCTACCAGCGCCATTCGAAGCTGCCGCCGCAATACCAGTCGCCGCTGCGCCAGAGCTTTCTGCCGCCCCAGGCGTACCAGTCGCACTCGGCGATGAACACGTTCCAGTCGCCCTATGCGCCCGCGCCGCAAGGGGCGTTCGGCAGCTCGGTGCTTCCCCCGGCCCCAGCGCCGCAGGACCCCGCCCGGCCGGAGGCTGCCGCACAGCGCCCCCCGCGGGCGTCGGTGCTGCCGCAGGTGCGCCCCTCCATCCTGCAGGGCGCCAGCCCGCGTCCGCAGGCGCCCCGCCCTTCGGTCCTGCCCCAAAGACCGTCCTTCCAGAGCAGCGGCAGCAGCGCAGCCAGCGGCGCGGCCTCCGCCCAGGCGCCCATGGAAACGCGGTACTCGGTGCTGCCGGCCAGGCTGCAGGCGGCGTCGGCGGCCTTCCAGTCCGTGGCCCATGCCGCCGTGGCCATCGGCCTGGAAAGCGCCAACACCGTGCAGATCACCACCGCCGCGCAGGCCCAGGAGGTGCTGGCCCGGGTGCAGCGCCTGGCCACCCAGGCTGCACCGGCCTTGCATGCGCTGTCCGGCGCGCTCCAGCACATGGTGGAGAACAAGACGCGGCTGTCGCAGGAGATCCGCGAAGAACTGGCCGACATCGGCCAGTCGCTGCTGACCACCGGTCAGTCACTGCAGAAGTTCCTGAACCACACCCTGGGACGGTTCGCCCCGCAAACCATGCCGCCCGCAGAGCCGCCGGCCGAAACCCCGGCGGACGCGGCCGCCGCCGCCGAGACGGCCGCCGTGGCCGAAACCACTGCCAAGGCCGAAGCCGAGGCCGCCGCCGCTCCGCCGCCGCCCCCGCCTCCACCACCCAAGGCGCACCTCAAGCCCCGCCCGCCAAAGCACCCAGCCGCGAAACCGGCGCTGCACCCGGTCTCCGCCACGCCGGCGCCAGCGGCCAAACCGGTGCCGGTCGATGTGATGGCCATCTCCACCGAAGAAGGCCGGGCGGCGCTGCGCGCGGGCTTTGGCACGCCCGAATCCGCCGATGCGGGCCTGCGGGAAATCGCCCTGGCATTCAAGGCCGCGCAAAACGGCTCGACGGACGACAAGCGGGCCTTCCAGCTGGCCTACCAGGACCGGCTCACGCTGCCCGACGATTTCAGCAGCGGCAACGTGGCCGCCGTGAAGCAGCTCAAGCGGCTGCTGGCCGGGGTCAACGTGGCCTATGTGTCGCCGCAGTACGGCAAGGACATGGGCGTGGGATCGGACGACTTCAACGCGCGGCGCTCCGCGGCGGCCGCGGCGTAGAAGCAGGCGGCAATGCCCTGCGGGCCTACGGCGCCGCGATGAGGTCCAGGCACTCCCGCACCACCGGCGGATGGAACGCCATCTGCACGTGCGCCAGGCCCTCGCGAAGGCGGTTGTCCGCGCCGTCCAGCGTGGCCGTGGCGGCCGGGTACACCGCGTTGTCGCAGTTGGAATAAAAGCAGGTGAACAGCGCCGCGCGCCCGGGCGGCTCGTCCTGCGCCAGCTGCCGCAGCCATTCGCCCCCGGGCACCATCTGCCGGCCGTTGGCGGACCGGCTGAACCGCGCCGCCCAGGCGCCCTGGTGGGGCGAGCCCAGCGTGATTACGCGGTGCACGCGCGCATCGGCCTGCCGCGCCCGCAGCCACGCCCGCACGGCCAGACCGCCCATGCTGTGGCCCACCACGACCGGCGGGCGGCCCGTGGCGGCGGTGACCCGGCGCACCGCCTCGTCCAGCGTGTCCACATAGTCATCGATGGTGCCGAACGCGGGCTCCATCGTCACCGCCACGAACGGGTGGCCGCGGCTGCGCAGCACCTTCATCCAGGGCGTCCAGAACCCGCGGTTGCAGATGAAACCGTGCACCAGCACCACGCCGCGCGCGGGCGGCGGGCCGCCGGCAACGGGGGGCGGCAGCCAGTCGGGCACGGCGGTGGAGCGAAACGGCTGCCACCATCCGAACACCACGCTGGCCCAGCGCGCCTCGGCCGACCAGGCGCGCACCATCTGCGCCAGCGACGGCGCCGGCACCCCGTCGGCCCGGCTGGCCCGCCGGTTCACGCGGGCCATGCACACGAACTGCAGCCCCATGAACAGCCGCAGCAGCAGCATCACCGCGGCCAGGCCCGCCACCGCCCGCAGGGGCGAGGCGGGCCATTGCCACACCAGCCAGCCGGCGGCCAGCAGCAGGTTGCACACCACCATTCCGCGTTGCCATCGTGCATTGGTCAAGACCGGCGCTCCTGAAAAAAAACGAGTCCGCATCATGTCACTTGCGGGACGGGCCTAGGACAAGCCCCCTGGACAGGGCGCGAGCCGCTTCCACAATCGTGCCCACCTCCACCCGCGCACGAAAGGGACGACCGCATGGAACGGATCTGGCTGAAAAACTACCCTCCGGGGGTGCCGCACAGCGTGGAGCCCGAGCAGTACCGCTCGCTGCCGCACCTGTTCGAGGAGTCGTTCCGCAAGCATGCCGACCGCCCCTTCTCGGTCTGCATGGACCGGTGGATGACCTACGGCGAACTCGACCGCCTGTCGGCCCAGCTCGGCGCCTGGCTGCAGGGCCAGGGGCTGGAGCCCGGGGCGCGCGTGGCCATCATGCTGCCCAACGTGCCGCAGTTCGGCGTGACCATGGCGGGCGTGCTGCGCGCCGGCTACACCTGCGTGAACGTGAACCCGCTGTACACCGCGCGGGAGCTGGAGCACCAGCTCAAGGATTCCGGCGCCACCGCCATCGTGATCCTGGAGAACTTCGCCCACACCCTGGCCGAGGTGATCGACCGCACCGCCGTGCGGCACGTGTGCGTTGCCAGCATGGGCGACCTGCTGGGCGCGGCCTTCGGGCGCTGGATCACGTTCGCCGTGCGCCACCTGGCCAAGATGGTGCCGGCCTACGAGATTCCACTCACCAACGGCCGCCAGGTGGTGCCGTTCAACAAGGCGCTGGCCCTGGGCGAGCGGCGCACGCTGGCGCCCAGCCAGGCCACGCTGGATTCGACCGCCTTCCTCCAGTACACGGGCGGCACCACGGGGCTGTCGAAGGGCGCGGTGCTCACGCACCGCAACATCGTGGCCGCCACGCTGCAGGCCGAGGCGTGGTTCACGCCCGCGCTGTCCAAGGTGGGCGACGTGCGCCATGCCAACAGCATCGCGGCGCTGCCGCTGTACCACATCTTCGCGCTCACGCTGTGCCTGCTGGCGATCCGCCAGGGGTCCCACCTCACGCTGATCCCCAATCCGCGCGACATTCCGAAATTCGTCGCGGTGCTGAAGAAGCGGCCCTTCCACATGCTGCCGGCGGTCAACACGCTGTTCAACGCGCTGCTGCACCACCCGCAGTTCGCTGCGCTCGATTTTTCGCACCTGTGCGTGTCGCAGGCCGGCGGCATGGCCGCGTCGGAGGGCACGGCGCGCCAGTGGCAGAAGGTGACGGGCAGCACCATGATCGAGGGCTGGGGCATGAGCGAGACCTGCGCCATCGGCACCAACAACCCGGTGAACAACACGCAGTTCACCGGCACCATCGGCCTGCCCCTGCCGGGCATCGACATCGCCATCAAGGACGATGCCGGCGAGAGCCTGCCCATCGGCCAGTCCGGCGAGATCTGCATCCGCGGCCCCAACGTGATGACCGGCTACTACCAGCAGCCCGAGGAGAACGCCAAGGCCTTCACGGCGGACGGTTTCATGCGCACGGGAGACGTCGGCATCATGGACGAGGCCGGCTACACCCGCATCATCGACCGCAAGAAGGACATGATCCTGGTGAGCGGCTTCAACGTGTTCCCCAACGAACTGGAGCAGGTGATCTCGCTGTGCCCCGGCGTGCTGGAATGCGCGGCCATCGGAGTGCCGGACGAGAAACAGGGCGAGGCCATCAAGGTGTTCGTGGTGAAAAGCGACCCGGCGCTGTCGGAGGAAGACGTGGAGCGCTACTGCCACGAGCACCTCACCGGCTACAAGCGGCCCCGGCACATCGAGTTCCGCGATGCGCTGCCCAAGACGAATGTGGGCAAGATCTTGCGCCGGGAACTGCGCAGCTGACTGAGTTCGGCCGGCGCACGCCGGGCCGTGGCAGCCCGCGGCGGATGACGTGCCGCCCGGCCGGGGTGGCACGCGGAAGTAACAGCTGCATCCGCTGATGTCAGCCCACCCGGGTCCTGCTACTGGTCTTTCCCAGGCCGGCAACAACCCGTTCGCCCTCCTTCAGCCGACCCGCGCCCCTGTGCGCGCACCCCGTCTCTCTTCCGGCCGCAGCCGCCCGCCGGACTCCCTTCCCAAGCACCACCGCACCCTGGGCTCAGGGATAATCCCCACGCGCAAACGTTTGCGCAAACGTTTGCTTTCGCTACCATGGCGGTCCGCGGCGGTTTTTCCGGATGGAGATCGGGGCTCTTTAGACAGCCCCATCGGGTCCGCAACCGGCGCATTCCGTATCCCGACAACGCCTTTTCCAGGAGACACCATGCCCTTCACCCGCCGCTCCGTTCAAACCGCCGCCGCCCTCGCCGTGCTGGGGGGCCTGCTGGCCTCGCCCGCGTTCGCGCAGGACAAGCCCAAGATCGCGCTGGTGATGAAATCGCTGGCCAACGAGTTCTTCCGCACCATGGAAGACGGCGCCAAAGCGCACCAGAAGGCGCATGCCAGCGAATACACGCTGGTGGCCAACGGCATTAAGAACGAGACGGACACCGCCGCGCAGATCAAGATGATCGAGCAGGCCGTGGCGCAGAAGGTCAACGCCATCGTGCTGGCGCCGGCCGATTCCAAGGCGCTGGTCCCGGCCGTCAAGGCGGCGGTGGACAAGGGCATCCTGGTGGTGAACATCGACAACCGCCTGGACACCGATGCACTCAAGGAAAAGAACCTGACCGTGCCCTTCGTCGGCCCCGACAACCGCGCAGGCGCCAAGCTGGTGGGCGACTACCTGGCCAAATCGATCAAGGCGGGCGACAAGGTCGGCATCATCGAAGGCGTGTCGACCACGTTCAACGCCCAGCAGCGCACGCTGGGCTTCCAGGATGCGATGAAGGCCGCCAACATCAAGGTGGTGGGCGTGCAGTCCGGTCAGTGGGAGATCGAGAAGGGCAACACGGTTGCTGCCGGCATGCTGCGCGAGCACCCCGACCTGGTGGCGCTGCTGGCCGGCAACGACAGCATGGCGCTGGGCGCGGTGGCCGCGGTGAAGGCCGCCGGCAAGGCCGGCAAGGTGCAGGTGGTGGGCTACGACAACATCAACGCGATCAAGCCCATGCTGGCCGATGGCCGCGTGCTCGCCACGGCCGACCAGTACGCCGCCAAGCAGGCCGTGTTCGGCATCGAACTGGTGCAGAAGGCCCTGGCCGCCAAGACGCCGCAGGCCCAGCTGCCGGCCGAGGTCAAGACCGAGGTGGTGCTGGTCACCAAGGACAGCAAGTAAGCGCGCCCGCAGCGCCTGCCGACCTCCTCGCCTGCCGCCTTTGATCTGAGGACCGACCCCGTGCCCCCTTTGCCGCCCGCCGCCGCGCCCGCGTCCGCCCCCCTGCTGGAGATGATCGGCGTGGGCAAGGACTACCACGCCACCACGGTGCTCCATACGGTGACGCTGTCGCTGCATGCGGGCGAGGTGCTGGCCCTCACCGGGGAGAACGGCGCGGGCAAGAGCACGCTGTCCAAGATCCTGTGCGGGCTGGAGCCGGCCTCGCGCGGCAGCATGCGGCTCGCGGGCCACCCCTATGCGCCCGCCTCGCGCCGCGACGCCGAGGGCCAGGGCGTGCGCATGGTCATGCAGGAGCTGGGCCTGATTCCCACGCTCACCGTGGCCGAGAACCTGCTGATGGGCCGCCTGCCGCACCGCGCGGGCTGGCTGCGCCGCGGCGCGCTGCATGCGGCCGCCCGCACGCAGCTGGCCAAGATCGGCCTGACCGACATCGACCCGGCCACGCCGGTCGCGCGGCTGGGGCTGGGGCAGCAGCAGATGGTGGAGATCGCCCGCAACCTGCACGACGACACGCGCGTGCTGGTGCTGGACGAGCCCACCGCCATGCTCACGCCGCGGGAGACCAACTACCTGTTTGAGCAGATCGCGCGGCTCACGGCGCGCGGGGTGGCGATCGTCTATGTGTCGCACCGGCTGGAGGAACTGCGCCGCATCGCCGACCGCGTGGCCGTGCTGCGCGACGGCGCGCTGGTGGATGCCCGCCCCATGGCCGGACTGAGCGAGGCCGATCTGGTGCAGCGCATGGTGGGCCGCGCGGTGAGCGACCTGGAACACCGCCCACGCCGCCAGGCCGGCCCGGTGGTGCTGCGCACCGAGGGCCTGGGCCGGGGCACGGCGGTACAGGACGTGAACCTGGAGCTGCGCGCGGGCGAGGTCTTCGGCATCGCCGGCTTGGTGGGCTCGGGCCGCACCGAGCTGCTGCGCCTGCTGTTCGGCGCCGACCGGGCGGACCGGGGCACGGTGGTGCTGTCCGAAGGACATGATCCAAATCGGCCTCCAGCACAATCGGTACTAGGGCATACCGCTACAAATTCAATAGCAAACAATTTCTACGAGCCGCGCGAACGCCGCATTCCGCGTGGCTTCGCCTCGCCGATGCAGGCCATCGCCGCGGGCATCGGGCTGGTGGCGGAGGACCGCAAGTCGCAGGGCCTGCTGCTCACGCAGCCGATCCGCGTGAACGCCACGCTGTCCGACCTGTCGGCCGTCTCGCGCCTGGGCTGGCTGCGCCGGGCGCACGAAAGCAGCGTGGTGCAGGGTTTCATCCGCACGCTGGGCGTGCGCTGCCGCGGGCCCGAGCAGCCCGTGGGCCAGCTGTCGGGGGGCAACCAGCAGAAGGTGGTGTTCGCCCGCTGGCTGCACCGCGACGGCCGCGTGCTGCTGCTGGACGAGCCCACGCGCGGCGTGGACGTGGGCGCGCGCGCCGACCTGTATGCCGAACTCGACCGCATGGCGGACGCCGGGCGTGCGCTGTGCATGGTGTCGTCCGACCTGCGCGAACTGATGGCCATGGCCGACCGCATCGGCGTGATGAGCGCCGGGCGCCTGGTGGCCGTGTTCGAACGCGGCCAGTGGACCGAACAGTCCCTGCTCGCGGCCGCTTTTTCCGAACCCGGTGGCCGCACGGCCGCCCAAAAACCCCTTTCCGCATGAACACCCCCGCACCGGCGCCCCAGGCCGCCGCCCCTTCTTCTTCCGCCGCCACATCCGCCTCCGTCTGGCGCACGCAACTGGGCACCTTCCTGGGGCTGGCGGCGGTGCTGGTCGGCATGGTCGTGCTGTTTTCGTGGATGTCCGAGTACTTCTGGAGCCGCGAGACCTTCGTCACCATCGCCAACGAGATCCCGGCGCTGGCCGTGATGGCGGTGGGCATGACGTTCGTGCTCATCATCGCGGGCATCGACCTGTCGGTGGGCTCGGTGATGGCGCTGTCGGCAGCCACGTCGGCCGCCGCCATCCTGCAGTGGAAATGGAGCGTGCCGGCCGCGGCCGCGCTGGCGCTGGCCACCGGCCTGATCTGCGGCACGGTGACCGGTGCGGTGTCGGTGGCCTGGCGCCTGCCCTCGTTCATCGTCTCGCTGGGCATGCTGGAGGCGGTGCGCGGCGGCGCCTACGTGGTGACCGATTCGCGCACGCAATACGTGGGCGATGCCATCTCCTGGCTGTCGGCACCCGTGGCGGGCGGCGTCTCGGTCGCGTTCGTGCTGGCCCTCGTGCTGGTGGTGGTGGCGCAGCTGGTGCTGTCGCGCACGGTGTTCGGCCGGTGCCTGGTGGGCATCGGCACCAACGAAGAGGCCATGCGCCTGGCGGGCGTGGACCCGCGCCCCATCCGCATCGCGGTGTTCGCGCTCACCGGCCTGCTGGCCGGGCTGGCGGGGCTGATGCAGTCCGCGCGCCTGGAAGCGGCCGACCCCAATGCCGGCACCGGCATGGAGCTGCAGGTGATCGCCGCCGTGGTGATCGGCGGCACCAGCCTGATGGGCGGGCGCGGCTCGGTCATCACCACCGCGTTCGGCGTGCTCATCATCGCGGTGCTGGAGGCGGGCCTGGCGCAGATCGGCGCGAGCGAGCCGAGCAAGCGCATCATCACCGGCTGCGTGATCGTGGCCGCCGTGATCGTCGATACCGTGCGCCAGCGCCGGGCAGCCGTTTAATCCCCGGGCCGCCCCGCACCTGCACCCCTGATCCCATGGCCACCATCAAGGACGTCGCCCGCCGTGCCGAAGTGTCGGTGACCACCGTGTCGCACGTGGTCAACGGCACGCGCCACGTGAGTGCCGAGGGCCGCGCGCGCGTGGAGGCCGCGATCCGCGAGCTGGGCTACGTGCCCAGCGCCATCGCGCGCAGCCTCAAGCGCAACCACACGCGCACCCTGGGCATGCTGATCCCCAACAGCTCCAACCCGTACTTCGCCGAGGTGGTGCACAGCGTGGAGGACCGCTGCTTCGGCGCCGGCTACAACCTCATCCTGTGCAACACCAACGACGAGGCGCAGCGCCAGGCCTCCTACCTGCAGGTGCTGGCCGAGCGGCGCATCGACGGGCTGATCGTGGTCTCGACCGGGCACGACGCCACGCTGGCGCGGCAGCTGGAAAACCTTTCGATCCCCACCGTGCTCGTGGACCGCGAGATCGAGGTGCCCCAGCCGCCCTGCGACCTGGTGGAAACCGCGCACGCCCAGGGCGGGCGGCTGGCCACCCGCCACCTGCTGGACCTGGGGCACCGCCGCATCGCCTGCATCGGCGGGCCGCAGGGGCTGGCGCCCAGCGAGCAGCGCATCGCGGGCTGGCGCGAGGCGCTGGCCGAGGCCGGTGCTTCCTCCGAGGGCATGCTGTCGCACGGCAACTTCACCAGCCAGAGCGGCTACGAGGCCATGCAGGCGCTGTTCCGTGCTCCTTCCGCACCGAGCGCCGTCTTCGTGTGCAACGACCTCATGGCCATGGGTGCGCTGTGCGCCGCGAACGAGCGGCAGCTGCGCATTCCCGATGCCCTGTCGGTCGTCGGCTTCGACGACATCGAACTGGCCGCCTTCACCAGCCCGCCGCTCACCACCGTCGCCCAGCCCAAGCTGCGCATCGGCACGCTGGCGGTGGACATGCTGCTCGAACGCATCGACGGCAAGCGGCAGGAGCCGCGCCAGATGCTGCTGCAACCCGAACTGCGCGTGCGGGCTTCCACGGCCCGGTACCTTTTTTCCTGACCCTGCCGGGCTCCTTTCCTTTTTTTGTCCCTTCTTTCCCGCGCATGAACGCCGCCTCTCCCTCCCGCCCCCGCATTGCCGTCGTCGGCAGCCTCAACATGGACCTGGTGCTGCGCGTGCCCCAGGCGCCCGGCGCCGGCGAAACCGTCATGGCGCACTCGCTGAACCACATTCCCGGCGGCAAGGGCGGCAACCAGGCCGTGGCATGCGCCCGCCTGGGCGCGGACGTGCACCTGTTCGGGCGCGTGGGCGCCGACGGCAACGGCCAGGCGCTGCGGGCAGCGCTTGACGCCGACGGCATCGACCACTCGGGTGTGCAGACCGACGACAGCGCCCCGACCGGTCTGGCCGCCATCGTGGTGGACGACGCGGCGCAAAACCGCATCGTCGTGGCCGCTGGGGCCAACCTGCAGTTCGTGCTGGACCCCGCCACCCTGGCACCCGCGGTGCAGGGAGCAGCCTGCCTGGTCGCCCAGTTCGAAGTGCCGCTGCCCCAGGTGCTGGCCGCGGCCGCCCAGGCGCACGCCGCCAGTTGCCGCGTGGTGCTGAACCCCTCGCCCATGCAGCCCCTGCCCGATGCGCTGTGGCCGCTGGTGGACACGCTGGTCGTGAACGAGGTCGAGGCCGCCGCCCTGGTGGGTGGTGCTGTCCAGACCCCGGACGAGGCGGCGCACGCCGCCCGGCGGCTGCGCGCGCGCGGCCCGGCGCGCGTCGTGGTCACGCTCGGCGCCGCCGGCGCCGTGGCGGCCGATGCCTATGGCTGCCGCCACCACCCCGGCATGGCCGTGCAGGCCGTGGACACCACCGCCGCCGGAGACACCTTCCTGGGGGCGCTCGCCGTCGCGCTCGGACGGGGCGAGGCGCTCGACCCCGCCGTGCAGGGCGGCATCCGTGCCGCGGCGCTGTGCGTGACCCGGCCCGGCGCCCAGCCCTCCATCCCCACGCGCGACGCCGTCGCCGCCAGCCCCCGCCCACCCGACTGGAGATTGCTATGAAACGCCGCGCTTTGCTGCACGCCGAACTCTCGCATGCCATCGCCTGCATGGGCCACGGCGACATGCTGGTCATCGGGGACGCGGGCCTGCCCATTCCCTCCGGGCCACGCCGCATCGACCTGGCCGTCACGGCCGGCATCCCCGCCGTGGACGAGGTGCTGTGCGCCGTCCTCTCCGAACTGCAGGTGGAGCGCGCCATCGTCGCCACCGAAGCCGTCGAACGCGCCGAAGGCCAGTTGCCGGACTGGTGCCTGCTGCCCGTGGCACCCGAGACCGTGCCGCACGAGGAATTCAAACGGCTGTGCCAGCAGGCGCGGGTGATGGTGCGCACCGGCGAATGCACGCCCTATGCGAATGTCATACTCATTGCCGGCGTGACGTTCTAGACGGCCCGGGGCGGCGCGCCATGAAAGCCACCGCCATGCCCCCCCTTTCGACGCCCTCCGGCCCCGCGCCCCTGCCCCCCGGCATGACCGTGCTGGAGCGCGGCTGGCTGTCGGCCAACAACATCGTGTTCATCGGCGCCGGGCACACGGCGGTGGTGGACACCGGCTACTGCACCCATGCCGCGCAGACCGTCGCGCTGCTGCAGGGCGCACTGCAGGGCCGCGCGCTGGACCGCGTGCTCAACACCCACCTGCACAGCGACCATTGCGGCGGCAACGCCGCGCTGCAGGCGGCCTGGCCCGCCCTCGGCACCTTCATCCCCCCGGGCCAGGCGGCCCATGTGCGCCAGTGGGACGCCGACGCCCTGAGCTACACGCCCACGGGCCAGGACTGCCCACCGTTTCGCATGGACGGAGTGCTGCAGCCGGGCACTGAAGTGATGCTCGGCGACCGGGCCTGGCAGGTGCATGCGGCCCCCGGGCACGACCCGCATTCGATCGTGCTGTTCGAGCCGGTCGACGCCGTGCTGATCTCGGCCGACGCGCTGTGGGAGAACGGCTTCGGCGTGGTCTTTCCCGAGCTGGAGGGCGACAGCGCCTTCGCCGACGTGGCGGCCACGCTCGACCTGATCGAGTCGCTGGCGCCGCGCACCCTCGTGCCCGGGCATGGCCGCGTCTTCACCGGACTTGCCCCGGCGCTGGACGCCGCCCGGCGGCGGCTGGACGGCTTCGTGCAGGCACCCGAAAAGCACGCGCGCTACGCCGCCAAGGTGCTCGTGAAGTACAAGCTGCTGGAGTGGCAGCAGGCCGAGGCGCAGCGGCTCTGGGCCTGGGCCGCCGCGACGCCGTACTTCGCGCTGCTGCACGCGCGCTACTTCGCCGAGCAGCCGCTGCAGGCCTGGATGGAGGGCACGGTGCAGGACCTCGTGCGCTCTGGCGCGGCCGCCCTCCAGGGCACGCAGATCCACAACCGGTAGGGCAGAAGGCGCGGCCCCCGGCCTTGCTGGCGCGGCACGCCCGTGCCGGGGCCGCTTGCACCTCCCACCCCTCGCCCGGCGCACCTCCCGTGCGCAATTTGTGGCGGAAATCTTACAAATTGTCAGATTCCACGCCACGCCCCTGTCAGACAACACCTTAACGAGAGTGATTCGTATCAATAATCGCGGCTGTTTTTGGTTCTGACAACAAAATGAAACACTCCAACCCCGTCAAGAAACCCCGCAGCCTCCGCTTGGCCGAGGGCGTTGCCGCCAGCCTCTCCACCGCCATGCTGCTGCCCTGGGCCGCCATGGCCCAGACCGCACCGCCGCAGGACGCCACCGTCCTGCCGACCGTGACGGTGCAGGACCAGGCCATCGATCCCAACCCCAACGCCGAAGTGGGCGCGCCCTACAAGGCCAAGACCTCGGCCGACGTGCGCCACACACGGCCCCTGGCGGAAACGCCCCAGACCATTTCGGTGGTGACCAAGGCCGCGATCGACGACTCCGGCTTCACCGACCTCAAGCAGATCCTCGCGGCCCAGCCCGGCATCACCCTGGGCACGGGCGAGAACGGCAACGCCTTCGGCGACCGCTACATCATCCGCGGCCAGGAAGCCCGCAGCGACGTGTTCGTGGACGGCCTGCGAGACCCCGGCATGACGACGCGCGAGAGCTTCGCCATCGAGCAGCTCGAAATCACCAAGGGCCCGAACTCGACCTTTGCCGGCCGCGGCTCGGCCGGTGGCGCGATCAACGCCATCACCAAGCAGGCCACGCTGGACTACGACTTTTCGCGCATCTCCGTGGGCGCGGGCAGCGACGGCTACCGCCGCGCCACGCTGGATGCCAACAAGGGCTTCTCGGATCAGTTCGCGCTGCGCGCCAACGCGCTGTACAGCACCGAAGGCGTGCCGGACCGCGACCCGTCCAAGCGCCGCCGCGAGGGCCTGGCGCTGTCGGGCCTGTGGGAAGCCAATGCCAACCTGTCGGTCACGCTGGACTACTACGGCCTGCGCGCCAGGGACAAGTACCCCGACCTGGGCAGCTACCTGCTCGGCACGGTGCCCAACCGCGTGCCCGCCACCGGCGTGCCCGTGTACGCGCAGAGCCAGGACTTCCTGAACTCCGACGTGGACGCCCTGACGGCACGCGTCAAGTGGCGCATCGCGCCCGACAAGACCCTCACCAGCCTGACGCGCTACGGCACGTCCGACAACGGCTACGTGGTCACCGGCGCCTCGGGCGGCACGCGCTACAGCAACGGCACGCCGTTCACCAGCGCCTCGCTGAGCACGCACAACGGCTGGCAGGAAGTGAAGTACTTCGCGCACCAGACCAACCTGCGCTGGGACACCGAGATCGCCGGCAAGAAGAACGAACTCATCTTCGGCCTCGAATACACGGACCACCAGGTGACGCGCGGCAACTACGCCGTCACCAACACCGGCGCATTCAACTGCCGCACGCAGGCGGGCACGGGCGCCAACACGGCCTATTGCCTCTCGGGCCCCTCGGGCGCCGTCACGCCGGGCCTGAACTCCATCATGGGCCGGCAGATCGCCCAGACGCCCTGGGCCAACGACTGGCAGGTCAAGAGCTTCGCGCTCAGCGCCATGGACACGGTGGACCTGACCGACCAATGGACGGTGTTCGGCGGCGTGCGCGCCGACTACACCGACTTCAGCCTCGTCACGCGCAACGCCACCACGGCCGCGCAGACGGGCAACTACAGCTACACCGACACCCTGCTCAACGGCCACCTGGGCGTGTCGTACAAGATCAACCCCATGGGCATCGTGTACGCCAGCTACGGCTCGGCCCAGGACATCAACGGCGGCGAATCCGACACCGGCACCAGCAGCGGCTACGGCGGCCTGGTGGTCTACAACGGCAGCGCCGCCGGCGCCAAGCCCGAGACCTCGCGCAATCTGGAAATCGGCACCAAGTGGAACCTGCTGGACAACAAGCTGCTGTTCACGGCCGCGGCGTTCCAGACCACCAAGTCCGACGTGATGGAAGGCGCCAACTACGACTCGCTGGGCACCTTCAACACCGGCAAGAACCGCGTGCGCGGCGTCGAATTCGGCCTGGTGGGCAACGTGACCTCCCAGTTCACGGTGCAGGCCGGGGTGGCGTTCATGAAGTCCAAGGTGCTCAAGTCGGCCACGGCGGCCAACGTGGGCCTGCCGCTGTCGAACTTCGCCGACCGCTCGTTCTCGGTGCAGGGCAAGTACCAGCTGACCCCCGCGCTGTCCGTGGGCGCCACGGCGCGGCACGAAAGCGACCGCTGCGGCGGCCAGCCCGACACCGGCGCGAGCTACACCAACGGCACCTGCGCGCAGCCCGTGCCCTCGTTCACCGTGTACGACCTGTTCGCCTCGTACCGCCTGAACAAGCACGCCGACATCCGCGTCAACGTGCTCAACGCCGGCGACAAGGACTACTACACGGCGGTGTACCGCTCGGGCTCGTTCCTGTACAAGGGCGACGGGCGTGCGGTGCGCGTCACGCTCGACTACGAGTTCTGATCGGCGCGCTGGCAACGGCGCCCCGGGTCTGATCCAATGCCGGGCTCTGCCCGGCATTGCCGCTTTCAACGATGACCCCAGCCCCTCCCTTCACCGCACCGCCTCCGCCGCCGGACCGCATTCCGCCCGGCGTGCACGGCGCGCTCGACTACGCCCTGCTCGCGCCCAAGCACATGGATGCCGCGCACCACGCCTACGTGGCGGGCGGCGGCGGCCTGGGCACGTCGGCACAGGCCAACCGGCGCGCCTTCGACGGCTGGGCCGTGCTGCCCCGGCTGCTGCGCGACGTGCGCCATGGCCATGTGCGGGCGGTGGTGGGCGGCGAGGCCTGGGAGCACCCGCTGGCCCTCGCACCGGTGGCGTTCCAGGCCCTGGCACACCCGCACGGCGAGATCGCCATCGCGCGCGCGGCCGAGGCCACCGGCACCTGCCTGGTCGCCAGCACCCTGTCGTCCCGCACGCTCGAATCGATCGCGCAGGCCAGCGGCCCGGCGCGCTGGTTCCAGCTGTACTTCCAGCCACGGCGGGAGGACACGCTGCAGCTGGTTCGCCGCGCCGAGGCGGCCGGCTACCGCGCGATCGTCGTCACGCTGGACGCGGCCCTGCAGACCGCCGGCCGCCAGGCACTGGCGGCGGGCTTTCGCATGCCGCCGACCTGCGTGGCCGAGAACCTGCGCGGCCAGGCGGCGGTGGAGCCGCCCGCCCCGCAGCCGGGCCAGGGCCGGGTCTTCCATGCCATGCACTTCGCGCCCACCTGGGCCGACCTGGACTGGCTGATGGCGCAGACGCACCTGCCCGTCTGGATCAAGGGCGTGCTGCACCCCGACGACGCCACCGCCTTGCAGGCCCGGGGCGTGGCGGGCATTGTCGTCTCCAACCACGGTGGGCGCGGGCTGGACGGCGCCCCCGCCAGCCTGCAGATGCTGCCCGCCGTGCGAGCGGCGGTGGGCCCCGGCTGGCCCGTGCTGTTCGATGGCGGCATCCGGAGCGGCACCGACGTGTTCAAGGCGCTGGCGCTCGGCGCCGATGCCGTGCTGATCGGCCGGCTGCAGGTCTATGCGCTGGCGGTGGCCGGCGCGCTGGGCGTGGCCCACCTGCTGCGCCTGCTGATCGAAGAACTGCAGGCCTGCATGGCGCTGGCCGGCTGCGCCACGCTGGCCGACATCGGCCCGGGCGCGCTCGTGGCCCAGCCGCCGGCCTTTCCCTCCTTGTCCGAAGAAACGCCATGCTGATCACCCTCGAACACGTTCTGGACGCGGACGAAATCCGCCACTTCCGCCAGCGCCTGGATGGCGCCGACTGGCGCAGCGGCAGCGCCACCGCCGGCACGCTGGCGCGGTCGGTCAAGCGCAACGAACAGCTCGACGACGCCAGCGAGGTGGCGGTGGAACTGGGCCAGCACCTGCTGCGGGTGCTGGGCCGCCACCCCACCTTCATCGCGGCCGCCCTGCCACGCAGGATCCACCCGCCGAAGTTCAACCGCTACGCCGACGGCGGCACCTATGGCGCGCACGTGGACAGCGCCATCATGCAGTGGCCCGGCACGCAGCAGTCGATGCGCACCGACGTGTCGGCCACGCTGTTCCTCGCCGATCCGCACGAATACGACGGCGGGGAGCTGGAGATCGAAGGCCCGTTCGGCGTGCAGAGCGTCAAGCTCGAAGCCGGCGACCTGGTGCTCTACCCTTCCAGCAGCCTGCACCGCGTGACGCCGGTCACGCGCGGCGCGCGCATCGCCTCGTTCTTCTGGATCGAAAGCCTGGTGCAGGACGAGGGCGACCGCACGCTGCTCTTCGATCTGGACCAGACCATCCAGCGCCTGACCCCCTCGCTGGACGCCGCCGACCCGCGGCTGCTGCAGCTCACGGGCGTGTACCACAATCTCCTGCGCCGCTGGGCGCAGACCTGACACGCTGCGCTGTTCGAAACCGTTTCGTCCTCCCATTCCCTTTCTTTGCAGGAGCCCACCATGAATTCCACCCCCTTTCGCCGTGCCGCCATCGCCCTGGCCCTGACTGTGGCCGCCAGCGGTGCCTGGGCGCACGGCGACGTGCAGTGCCCCGCCCATCCCGCTTCGGAATGGCGCCCCCACACCGAGTTGCAGGAAAAGCTGGTCAAGGAAGGCTGGACCGTGCGCCGCATGGAAAAGACCCCCACCTGCTACGAGGTGTACGGCAAGGACCCGCAGGGCAAGCGCGTGGAAGCGTTCTTCGACCCCAAGACGCTGGAACGCGTTGAAGAAAAGTAACCCGCCCCACCCGCCTGTTCCCGTGTGGGACGCGGCGGTGCGGCTCCTGCACTGGTCGCTGGTGGCCTCGGTCGCCGCGGCCTGGATCACCCGCCACCGGCTGGGGCCCCTGCACGAGAACCTGGGCTACGCCGCCCTGGCCATCGCCTGCGCACGCGTGGCCTGGGGCTTCGCGGGCCGGCACCACGCGCGCTTCGCGCAGTTCGTGCGCGGGCCGGCCGCCACCTGGGCCTACGCGCGGGCCGTGGGCGCGGGACGCGCGCCGCGCCACCTGGGCCACAACCCGCTGGGCGGCTGGATGGTGGTGGCGCTGCTGGGCTGCATCGGTCTGCTGGGGTTCACCGGTTGGCTCTACACCACCGACTTGTTCTGGGGCTACGGCTGGCTCGCCAACCTGCACGAGGGCCTGGGCTGGACCCTGCTGGGCCTGGTCGCCCTGCACGTGGGCGGCGTGCTGTTCACCGGGTACAAGCACCGCGAGAATCTCGTGCGGGCCATGGTCACCGGGCGCAAGGCCCCGCCCACGGGCGACGACGTGCCTTGAGCGCCGGCAGGCCGGGCTTCAGAAGCGGTGCTGCTGCGCGCACCCCATCACGTGGTTGCGGTCGTTGGAAATGCACTGGTAGAAGTCGCGCTTGACGCCCGTGGCCGATTCACAGTCGCCGACCGTGATGTGGCTGCGCGTGGCGCGGATCTTGCCCGCCGTGGCTTCGTATTGCTCGCGGGTCAGGTAGCCGTCGCGTGCGTTCTTGTCGCCGGTCTCCAGCATGGTGTCCAGGCCCGAGGTCGCGTTGCTCACTGCCCTGCCGCAGGACAGCGGCACCTTGCCCGGCTGCGTCTTGGTCAAACCCTGCGCCAGGCCATTCACCTGGTCCTGCACGTCCCGGGGCAGCTTGCGCGGCGCGGCGGCGGAACCGGTCCCGCCGCTGCTGCCGAACGGCACCGTGTTGTGCAACTGCGGCTGCTCGGCCGTGGACAGGTCCGGCGGCTGCTGGCCATACTGCGTGCGGCCCTGCGCATCCACCCACTTGTAGACCGGCTGCGCCGAAACGGCCCCGCACAGCAACCCGGCTGCCAAGGCGATGGCCGCAGCGGCCCCGATTCTCTTCTTGTTGGACATGGTTTTTTTTATGAAACGGCCGCCCTCCGCGGCGGGGTGAAACCGCGGTGCCGGGCGCCCTCGCACCCGGCACCGCGCAGGAATCAGGGCAGGTCCTTGTTCGGCTCCGGCACCGCGGCATCGCGCGGCCCCACGCTGCCCAGCCGCCCCTTGAGCGACTGCGGCTGTCCGCTCAGGATCGCGGCGTACAGCGTCGTGTTGGCCAGCACCTTCTTCACGTAGTCGCGCGTTTCGCTGAAAGGCACGTTCTCCGCCCAGATGGCCGCCTCCAGCAGCGGGCCGTTGCGCCAGTTGCGCGGGCGGCCCGGGCCGGCGTTGTAGGCCGCAGCGGCCAGGGGCATGGAGCCGTCGAAATCGTCCAGCGCCAGCTTGAGGTAGGCGGTGCCGATGGTGATGTTGGTCTCGCGGTCGTTGATCTGGTCGGGCGTGAAATTCGCCATGCCGATCTTGCGGGCCGTCCAGCGGGCCGTGGCCGGCATCACCTGCATGAGGCCGGAAGCCCCCACGCCCGAGCGCGCGTCCATGACGAAGCGGCTTTCCTGGCGGATGAGCCCGTACACGTAGGCCGGGTCGAGCCCGATGGCCTGCGACCGCGCCACCACCGTGCTGCGAAACGGCATGGGAAAGCGCTGCGATGCGTCGAACGCCGCCTTGGTGCGCTCGCTGGTGTTGATGCAGCGGTCCCACACCTCGCGCTGGCAGGCGAACTCGGCGGCGGCCAGCAGCTCGCGGTCGGCCATGCCGCCCGGGCTGTGCAGGTTGGTGGCGTAGTTCCATTCGCGCACGCCTTCGCCGCGAAGCCCCAGCAAGATGGCGTACAGCCCGCGGTTGAGCGACGGGTTGGCGCGCACGGCGGCCTTTTCCTCGGGCGTCGGCGGCAGGGGCGCGGCCGGCAGCACCACGCGATGTCCCAGCTCTTCCAGGGCCAGCATTTCATAGAAGCCGTTGGTGCCCGCGATGCGTTCGAGCAGCTCGCGGGCGCGGGCCTTGTCTTCGTCGCCCGGACGGTTGGACAGCCAGGCGCGGGCACGCCAGTAGGTCCACGTGCTGTCCTGGCGGGCGGTGGGCGACATGGCGTCGATGGCGCGCGCCACCTGCTTCCACTGCCCGGCCCGCAGGGCGGCGCGCACCTTCCAGCCCAGGGTGTCGTCGGACAGGTCGGCGTCCTTGGACACGTTGCCGAAGTAGCCCATGGCGTCCGGCGACAGCGCGATCGCCGTCTGCTTGCCGATCACGCCCCAGACCCAGTTGCGCTCCTCGGACGACAGCTGCACGCCCCACTTGGCATCCAGCAGCCGCGCCGCGGCGCCGGGGTCGGCCATGGCCATCTTGATGAGCCCGAGCACGACCAGCTCCTGGCGCACGCGCCCGGCGGCCGTGGCGCGGCTGGCCAGGAACTTGACGGGCGAATCGAACACCTCGCGCAGCTGCGGCAGCGCCTCGGGCGCCACGATCTCGACCGCGTTGCGCGTGGCGCGGGCGCGGTTGGCCTCGGCCGACAGGCGCGCCTTGCGCCAGATGTCCATGGCCGTGACCTTCTTGTCGGCATAGAACTCGGCCACCGCGTGCGTGCAGCCATCGTCGGCCTCGCGCTGGCCGTACCAGTTGCGCAGCACTTCCTCGATGGCGCCGGCCGGCGCCGTGCCCTTGATCTGCTCGATCAGCAGCGCGTAGCAGCGCACCTCGCGGTCGTCTCCCATGCGGAACTGCGGGTGCAGCTCGGAAAACTGCACCCAGTCGCGGCGCTGGCCCACCAGCAGCAGCCAGTCGTTGCGCAGGCGGTCTTCCTGGTAGGTGCCGGCGTAGCGCTGCAGGAAGGCGCCCACCTCCTGCGGCAGGGCCTCGCCGAGGCGGGTCCGCAGCTCCCAGTAGGCGGCCCAGGGCTCGAGCACGTGGCCACGGGCACTCGGCAGCAGCTGGGTGAGCCGTTGCCGGTCGCCCTTGCGGAAGGCCTGCTGCATCTCCAGCAGGGTATCGTCACCCCGGTTTTGCGCGACCGCAAGGGTCGCGCCACCGGCGAGCAAGGCGCCCGCGACGAGCGGTGTCAGAATCTTGAGCAATTGCATTGGGGGAATTATGTGATGGACAAAGCAGCCCTGCGCCGCGCACTGGTAGAAGAACGCCTGAACCTCCCCGACCGCCTACAGCGGGCGGACCTGCTTCAGCGCGTCATGCGAATCTGGCTGGTGGACCGGCCCGACACCGTCATCGGAGCCTACTGGCCCATCAAGGGCGAGTTCGACCCGCTCCCGGCGCTGCACCGCTGGAAGGAAGACGGCGAACTGCTCGACGAGCCCCAGCGGCGCCGCATCGGCCTGCCGGTGGTGGACAAGGTGCACAAGACCCTCACCTTCCATGCCTGGTACCCCGGCTGCCCGATGGAGGAGGACGCCTACGGCATCCCCAAGCCCAAGGACACCGAGGTGATCGTGCCCTCGCTGCTGTTCGTGCCCTGCGTGGGCTACGGCCCCGGCGGCTACCGGCTGGGCTACGGCGGCGGCTTCTACGACCGCACGCTGGCCACGCTGCAGCCGGTGCCCACCACGGTGGGCCTGGGCTTCACGCACGGCTACATCGACGACTTCGAGCCCGAGGCCCACGACCTGCCACTGAACGCCATCCTGAACGACAACGGCGTGGTCTGGCCGATCTGACCGGCCAGGGCCGCCAGGCACCGCTGATGCGCGGCGCGCATCAGTCGCCCGGCGAAAAGGCATCGAAAGGCTGCTCGACGGCGTCGTAGGATGCACCTCCCGTTTTCCGAGGTGAATCCCATGTTCCAGCTCTACATCGGCAACAAGAACTACTCCTCCTGGTCCATGCGCCCCTGGGTGCTGCTGCGCCAGGCCGGCATCGCGTTCGAGGAAGTGCCGCTGCGTTTCGACAGCTTCGACGAAGGCTCGCAGTTCAAGCAGAAGATCCAGGCGGTCACGCCCACCGGCAAGGTGCCCGTGCTGGTCGACGGCAACCTGGCCGTGTGGGACACCCTGGCCATCGCCGAATACGTGGCGGAAAAGCACCCGGACAAGGCGCTGTGGCCCGCCGACGCGGCCGCCCGCGCACGGGCCCGCAGCGTGTGCGCCGAGATGCACAGCGGCTTCGCCGCGCTGCGCGGCGCCTGCCCCATGAACATCGAGGCCCGCCTGCCCGACACCGGGGCCCTGCTGTGGCGCGACCGCCCCGCCGTGCGCGCCGACGTGGCGCGGCTGATCGAAATGTGGACGGCGCTGCTGCAGGCGCACGGCGGCCCGCTGCTGTTCGGCGGATTCACCATCGCCGATGCATTCTTCGCCCCCGTGTGTTCGCGCCTGACCACCTACGCCCTGCCGCTGCCGGCGCACATCGCAGGCTATGTGGAGCGCGTGCTGGCGCTGCCGGGCGTGCAGGACTGGGTGCGCGGGGCCGAGGCCGAAGCGGACTTTCTCGACTTCGAGGAACCCTACCGGATGAGCCGCACGGCGCGCTGATCGGCGAAGCGCCCGCAGGAGGGGCGTTTCGCAAAATGGAACATCGCTTCCGGGCTGCGGCAGGGGCGTGGCGGGAGCGGCGGCACGCTGTGAACGCAGCCACTCCAGGACCAGCGTTCCATGCGTTCCACCTACTTCAGCACCCCGCCCGATCCGTCCCTGATGGGGGTGGACCGGCCCGGCCGCCCGCCCACGCGGTTCGCCATTCCACCCCCGCCGTTCACGCCGGGCCACGGCAACCTGCCGGACAGCGATTTCGGTCCGAGGGCAGACGGCAGCCTCTCGTTCGACCGGGCCGTGGCCGCGCGCCACCACCCCGAACTGCTGGCCTGCCTCGACCGGCTGCAGGGCGATTTCGAGGCGCGCGCCATCTCGGGACCGCACGGCATCAAGACCCTGCGCTACAGCCATTCCTACGAGGCCCAGCGCATCGAGGTGATCCGCGGCGCGCTCGCGCGGCTGACGGCCGACAAGCGCTGAGCGGCGCGAGGGCGGCGACGCCGCGCAGCCCCCGGGCGCCAGCCGCCGTCAACTGTCTTTTGCTATATTTTCAATAGCAAACCAGGCATGAAATCCGCCGGCATGGCACCTGTTTGGCCTTGAATCGATCGCGCGGACCGTTGGGCAGATGCCAACCGGGTCCGCAACGCCGCGCCGTACACTGCCGCCCATGCAAATCTACATGGTGGGCGGCGCGGTGCGCGACAGGCTGCTGGGCCGCCCGGTCAACGACAGGGACTGGGTCGTCGTCGGCGCCACGCCCGACGAGATGGCGGCGCAGGGCTACCTGCCCGTCGGGCGCGACTTCCCGGTGTTCCTGCATCCCCAGACGCACGAGGAATACGCCCTGGCGCGCACCGAGCGCAAGAGCGGGCGCGGCTACCGCGGCTTTGCGGTGCAGGCCTCGCCCGAGGTCACGCTGGAGGAGGACCTCTCGCGCCGCGACCTCACGATCAACGCCATCGCGCAGCCGGCCGATGCGGCCGGTGCCTCTGCCTCCGACCCCTCGGCAACGCATGGCCTGTGCGACCCCTACGGCGGCGTGCGCGACCTGCAGGCGCGCGTGCTGCGCCACGTGACTGACGCCTTCCGCGAAGACCCCGTGCGCATCCTGCGCGTGGCCCGCTTCGCCGCGCGCTTCACCGACTTCACCGTGGCCCCCGAGACCCTGGCGCTCATGCGGGAGATGGTCGAGGCCGGCGAGGTGGACCACCTGGTGGCCGAGCGTGTCTGGCAGGAACTGGCCCGCGGCCTGATGGAGCCCGCGCCATCGCGCATGTTCGAAGTGCTGCGCGCCTGCGGGGCGCTGGCCGTGCTGCTGCCGGAGCTCGACCGCCTGTGGGGCGTGCCCCAGCGCGCGGAGTACCACCCCGAGGTCGACACCGGCGTGCACGTGATGATGGTGCTGGACATGGCCGCGCGGCTGCAGGCGCCCCTGGCCGTGCGCTTCGCCTGCCTGGTGCACGACCTCGGCAAGGGCACCACCGCGGCCGACGTGCTGCCGCGCCACATCGGCCACGAAACCCGCAGCGCCGAACTGCTGCGCGACGTGTGCGAGCGCCTGCGCGTGCCGGTGGACTGCCGCGAAACCGCCGACGTGGTGGCGCGCGAGCACGGTCACATCCACCGCAGCGCGGACCTCAACGCCGCCGCCCTGGTGCGGCTCCTGGAGCGTTGCGACGCCCTGCGCAAGCCGGCGCGCTTTGCCGAGGTGCTGCTGGCCTGCGAATGCGATGCGCGGGGCCGGCTCGGCTTCGAAGAGACGCCCTACCCCCAGCGCCCCCGGCTGGCAGCCATCCTCGCGGCGGCGCAGTCGGTGGTGACGGCGGAGATTGCCGCCCGCGCCGCGGCGGCGGGCGCGGCGGGCTCCCAGGTGGGCGAATGGATCCGCAAGGCGCGGGTGAGCGCGGTGGCCGACTGGCTGGCCGCACAGGGCGGATGCCCTTCCTCTGCCCGGGGGCGCCCGCCAGCGGACCGTTGAAAGCGATCGCCCGCTGAACAGTCAGCGGGTCGCGGTGCGCACCCAGCGCACGATGTCCGCCGCGCCCAACGCGCCGGACATGCGCGCGGACTCGCGGCCGTTCTGGAACAGGATCATCGTCGGGATGCTGCGGATCTGATGGCGCGCCGCCAGCGCCGGATGGGCCTCGGTGTCCAGCTTGGCCAGGCGCACCTGCGGCTCCAGCTCGCGCGCGGCCTGCGCGAACGCCGGGGCCATCGCGCGGCAGGGGCCGCACCAGGGCGCCCAGAAATCCACCAGCACCGGAATGTGGCTGCGCTGCACGTGGCGCTCGAAACCATCGGCATCCAGCGCCAGAGGGGCGCCGGCGAAGAGCGGCTGATGGCACTGCCCGCAGTCGGGCGCGCTCGCCAGCTGGTCCGTCCGCACGCGATTGGTGGTGTGGCAATGGGGGCAGACGATGTGGAGGGGCGAGGTGTCGTTCATGGAAGGCCGCAATGAAGAAGGGTGGTGGCCCAGGCTGGCACAGGGCACCGGGGCAGGCCCATCGCACATGGGCGCTGCGGCGGGCGTTTTCAACCCGCCTACAGCCGCCCTGCCTTGGCGCCTACAGCCCGCGCGAAGGCTTCTGGTAAGGTGGCTGGCAATGCAAAATCTACCGCTACTGACTGCGAGATACGCACTTTTCCTCGATTTTGACGGCACGCTCGCCGATATTGCGTCCCACCCCGATGCGGTGCAGGTGCCCCCGGGCATCGTGCCGGCGCTGCAGGCGCTGCACGAAAGGCTGGGCGGTGCCCTGGCCATCGCGACGGGCCGCACGCAAGCCGACATCGACCGCTTCCTGTCCCCCCTTCAGCTGCCGCTGGCCTGCGAGCATGGCGCCCAGTACCGCCTGAACAGCGGGCTCGTGGGGGCCGTGCCGGCCATGGATCTGACGGCGGTCATCCGCACCATCGAGGCACTGCGCGACCGCTATCCCGCCCTGGTCCTGGAACGCAAGAGCGCCGGCGTCGCGCTGCACTACCGGCAGGCGCAGGAACTCGAAGCGCTGTGCCGATCGACGCTGGAGCATGCGCTGAAGCACGCGCCCGGGCTCGAACTGATGCAGGGCAAGTGCGTGCTGGAGATCAAGCCCTCGGGACCTAGCAAGGGACGGGCGATCACCGACTTCATGCAGCACCCGCCCTTCCAGGGCCGCATCCCCGTATTCGCGGGCGACGACGTGACGGACGAGAACGGCTTCGTTGCCACCCAGGCCCTGGGCGGCATTGGCATCAAGGTGGGCCCTGGCGAGACGCAGGCGACGGTGCGCTGCGACGACACCACCGTCCTGCGCGAATGGCTCTACCAGATGGCGGCGCCGGAAAGGCCCGCCGCATGAAGACCGGTTCCCATTTCGGCCCGCCCGCCGATCCCTCGCTCACCCTGGGCCTGATCGGCAACTGCGCCATCAGCGCCCTGGTGGATGCGCAGGCGCACATCGTGTGGTGCTGCCTGCCCCGCTTCGACGGCGATCCGGTGTTCAACGCCCTGCTGCAGCCGGGCGACGAAGGCAGCCGCTTCGCCATCGAAATCGAAGACCTCGCCACCACCGAGCAGTGGTACGAGCCCAATACCGCGGTGCTGCGCACGCGGCTCACCGACCGTTCGGGCAACAGCATCGAGATCACGGATTTCGCCCCGCGCTTCTACGCCCGGTCGCGCTACTTCCGGCCCATGATGCTGGTGCGCCGCGTGCGCCGACTCGAGGGCGCACCGCGCATCCGCGTGACGGTGGACGTGCGCTACGGCTGGGGCAAGGACGCGCCCGAGATCACGCAGGGCAGCAACCACATCCGCTACGTGGGCGAGGAGCTGACGCTGCGGCTGAACACCGACGTGCCCATCTCCCACGTGCTGTCGGGCCAGCCCTTCGTGATGGCGCGCGAGCACAACTTCCTTCTGGGTGCCGACGAGTCGCTGCCCGCCGGCATTGCCGACACGGCGCGCCACTACGAGCAGGAAACCGTGTGGTACTGGCGCCATTGGACGCAGCGCCTGGCCGTGCCGCTCGAATGGCAGGACGCGGTGATCCGCGCGGCCATCACGCTCAAGCTCTCGCTGTTCGAGGACACCGGCGCCATCGTGGCGGCCATGACCACGAGCATCCCCGAGTCGGCCGACAGCGGCCGCAACTGGGACTACCGCTACTGCTGGCTTCGCGATGCGTTCTTCGTCGTGCGGGCGCTCAACAGCCTGTCCGAGACGGCGACGATGGAGGATTACCTGCGCTGGCTCAGCAACGTGGTGGCCGAGGCCAGCGACGGCCACATCCAGCCGCTGTACGGCATCGGCCTGGAGCACGACCTGCCCGAGGCCTTCGTACCGCACCTGGCCGGCTACCGGGGCATGGGCCCGGTGCGGGTGGGCAACCAGGCGGCCGAGCATTTCCAGCACGACGTGTACGGCAACATCATCCTGGGCGCGGCCCAGGCCTTCCACGACCAGCGGCTGCTGCACCCGGCGGGCGCGACCGAGTTCTCGCGCATGGAGCAGATCGGCGAGCTGGCCGTGCGCGTGTACGGCCAGCCCGACGCCGGCATGTGGGAGCTGCGCACCCGCGCCCGCGTGCACACCTCGTCGGCGCTGATGAGCTGGGCCGCCTGTGACCGCCTGGCCAAGATCGCCCGCTCGCTGCAGTTGCCGGAACGCGCCGACTACTGGAGCGCGCACGCCCGGTCGATGCGCGACGAGATCCTGGAAAAGTCCTGGAGCGAGGAGCGCCAGGCCTTTGCCGAGAGCTTCGGCGGCAACGAACTGGACGCCAGCGTGCTGCTGATGGCCGAGGTGGGCCTGATCGACCCGATGGACCCGCGCTTCGTCTCGACGGTGGACGCCATGGAGGCGTCGCTCTGCGACGGCCCCTACATGCGCCGCTATGAGGCCCCCGACGACTTCGGCAAGCCCGACACCGCCTTCAACATCTGCGCGTTCTGGCGCATCGACGCGCTGGCCCGCATCGGCCGAAAGGCGCAGGCGCGCGAGATCTTCGAGGCCCTGCTGGCCACGCGCAACCCGCTCGGACTGCTGTCCGAGGACACGCACGCGCAGACCGGAGAGATGTGGGGCAACTTCCCGCAGACCTATTCCATGGTCGGCATCATCAATGCCGCCGTCCGGCTGTCCGACCCCTGGGACAGCGTGATCTGAAAGGCGCCGCATCCGCCACGCCCACCCCGACTGCCCGTTCGCACCGCAAGGAAATTTCCCATGAGCCGCCTCGTCGTCATCTCCAACCGCATCGCCGATCCCCGCAAGCCCGCCGCCGGAGGCCTGGCGGTCGCGCTGGGCGAGACGCTGAGCCGCACCGGAGGCCTGTGGTTCGGCTGGAGCGGCAATATCTCCGAAGACGGCCTGCCCGGTGAAGGCAAGCTGCAGACGCGCCAGGCGGGCACCGTCACCCTGGCCACCGTGGATTTGTGCCAGGAAGACCACGACAGCTACTACAGCGGCTACAGCAACAGCGTGCTGTGGCCCGTGTTCCATTACCGGCTGGACCTGGCGGATTTCAACGCCAGCTACATCGCCGGCTACCGCCGCGTGAACCAGATGTTCGCCCGCAAGCTGCTGCCGCTGCTCAAGGAAGACGACACCATCTGGGTGCATGACTACCACCTGATCCCGCTTGCCGCCGAGCTGCGGGCGCTGGGCTGCCGCCAGCGCATCGGGTTCTTCCTGCACATCCCGGTGCCCCCGCCGCTCATCATGGCCGCCATCCCGCAGCACGAATGGCTCATGCGCTCCCTGTTCGCCTACGACCTCGTGGGCCTGCAGAGCGAGGCCGACGTGTCGCACTTCACGCGCTACCTGAGCAACGAGGCCAATGCGGAAACCGTCGGCCCGCAGCACCTGCGCGCGTTCGGCGCCACGGTGCAGGTGGGGGCCTTCCCCATCGGCATCGACGTGGACGAATTCACCCGCCTGGCCGCCGCGCCCGAGGCCGTGCAGACCTTCACCGCCATGCGCGACGAGTATTCGCGCCGGCGCCTGCTGCTGGGCATCGACCGGCTGGATTACTCCAAGGGCATCCCGCAGCGCGTGCGCGCCTTCCGCGAGCTGCTGGCGCGCTACCCCGAGAACCACCACAGCGCCACGCTGGTGATGATCGCCTCGCCCACCCGCGACAGCGTGGACGCCTATGCCGACCTGCGCCAGGAACTGGAAGGCCTGTGCGGCGCCATCAACGGCGACTACGGCGAACTCGACTGGATGCCGCTGCGCTACATCCACCGCACCGTGGCCCGCAAGCGCGTGCCGGGCCTGTGCCGCGCCGCCGCCGTGGGCCTGGTGACGCCGCTGCGCGACGGCATGAACCTCGTCGCCAAGGAATACATCGCCGCCCAGGACCCGGACGACCCCGGCGTGCTGGTGCTGTCGCGCTTCGCCGGCGCGGCCGAGCAGATGAAGGAAGCGCTGCTGGTCAACCCCTACGACACGCAGGGCATGGCCGACACCATCCAGACCGCGCTGCAGATGCCGCTCAAGGAACGCCAGCGGCGCCACCAGGCGCTGATGGAGCGCATCCGCGAGCACGACATCCACTGGTGGCGCAAGACGTTCCTGGAGACGCTGGGCTGAGGGGTTGCAGCCGGATGGCCCGGCTCGAAAATGCCGGCAAGACCGCCTCGGCCGCCACGACCACGGCGCGCGCCTGAATCGCCCGCCCCCCCTCAGAACGCCTTCAGCCGCGCCTGCAGAAAATCCAGAAAGCACGCGATGCGCACGGCCAGCTGTGTGTTGCGGTAGTACACCGCGCTGATCGGCTGGCGCACGTCGGCCGTGTCCTTCGCCAGGACCTGCACCAGATCGCCCCGGTCGCGGTCGGCGGCGGTCATGAAGTCGGACAGGCACACGATGCCCGCACCCCGCAATGCCAGCTGGCGCAGCGTTTCGCCGCTGGAGGCGGTGATGTCTGGTGCAATGGCCCATTCGTCGCCATGCGCGCCGCGCAGCGGCCAGCGGTTGAGCGATTCGACCTGTGAAAAACCCAGCAGCGTGTGGCGGCCGAGGGCCGCCGCGGTCCTGGGCCGGCCGTGTTCGGCCAAATAGGCCGGACTCGCCAGTACCCGGATGCGGCTCGTGGCCAGCGGCCGGGCGTGCAGCGTGGAGTCGCGCAGCGGGCCGATGCGGATCGCAACGTCGGTGCGGCGCGCCAGCAGGTCGATGTTCAGCTCGTCGGTGTCCAGCTCCAGCGTGATCTGCGGGTAGGCGCGGCAGAACTCGGGCACCAGCGGAACGACGGCGTGCAGCATGAACGGCGTGGCGGCGTTCACGCGCAGTCGGCCGGCGGGCTGGAGCCGGCGTGCGGCCATGTGCTCCTCGGCGTCGTCCAGCGCGGCGAGGATCGCGCGGGTGCGGGCCAGGAAGGCCTGCCCCTCTTCGGTGAGTTCGATGCGGCGCGTGGTGCGGCGCAGCAGGGTGGTCTCGAGCTTCTTCTCCAGCCGCGCCAGCGCCCGGCTGATGCCGGAGACGGTCTGGCCCAGGTGCTCGGCGGCGGCCGTGATGGAGCCACCGTCCACCACGGCGGCAAAGGCCTGGAGTTCTTCGAGCGTGGTCTTCATGGTGCGTGGTCCGGCCGTTTCATTGTTGATTCCAGGGCAAGTATCTGTGGAGTGAAACCGGGTGTTTCTGCAAAGGATAAACCCGCAGACTCGGCGCATCTTCAGGAGTGCTTCCATGCCCATTGCCTTGTTCGCGCTGACGCTCAGCGCTTTCGCCATCGGAGCGACTTCGTGATCGTCAGCCTGCTGCCCACGGCGGCGGCGGATGTTTCCATCGGCCTGCCCTCGGCCGGCCTGCTGGTGTCGCTGCCCCTCACGCACTACAGCGCGGTGCTGGACCGCCGCAGCCGCTTCGCGGTGCGCACGGGCAATCCGGCCGTCGCAGTCCATTGATCTGGCCGCTTTGCATGGCCAACCTTTTTCCGTTCACCCCTTCATTTCCATCGGAGACTTTCATGACCACACCCGTTGCCTCCCCCACCGTGCCTGCCTTCGGCCTGGGCACCTTCCGCCTGAAGGACCAGATCGTCATCGACTCGGTGAAAACCGCGCTGGCGCTGGGCTACCGCCACATCGACACCGCGCAGATCTACGGCAACGAGTCCGAGGTCGGCCAGGCCATCGCCGAGAGCGGCGTGCCGCGCGACGAACTGTTCATCACCACCAAGGTCTGGACCGACCACCTGGCGGCCGACCGGCTCGCTCCCAGCCTGAAGGAAAGCCTCGCCAGGCTGCGCACCGACCGGGTGGACCTCACGCTGATCCACTGGCCGTCGCCCGGCGGCGCGGTGCCGGTGGGAGAGTCGCTGGGCGCACTGGCCGAGGCCCAGGCGCAGGGACTGACGCGGGCCTTCGGCGTATCGAACTTCAACATCCCCCTGCTGCGCGAAGCCATCGCTGCCGTGGGCGCGGACCGCATCGCCACGCACCAGATCGAGCTGCACCCCTACCTGCAGAACCGCGCGGTGGTGGACTTCGCGCGCAGCCAGGGCATCCACACCACGTCGTACATGACGCTGGCCTACGGCCAGGTGCTGCAGGACCCGGTGATCCAGGCCATCGCGGCGGAACTGGCGGCCACGCCGGCGCAGGTGGCCCTCGCCTGGGCCATGCAACTGGGCCATGCGGTGATTCCCTTGTCCACGCAGCACGCTCACCTGCAAAGCAATCTGAAAGCACCGCAGCTGCGCCTGACGGACGGGCAGATGCAGCGCATCGCCGCACTGGAGCGCGGCGGCCGGCTGGTCGATCCGCAAGGCCTGGCACCGGCCTGGGACTGACCCGGCCCGCCCCGTGCCCGGCGGCGGCTATTCCTCGGACGAAAAGCCCGACGCCGCCACCACGGGTGCCCAGCGCTCGCGCTCCTGCGCCAGTTGCCGCGCGAACTCTTCGGGGGTGCTGCTGACGGGCTCGAAGCCCAGCTTGGCCAGCGACTCCACCACGGCCGGATCGCGGATCGCCTGCTGCGCCAGCGCCAGCAGCCGGTCGACCTGCGCGGCGGGCGTCTTGGCGGGCAGGTACAGCCCATAGCTTTCCACGCCGTGGATGCCGGCGAAGCCCTGCTCTTCGAACGTGGCGACATCGGGCAGGAAGCGCGAGCGCCGCGTGTCGGTCACGCCCAGCACGCGCACCCGGCCGGTGGGCAGATGCGGCAGGCAGTCGCCCACGCTGAAGCAGCCGGAGGCGACCTGCCCGCCCATCAGGTCCTGCAGGCCCGGGGCCGCGCCACGGTAGGGCACGTGCGTGAGCTGGATGCCGGCCGCGCGGGCGAACTGGGTGCCCAGAAAGTGCGGCATGGCACCGGCCGCGGGCGAGGCGTAGCCCTCGGGCTCGGTCCGCGCCTTCGTCCAGTCGGCGAACTGGCGCAGGGTCTTGACCGACTCGGGCACCTTCGGCCCGACCATGAAGCCGCAGGTGGACAGGGCCACCGGCGTCACGGCGATGAAGTCCGTGGCCGGCCGGTACTGCAGGCGCTTGTAGACGTGCGGGTAGATGGTCAGCATGGACGAGGGGCTGAGCACCAGGGTGAGCCCATCGGGCGGCGCGTCCTTGAGCGTGGCCAGGGCAATGCGCCCGCCCGCGCCCACCTTCTGCTCGACCACCGTGGTGGTGCCGGTGCGGCCACGCCACTGCTCGGCCAGGCGGCGGGCCACCACGTCGATCGATCCCCCGGCGGGAAACCCCACCAGGATGCGGGGCACGCCCTGCTGCGCCCGTGCGGGCGCTCCCAGGCCAGCGGCGGCCAGCCCTGCCAGCGCCAGGCCGGCCTGGCGTCGGTTCATCTTCGTCATGCGTTGTCTCCTTGTGTGGGTTCTGTTGGGGCAAGGCCGGAAAGCATGCCAGACGGCCGCGCCGGCCGGAACCATGGGGCCATCAGGGGGGGGCGGGGATCAAGGGAGGGGCGCGGACGACGCCGCTGCCGCCGCCGTTGCCAGGCGCTCCAGCAGCGGATGCAGTTGCCCGCCGCCCTCGCCCACCGCCTGCACCAGCGCCGCATCGTGCGCCAGCACCGCCTCGCTCAGCCGCTGCAGCGCGGCGCGGCCCGCGGGCGTGGGGTGCAGGGTCCAGCCCCGGCCATCCAGCGGATCGGCGGCGCGGCGCACCCAGCCCTGGGCGTGCAACCAGTCCACCAGGCGCATGCCGCCGCTGCGGTGCAGCCCCATCGCATCGGCCAGCACGCCCTGGCGCAGACCCGGGTTGCCCGCCACCAGCACGAGCGCGGCGAAGCGCTGCGGGCTCACGTCGGCCTGCGCGGCGACGGCCCGCTGAAAGTGCAGGTACAGCGCGTTCTGCGCGCGCCGCAGCGCATAGCCCATGAGCTGGTCGAGCACGCCGTAGTCCAGGCCCGGCAGGGGGCGCAGTTCGCCCTCGGGCGCATCCGGGGCGCGCGCCGGCGCCGCAGGCTTGGCCGGCGCATGGGAGGGCAGGGTTTTCGCGCGTGCCGATTTTTGTTGCATGGCGCAACAATAGGCCGCGCCATCGCACGGCGTCAAGCAGGACAACCCGGAGACACACCATGCCCTCTGCACCGCTCCACATCGTCGTCGCCGGCGGCGGCATCGGCGGCCTCACGGCCGCGCTGGCCCTGGCGGCGCAAGGCCACCGCATCACCGTGTGCGAGGCGTCCGCGCACCTGAAGCCGCTCGGCGTCGGCATCAACCTGCTGCCGCACGCCGTGGCGGTGCTCGATGGCCTGGGGCTGCTGCCCGCGCTGCGCACGATGGGGGTGGAGACCGCGGCGCTGGTCTTCGCCAACCGCCACGGCCAGCCGATCTACGAAGACCGGCGCGGCGTGGCCGCGGGCTACAGCCATCCGCAGTTGAGCGTGCATCGCGGGCAGCTGCAGATGTTCCTGTGGGACGAGGCGGCGCGGCGCCTCGGCGCGGCGGCGATGCGCAGCGGCGCCCGCATCACCGGCAGCACGCAGGACGACGCCGGCGCCACCGCCCACATCGCCCATGCCGATGGCCGCACCGAGGCGCTGCCCTGCGACCTGCTGATCGGCGCGGACGGCATCCATTCGGCGCTGCGGCGCCAGTTTTTCCCCGATGAAGGCGCGCCGTGCTGGAACGGCATGATGATGTGGCGCGGCACCACGGTCGCGCGGCCTTTCCTGGACGGGCGCACCATGGTGCAGGCCGGCCACCGCCGGGCGAAGTTCGTGGTCTACCCGATCGCGCCGCCCGCGGCGGACGGCACGCAGCTCATCAACTGGGTGGCCGACCGCCGCCTGCGCGAGGACGGCTTCGGCGGCGGGCTCCGGGCGCCCGACCGCGCCGACTGGAGCCGGCCCGGCGCGGTGGACGACCTGCTGCCCACCTTCGGCGCGTGGCGCTTCGACTGGCTGGACGTGCCCGGCGTGATCCGTGCGGCCACGCAGATCCTGGAGTGGCCCATGGTGGACCGCGACCCCCTGCCCCGCTGGCGCCACGGCCGCGTCACCTTGCTGGGCGATGCCGCGCACCCCATGTACCCCATCGGCTCCAACGGCGCCACGCAGGCCATCCTGGACGCCCGCGCGCTGGCCGATGCGCTGCACGGGCAGCCCGACCCCGTCGCCGCGCTGGAACACTACGAGGCCGCGCGCCGCCCCGCCACCGCCCGCATCGTGGCCCTGAACCGGCAGGAGGGCCTGGACGCCATCCTCGACATGGTGGAAGAACGCGCCCCCGAGGGCTTCGCGCGCATCGCGGACGTGATGGACCCGGCCGTGCTGGCGCGCTGGGTGCAGGAATACAAGGCCGCGGCCGGCCACCGGCAGGTCGAAGCAAAATCGGCCTCCAGCACATGATTGACTAGGGCATAATGCTATTATTTTTATAGCAATCGGCCGTCTAGCTCCCCAACGGGGCGCGGGCGGGCGGCGCCCCGGCGCCCACTGCCGATAATCGCCCGATGCCCCGCACCTCCCAACAACTCCATCCCCACCGCGAACCGGTGGCCACGCGCGCCGCGGCCACCGTGCTGCTGCTGCGCGACGCGCCGGCAGCCGGCGGCGGCACCGGGCTCGAAGTGCTGATGACGCGCCGCTCGCCCAACGCCAGCTTCGCGCCCGACGCCTACGTGTTCCCGGGCGGCGGCATCGACGCGCTGGACGCCGCGCCCGCCTCGCACGCCGCCGCGGACCGGCGCGCCACGCAGAACGACCTGCGCGTGACCCAGGCCATCGCCGCCATCCGCGAGAGCTTCGAGGAACTGGGCGTGCTGCTGGCGCGCCATGCCGATGGCCGCTTCGCCGGTGCCGCTGACATCGCCGCGCTCGACCGCCACGCGCCGTTCGTGGCGCAGTGCCAGGCGCGCGGGCTGCGGCTGGCTGCCGATGCCGTGTTCCTGCTCGCCCACTGGACGGCCGACCGCGACCTTCCGCGCCGCTTCGACGTGCCCTTTCTCGTGGCGCGCATGCCCGAGGGCCAGGAACCCGTGGCCGACGAGGCCGAGCAGTTCGAGCCGGTGTGGGTGCGCCCGGCCGACGCGCTGGAGCGCCATGCCGCAGGGCGCTTCTTCATGATCTACCCCACCATCCGCACGCTGGAGCGCCTGGCGCGGTTCGACGGTGTGGACGCCGTGCTGGCCGCCGTGGCGCACGAGGCGCCGCTGTGGACCAGCTGCCCGCGCGCCGGGCTGCTGGCGGGCCGGGAGTCGCGCCACATGGAGCACGAGCCGCCCTTTGGCGAACTGGCGCTGGTGTGCCCCGACGGCCAGATCGTGCACCCGCTCGACTGGCAGAGCGACCGCCCGGTGCCGCTGCTGCGCAATGTGCAGCGCCTGACCGCGCCCAACCCCGGCGTGATGACCGGCCCCGGCACCAACAGCTACCTGGTGGGCGACCCGGCCACGGGGTTCATCGCCATCGACCCCGGCCCGCAGGATGCCGAGCACCTGGAGCGCCTGTGGCGCGCGGCCGGCGGCGACATCCGCATGATCGTGTGCACGCATTCGCACCCCGACCATTCCCCCGGCGCGCTGCCGCTGCAGGCCCGGGTGGCCGCCCATGGCCGCGCGGCGCCGCCCATCCTGGGCCTGCCGTCGGCGCCCACCGCGCGCGCGGCCAGCCACTTCGTGCCCGAGCGCGCACTGGCGCAGGGCGAGCGGCTCGTGCTGGCCGGCCCGTCGCCCGAGGGCGAAGTCACGCACACGCTGGAGGTGGTGCACACCCCCGGCCACGCGGCCAACCACCTGTGCCTGCTGCTGGTCGAAGACAGCCTGCTTTTCAGCGGCGACCACATCCTGAACGGCAGCACCACGGTGGTGGACCCGCCGGACGGCAACATGGCCGACTACCTCGATTCGCTCGACCGGCTCGATGCGCTGTGCGAGCGGCACGGCGTGCAGTTCATCCTGCCCGCGCACGGCTACGTGCTGGGCGATGCGCGCGGCGCCATCGCCGGCCTCAAGGCCCACCGCCTGGCGCGCGAGGCCAAGGTGCTGGCCGCGATGCGGGCCTTTCCCGATGGCAGCCCGGACGACTGGGTGCGCCACGCCTACGGCGATGTGCCCGAGCGCATGTGGCCGGTGGCCCGGCGCT
This sequence comes from Acidovorax sp. SUPP950, assembly GCF_030158935.1. NCBI lineage: Bacteria > Pseudomonadati > Pseudomonadota > Betaproteobacteria > Burkholderiales > Comamonadaceae > Acidovorax > Acidovorax sp. SUPP950. The sequence goes on along the minus strand of NZ_BQXE01000002.1, from coordinate 113,755 downwards.
CGCTGCTGGCCCATGTCGAGCGCATCCGCGCACTGAACCTTTCCCTGGAGCCCGGCCATGTCTGATCCCAACCGCGAACACATCCGCCTTGCCAAGCGCGTGGCCGAACAACTGGGCTGCTCGCGCAGCACGGCCGAGCAATACATCGAGGGCGGCTGGGTCCGCGTGGACGGCCGCGTGGTCGAGGCGCCCGGCGCCCGCGTCTCGCCGCACCAGGCGGTGGCCATGGACCAGGACGCCAACCTGATGGAGCTGACCCCGGTGACCCTGCTGCTGCACAAGCCCGTGGGCTACGAAGCGGGACTGGGCGGCCCGGGCACACCGCAGGGCCCGGTCGGCGCGGCGCCGGCAGGCCCAGGCCGCCATGGAAGCCACGGCAGCCGCAGCCAGGGCGAGCCCTCGGCGCTCACCCTGCTCGGCGCGGCCTCGCACGCGGCCGACGACGCCAGCGGCACGCGCGTGCTGCAGCGGCACTTCCGGGCGCTCGAATGCTTCACCCCGCTGCCCACGCCCGCGAGCGGCCTGGTCGTCTACACGCAGGATGCGCGCATCGCCCGCAAGCTGGCCGAGGACATCGAATCGCTGGAGCAGGAATGCATCGTCGAGGTGCAGGGCACGCTGTCCGACAGCGGCCTGAAAAAGCTCTGCCACGGCCTGAGCTTCAACGGCCGACCGCTGCCGCCCATCAAGGTGAGCTGGCAGAACGAGACGCGCCTGCGCTTTGCGCTCAAGGGCATCCGCCCCGGGCAGATCCCGGCCATGTGCGAGGCCGTGGGCCTGTCGGTCGTGGCCATCAAGCGCATCCGCCTGGGCCGCGTGCCGCTGGCCAAGGTGCCCGAGGGCCAGTGGCGCTACCTGCAGCCGTGGGAAAAGTTCTGACGCCGGCGGGCGCCCCGCCGCGCGCAGCGCCACCGCAAACGCTACAAAATCAGTAGCTGCCACCGCAATTTGGTATTGCGCTACAGGCCGATGGACAGGCCACCGATGCCCCAGGGGCTGCGCTACACTCCGCGGCACCGAGGAGAGCAGCCCATGGACATGACCCCACCACCCGCAGACAGGGTGTCTTCCACCTTCACATCGCACGGCATCGAACCGCATGCCTTGGTCTTCACCGGCAGCGGGGGCGAATACTTCCGGGTGTGGATCGTGAACGTGCTGCTGGGCATCCTCACGCTCGGCCTGTACACGCCCTGGGCCCGCCGGCGCACCGCGCAGTACTTCTACGGCCACACCCTGGTCGCCGGCAGCCCCCTCGAATTCACCGCGCAGCAGCGCCGCATGGTCTTCGGCTTCGTCGTGCTGCTGGGCCTCACCGCCGCCTACCAGATCGCCGTGCGCACGGGGCAGGACGCCACCGTGGGCCTGTTCCTGATCGGCGGCGCCCTCCTCGCCCCGCTGATCTGGGGCAGCGCCATGCGCTTTCGCCTGGCCAACACGCGCTGGAAGGGGCTGCGCCTGCAGTTCAACGCCAACTGGCGCGAGGTCTACCAGGCCAGCTGGCCGGTGTTCGCCATCGCCCTGGTGGGCCTGGCGGTGTTCTTCGGTCTGCAGGCCCTGGCGCCCGAGGCGCAGTTGCCGGCCGGCGGGCGCAAGCTGCCGAAGGTGACGGGGCCCATGTGGGGGCTGCTGGCCGTGGGCCTGGTGCTCATCGTGCTGTGCTTCATCCGCCTCGAATACAACTACCGCAGCCTGCTCGTGCTGCGCTCGCAGATCGGCGCCGAGCCCGGCCGCTGGAAGCCGGAGTACGTGGACTTCGTCAAGGTCTGGGTCGCCACCGTGCTGGTGTTCCTCCTGTCGTCGGCCGTGCTGGGCGCCGTCATCGCCGCGGCGCTGAAGGGCTCGTGGGCGCTGCTGGCCAACTCCACGCAGCGCATGGGGATGTGGCTGTTCGTGTTCATCGTGCTGGGCTTCATTCTGTTCTTCGTGGTGTTCCTGCTCGCATCGGCCCCCGCGCGCGCCTTCCGCGAAGCGCGCATGTTCCAGCTCATGTGGAACAACATCGGCGTGAGCCACATGGCCCGCTTCAAGTGCGACCTGCGCGCGGGCCGCTACGTGGGGCTGCGGCTCAAGAACATCCTGCTCACCGTGGTCACGCTCGGGTTCTACCGCCCGTTTGCCCGCGTGAGCGAATACCGCATGAAGCTCGAATCGGTCACCCTGCACATCAAGGGCGGCGTGGACCAGGTGGCCGGGCAGCTCGTGCGCCAGCAGCAGGGCGGCGTGGGCGATGCGCTGGCCGACGCGGCCGGCCTCGACCTGATCGGCTGACGCTTCGCCGTTGCCGCACCGCGACCGCATGGCCGCCCCTTCCGTGCCCCCGGCCGCTTCGCCCCCCCACCCTGGGGCGCCGGCGCTGGTGCCCGCGCGCTGGTACGACGGGCGCAGCAGCAAGGCGCAGCCAGCGCTCGTGGGCCTGTCGGCCGGCGCGCGCGGGCCCACGCTCACGCTGCACCCCCTCGCCCCCGGCGCCCCGCCCCGCGTGTTCGGCTTTCGCGAGGTCGATTGGCCCGAGGCCTGGAGCGAGAACCGCCCCACACCGCGCATCGTGGTGGACCTGCGCGACCACGGCAGCCTGGAGATCGAGGCGGTCAGCGCCTGGCAGGCCGCCATGCACTCGGCCGGCCACCGCCCCGGCATCGCGCAGCGCATGCAGACCCGATGGACCGTGCTGGCCGCCACCGTGCTGGCCTCGGTGCTCGCGCTGGTGCTGTTCTACCGCTACGGCACGCCCTGGGCCGCCACGCAGCTCACGCGCCACGTGCCGATCGCCTGGGAGGCCGCATTGGCGGACCGCGCCATGCAGCAGATGGACCACGGCACGCTCAAGGCCAGCACCCTGCCCGCGGCGCGCCAGACCCAGTTGCGCGAGCGCTTCGATGCGCTGGCGGCGCAGGCGCGCACCCTGCCGCCGCGCTACGGCGGCTACACCCCGCGCCTGCAGCTGGAGTTCCGCCAGGGCATGGGCGCCAACGCCTTCGCCTTGCCCGGCGGGCGCGTGGTGATGACCGACGGGCTGGCCCAGGCGGCCGCGAAGAACGGCCTGAGCGACGACGCGCTGGTCGGCGTGCTCGCGCACGAAATCGGCCATGTCGTGCACCGCCACACCACGCGCACCGTGGTCGAGCAAGGCGTGCTCAACATCGGCCTGGGACTGGCCTTGGGGGATGTGTCGGGCCTGCTGTCCACCGGCGGCGCGCTGCTCACCGGCCTGGCCTACAGCCGCGACCACGAGCGCGAGGCCGACTGCTACGCCATCGCGCTCATGGGCCAGGCCCGCCTGCCCACCGCGCCCATGGCCGACCTGCTGCTGGCCATTGCGCACGACGAGGAAAAGAAGCACCCCGGCGCCCCGGCGGGCAAGCCCCAGGAAAGCAAGGGCCAGAGCGATCCGCCCAAACAACGCTCACCGGGCGTCGAGCCCGGCGGCGAGGGCCTGCTGTCGCTGCTGAGCAGCCACCCGGGCACCGTGCAGCGCGCGACCGAGCTGCGCGAGGGCCGGGCACCGCACTGCGCCCGCTGAGCCGGGCGGCGGCCTCAGCCGTCCTCAAGGCAGCGCATTGGACCCGTGGCTGATCGGGCAACCGAACAGGTCGCCCAGCCAGTCCGCCACCTTCTCCAGCTCATAGCCCAGCGCGACCATGGCCTGCTGCACTTCGGCCGCCAGGGCGCCGAGGCTTTGCAGCACCGAGGCGAGGTCCTTGCCCAGTTGCTTGAACTGGTCCTGCAGGATCTGGCCGACGAGCTGCAGGCCGTTGACGAAGTTGCGCCACTGGTCCTTGACCCAGGCCACGAAGCTGCTCAGGCCGGACAGCACCGCCTGGATCAGGGCCGAGGCCTCCTGCTTCAACGCGGTGAGCAGGTGGCCCGCCACGTCCTTGAGCTGGGCGATGACGCCGGCCACGTTCACGTTCAGCAGGGTGTAGGGGCTGGCCTCGTCGCCCAGGTGCAGGTCGAGCCCGAACAGGCTGAAGTCGAAATACCCGGTCACCACCAGCGCCTGCATCGAGGCCGAGAAGCCCAGGCCGGCCGCCACGCTGAAATCGGGCAGCTGGATTTTGGGCACCAGCGTCACGCCCCAGAGGGTGATGCCGTCCCACTCGATGTCGTGCCAGCCGAAGTTGAAGCCGAACGAAGCGCTGAGCTGCTTGGCCTTCGGATTGAGCATGAACGTGATGCGGTCGCCGGCCCACGCGCCGCAGCCCCCCGTCGGCTGGCCGTTCTGCACCGCATAGTCCAGCTGGAACTGGTTGTCGGTGGTGGCGAGTGCGTAGAGGTGGTCTTCCACCACGTCCAGGAACTTCAGGTACAGCGACGAATAGAAGCGCACCGGATTGCCGCCATTGATCTGCGGCACCACGATGCCATCCGGCGTGGCGGCGATCGCCAGCATCGGACCCTGGCCGTTCGGCTTGCTGGTGGTGGGGTCCCAGCCGGACAGCGCAAACACACTGCCCCAGGCAATCGCTTTCTGCACCAGGATGTAGCCGGAAAAGCCGGCCTTGGCATCGGCCGACTCAGCCAGCGTGGCCGTCACCTGCACATCGTCCTGGTCCAGCAGGCTGAACTCGGCCTGCAGCCCGAAGCCGGCCGGGAACGGGCCTCGGTCGCCGATCTTCTGCAGCTGCGCCCCTTCCACGAACCAGAAGGTGAACTGCTTGATGCTGATGATCTCGTCGAGAAAGCGCACCACGTCGGCGATCTCGGGCTCGTGGTCGTTGTCCAGCGTCTGCGGGGAGAAGTCGAGCGCGAAGGCGGCGTTGAACACATTGGACAGCTGCATCGGCTGCTGGTCGGCCTGCGTCCAGACCGCGATGCCGTTGGGCACCTCGAAATCCACCACCTCCACTTCGAAACCCACGTCGAACTCGTACTGCGGCGCTTTGGGGTTCTGCAGCTTGAGGTCACCGCCCGCGCTCAGCGTCACGCCGGCGGCCTCGGCACCCACCGTCACCGTGCCCTGCAGCTCGACGATGTCCACGGTCTGCAGGCCAAAGGGCTGATTCCAGTTCTGCAACGTGAGGGTGATGCTCAGATCTCCCTGCGACGGAACGATGCTGCCCGTCAGGCCCAGCGCGATCTCGGTGCTGGCATCGGGCCGGAAGACACCGGACGCACTGGCGCTCGCGCTGCTGCTGCCCTGGCCCGGGTCTTCCCATTCGAGCTTGAAGCCGTCGAACTCGAACACCCCGTTGCCCTGGGCACTGAACGTGTTCTTCAGCACCGCCTTGAGCGTCTTGTCGCCGCCGTCCTTGGCATAGGTGGCGAACAAGGCCAGCTGCGACACGTCGCCCATGAAGTTGGCGATCGCCTTCAGGGAGTCGGTGAGTTGCAACGACGAAAACAGCACGAAGCCGGGGGCGATATCGAAATCGGCCGCGATCGCGGGCACATCGTCCGCGCTCAGCAGGCCGAGCGAGGCCAGGCTGCCGGACTGGCCCGTGATGGTGGACACCACCACCCCGCTGTCGTTAAAGGTCAGTGCCGACAGGGGCGTCCACAGCGACCCCGGCGACCACTGCTGGACCACCGCGCCGAACATGACGCCCGCGCCCTGGTCGGTGCGCTGCACGCTGAGCGCGGCATTCATGAAGGGCTGGTCGGAGTACAGCAGGCTGCCTTGCCCGTTGAACTGGATGGACGGGCCCGTGGCGTAACTCAGCGTCAACTGCCCCTGGGAAAAGGCGATCTGGTTGGCCGGCGTCCAGTCCAGTTCCGCAGGCCACAGGCTTTGCAGCGGCCATTGCAGGCTCGCGCCCATGGTGGCGCTCAGCACCATTTCCACGCCGCTGTCGCCCCGGCTGAACGTCAGCACCACCTGCGCATCGGTGTACTGCTTGCTGGTGAGCGTCAGCGTGGCGCCGCTCGGGGTCGCCTGCAGATCGAGATCGGCGCCGTCGAGCTGCGCCTGCAGCTGCAATTGCTTGCTGGAAGGATCGACCGCCAGGCTGGCGGACGGGCCGAGCTGCAGCGTGATGCCGTTCAGGTAGTAGCCGAGCGCCGTCTGGATCGGGCCGGGAAACTGGGTTTGGGCCAGTTGCAGGACCTTGCTGGCCGCGTCGGTCTTCAGGACGCCCTGGAGGGTGGTGTAGATGTCGTTGCTCATGGCGTCACTGCCCCAGGTTCTTCAAGGCCGAGCGGGCGAACTGGGTCGCCGCGTCGCTGATCTGCTGGAGGTTGTCGGCAATAGCGTCGTTCAGCGCCGACACCACCTGCTCGATCAACTGCGGCTGGCTGAGGAATGCATTGATGAACATCGCATAGGCACTCTCGTCGTCCGGCAGCGAGATGGTGAGCAGCACATCCTGGTCGCCCGCCACCAGCCGGATCTGGCTGTAGGTCAGCTCCAGGTCGTCCGGCGTATCGCCCGACGCGGTCAGCGCAGTCTGGATGCCCAGCGTGTTGCTGTTGTTCTGGAGGCTGAGGTTCAGGGTGCCGCTCAGCGGGATGGGGGCGTTCTGGTTGACCTGCACGTTCAGGGTGAAGGGGGTGCTGGCCGTGGCCGGCGGCGAGGGCACCGTGCGGGGGGCACCCTTCACTTTCACCGTCGGCCCGGGGTTCATGGTGCCCAGCAGCAGCGTGGCGCTGGCCTGCGGATTGGTGGGATCGCCCCCAAAGACGATATTGTTCGGAGGCGCCACCACGTTCGACAGCCCCTGGACCGCCAGGCTCTGGAGCACGATGTCCGACAGCGCGATGTTCTGCCCCATGATCGACGTCTTGAAGGGGCCGGGAATGCTCAGGTTGACGGCGGTGTAGGGCTCCAGTACCGGCGATGTCGATCCCAGCACCAGGGTCGGCAGATAGACGTAGCTGCTCGGGTCGTTGAGCGCGCCGCGCGCCCGGTCGAACAGGTATTTGTCCACCGCGTTCGCATCCGTGTCCACGGTGCTGCCTGCCACTTGGGTACTGCCGAAGATGTCGTCGAAGGCGTTCTTCAGCTGCTGGTTGAGCAGCTTCCCAACCTGGGTCCGGTTGCCCGAGTCCATCAGCGCGTTGTTGACCTGGGTGCTCAGCAGTTGGGCCGCATCCCCGGTGGACAGCACCTGCTTGAAGAACTGGCTCCACGGCGCATAGAAGACGCTGGTGTTGATGTAGGCGGGAAAGGGCACCGGCGAGATGCTCTGGTACTGCAGGTTCTGCAGCGTGAACGTGGGCGTGGTGCCTTGCACCGCGACGAGCTGGACGGTGTTCAGGTCGATCTGCAGCGCCGCGCTGTTGCCGGTGCCGTCCACGGCGACGGTCGTTCCCGAAACCACCTTCGCGTTCGACAGGGTCAGCAGCGCGATGCCCGTGGCCAGGCACTCGAAGCCGTTCGCATGGTCGGACGACAGCGTGAGCCCCAGTGTCGGCGGCGGGGCGACGACGTTCATCTGCTTGTCGACGAAGCACAGGCACTGCTTGAGCGTGAACCCCAGCCCGTCGAAGGCAGTGGGGGGGCTGGTCGTGCTGTCCGTTCCCTTTTCAGGGCCTGCCAGCGCCAGCGGCTGGTTCCAGTCCTGCCCCGTGGAGGCGTAGGCATTGAGGTTCAGCGTGATCTCAGCGGTATAGCCGGCGTTGCTGGTGGTGACCGCCGGGGGCTCTCCACTGACCTGGATGTTCGCCAGCCCCTGGATCTCGATGCTGCTCACGTCCAGATCCGGCCCCACGCCGGGATACGGAATCACGTTCAGGTGCTGCGACATGATGTAGGTCACGGCGGCCTTGGCGTCATCGACCATCTGCTGCGTGACGGGGGGCGTGGGGTTGGTCTGCAGGCTCAGCTGGCCGATCAGCGGAAACAGGGCCTGGAACCAGGACGTGGCCATGTCGGCCGAGATGTCCTGCGCGCCGCCGATGTTGTCCAGGTTCCATTGATTGCCCTTCAGCGGCAGATACTTGTTGCCGCTCCCATCCGTCATGCCGGACAGCGCGACCGGCAGGAAAAGGCTGTTGTCAGGCGCGTTGTCGTTGGCCTTCTGCATCAACGTGTCGTACACGAAATGGAATAGCTGCAAGCCCATGGCGGCGTCCTCTCGAAAATATTGGCGGTCAGTCAGTAGGGTCGGTCCACGACATGCAACGTGATGTCGTGCAATGCCTTCAGGTGCGGGCCGTGGGGCAGGTTCTGCAGGTACTGCACAGCCTGCAGCGCGGTACCCCGCGCCTGGGCGTAGGCCAGCGCGAAGGCGTCGGAGCGGCGGATCTCATCGACCCAGGCGTTGATCTGCTCGGGCGGCGGGGTCTGCGTGTCGCGCAGATAGCGCACCATGGGGTGCGCATCGCCGAACAGCTTCATCGCATGGATGATGGGCAGGGTGATGCGCCGCTGGTGCAGGTCGATGCCCCTGCACTTGCCGGCTTCGGCATCGGAATGCGCGAGGTCGAAGATGTCGTCCATCATCTGGAACGCACGGCCCATGTAGCGCCCGAAGGAGCCGAGGCGGCGCAACTCCGAGGTGCGCGCGCGCATGAGCGCGGCGCCGGCCTCGCAGGCCAGGCCGAACAGCACGGCGGTCTTGCGGTCCACCGTGGTGAGGTAGCGGCTCATCAGCGAGTCCGGATGCCAGTACGGCTGCGTGGTCATCTCGTCGATCTCGCCGCGGCAGATGTCGAAGGCCGAGTCCAGCACCCATTTCACGAGCTGCATGTCGTTCGCGTCCTCGATCGCATCGACGAAGCAGCGCACGGCCTGCAGGAACTGCATGTCGCCGATCATGATCGCCATCTCGGTGCCGCGCGCGGCGTTGACGCTGGCGTGGCCCCGCCGCAGCGAGGCGTGGTCAATGATGTCGTCGTGGATCAGGCTCGCCACATGCAGCATCTCCAGCGACGCGGAGGCGCGCAGCACCTTGTTCGGCAGCTCGCCGTCGGGCTGGAAAAGCCGCGCGGTCAGCAGCAGCATCAGCGGGCGCAGCTTCTTGCCCCCCTGGTAGAGCGACATCTCCGCATCGGTCAGATAGCCCTGCTGCGGCTGCAGCGCCTGGTCCAATTTCCCCTTGAAGCCCTGCATGTCCGCTGCCATCAGCCCCTGCAGGATGGCGTGGACCGGGTCCGGCGCAGCGGCGCCAATCCTCACGGCTGCGAATCCAGCAGGGCCCTGGCGAGCGGCTGGACCAGCGCGCGCTCCAGTGCATCGGCAATGCGGTCGTGCACCAGGCTTTTGATGAAGCGCGCCTCGGACAAGGCATCGCGCGCGGCCTGCGCCGGGCCGTCGCCCAGGGCACCGTTCCACGCGCCATCGTCGAAGTGCAGGTCGAAGCCGTCCAGCTCGACACGCCCGTCAATCAGGGTCGGTACGCCCTGGTCGCCCTGCGCACCGAACTGCAGATACACATGGCATGCAAGGCGCGCGTGCAGCGCCCCCGTCACCAGGGCCACCGGCTTTTGCGCGGCCACCCGCGCGGCATGCTCGGCGATGTCTGCCTGGAGCTTGCGCACGAACGCGCGCTCGTCCTCGCTGAGCGACCACGTCCAGCTGTTGCCCTGCGCATCGCGGCCGCCGATCGGGCTGCCATTCAGGAAGTTATGCACGTCATCCACCGAAGGCATTGGCGCCGGCGTGCCGTTCTGCACCAATTCGTAGACGCCGTCTTTCTGCAATGGGGGCAAGTCTTCGATCTTGGTCACATTGGGGTTCGTCACCTTGACGTTCTGCACGATGCTCGAGCCAAAGCCCATGGTCGCAGCGGCCGCCTGGTTGTAGGGGTTGGTGGGGTCCGTGGGATTGTTGGGGTCTGCGCCCTTGGCCATGGCGGTCAGGGTGGTGAGCAGGCCCAGCTTCTGGTTCTGGGCATGGCCGTTGTAGTTGGTGGTGATTCCCGTGCTCGAGTTGTAGTAGGTCTTGACGGGATCGTTGACCACCCCCCCCTCGGTCAACGCCGTATTGGTGTCGTCGGCCATTTCGGAGACGGCGGAGTTGCCCCAGCCTTGCTGGAACGCGTACGCCTGGAAATTCTGCTCATTGAACACGTCGTTGAAGGCCGCCCGGTGATTGGAGTAGGTGGTCAGCAGCGTCTGTCCATTGCCGCCGGGCACGTTCTGCAGCAACCCGCGCTGGTCGTTCGCGGTCTGGATCCAGGTGGGATGCGCGTTGTCGTCCCCACTGCCGCCGCGCCGCCGGGCCCCGATGGGCATGGCCGTGCCGGCGCCATCCAGTCCGGTCTCCCAGATCTGCGTGCCTTTCAGGGCGTGCGTGCCTTGCAGTTCAATGCCCTGCAGGCGCACGGCGAGCACGCAGCGGCCTTGCGCATCGCTGCTGCATTCGACCGCGAGCGGCCCGTCGCCGGCCAGCACCAGTTGCATGCCCGACAGGTCGATGCCCAGCGAGCCGCGCGCGAACCCGGCCTGCGCGGGCATGTCGAGCGCGCGCGACAGCGGCAGCATTGGGATGTCCCCAAGCCCGATATGGCGGGGCAAGGCGGCGTTCAGGGTGGCAGCTGGCTGATTCATCCAGCCGGCTTGAAAAGCTTGCATTCCAGCGCTCATGAAAATTCTCCTCGTGCGATGTGACCGGGTCCGGTGGGCGGGGACGACAGGTCAGGAAACATTGACGGTGGCCGTGATCAGCAGGTGGTCCGCATCCGCGGCGGAAATGTTCAGATTCGACGCCGTCAGACTCAGACTGATGCCTTCGAACGTGATGGGGATGGGCGGCACCGGGAACGAGGCTTTGTCGTTCAGATAGGCCTGCGCCTTGCTCTGGATGGTGGATGTGATGAAGGGCGTGGCAACGCCGATGATGGTGGTCGCCACGTGCTTGAGCAGCCCCGCGTTGAACTTCTCCCACCCGCTGCCGTCTTCGGCGTAGGTGATCGTGAAGCTCGGCAGCGGCTGCAGCTGCAGCTGGACGGTGTTCGACCCCGACACCACGGGGGCGACGGTGAAAGTCAGCGGCGTGGGGCTGGTGGCGAAATCGGCTTTGGCAAAGTCAACCATGGTGTGGCTCCAATCAGGGCAGCAGGTTCGAGGCGGCTTCCAGGGCGCAGGCGGCTGGCACCAGCCACCATGAAACGCCCACCGAGGCGGTGGCGGCGAAGGTGGCGGTGATGTTGATGTTGGGCAGCGTGGATGCCACCGCGATGGAGGCGTTGCTGATCCCGCCGTCGAGCGAGTAGCTTCCTGTCCAGTTGCTGTCGCTGGCATTGACCTGCGCGGCATCCATCTTCTGCACGATCGCACCGCTGTACTGGGCCACCAGCGCGGTCAGCAGCTTGCGGCCGACGAGCACACCCAGCGCCTGCTGCGGCCACTGCACGCCGCTGATATCCGGCGTGCCGTTGGCCACCAGGTTGCTTGCCAGCACCAGGTGCGATCCGGTGACGGTCATGACCGGCGGGGTGAAGCTCTGCCCTTCCACCGTGATGCTGGGTGGGATCTGGTAGCCCTGCAGCAGGGCCTGGACCTTGGTGTAGACGATCCCGCAGATCACCTGGAGCATGAACTCCGTAGCGCCGGTCGGATTGACCGGCAGCACCGCCACCGATCCCAGCTGGATCTGGTTGCCGGACACGGTCACCTGCGCAAACAGGGTGAACGAGAACGTCAGCGGGGATGGCGGCCCGCTCTGCATGTTGAACGTGGTGGACACCGACGCCAGCTGCACCTGGAACATCTGGTCGGTCGGATCTTTCGGCTTTGTCTGGCCCGACGGCACGAACGTGTTCTTGTCGTTCCACTGCGTGAGGGTCGGTGGCGCCAGCACGAACTGGGGCACCGCATCGATGCTCCAGTTGACGGAGGCGATGCCCATCTGGCCCACGTCCTGAACGCCCTGGAACAGCTTCTGCTTGGCCTGGGCATTGGCATACAGCTGGGTCATGCCCTGGTTGAGGGTGCCGGCATCCAGCACCAGCGCGACGTCGTAGCTACTCATATTCCACCTCTCCTTTGCGTGTCGGGTTGGCCGATCGGGGGTTGTGTGTCCAGTAGGTTTCCATCCACTCGCCGCCATGGCGGTAGTGCAACGGAAAATCATCGAAATCGACCGTGGCGCGGCCGCATTGCGGGTCGGCGACCGAGACCGTGCGCTTCGTTCGGCAGTAGCCGTCCACCAGCACGTAGTGCTGCGGCCCCGCATGCCAGCGGATCGCGACCGCGACCGGCCGGCCATCGTCGAGCTCGCGCATCAGACGGCGAAACGGCGGTCGTCCACTGCTCCATCCGGCCAGGCAGTTCACGTAGCGCAGGGTGCGCTCCATCGCGGCTTGCTGGTCGTAGCGGGGCTCCAGGAGAAGCGCGGGTGGCGGCAGGCAGTTGGGAAGCACGTCGTCCGGCGCGAGAACGCGCCAGGCCAGCGTGTCCTGCCGCCAGGAGGTATCGCCGTAGTGCGCGGCGACCGCACAGGTCACCGCGGCCCAGCACCAGTTGGTGCGCAGCTGCGGCTCCAGCGGCAGGTTCAGCGCCTGCCCCGTGCTCGCCCCGGCCTCCTGCCAGGCGGGAAACATCGGGCCGATGCGCTGCGTCGTGCGGGCCAGCGGCTCGATCCTCACCCTCATGGAAAAGGTACGCACTGGGGCAGCGCCTGGTTCAGTTCCCGACTGACGATGCTGTTGATCTGCGATGAGATGAGCCCGCTGATGGCGCCCTTGGCCGCATCCAGAATCAGGTTCTCCACGGGCTGCAGCAGGTAGTTGAGCGGCCCCAGGCCATCGATCCAGACCGAGGCGTTGCCGTAGTTGAAGTTCGCATTCATGCCCGACAGCTGGTTCAGGCAGAGCTTGCCGCCGGCCGTGCCGGCCTGGAACTGCGCCGTGCCGGAGATGCTGGGGTTGTCGATCCGGATGCTGCCGGAGATGCCCGGATCGACGAACAGCACCTTCACGCTGCCACTGGCCTGCGCGCTCAAGGAACTGTTCAGGACCGCATGGAAATTCACCGTACCGGAAATACTGGCACCGGACGAAGTGACGTTGCCAACCACCATGTCCTGGATCTGCAGGGACGAGATGCCCGTGAGATTGGAGACGGAATAAGAAGCCGTGCCCACTCCGATGCTGGCGGACCCCGAGGCGACGTTGGGATACGGGTCATAACCGGCGCCCCGGATGGCCCCACCGATTTCCCCATTCAACTGCGTGACGAGTCCCTGCAGGATTTCGTTGAGGATCTGGGTGAATGGATCACTGCTCATGTCTATATCCTTTGAGGAAAGAAAAAATCACCATCGGGCAAATCAATTCAAGAGCGGAAGCGGTGCATCCGCGCAATGCTCTCTTGTCAAGGCCACGGCGCAACACGTTCCCGTTTTCGTTCAGGCATGGCGAAAAAGGCATCGACATCAAGGCTTCGATCAGGCCGCGCAAAGGCGCTTTCGACAGCGCCCCTGCCAGAAGTTTCTGAAGAGTGGCTGTGAATATTCTGGTGGGATTGGACGGGTCGCGGCATGAAAGCCGGACCAATCCTGCTGAAGACTTCTGAAGCGTTCTGAAGACCGCCCCAAGGCATGCACCGGGTCGATGAACGACACAGGCGGTGACCGCGTCCTCAGCGACGCCTGGGAAGAAAGACACCGCGGGGTACCCGCATTTTTCAGGAAAGGAATACAGGGCCGATCACCCGCCCGTGCCGAGGCGGCATGCGCCCATGAACCCCTGCTGCAGCGGCATGGCCGATGCATCGCAGGATGCCAGCGCAGTGGCACGCCAGACCATCCTGGCGCGTGCCGGGCCAGATGCCTGCGTGGAAAGAAAAGTGTGAAGCGCGCCGATAAGCCGGATTCTGTGCACCGCAGTTGCCTGCGGCGTGACCGCCATTACTCTGGGCCGGGTGTCGCCACCACGGCTCGATGCTACCTACCCGCCAGCTCTGCGGAACCACATCAACGCTGGCCTACTTGGTATTGCTGCGCGTAGAGATTGCCCGTTTCACCCGAAGCAGGCGCCGCCCGCTTCGGGTGGCTATGGTCTTTGCGGCTTTCGCCACACACCGCCTGGCTTGCGCCAGCCGTACCCGCTTGCGCGGATGACCGATAGAACACCTTCGGTGGCTTGCCGCCTGCTTGCGACTCGTCTCTGTTGCTCTGATCCTCACCTCACGGTGGGCAGCCGTTAGCTGCTACGCTGTCCTGTGCAGTCCGGACGTTCCTCCAGTGCCTGGTTTCCCAGATTGCACCAGCGGCGGTCTGGCGCGCTTCACGGGGGCGATTATCATCCACCGCTGCGCACCCGCTCCCAGTCCAGGCCGAATCGCGACAGGTATTTGCGCAGCCGGTCCGCATCGTTGACCACCGCACGCTGCGCGCGCGAGGCCTGGAACAACTGCCGCCCCGCGTCCGACAGCGTGCGCGCCCCGCGGCACACCTGCAACACGGCCGCCAACTGCAACCGGTCGAAGAGGTCCATGGCCTGCACCTGTGGCTCGCCCAGCAGTGCGGCCAGATCCACCGCATCGCCATCCTGGCTGCGGTCTGACGAACCGAGGGGTTGCCACAGCCACTGCAGGCGCGCGATTTCCGCCTCCACCAGCGGCAGGCCGATGCGCCCGCCCTCGGCCAGCGTGGCCAGGCGGGTGGCGCTGGCCGACAGGTCGCGGAAGTTGCCACTCCACAGCGCCTCGGGGGACTGCGCATAGCGCAGGTACACCGCCCGCGCCTCGGCCGACAGGCGCACCGTGCGGCCCAGTTCCACGCCGCATCGCGCCAGCAGGTGGTCCACATTGGGCTCGATGTCCTCGGGCCGCTGGGCCAGGCCCGGCAACTGATAACTCCACAGGTTGATGCGCGCGTACAGGTCTTCGCGAAACCGCCCGGCCGCCACCTCGGCCCGCAGGTCGCGGTTGGTGCCGGCGATCAGTTCGAAATCGCTGGCCACCTCGCGGTCGCTGCCCATGGGATAAAACCGCTTTTCCTCCACGGCCTTGAGCAGCATGGCCTGCTCGTCCAGGCCCAACTCACCGATCTCGTCGAGAAACAGCACGCCTTTGTGCGCCGTGCGCAGCAGGCCCGCACGGTCGGCCGCCGCACCGGTGAAGGCGCCTTTCTTGTGCCCGAACAGCGTGGACGCGGCGCCGTCGCCCTGCAGCGTGGCGCAGTTCACCTCCACGAATTCGCCCTCCACCTGGTGGCGGGCTTTCTTCAACTCGAACATGCGCCGCGCCAGATGCGACTTGCCCGCACCGGTCGGCCCGGTAAAGAGGATGGGCGCGCGCGATCGCACCGCCACCCGCTCCACCTCTTCGATCAGCGCGTTGAAACGGGCATTGCGCGTGGCGATGCCGCTCTTGAGGAAATCCACCGCATCGCGCTGCTCGGCGCCGAAGCGCTGGGCGATCACGTCGTAGCGCGACAGGTCCAGATCGATCAGCGCGAAGCTGCCGGGATCGCCCGCCTGCTGGCGCTTTGGGGGCGACGTCTGCACGAGCACGCCCGGAATGCGTCGCGACTCCACCAGCAGGAAAAGGCAGATCTGCGCCACGTGCGTGCCGGTGGTGATGTGCGTCCAATACTCCTCGCGCTCGGTGTCGAAAGCGTAGCCCTGCGTCCAGTCGAAGAGCTTGGCGTAGACCTCGCCGAAGTCCCAGGGGTCGGCAATGTCGAGCGGCACCAGCGCTACCGTGGTCTCAGGCGAGGCCGCCTGGATATCAGTGCGCACCCGCTCGGCCAGTTCCTGGTGGGAAGCTGTGTAAAACAACTCCATCCGCGCGATGACCACGTCGTCGTGCTGCACCAGCGAAAGCGTCGGGCGCCACTTCTCCCAACGCCCTGCCCCCTTGCCCGAGTCGAGTTGGGTGCCCAGAAAGCCGATCACCACGTTTTGCTTCTTCATCTTTTGGATAAAAAACTAGCTAATTTTATAAAAATAAAAGCATTCTACGCTCCATCCAGTGCCGCAAAAATGGCGAGAGAATAAAAAAATATCGAATCAAATCATTGACTTAAGAGGTTCCCCATCCATTCAAAACCACAGTTGGCACACCGGTTGCAATGAAAAAGGAAAGTCGAAAAGACAAACCCACCGAGAACCAACGAACGGAGCAAAAGCACATGGCCAACCACCAACTCTTCCAGACGCTGCGCGGCACCCTGCTCCCCGCTGCCACCGTGCGCAACCAGGCCGGTGGTGTGGCTTATGCCCTGTCGCCCAAGCACCAACTGGCGCAGTTGGCCGCCACCGGCTGCCTCCACGGCACCTTCTATGCCCAGGCGCAGGACCAGCTCGACGCCGTCCAAGCCCTGGCCCGCGAAGTCGATCCGGTGTTCTTGGCGAAGACGGCCCTGTATGCGCGCCGTGCCGGCTCCATGAAAGACATGCCGGCCCTGCTGGCGGCCACGCTGGCGGTTCGCGATGTGCCCCTGCTGGCCCAGGTGTTCGGCCGCGTGATCGACAACGGCAAGATGCTGCGCAATTTCGTGCAGATGCTGCGCTCCGGCGCGGTAGGCCGCAAATCGCTCGGCACGCGCCCGAAAAAGCTGGTGCAGCAATGGCTGCTCGACGCCACCGAGGCGCAACTGCTGAACGCCGCCGTGGGCAACACGCCGTCGCTGGCCGACGTGGTGAAGATGGTGCACCCGAAGCCCACGGAAGCCTGGCGGGCCGCGTGGTTCGCCTGGCTGATCGGTCGCCCCTATGCGCAGGAGGCGCTGCCTCCGCTGACGCAGGCCTTCGAACGCTTCAAGCAAGACCGCACGCAGCCCGTGCCCGACGTGCCTTTCCAGCTGCTGACCGCGCTGGAGCTGGACGCATCGGCCTGGGCCACGATTGCACAGCGCGGCTCGTGGCAGATGGTGCGCCAGAACCTGAACACCTTTGCCCGGCATGGCGTGTTCGCGCTGCCAGGCCTGGCCGATGCCGTGGCCGCCAAGCTGCGTGACCCGCAGGCCGTGGCCAAGGCCCGCGTGCTGCCGTACCAGTTGATGGCGGCGTATAACGCCTGCGGCGCCGACGTGCCGACGGTGGTGAAGGAAGCGCTGCAGGATGCGATGGAACTCGCGCTGGCCAATGTGCCGCAGTTCGAAGGCCGCGTGGTGGTGTGCCCCGACGTGTCGGGCTCGATGGGTTCACCGGTGACGGGCCACCGGGGCTCGGCGACCTCCGCGGTGCGGTGCATCGACGTGGCCGCCCTGGTGGCCGCTGCCGTGCTGCGCCGCAATGCGGATGCGCGTGTGCTGCCCTTCGAAACGAAGGTGGTGCCGCTGCCACTGAATCCCCGCGATTCGGTCATGACCAATGCGGCCAAGCTGGCCGCGGTGGGCGGCGGCGGAACGTCGTGCAGCGCACCGCTGGCCCTGCTGAACCGCGAGAAGGCGCAGGCCGAGCTGGTGGTTCTGGTGTCCGACAACGAATCGTGGGCCGACCGTGCACGGGGCCGAGGCACCGCGACCATGCAGGAGTGGGCGGCGTTCAAGCAGCGCAACCCGACGGCCCGGCTGGTGTGCATCGACATCCAGCCTTGCGCGACGACGCAGGCGCAGGAGCAGCCCGATGTGCTGAACATCGGCGGCTTCAGCGACGAAGTGTTCAAGCTGCTGGCGGTGTATGCCGCAGGGGGCATGGGCGCGGCGCATTGGGTCGGAGTGATCGAGGACACCCCGATCTGACGATCGGCGAGAAGGTGCCATGAATGCCAATTCAGGGCACCCGATCGTGGGAATGACGGCTGTCGTTCGGCGAATGCAGGTGTGACTACATCCCGGTCGCACCACCTGTTTGTCGCCGAACGGGAAGGCCATCGATGAATGAATGTGCGAATGCAGGCAGGACTACATCTGGAGGGACCGGGGTTCGAATCCCAGCGCCGCACCGCGGCGTGGTCCATGTCTTGCCACCCTTGTCGCACTGCTTTTTTGCAGCGAATGCTGACGGAACTACAGACTTCTACTCTCGTGGTCGCGGGTTCGAATCCCGCCGGTCGAAAGCCGTAGCTCAGTGGTAGAGCACGACGTTTCGTCGATCCTTGTCGCTGCTTTTTTTGTGTGTTTGCGAGGTGAATGCAGACGGGTTTACAGGTAGAGCGTCGGGGCCCTCGGGCTCTGAAGGTTCCGGGTTCAATCCCCGGTCTGCTTCGGCAGGTAGCTCAATGGCGCAACCCGACACCCCTTGTCACCTCTTTTTTTGAATGCGCCGGAAGGGCTGAGCCCCATGGCGGACCAAACAGGAAAGAAACCGATGAAAACGAACGCCCCCGCGGCGCAGGCCGCCATGCTGCCGCCCGCCCTGCGCGAGGCGGTGGATGCCGTCTATGCCGCCTTCCAGCGCCATGGCGCTCCGACACAGATGCTGGATGTGTGCACGGCCTGCTGCATGGACGAGGCCATGGAACGCGAGATGCGGCGCCTGCCGCTGCGCCGCATAACGACCCGCCACTTCTACGAATACAACAGCTCTGCCAAGGGCAGCGAGCAGCCGGCCGAGGAACTGCTCTACTTCCTGCCCCGCATGCTGGAACTGATGGCCCTGGGCGAGGAGCTGCACCACTCGACCGAGCTGTACCTGGACCGCCTGGGCAACTGCCCGGCCAATGCCCTGTCGCCCCAGGAGCGCGCCGCCGTGGACGCTTACGCCCTGGCCTTCTTCCACGAAGGCCTGGGGCACGCCGGGCGCCAGCCCAGCCCGTTCAACGGCGCGAACGCCTTCGACATCCTGTTGATGTTCCACAAGGGCGGAGTGGACGTGCACCCGCTGCTGGCGCACTGGCTGAACGACGAGCGCCAAAGCGCCGTGCTGCGGTACGCCGAGGCGAGCTACTGGGACTTCTGGGGAAAGAACGAAATCCAGAACGCCTTTGCCGAAGACCAGCCGGAATTCCGCGAGGCGATGAAAGCCTGGATGCTCGACCCCGGTAACCGCCAGCGCTTTGCACAGAAGATCCTGGCGCTGGACACCAGCGCCATGGCACAACCCGCGCACTGCACCTGTGGCAACTGCACGGGCCCGCGACAGATCGTGGAAGCGGTGTTCGACCTGGTCAGTGAATGAGCACCCGAAAATAAGACAGACAGACAAACGACAAGAAAGAAGAACGCAATGAACTACCTGCAACGCAATGTGGAAAACGGCGTCCCCATCAAGATGTGGACCCAGGGCGTACCCGTGGAGGACGAGGCCCAGAAGCAACTGGAGAACGCGGCGCGCCTGCCCATCGTGTTCAAGCACGTGGCCGCCATGCCCGATGTGCACTACGGCATCGGGGCCACGGTGGGATCGGTGATCCCCACCTTCAAGGCCATCATCCCCGCAGCCGTGGGCGTGGACATCGGCTGCGGAATGATGGCGTGCAAGACGACGCTGCACGCCAACGACCTGCCGGACAACCTGGGCCCGCTGCGCTCCGCGATCGAGAAGGCCGTGCCGCACGGCAGCAACCCGCGCCGCATGGGCCGCGACAAGGGCGCGTGGGAAACGCCGCCCGATGAGAGCGATGCGGCCTGGGCCTCGCTGAAGGGCGAGTTCGACGCGATCTGCGAGGACTACCCGCGCTTTACCAGCACCAACCACCACAAGCACCTGGGAACACTGGGCACCGGCAACCACTTCATCGAGGTGTGCCTGGACGAACACGGTGGCGTGTGGTTCATGCTGCATTCGGGCTCGCGCGGAGTGGGCAACGCCATCGGCACGCACTTCATCGAGCTGGCCAAGAAGGATGCCGAGCTGCACCAGCGCAACCTGCCCGACCAGGACCTGGCCTACTTCGAGGAAGGCGCCCGGTATTTCGGCGACTACGTGCGCGCCGTGGGCTGGGCGCAGAAGTTCGCGCGCGCCAACCGCGAGGTGATGATGCAGCGCGTGATCGCGGCCGCCCGCAAGGTGATCGCCAAGCCCTTCGAGGCCCATGTGGAAGCGGTGAACTGCCACCATAACTATGTGAGCCGCGAAACGCACTTCGGCGAAGACGTGTTCGTCACCCGCAAGGGCGCCGTGAGCGCCAAGGCCGGCGAACTGGGCATCATTCCCGGCAGCATGGGCGCCAAGAGCTTCATCGTGCGCGGCAAGGGCAACCCGGAGAGCTTCATGAGCTGCAGCCACGGCGCGGGCCGCAAGATGAGCCGCACCAAGGCCAAGAAGCTCTACACCGTTGCCGACCAGATCGCCGCCACCGAAGGGGTGGAATGCCGCAAGGACGCCGATGTGATCGACGAGATCCCGATGGCCTACAAGGACATCGACGCCGTGATGGCGGCGCAGGAAGACCTGGTGGAAGTGGTGTACACGCTCAAGCAGGTGGTGTGCGTGAAGGGATAGCGAGCGCACCACGGCCCACCATCGGATCAAGACCAACGCACGAGGAGCGTGCGCTGAAAGCATGGACATGCAAAAGACAGAACCCCGAGAACTGCTTCATTCCGCCCATCCGATCGAGCCCGCCATGCGCGGGCAGATCATGGATGCGCTGCGTGACATCGAGGCGCAGCACGCCGTCACCATCCTGTTCGCCTGCGAATCGGGCAGCCGCGGCTGGGGCTTCGCGTCGCCCGACAGCGACTACGACGTGCGCTTTCTCTACGTGCACCGCCTGCCCTGGTACCTCACGGTCTCGCCCGGGCGCGACGTGATCGAGGTGCCGATCAGCGGGGACCTGGACATCAACGGCTGGGACCTGCGCAAGGCGCTCGGGCTGATGCGCGAATCGAACCCCACGCTGCTGGAGTGGCTGCGCTCGCCCGTCGTCTACCGCGAGGCGGCGGACACGATGGCCCAGGTGCGCGCCCTGGCGGCGCAGGTGTTCTCCAACGCCAAGGCCTGGCACCACTACGCCTCCATGGCCAAGAAGAACTTCCGCGAGCACCTGCAGGCCGACGTGGTGCGCTACAAGAAATACCTGTACGTGCTGCGCCCGCTGCTGGCAGCGCGATGGATCCGCACGCGCCCCGGAGTGCCGCCCATGCGCTTCGCCGAACTGGCCCAGCACACGCTGGATGCGCAACGCGATGCGGCGCTCATCGAAGAGATCAACGCCCTGCTGGCGGTGAAGATGCGTGCGAACGAGTCGGCCACCAGCCCACGCTGGCCCGGCATACACGCATTCATCGAGGCCGAGCTGGCCGCCAATGCGGCGCAGCCGGTGCAGCCCCTGCCCATTGCCGGGCATGCCGGGCTGGACGCCCTGCTGCACGACACGGTGCTGCGCTTCGATCCTGCCCATGGCGGCGCCGAAGGGCCCGCGCCATGCTGACCCTCGACGGTTCCCACGGCGAGGGCGGCGGGCAGATCCTGCGCACCGGCCTGGCGCTGTCCATGGTGACCGGCCAGCCGCTGCGCATCGACCGCATCCGCGCGGGCCGGCCCAAGCCAGGACTGATGCGCCAGCACCTGGCCTGCGTGCAGGCCGCAGTGCAAGTCTGCGGCGGGCAGGCGGAAGGGGCGGAGCTGGGATCGCAGGCGCTGCAGTTCACGCCCGGCCCGGTGCAGGCGGGCGACTACGCCTTCGCGATCGCAGGAGCCGGCAGTTGCCTGCTGGTGCTGCAGACCGTGCTGCCCGCGCTGATGCTGGCTGGCGGGCCCAGCCGGGTGCAGCTTTCGGGCGGCACGCACAACCCCATGGCGCCCCCGTTCGACTTCCTGCAGCGGGCCTTTGCGCCGCTGGTGCGGCGCCTGGGCGTGGGGCTGGAGCTCACGCTGCGGCGCCGGGGCTTTTATCCCGCAGGCGGCGGCGAGGTGCATGCGGCCATCGCGCCCGCGGCTGGCCCGCTGGCCCCGTTCGATCTGCTGGACCGCGGCGCGCGCCGCAGCGCCTGGGCCGAGGCCCTGGTGCCGGGCCTGGCCCGCGGCATCGCGGTGCGCGAGCTGGCGGCGCTTCGCCAGCAACTGGACTGGAGCGGAGGCGACGACCCGTGGCGCATCCCGCCCGCACGGCAGAACGAAGGCCCGGGCAACGCCCTGCTGGCGGTGCTGGAGCATGCCGAGGTGACCGAGGTGTTCTGCGCGCTGGGCGAGCGCGGCATGCCGGCCGAACAGGTGGCGCGCCAGCTGGCCGGCGAGGTGCGCTCGTTCGAGCACAGCCGGGGCGCTGTCGGTCCGCACCTGGCGGACCAGTGGATGCTGCCACTGGCCCTCGCCGTCTGGCGCAGCGGCCAGCGGGCGAGCTACACGGCCGAGGCGATCACCCCGCATGCCAGCACGAATGCGCAGGTCATCGCGCAGTGCCTGCCGGTGCGCATCGCCATGGCGCCCTGCGCGGGTGCCACGCGCATCGACATCGAGAAAGCCGCATCGCCGGCATAACCATATGCGCGGAGTGTCGTAGGCATGGGCCAAAATGTTTTTTTGCCTGTCCCGTACCTGTCCAACCTGGAGACGCCATGAAAGTCGAGAACATCCTGCAAACCATCGGCAACACGCCCCATGTGCGCATCAACCGCCTGTTCGGCGCGGGCGCCAACGTGTGGGTGAAGTCCGAGCGCAGCAACCCCGGCGGTTCGATCAAGGACCGCATCGCCCTGTCGATGGTGGAAGACGCGGAACGCACCGGCGCGCTGCAGCCCGGCGGCACGATCATCGAGCCCACGTCGGGCAACACGGGGATCGGCCTGGCCCTGGTGGCGGCGGTGAAGGGCTACCGGCTCATTCTGGTGATGCCCGACAGCATGAGCATCGAGCGCCGCCGCCTCATGCTGGCCTACGGTGCGCAGTTCGACCTCACCCCGCGTGAAAAAGGCATGAAGGGCGCCATCGCCCGCGCCGAGGAACTGCGCGCGCAGACCCCCGGCGCCTGGGTGCCGCAGCAGTTCGAAAACCCCGCCAACATCGACGTGCACGTGCGCACCACGGCGCAGGAAGTGCTGGCGGACTTTCCCGATGGCCTGGACGCGCTGATCACCGGCGTGGGCACGGGCGGCCACCTGACGGGGGTGGGCCGCGTGCTGAAGGCGAAGTTTCCGGCCCTCAAGATCTTCGCAGTGGAGCCCGTGGCCTCGCCCGTGATCTCCGGCGGCCAGCCGGCCCCGCACCCGATCCAGGGCATCGGCGCGGGCTTCGTGCCCAAGAACCTCGACACCAGCCTGCTTGATGGCGTGATCCAGGTCGATGCCGAGCCCGCGCGGGAATACGCCCGCCGTGCCGCGCGCGAGGAAGGCCTGCTGGTGGGCATTTCCTCCGGCGCCACGCTGGCCGCCATCGCACAGAAGCTGCCCGAGCTGCCCGCCGGCGCCAAGGTGCTGGGCTTCAACTACGACACGGGCGAGCGCTACCTGTCGGTCGAGGGCTTCCTGCCCTCCTGAGCGTTTTCTGAATGAAACCGCGCGCTGCCCCGGGCCAGGGCAGCGTGCGCAGTCCACCCACCCGACGCCATGGGTGGGACCTTTTTCGGGCTGGGAGCCGGGCCGCCGGCGGCCCTCAGGCCCGGCCGCCATCGGGTCACAAGCGTTCGGCCAGCCGTCCTACAGCCCAGCCGGACCGCCATCGAAACAATCAAAGCCCATGCGGGGCCCGCCTGAAACCGGGCTTTTCGGCCCGGTTCCCGCCCCTCCCCCGCGCTCACTGATTGCCCCATGGAACCATCCACCGCCTCTCCCGTTGCCTTCAAGGTGCTGACCGTGAACGTGCACAAGGGCTTCACCACCTTCAACCGCCGCTTCATGCTGCACGAGCTGCGCGAAGCCGTGCGTGGCGTGTCGGCCGACCTGGTCTTCCTGCAGGAAGTGCTGGGTACCCACCAGCGTCACGCCGGGCGCGTAGCCAATTTTCCGCAGGAGCCGCACTACGAATTCCTGGCCGACACCATCTGGGGCCAATACGCCTATGGCCGCAATGCGGTGTACGACAACGGCCACCACGGCAACGCGCTGCTGTCCAAGTTCCCCATCGTCCACTACGAAAACCACGACATCTCCGTAAGCGGACCCGAGCGGCGCGGCATGCTGCACTGCGTGCTGCAGCCCCCGGGCCACGCCCGGCAGGTGCATGCCATCTGCGTTCACCTGGGCCTGCAGGAGGCGCACCGCCAGCGCCAGCTCAAGCGCGTGTGCGAGCTGGTGGCCACGTTTCCGCCCGAAGACCCGGTGGTGGTGGCGGGCGACTTCAACGACTGGCGCGGCCGTGCGCACGACGTGCTGCGCGCCGGCGCCGGCCTGCACGAGGTGTTCATGCATGCGCGGGGCAAGGCCGTGCGCACCTTCCCGGCCTCCATGCCGCTGCTGGCGCTGGACCGCATCTACGTGCGCAATGCCTCGGTGCACGCGCCGGTGGTGCTGCCGCGCAAGCCCTGGCACAAGCTGTCGGACCACGCGCCCCTGGCCGCGGAGATTTCGCTGTGATGCACCGCTCCCGCCCCTCGCGCTGGGTGCCCGGCAACCACTTCACGCTGCTGGAGAACGGCGAGGCGTTCTTCCCCCGCGTGTTCGAGGCCATCGCGCAGGCGCGGCGCGAGGTGATCCTGGAAACCTTCATCCTCTTCGACGACAAGATCGGCCGGGGGCTGCACGCGGCGCTGCTGCAGGCCGCGCGCAACGGCGCCGAGGTGCATGTGCTGGTGGACGGCTTCGGCTCGCCCGATCTGCCGGGAGACTTCATCGGCGAACTGGTGAACGCCGGCGTGCGCTTTCGCATCTTCGACCCGGGTCGCCGGCTGTTCGGCCAGCGGCTGAACGTGCTGCGCCGCATGCACCGCAAGATCGTGGTGGTGGACGGGGAGATCGGCTTCATCGGCGGCATCAACTACTCGGCCGACCACGTGGCCGACTACGGCCCCGAGGCCAAGCAGGACTACTCGGTCGAGGTGCGCGGCCCCATCGTCGCCCACATGCTGGGCTTCGCGCGCGATGCCGTCATGCCCCCACGCACACGGCGGCGCCGCCAGGGGGCGAACGCCGTGCCGCCGCTGCCCCATGCGGGCACGGCGGACGCGATCTTCGTCACGCGCGACAACCACAACCACACCAACGACATCGAGCGCCACTACCGCGTGGCCCTGCGCGCCGCGCGCGAGCGCGTGGTGATCGCCAATGCCTACTTCTTTCCCGGCTACCGCTTCATCCGAGAAATGCGCCGCGCGGCGCGGCGCGGGGTGGACGTGCGGCTCATCCTGCAGGGCCAGCCCGACATGCCCATCGTGCGCACGGCGGCCAGCATGCTCTACGACCACCTGCTGCGCGCGGGCGTGCGCATCTACGAATATTGCGACCGGCCGCTGCACGGCAAGGTCGCGCTGGTGGACGGCGAATGGTCCACCGTGGGCTCCAGCAACCTCGACCCCTTGAGCCTGTCGCTCAACCTCGAGGCGAACGTGGTGATCCGCGACAAGGATTTCAACGCGACGCTGCACGAACGGCTGGACCACCTGATGCAGCACAGCTGCCGCCAGGTCGAGGCCACGCCACCCTCGCGCTGGGATGGCCTGCGCCTGCTGCGCAGCTATTTCCTGTTCCATGTCATGCGCTGGTTCCCCTCCTGGGCGGGTTGGCTGCCGCGCCACGAGCCCGAGATCTCGCTGGTCCGCGCCCAGGAGCCCCCGGCCCACGACACCGGTCACCGGCCTTCGGCCACCTGAGCCATGGCGGCAGCGGCGCCCTCCCCGGCCCTGTCCTCCCTGGACCCGGCCAAGCCTGGGCATGACCCCGCCCGGCCCCAGGCCGGGGCCCCCAGGGACCGCGCTGCGCCGCCCACACGCCCCGACAGCCGCTGGAAGCGCCTGACCGCCCACCGCTGGTGGCCCTGGGCCGTGACCTTCGCCAGCGGCGCCTTCGTCCTTTTCGTCGTCTCGCTGCTGGTGCGCCAGGCACGCACGGTGGACTGGGCGGCGGTCTGGGCGTCGTTCCTGGCCTTGCCGGTACCGGTGCTGCTGCTGGGCGGCGCGCTGGCGCTGGCCAGCCACCTGCTGTACAGCACCTTCGACCTGTTCGGGCGCCATTACACGCGGCACGGGCTGTCGGCCGGGCGCACGGTGGGCATCACGCTCATCGCCTATCCGTTCACGCTGAACCTGGGATCGATCATCGGCGGGGTGACGGTGCGCTATCGCCTGTACTCGCAGCAGGGGGTGTCGGTGGCAGCCATCGGGCAGGTGATCGGGATGAGCATCCTGACCAACTGGCTGGGCTATTTCTTCCTGGCGGGCGCGGTATTCTGGCTGTGGTCGCCGCAGCTGCCCGACAACTGGCACGTCGGCCCCCAGCACCTGCGCTGGATGGGTGCCGCCCTGACGGCGGCGAGCCTGCTGTACGTTGCCGCCTGCGCCCTGCGCCATGGCCGGCCCGTGCACCTGCGCGGGCACCGCATCGCCATGCCGCGCTGGCCCGTGGGCATGCTGCAGGTGGCGCTGTCGGCCGCCAACTGGATGGTGATGGGCGCGGCGCTGTGGGTGCTGACCGGGCAGCGCGCACCGTATGCGGCCGCGCTGGCGACGGTGCTGCTGGGCGCCGTGGCCGGGCTCATCTCGCGCATCCCCGCCGGGCTGGGCGTGCTGGAGGCCGTGGGCGTGGCGGTGCTGTCGGCCTACCTGCCCGCACCGCAGGCACTGGCCTCGGTGCTGGCCTACCGCATGCTGTATTTCTTCCTGCCCCTGGGGCTGGCTGCACTGGCATTCGGCGGGGTGGAGTTGCTGGGCCGCCGCCGGCCCGGCATGGCAGGAGAATCCACCGCCCAGGCCGAGCATCAAAAAGCCCACCAGCGCAATCAATACTAGGGCATAGTGCTATTAATTAAATAGCAAACGGGCTGAGAGCCGCAAGACACAAGGCTGCGCCTGGAGGCCCTTTCCGTGGAATGCCGGGACAGGGATGGTGGCAACCCGGTGCGGCCCCGCGCGACCGGACACCCGCGCCCGGTCTGTCAGCCCGTATCCTTCACACGGGTTCCCCCCCTTGAGCTCCTGGCACCGTCCACGAAAGAATCCGGAGCCAGTCGCAGGCCCATGGCAACAGCGCCGATGCGCCGCCCCCACCTCCAACAACCGAACCATGAAACCAGCCGACCCCGTCGATGCCGAACTCATCCGGCGCCTGCAGAAAACCTCGCGGCATTTCCTTTTGCACGCTCTGGAACACGCGCTGGCGGAGGAGCGCAACGAGACCAACGCGCTGCAGACACTCGCCAACATTCAGGCCGCACTCGAACTGCTCACCAAGCTGCGCATCGTCAGGACCGTCGGTTGGCAAGGCATCGCGGTGGCCAGCCTGCACACCAAGACGCAAGCCGAGCTACTGCAGTCCATCCACGACGGACAGTTCAAGTCCATCGCTTTCTGGGAGAGCCGAAAAAAGGCCTCGTCCAGTCTGCTTCTCAACGCCCAGGACCTCCAGCTTCTCGACGATTTTCAGAACCGAAGGAATCAACTGATGCACCTCGGCCTGGACATGGACCCCGAAACGGTATTGGACGAGTCCATCTGGTTGCTGGTGCGGGTCATCACCCAGCTCGACTGGAAGGTCAATCTCCGGGCACAAGACCAATACCTGTCCAACAGCCTGAAGCAGTTCATCGGCCTGGACCTGTATCAGAAGCTCATCGAAAAGACATCCTACGTGGACGAGGCCATTGACCGCGCGTACGACGATTTCGATCGCTTCGGCCCGGTCCGCTGCTGCCTGGCCTGCGGCAGCGATGCGATGGTGGAAAGCGAGCATGGCGATCTACGCTGCCTGGTGTGCCATTTCGAAGCCGGGCCCTTCACCATGGGGTTTCTCGACTGCCCAGCGTGCGGCCGAAAGGAAGGCGTGATCTATGACGTGCTCAACGTGGGCGACAACCTGTCCGTCCCCGGCAAATGCGGCTCCTGCAGGACGATGATGGACGTCTCGCGGTGCACCGCGTGCAAGGGCGACCACCTGACATCGGCGGGTTGCCAGTTCTGCGCGGACTAGCCCTTCTCCGGCATCGGCCCCGCGCCAGGCGCGACCTTGACGTGCGCCCTGCGCCGTCGCGTGTTCGCTGCCATTCGGTCGGTCCGATCTCATGCACTTCGGAGCAGTGCAGGCCCTGCAGGCCGGCAACAAGGAAAAAGGCCTCCAGCGCAATCAGTACCAGGGCATATTGCTATTAATTTAATAGCAATATGCCCTAGTACTGACTGCGCATCGGCTGGGCTTGCCGCACCCGGTCTGCCCGGCATCGCGGGCCTCCTTTATCATGCCGGTCCCCACGACATTGCCCTTCGCCCGATCGACACGGGCCCGCAAGCCATGATCCGCCTGTCCGAAATCAAGCTGCCGCTCAGCGCAGCCGAAGCCCCCGAGCCCGCCCTGCGCGCCGCCGCCTGCCGCATCCTGGCGCTGCCGCCCGAAGGCATCGCCCATGTCCACGTCTTCAAGCGCAGTTTCGATGCGCGCAAGGCCGAACTGCTGGCGGTGTACATCATCGACATCACCCTGGCCGATCCGTCGCAGGAGGCCGCGCTGCTGGCGGGCCACGCCGGGCAGCCCCACATCCAGCCCACGCCCGACATGGTCTGGCGGCCGGTGGGCCGGGCGCCAGAGGGGTTGGCGCACCGGCCCGTGGTGGTGGGCTTCGGGCCCTGCGGCATCTTCGCGGCGCTGGTGCTGGCGCAGATGGGGTTCCGGCCCATCGTGCTGGAACGCGGCCGCGCGGTGCGCGAGCGCACGCAGGACACCTGGGGCCTGTGGCGGCGGCGCGAGCTGCAGGCGGAGTCGAACGTGCAGTTCGGCGAGGGCGGCGCCGGCACGTTCAGCGACGGCAAGCTCTACAGCCAGATCAAGGACCCGCGCCACCTGGGCCGCAAGGTCATGGAGGAATTCGTGCAGGCCGGCGCGCCGCCCGAGATCCTCTCGGTGGCGCACCCGCACATCGGCACGTTCAAGCTCGTCAAGGTGGTGGAGACGCTGCGCGAGCAGATCATCGCGCTGGGCGGCGAGGTGCGGTTCCAGCAGCGCGTGACCGACGTGGTGGTCGAGCAGGACGCCGCCGGCCAGCGCCACCTGCGCGGCCTGCAGGTGCTCGACCAGGCCACGGGCCAGACCCATGCGCTGCGCGCCGACCACGTGGTGATGGCGCTGGGCCACAGCTCGCGCGACACCTTCGCCATGCTGTACGAGCGCGGCGTGCACATGGAAGCCAAGCCCTTCTCGGTGGGCTTTCGCATCGAGCATCCGCAAGGGCTCATCGACCGCGCGCGCTGGGGCCGGCACGCCGGGCACCCGCTGCTGGGCGCGGCCGACTACAAGCTGGTGCACCACGCGGGCAACGGCCGCGCGGTGTACAGCTTCTGCATGTGCCCGGGCGGCACGGTGGTGGCCGCCACCAGCGAGCCGCACCGCGTGGTCACCAACGGCATGAGCCAGTATTCGCGCAACGAGCGCAATGCCAATGCGGGCATGGTGGTCGCCATCGATCCCAACGACTATCCGCACGACCCCGCGGCATTCGAGGCGGCGCTGGGCGGCCCCTATGGCGTGCAGGCGCTGGTGGCCGGCGCGACGCCGCATCCGCTGGCGGGCATCGTGCTGCAGCGCCAGCTGGAGTCGAACGCCTACGTGCTGGGCGGCAGCAACTACAACGCGCCCGCGCAGCTGGTGGGCGATTTCCTCGCACGGCGGGCTTCGCAAGCGCTGGGCTCCGTGGAGCCCTCGTACAAGCCCGGCGTCACGCTGACCGACCTAGACGCCGCCCTGCCCGGCTACGCCACCGAGGCCCTGCGCGAGGCGCTGCCGGCCTTCGGCAGGAAGATCAAGGGATTCGACATGCACGACGCGGTGCTGACCGGGGTGGAGACGCGCACCTCGTCGCCCCTCAAGATCGGGCGCAACGAGGCCTTCCAGAGCCTGAACACCGCCGGCCTGTACCCGGCCGGCGAA
Organism: Acidovorax sp. SUPP950; assembly: GCF_030158935.1. Taxonomy (NCBI): domain Bacteria; kingdom Pseudomonadati; phylum Pseudomonadota; class Betaproteobacteria; order Burkholderiales; family Comamonadaceae; genus Acidovorax; species Acidovorax sp. SUPP950. The sequence goes on along the minus strand of NZ_BQXE01000002.1, from coordinate 84,096 downwards.
GGCGCGAGCTACGCGGGCGGGATTCTTTCGGCCGGGGTGGACGGCATCAAGGTGGGCGAGGCCGTGGCGCGCGCGCTGCTCGCCTGACGCGCATGCCCGGCCCGTCGCCCAGCGCCTTCAGCGCACAGGCGGCACTGGCCTCAGCGGGGCGCCCAGTGCCCGGGCCGCATGTGCCAGCCGCCCGGGCCCGGCTCCCAGTGGTGGGGCACCCACACCGCGCCGGGGCGCGGCGGCGTGGTCCAGTGGCCCGGCCGCCAGACGTAGCGGCCGCCGCCCCACTCCCAGAATCCACCGACCCACACATGCACGGGCGAAGGCGCCACGGTGATCGTCTCCACATAGGGTGCGGGCGGGGCGGTGGGTGCGACGACCACCACGGGGGCGGGCTCGACCATCACGGCACGGGCGGGCGGCGGCTCCACCACCACGGTGCGTGGACGGGGCGGCGGGGCGACGACGCAGCCCGAGAGAACCGTGGCGGCCACCAGGGCCGCCGCCAGGCTGCCGAATGCGGGCCTGGAGGAAGAAGTGACGACAGGGGAAGAAAGCATCATGGGCACCGGTCCGGGAAAGTGACTGATGCGTGCTCAACGCCTGCGCCAGCGGGCCCTGTTGACGCGCTGGCGTAAATCCCCGGTAAAGCGTGGGCCTGCCGCCGAGTCCGCCCCCGCCCGGCGCACCGCGGCTCGGGCGGTCAGCGCACCGCGAGCGCCGAACCCGCTGGCAGCCGGAAGGCCTCCACCAGCTGGGCCAATTGCTCGGCCTGCACGCGCAGCCCCTGGGCGGCGGCGGAGGATTCCTCCACCAGCGCCGCGTTCTGCTGCGTCATCTGGTCGAGCTGGTTCACCGCCTCGCCCACCTGCCCCAGGCCCGTGCTCTGCTCGCGCGTGGCGGTGCCGATCTCGCCGATGATGGTCGCCACCTGCTGCACCGAGTCGACGATCTCGCCCATGGTCCCGCCAGCCGCATGCACCAGCTGCGAGCCTTCCGCCACCTGGCGCACGCTGTCGCCGATGAGCCCGCCGATCTCCTTGGCGGCCGTGGCCGAGCGCTGCGCGAGGCTGCGCACCTCGCTGGCCACCACGGCGAAACCCCGGCCCTGCTCGCCGGCGCGGGCCGCTTCCACGGCGGCGTTCAGCGCCAGGATGTTGGTCTGGAAGGCGATGCCGTCGATCACGCTGGTGATGTCGGCGATGCGGCGCGAGGACTGGGCGATGCCGTCCATGGTGCCCACCACCCGCTCCACCGCGTCGCGCCCGCGCCGTGCCACGTCGCTGGCCGACACCGCCAGGTGGGTGGCCTGCTGGGCCGCATCCGCGCTGTGGCGCACGGTGGACAGCAACTCTTCCATGCTGGCTGCGATTTCCTCCAGGTTGGAGGCCGTCTGCTCGGTGCGCGCCGACAGGTCCGAGTTGCCGGCCGCGATCTCGGCGCTGGCGCCGGCCACCGACGTGCTGGCCTGCCGCATGCCGATCACCAGGCCGGTCAGGCGCGCCTGCATGCCGTCCAGGCGTGCCAGCATGGCCCGCACCTCGTCACGGTTGCCGGCGCCGATGGCCGGCACGGTGGAGGTCAGGTCGCCTTCGGCGATGCGGTCCGCCACCGTGGATGCATGCGACAGCGGCCGCAGGATGGAACGCGACAGCACCACGGCGCACACCAGCGCCAGCAGCAGCCCCAGCACCGAGCCGCCCACCAGCAGCGCGATGCCCTGGCGTTCGCTGGCGGCGGCGGCGGCCCGGTCTTCCTCCACCTGCTTGCGCTGGTAGTCGGCCATGTCGTTCACCGCCGCGGCATAGCGGTCGGCCGCGGGACGCAGCAGTTTGCCCACCGCATCCGGCGGCAGGGTTTCGCCGGCCTTGCGCCGCTTGACCAGATCGTCGCGCGCCCCCCGGAAAGCGTTGCCCGCGGTGTCGATGGCCTCGAAGATGCGCTTGGATTCGCTGTCCGTCGCCAGCTCTTCGAGCCGCTTGCGCACCTCGGTCGATCGGGCGGAGGTGGCCTTGCGGTCCGCATCGATGCGCGCGGCATAGGCGGGGTTGTCGATTTCCAGCAGGGTTTCGGCGCGCGAGGAACTCAGCACCACGATCGCGTGCAGTTCGCGCGCCAGCAAGGCCCGCTCCGCCGCCGGTCCGCCCAGGCCATCGGCGATGTCCTGCAGTTCCATGAGCCGCCAGATGCCCACGGCAGCGGCGAGGGACATGACCAGGCAGATGACCCCGAAAGCCAGGGCAAGGCGCAGGGAAAGGCGGGCGTTGTGCAGGGTCATGTCAGATACCGGTGAGAAAGGCCGCAGGCGGAACAGAGCGGCCGATGGTGCGCCAGGCGCATGGGTTGGGGTCCATGGTAAGTATCGGCACCGGTTCTGACAACTTGATACAAGCGCAAAAAAAGAGCGGCCGGATCGCTCCGGCCGCTCTTTCGCGAGGCAGGCGGCATGGAAGGCCGCCCACCCCATTCATAGGCCCACCTCAGGCGTTCGTCTGCAGCGCGGCGATGCGCTCTTCGATTGGCGGGTGGGTGCTGAACAGCTTGCCGATGCCGCCGGCGATGCCCAGGGCGGCCATGTTCTTGGGCAGTTCGGCCGGGTGGGCGCCGCCCAGGCGGGCCAGCGCGTTGATCATGGGCTGCTTGCGGCCCATCAGCTGCGCCGCGCCAGCGTCGGCACGGAATTCGCGCTGGCGGCTGAACCAGGCCACGATCATCGACGCCAGGAAGCCCAGCAGGATGTCGAGCACGATGGTCGTGGCGTAGTAGCCGATGCCGGGGCCGGAGCTGTTCTCGTCGTTCTTGCGCAGGAAGCTGTCCACCGCATAGCCGATGACGCGGGACAGGAACACCACGAAGGTGTTCATCACGCCCTGGATCAGCGTCATGGTCACCATGTCGCCATTGGCGATGTGGGCCACCTCGTGGCCGATCACCGCCTCGACCTCCTCGCGCGTCATGCCCTGCAGCAGCCCGGTGGACACCGCCACGAGGGCATTGTTCTTGAACGCGCCGGTGGCGAACGCGTTGGGGTCGCCGGGGAAGATGCCGACCTCGGGCATGCCGATGCCGGCCTTGTCGGCGAACTTGCGCACGGTCTCGACGATCCAGGCCTCATCGGCCGACCCGGTGCCGTCGATGATCTGCACGCCCGCGCTCCACTTGGCGACGGGCTTGCTGATCAGCAGCGAGATGATGGCGCCGCCGAAGCCCATGATGAAGGCAAAGCCCAGCAGTGCCCCCAGGTTCAGGCCATTGGCGGTCAGGAAGCGGTTGACGCCCAGCAGGCTGGCGACGATGCCCAGCACCACCACGACGGCGACGTTGGTCAACAAGAAAAGCGCGATTCGTTTCATCGAAGGGTTCTCCACGGAGGGATACGGGGGTGTGACCAGCGGCAGGAACGCGCTGTCACAAACCGGAAAATGGGGATGGTGCGCAGGCGTTCAAGCCGTGTTCGCAGCGTTGCGATGGCCCTGGTGTGGTTTGTTATGCGGGGCGCGCGCTGCGGAATACGAGGGAGTCATCATAGAAGCAAAAGTTCTCGTTCCCGGGCCACCAGCCGGGCACTCCGAGCACCGGCAGCGGCAGAAAAGGCTTGGTGGCCAGGTGTGCCGCATCGAGCGCGCCGGCCAGCCAGGCATCCACATCCGCTACCGAATCCATAGCACCCTGCGCTTGATACACATGCGCCGTGATCGGTTTTCTTGGCGCCTCGAGTTTTTCCAGCAAGGCATGGCCGAACAGCACCAGCTGCGCCTGCCGCCACAGCGGCCGCAGATCGACGAACAACCGCCGCCAGTCGCGCGCCGCCAGCGCCTGCCACAGCGGCGCGGGGGCGAACAGCACGGCGCCGTTTTCATCGAACAGTGTGATCGCATCGCGCAGCGGCCCGCGCACCGCGCCCACCCCGGTCTGGGCGATGGCCTCGGCCTGCAGGGCATTCAGCCGGCGCTTGGCCTGCGGGTACCGCAGCCAGACCAGGCCATTGAAGAAATCGTGCAGGTTGTCGCGGGTGGGGACGGTGCCGGTGTCGAAGATGAACGCCTCGTAGGCCTGGCCCGCCGGCAGCGCCGAGTGCGCCACGAAGCGCACGGCGGCGCCCGGCATCCGGTTCAGGGCGTCCGGCAGGGGCGTGCCGGACTGCCACGCCGCCCGGACCGCGGGGCCCAGGTGTTGGAACGGCTGCAGCCAGGGCGGTACCGCGCCGAGCGCGCCAGGGCCCACGGATTCAGCGCGCCTCAGGGAGGTAGCGGACCGCGTTGGGCTGCGTCTGGGGCTTCAGCTCGAACTGGTCGGGGAATTTCTTGAACAGCTTGGTCGATGCCGTGTTCTTGCCCAGCAGCTTGGCGTCGTGCAGCAGTTTCACGATGTCGCCCAGCGGCTGCCACTGCCCGGCCTTCAGGGCAGGGGCATGGTCCAGGATGTGGCGGACGCTCACGGCCTCGCCCGCACCAGAGGCCGACCGCGCCCGCCGGCCATCCGCCCCAGCGTCATCCGCCGCCTTGGCCGCCGTGGTGGAAGCCACCTTCCTGGCGGCGGCTTTCTTCGCCGGCGCCTTCCTGGACGGTGCGGCCTGCACCGCCGGCTTGGGCGCAGCGGCCTTGCGGGGGGTGGTTTTGCGCGCGGGCGTTTTCTTGGCCGCGGGGCTTCGCGGGGCCGGTGGTGCGGCATCCTGCACCGCGGCGGGGGCCTCGGTCACCGCATCGGCCTCCTGCCCGACCAGGAAGACCTGATCGTAGGCATTGACGGCCTCGGGCGCCATCTTGCCGCGGTCGGAAAGGCACACCATCCGGAACCCGCGCTCGCGCAGCCGCAGCACCAGCGGCACGAAGTCGGCATCGCCCGAACCGATCGCGATGGTGGACGGATGCGACGGCGCATAGGACAGCTCCATCACATCGACCGCCAGGGCCACGTCCGTCGTGTTCTTGGTCAGCGACAGGTTCATGTAGGGCCGGATCATGCGGGTGCGCAGCACCTCCCCGAGCCCCTTGAGCTTGTCGGCACTGCCGTAAGCGCGGCGCAGGGACACGCTGCCCTCGTGCTGCTCCAGGGTGCGAAAGGCCTCCTCCACCCAGGCGGGCGCACACAGGTTGTCGGCGTCGATGAAAAAAGCGGTCATGGGTGGCCTCGCAGGGACTGTCGGAGCACGGCCGCCAAGGCGGGCAGGCACGCTGGGTGCGTGGTGGCGTTCACCCCACGACCCGCCACGGCAGCGCCTCGCCCGAGCGCAGCGGCTTGAGCTCGGCCTCGCCGAAGGCGAAGCTGCCCGGCGGCGTCCAAGATTCGCGGCGCAGGGTGATCGTGCCCTGGTTGCGCGGCAGGCCGTAGAACGCGGGGCCGTGGAAGCTGGCGAAGCCTTCGAGCTGGTGCAGCGCACCGGCATGGTCGAATGCCTCGGCATACATCTCGATCGCTGCATGGGCGGTGTAGCAGCCGGCGCAGCCGCTCGCATGCTCCTTGAGGTGGGCCGGGTGCGGCGCGCTGTCGGTGCCCAGGAAGAATTTGTCGCTGCCACTGGTGGCCGCCTCCACCAGCGCCACGCGGTGCGTTTCACGCTTGAGCACGGGCAGGCAGTAGTAATGGGGGCGGATGCCGCCGGTGAAGATCGCGTTGCGGTTGTAGAGCAGGTGGTGCGCCGTGATGGTGGCCGCGGTGAAACGGTCGGCCTGCTGCACGTACTGCGCCGCATCCCGGGTGGTGATGTGCTCGAAGACGATCTTCAGTTCCGGGAAGTCGCGGCGCAGCGGAATGAGCTGCTGCTCGATGAACACGGCCTCGCGGTCGAACAGGTCGATGTCGCTGCTGGTCACCTCGCCGTGCACGAGCAGCAGCAGGCCGGCCTTCTGCATGGCCTCCAGGGTGCGGTAGGTCTTGCGCAGATCGGTCACGCCGGCATCGCTGTTGGTGGTGGCGCCGGCGGGATAGAGCTTGAGGGCGACCACGCCCGCCGCCTTGGCGCGCACGATTTCCTCGGGCGCCAGGTTGTCGGTGAGGTACAGCGTCATCAGCGGCTCGAAGGCGACGCCAGGCGGCACGGCCGCCTGGATGCGCTCCTGGTACGCCGTGGCCAGGGCCGCCGTGGTCACGGGCGGGCGCAGGTTGGGCATGATGACGGCGCGCCCGAACTGGGCGGCCGTGTGCGGCACGACGGTGAGCAGCGCTTCGCCGTCGCGCACGTGCAGGTGCCAGTCGTCCGGGCGGGTGATCGTGAGGGTGTCGGGGGAGTGGGCAGCGGTCATGGGCGCCATTGTCCCATCGCGCCAGCCCATGAAAAAACCCTGCCCACCCAGAAGGATGGACAGGGTAAACCCCAAATCAATGGGGCGAGGGGGTTGCAGGTTGGTGTTCTGATCAGCAGCCGGAGGGGCGGTTGCCGCGCATGGGAACGATGCCCGAGACGGTGATGCGGTCACCCGAGCCGTCGGTGGCCGTGAGCGTCTTGCTCAGGAGGCGCACCTGGTTGGAATCGCGCGACACGGTGGTGTCGCTCCAGTCGGTGGCGCTGAACTCGCGCTGCGAGAACGTGAGGAAGGCGATGTACAGGTTGCCGGCATTGGGCTGGTAGCGCACGTCGCCGGAGGCCTGGTCGCTGGAGCCGACCTTTTTGGCGCCGTCGAAACGGAAGGTGCAGACTTCGGGAGACGAACCCACCGGGTTCTTCTTTTCCACGTCGGTCAGGTTGATGGTGCCGTCGCCGTACACGCCGTTCAGGCCAGAAACCGTGGCATTGCTCACCGTGAGCACGCCGGGCTGATCGCTCGGGGTGGGATCGTCATCGTTGCCGCCGCCACAGGCGGTGAGCAGCAAGGCGGTGCAGGCGGCAGCGGAAAAGGTCTTGAGAAAAGCGTTCATGGGTCAGTCAGGATCGGTCGGTGGGAAGCCGCAGGATCGGGTGGCTATGCCCCCGTTCTCGCGACAAGTCCCGATCCTAGAAATGGCCCCTCAGCCCCCCTGTGGGCCTTTGGCAGCGGAGCCCGTAGGACAGATTCCCACACCGCCCGTGCCCGCCGGGCGCAGCGCAGGCGGGGAGGCAACCCTTCAGGCCAACGCCTGGGGCGCCACCGCCGGAAACCGCACGGTGAAACAAGAGCCCCCTTCCGGGCGGTTTTCCACCTCGACCGTGCCGCCCTGGCGGACCACCAGGGCATGGACGATCGACAGCCCCAGGCCCGAGCCCTCGCCCCCGTGCCCGGGCGCGTGCGGAAAGCGGCGAAACGGCCGCGACAGCATCTCGGGCGGCAGCCCGGCCCCGGCATCGCTCACGCGCAGCGCCACGCCGGCAGCCGTCGCCTCGACCGCCACGCCCAGCCAGCCGCCGTCGCCCGCGTGGCGCAGCGCGTTTTCGACCAGGTTGAAGAGCACCTGCCGCAGGCGGTCGGGGTCGGCATTCACCAGCGCCGCGCGTGGCGCCTGCGGCACCTGCAAATCAAGCGCCACGCCATGTTCGGCAATGCGGCTGGCATGGCTGGCCAGCGCCTCGCGCACCAGTTCCGCCAGGTCCTGCGGCGCCATCTTGAGCGACAGCTGGCCGGCTTCGGCCATCGACAGGGTGTGCAGATCACCGACCAGGCGCCCGAGGTACTCGACCTGCTCCAGCAGGGCGCGCGACTCGGCGGCGTCGGCCTCGATGACGCCGTCGCAGATCGCGTGCAGGCGGGCGCGCAGCACGGTCAGCGGCGTGCGCAACTCGTGCGAGATGGAGGCGGCGGTGGCGCGGCGCTCGCGCGCCATGTCCTCCAGCGCATCGGTCATCTGGTTGAAGTGGCCCACCATCTCGGCCATCTCGCCCTTGTAGCGGCCCGGCTGCGCCCGCACGGTGAAGTCGCCCATGGCCACGCGCGTGGCGGCCTCGGCCATCGAGGCCACGGGCTGCGTGACCAGGCGCGACACCCAGAAACCCACTGCCAGCCCGAAAGGCAGGCACACCACCAGCCCGACGACCAGCGACCACTTCTCGCCGAACAGCAGGTCGCCGCGCCAGTACTGTCCGTAGATCGCCATCGCCTGGGGGCTGTCCTCCTGGTCGTGGTCGTTGAGCTCGTCCAGTTCGTGCTGCACGGTGGCGGGCAGGCTGCGGTAGAAATCGCGGTACTGCATTTCGGAGAACACGACCACGCTGGCCGCCAGCAGGCCCATGGTGGCGAGCAGCGTCCCGGCGATGTACAGCCCGAAGCGGACCCAGATGCGATCGAGGATGGAGCCTTGCATGGCGCGGCGGCTCGGGTCAGCCCTCGGCGGACTCGCCGGGCCACAGGCGATAGCCGATGCCGCGCACCGTCTCGATCAGCTCGCCCTGCCCGGCCTGCTGCAGCTTGCGCCGCAGCTTGGACAGGTGGGAGTCGATCACCCGGTCGAGCGCGTCGCTCTCGGGCAGGCAATGCTCGATCAGGTGGCCGCGCGAGAAGCAGCGCTTGGGCTGCGCCGCCAGGCAGGCCAGCAGCCGGAACTCGGTCAACGTGAGCGGCAGCGGCACGGCGCGCCCGTCCTCGCCATAGGCCAGGGCGGCATGGGCCTGCTGGTCGATCTCGATCCGGCCCACGCGGATCGGCGTGGTGGCGGGCGCTTCCTGCGACCGCGTGCGGCGCAGCACGGCGCGCACGCGGGCCACCACCTCGGGCGGGCTGAAGGGCTTGACCACGTAGTCGTCGGCCCCCAGGCGCAGGCCGAGCAGCTTGTCGATGTCGTCCGCCAGCGCGGTGACCATGATGACCGGGGTCTGCCCCTCTTCGCGGATGGCGCGCAGCACGTCCAGGCCGTCCATGCCGGGCAGGTGGATGTCCAGCAGCACCATGTCGGGCCGCAGCTGGCGAAACAGCCGCAGGGCGTCCAGGCCGTTGCCGGCCTGCTGCGCCCGCAGTCCGTCGCGCTGCAGGTAGGCCGTGAGGATGCTGGCGATCCCGGGTTCGTCCTCGACCACGAGGACAAGCGGACCAGGCAGGGGGGCAGGACTGTTCATGGCACCAGGGGCTAGGGCGGCGGCCACGGGGCCCGGGGAGGGTCCGAGGGCGGCACACCGCCGGCCGATTATCCATGGGCCGCCCTCCGCACCGGCCCCGGCGCGTCTCCACGTTTTCTCCACACGGTATTCACGGCTGCGCGAATTTTGGCGGGCCCAATGCCCGCTGAAAACCCTCCCCGAATGCCCTTTCCCCCTCCAGGTCCTGTCCGCGTGAACCGATCCCTTCACCTCCTGCCGTGCGCCGCGCTGTCCGTCCTGGTGGCCGGGTGCGCCGCGCTCGGGGGGGCCGATGCCCCCTCGGTGCAGGGCGTGGCCCCGGTGCCAGCGGCCTGGAGCCAGCCGGCGCCCGCCGGTGCGACGGCAGCCGACCTGCGGTCCTGGTGGAAGGCCTTCAACGACCCTGCGCTGGATGCCCTCGTGCAGGAAGCGCTGGCCAGCAACCTCGACCTGGCGCAGGCCGCCAGCCGGCTGCGCGAGGCGCGGCTGCAATCGGGCCGCGCGGCCCTGCAGTTCCGGCCGTCGTTGGGCGCCAGCGCCCGTTCGCTGCAGGACATTTCGGCCACCGACACCTACTTTCACGCCAGCCTGGACATGGTGTGGGAGCTGGGCCTCTTCGGCGCCGGCGAAAGCACGCGCCAGGCCGGCGAAGCCGAACTGGATGCGGCCGGGGCCGATGCCCAGGGCGTTCGGGTGGCGGTCGTGGCCGATGTGGTGCGCAACTACCTCGACCTGCGCGCCGCGCGCCGCCAGGCCCAGCGGCTGGCGCAGATGGCCGTCCTGGACGAACGCAGCGCCGCCTTGGCCGAGGTGCGGCTGCGCACCCGGCTGGGACCGGCGGACGAGATCGTGCAGGCCCGCGTGCGGGCGTCGCAGGCCCGCGCAGCGCAGGCGCCCCTGGCCGAAGCCGGTGCCCGTGCCGCGCAGGCCCTGGCCGTGTTGGTGGGCCGCGCCACCCCCGATCCGGCCTGGAGCGCCGAGGTGCCCGGCAACGCCCCTTCGGCGCTGGCGCCGTTCGCCCTGGTCGAACTGCCCGCCGATCTGCTGCGCACCCGCCCCGATGTGCACGCCGCCGAGGCCGAGGTGAACAAGGCGGCCGCGGCGCTGGGGCTGGCACGCTCCGAGCTGTACCCGCGCATCGCGCTCATGGGTTCGCTGCTCTATTCGTACAACATCACCCAGCATTTCCGCACGCGCAGCGAAAACGCCCCCGCGCTCGGGCCCGTCATCGACGTTCCGCTGTTCGACTGGGGCCGCCGGCAGATGCAGGTGCAGGCCCGGCAGGAAGCGGTGAACGCCGCGCTCCTCGGCTACCGAAAGGCCGTGAACAACGGCGTGGCCGAGGTGGAGGGCGCCCTCGCGGCCCTGGGGGCACAGCAGGCCCGCGCGGACGCGCTCGCCCAGGCCCTGGGCCTGCTGCGCCAGCGGACGGCGGCCGGGCAGGCGCAGATCCGCCTCGGGCTGGCCAGCGAATACGACGGCCTGCCGCAGCGGCGCGCCGAACTGCAGGCCGCCGCGGAATGGGACACCGCGCAGGACGCCCGCGCCCTCGCCTTCGTGGCCCTTTACAAATCCCTGGGCGGCGCGCCGCTGCCGCCGGCCGAGCCCAAAGTGGGAGCGGCCGCGCCCGAGGCCACGCGCATCGCGGGGACCCCGCCATGATTCCACTGGCCCGCAAGACCCTGGTGCACGAATGGCGCCGGTTCGTGCCGGCAGTGTTCGCCGTGGGGTTCTCCGGCCTGCTGCTGATGGTGCAGGCCGCGCTGGTGCTCGGCATCTTCGGCAGCGCCGCCGTCTACGTGCGGGCCTCGACAGCCGATCTCTGGGCCGGCTACCCGGGCACGCAGAGCGTGAACTTCGGCCGCGCCATCGGCCGCGACGTGGAAAGCCGGATGCGCATGGACTCCGCCGTGACCGCCGTCGAGCCCTACCTCTGGGTCGATGGCGACTGGCGCAGCGCCCAGGCGGGCGCGGGCGGCATCTCGGTCTATGTCTCGGGCATCCGCAGCGCGCCCGACGGCATGCTGTTCGCACGCCTCATCGCCCCGTGGCAGCGCGATGCGCTGCGCGAGCCGGGTGCGGTGATCGTGGACCGGGCCGATCTGGACACGCTGGGCGTGCGGGTCGGCCAGACCGCGTGGATCAACAGCCACCCGGTGCGCGTGGCCGCGGCCGTGGACGGCCTGCGCGGCCTGGGTGGGGTGAACGTGCTGGCCTCGCTGGACACCGCGCGCGAGATCGCCGGTGCCGAAGCCGGCTCCGGCAGCACCTATGTGGTGGCACGCACCCGCAGCCCGGCGGACGCCGCGGCCGCCCAGGCCCGGCTGTCGCAGGGCGGCCCGGGCTTCGGCCCGTTCGAGGTGTGGACGGCCCGGCAGTTCTCGCGCCGGTCGCAGCTGTACTGGATGTTCGACACCGGCGCGGGCGTGGCCGTGCTGTTCATGGTGATCGTCGTGTGCCTCGTCGGCACCGTGGTCACCAGCCAGTCGCTCATGGGCGTGGTGGCCGGCACGGCGCGCGAATACGCCGTGCTCAACGCCCTGGGCGCCAGCCGCGGCGCTTTGGGCCGGCTCGTGATCGAGCAGGCCTGCTGGATCGGCGGGCTGGGCCTGCTGGTCGCCGGCGCCACCAGCGCCGCGCTGCTGGGGGTGGCCGCCGCCTATGGCGTGCCGGTCGCCATGACGCCACGGGTGGCGGCCGCCTGCGCCGTGCTGGTCGGGATCGTGGCCCTGTTCTCGGGTTTCTTCGCCATCCGTGGCCTGCTGCGGGCCGACCCGGCCCTGCTCCTGCGATGAACCACGGCACCGCTCCCGAAGCCCCCCGCCTCACGCCCAGCCTGCAGGCGGTGCAGGTGCACAAGTCCTTCGTGTCGGGCGTCGTGCGCGTGCAGGTCATCGAAGGCCTCACGCTGTCCATCTACCCGGCCGAGCTCACGCTCATCTCCGGCCCCTCCGGTTGCGGCAAGAGCACGCTGCTGTCGCTGCTGTCCGGCCTGCAGCGGGCGGACGCGGGCCATTCCATCGCCCTGGGCGAGAACCTGGGCGCGCTCAGCGTGCGCGCGCTCGAGCGCTTTCGGCTGCACCACACGGGGTTCGTGTTCCAGGGCTTCAACCTGTTTCCCGCCCTGACGGCGCTGGAACAGGTGCAGCTGCCGCTGGGCTACCTGGGCCTGAGCGACCGCGAGAGCGAAAAGCGCGCCCGCCGCGCCCTGGACGAGGTGGACCTGTCGCACCGCGCCAGCATGCGGCCCGCGCAGCTGTCCGGCGGAGAAAAGCAGCGCGTGGCCATCGCGCGGGCCATCGCCAAGGAACCGCAACTGCTGTTCGCCGACGAGCCCACCAGCGCGCTGGATGCCGACAGCGGCCAGCGTGTCATCGACATCCTTCACCGCATCGCCCATGCGCACGGCACCACGGTGCTGTGCGTGAGCCACGACCCCCGGCTGGTGCGCCATGCCGACCGGGTGCTGGGCATGGAGGACGGCGCCATCCGCAGCGACTGGCGCCAACCCGACGCGCCCCTGACCACGAACACCCCATGACCCGCCTGCCCCTTACGCCCCCGTCGCTGCTCGGCCTGATCCCGGCGCTCCTCGCCACGGCCGTGCTGCTGGTCGCCTGCAACGAAAAGCCCCTGCCCTCGGCCGTCGCGGCCGAGCCCCCGCCCCCGGCCCAGGTGGCCGTGGCGCGCGGCAAGATCGAAGTGCCGGGCGGCCTGCTCGAACTGTCGCCCGCCCAGGAAGGGCTGGTGCAGGCCGTCGCCGTGCAGGAAGGGCAGACCGTGCAGCGCGGCCAGTTGCTGCTGCGCCTGGCGGGCGATGCCGCGGGCAGCGAAGCCGCGGTCGCCCAGTCCGAGCTGCACCTGGCCCAGGCCCGCCACCAGGCACGCGCCCAGCGCCTGCCATCCCTGCGCCGCACGGCGGCGCGGCTGTCCGAGGCAGTGACCGCGGGCGCCGCCGAACCCCAGCGTGCCGACGAAGCCCTGCAGGCCGTGCGCGATGCCGAAGCCGACCTCGCCGTCTCGCAGGCCGAGGCCGAAGTGGCGCGCAGCCGCCTGGCCCAGGTGCAGGCGCAGCGCGCACGGCTGGAGCTGCATGCGCCAGAAGACGGCACCGTGGTCCGCGTGGGCACGCAGGCCGGCCAGCGTGCGCCGGCGTCCGGCGGCGCAGCGGCCATCACGCTGCTGCCGCGCCGCCCGCTCGTGGTGCGGGCCGAGCTGAACGAAAGCTACGCGGCCCAGGTGCACGTGGGCCAGCGCGCCACCGTCACCACCGATGGCGACACCGCCGCTGCGGCGATGCCGCCGGCGCATGTGGTGCGCATCAGCCCCGTGCTCGGCACCGGGCGGCTGCAGGACGACGTCCAGCGCGGCCCCGTGCGCATCGTCGAATGTGTGTTGGAGTTCGATCAGGCGCCCACCGCGCGGGTCGGACAGAACGTGAGAGTGAGCTTCCATGATTGACGCCAGAACCCACCGCATCGCCCTGGTCGATGCACGCCATGTCTCCCAGCCCGCGACCGGCTCGGGCTGGATGGTGCAATGCGACTTCGACGGCACCATCAGCACCGAAGACGTGACCGACTCGCTGCTGCAGCGCTTCGGCCGCGACGGCTGGGAGGCGCTGGAGGCCGCCTGGGAGCGCGGCGAGATCGGCTCGCGCGAATGCATGAAGGGCCAGGTGGCCCTGCTCGACATGGACCGCGCCGAGCTGGACGCGCACCTGGCCACCATCGCGGTGGACCCGCACTTCGGCGCCTTCGTGCGCGCAGCCCGCGAGCGGGGCATGCCGGTGCAGGTGGTGAGCGACGGCATCGACTACGCCATCCATGCCGTGCTGGAACGCCATGGCATGGGCGACCTGCCGGTGATCGCCAACCGGCTGGTGCAGACCGGCCCGCGCAGCTGGCAGCTGCAGTCGCCCTGGGCCAGCGCCGCCTGCGCGCGCGCCAGCGGCAACTGCAAATGCGAGCGCCTGGCCGAGCAGCGCGAGCGGCATGGCCGCGTGCTGTACGTGGGCGACAGCACCTCGGACTTCTGCGTGTCCGGCCGAGCCGACTTCGTGCTGGCCAAGTACAAGCTCATCCAGCACTGCGTGGACCACGGCATCGCCCATGCGGCATTCACCGATTTCTCGCAGGCGCTCGCCCTGCTGCCGCAACCCGTGGCAATGGAACTGGCGGCATGAACGCCGCCGTGATGTCCCGCGAAACCGCCCTTCCCCTGGGCGACGCGGCGGCCCGCCCCGGCGATGCCGGCACGCAGCACGAGTACCTGTTGCGCGGGCACGGCCCGAACGCCGGCACCGGCGTGCTGCTGATCCACGGGCTGACGGGCACGCCCAACGAAATGCGCCTGCTGGCCAAGGGCCTGCACCGCGCCGGCTTCACCGTGCTGGCCGTGCAGCTGGCCGGCCACTGCGGCACGCAGGACGATCTGGTGGCCACGCGCTGGCAGGACTGGCACGCCAGCGTGCAGCGCGGCGCCGACCGGCTGGCGATGGTGACCGGCGGCCGGCTCGTGGCGTGCGGCCTCTCGATGGGCGCCGTGCTGGCGCTGGCGCTGGCCGCCGATCGCCCGGCCCAGGTGGCCGGCGTGGTGGCGCTGTCGCCCACCTTCCGCTACGACGGCTGGAGCATGCCAGCGTACACGCGGCTGTCGTTTTTGCTGCCGCTGTTTCGCATGCTCGGCATCGGGCGCCGCCGCGTCTTCATGGAGCAGCCGCCCTACGGCATCAAGGACGCGGCGCTGCGCGAGCGCGTGGTGGCGCAGATGCAATCGGGCGACAGCTCGGCGGCCGGCCTGCCGGGCAACCCGTGGTGGTCGGTGATCGAGATGCGTGCGCTGGCGGCCCACGTGCGCCGGCGCCTGGACGCCGTGCGCTCGCCCTGCCTCGTGCTGCATGCGCGCCACGACGACATCGCCTCGGCCGCCAACGCCCAGGCCATCGTGCAGGGCGTGCGGTACGCGCCGGTGGAACTGGTGCTGCTGGACGACAGCTACCACATGATCACCATCGACCGGGAGCGCCGCGCCGTCGTGGCGCGCACCGTCGCGTTCGCGGAGCACGTCGCCCGCGGGGGCACGCCGTGAACCCGGCCGGTGCCGAGGGCGGCATCACGCCGCTGGTGGCAGCGCTCTGGGCGCTGAACCTGCTGGTGGACACGGGCGGGCAGCTGGCGTTCAAGGCGGCGGCCACGGCCGACCCGCGCGCCGGCAGCGGCCTGGCCCGCTGGGCCTTCATGGCGCGCCGGCCGTGGCTGTGGATCGGCGTGGGCTGCTACGTCGCCGAGTTTCTGGTGTGGCTGGCGTTCCTCTCGCTCGTGCCGCTGTCCGACGGCGTGCTGCTGGGCTCCATCAACATCGTGGCCGTCATGGTGGCCGGCCGGTTCCTGTTCCGCGAGAAGCTGTCGCGCATGCGCGTGGCCGGCATCCTCCTGGTGTCGGCCGGCGTGGCCGTCGTGGGGCTGCACGGATGAAGCGCTTCTATGCCCTCGGGTTCCTCGCGCTGGTGGCGTTCGACACACTGGCGCAGATCAGCTTCAAGCTCGCGGGCGAGCACGCGCTGCCGCTGGAGCTGTCCGCCGACTGGCTGGTGCGGGTCTTCGGGCACCCGTGGATCTACGGGGCCTTCATCGGCTACCTGGGCGCGTTCTTCACCTGGATGACGCTGCTGGAGCACGCCCCGATCGGCCCGGCGTTCGCCGCTTCGCACCTGGAAGTCGTCTCGGTGCTGGCCATCTCGGCCGTGTGGTTCAACGAGTCCATCGGCTGGCCGCAGTTGGCGGGCGCGGTGCTCATCCTGGGCGGCATCGCCTGCCTGGCGCGCAGCGAGGCCGATGCCGATGCCGAGCCCGGGTCCGGGCACGCCCCATCGCACCATGGCGCGTGAAGCCCCGCCCACCGCGAGCCTGCCGCTGCGGATGGCCGACCTGCTGCCCGGTGGCGATGCCGACCTGGGCGGCGCGCTCGCGCGCTTCCTGGGCGTGCCTGCCGTGCAGGTGGAGTGCTCCGGCACCGCCGCGCTGGTGGTCGCCCTCACGGCACTGCGCACGCTGGCGCCCGATCGCGACGAAGTCGTGGTGCCGGCCTATACCTGCCCGCTGGTGGCCATGGCGGTGGCGCACTGCGGCCTGAAGCTGCGGCTGTGCGACCTCGGCCCCGGCACGCTCGACCTGGACCTGGCGGAGCTCGATCCGCTGTGCGGCCACCGCACGCTGGCGGTGCTGCCCACGCACCTGGCCGGCCGCGTGGTGGACACGGCCAACGTGCGCAGCCTGGCGCGGGCCGCGGGCGCCTGGGTCATCGAGGACGCGGCGCAGGCCCTGGGTGCGCGCGTGGCCGGCGCGAGCGTAGGGGCCGGCAGCGACCTCGCTTTCTTCAGCCTGGCGGTGGGCAAGGGACTGACCCTTTTCGAAGGCGGCGCGCTCATCGCGGCCGACCCGCAGCTGCGCACCGCATGCCTGCACGCCAGCCGCAGCACCGTGCCGCGCCGCATCTTCTGGGAACTGCGCCGCAGCGCCGAACTGCTGGCCTACGCCGCGCTCTACCGCCCGGCCACGCTGCCGATGGCCTACGGCGCGCCGCTGCGCCGGGCGCTCGCCCGGGGCGACCGCGTGGGCGCCGCAGGGGACGATTTCTCGCCGCGCATTCCGCTGCACCGCGTGGGCCGCTGGCGGCAGGCGGTGGGCGTGCGGGCGCTCGCGCGGCTGCCCGACTGGCTGGCCGCGGCGCAGGCGCGCGCCGCACCGCGGGTCGCACGGCTGCGCGGCATCGCCGGGCTGCAGGTGCTGGAGGACAGCGTGGCCGCCGGCGGTGCGCAGGGCACCTGGCCCACCCTGCTGGTGCTGCTGCCCCACGCCGCGGCCCGCGAGGCCGCGCTAAAGTCCCTGTGGGGTGCCGGCCTGGGCGTGGGCGTGCCTTTCGTGCACGTGCTGCCCGACTACGGGCGCTACGCCCACCTCGTTTCGGCGGAAGACCGCGCGGCAGGGCTGCCCCAGGCCCGGCGATTCGCCACGCAGGTGCTGTCCATCAGCAACAGCCCCTGGCTGGACGACGCGGGCTTCGAGCGGGTCTGCGCCACGCTGGCGCAGGCGGTGCGGACTCAGCCCCGCGCGCCGTTCAATCCGCCGCCATCGCCAGCTGCCCCAGCAGCACCCGATTGAACGCCGCCTGCTGCGCCTGCCACTGCGGCAGCGCCGCGTCGGCCTGGGCCGTGTCCTGCCCGTCGCCCGCGCTGAGCCACCGCTTCCACGCCGTGCGGTAGCGGTGCACGGACACCTCGCCCGTCACGTCGCTGCCCACGAGCTGCCCGCGCAGCGCGGAGATCAGGGCGGCGCCGTGGTGCGCGCCCAGGACGCCCTGGTCCCAGTTGGTGCGCACGACCGAGGGCGAGAACGCGTCCTTGTCGATGCTGAGGTAGGAGGGCTGGCGGTGGGCCGAGAGCACGCGGTACAGCGTGGCGGCGAGCGCGTCGGCATCG
The DNA here is from genome assembly GCF_030158935.1 of Acidovorax sp. SUPP950. NCBI lineage: Bacteria > Pseudomonadati > Pseudomonadota > Betaproteobacteria > Burkholderiales > Comamonadaceae > Acidovorax > Acidovorax sp. SUPP950. Next base: position 66,667 of record NZ_BQXE01000002.1, on the reverse strand, counting down.
GGCAGGCTGCGAAACCGCGCCTGCAGGCCCAGCCAGCGCGCCCAGCGCGTATCCACCCCCACGCTCCAGTAGGTGAGCCGGCCGGCCCGCAACGGCGCGAGGTAGTTCTCCCAAGCGTGGCGCAGGCCGATGTCGCCCGAGGTGATGCCGACCACGTGCACGTGCGACACCTGCGGCAGCATCGCCACGCGGCGCACCCACGAGCCGCAGTGCACGCCGAACGGAAAGCGCATGTTGTCCGGGTGGTTGTCCAGCACCACCACGCGCAGGGGCCGCGCGGCGGTGTGCCCGCGCGCGGCGATGCAGCGGGCGATCAGCGGCCAGCTCAGGTGGTGGAAATCGCCACTGCCCATGAAGACCGGGCCGTGGCGGTCGAAGGCCGGCAGCCGGGCGTCGAGCAGGCCGCCGAAGGCCCGGATGCGGGCCAGGCCGCAGCCGAACCGCAGCGCCTCGTGCCAGTCCTGCGCCAGATCGATGCGCCGCTCGTCCGGCAGCGCCCCGACGGCGCCGTCGAGGTCGAGCACGACCGGTGGCCAGTCGGCCGGCCTCATGCGGCCTCCGCGCGGTCGCGCCACTGCCGGTCGCTCTCGAAGCGCCCGGCGAACCGCCGCGCCAGGGCGCGCAGCACGGGCTGGCGCACGTACACCGCGTGGCGCGTGAAGGTGAAGCGCGCGCCCAGGCTGCGCTTGACCTCCGGGTCCGTCCAGCCGGCGACATAGTGCGTGAGGCCGTGCGCCAGCGCGTATTCGAGGTTTTCCATCCAGCTCACGAAGTACAGGTTGGCCTCGCGCGCGGCCGGGTAGGCCAGCCCGATGTACTTGTCCACCAGGCGGCCGCCATGCACGTAGCACAGGTTCCAGCCCAGCAGCTCGCCCGTGGCGGCGTGGCGGTATTCGAAGGCGATGCCGCCGCTGGACGCATCGCGCAGCACGGCGGCGAAGAAACCGCGCGTGAGCCGGTCGAAGTGCACCTCGCTCTGCGCGTACACGGCATCGTACAGCGCGTAGTAGGCATCCACCACGGCGTCATCGGCAAAGGCCTCGCCCGTGGCGATGTGGCGCACCGCCAGCCCCGCGCGGCTGCGCAGCTTGCGGCGCAGGTTCTGGCGCCGGCTGGCGGACAGGCGGCCCAGGTAGTCGGCGATGCTCGCGAAGTCGATGGGCACATAGGCCAGCGCCTGCCCTTCGACCAGCACGAAGCCCTGGCGCTCGCAGGCGTGCGCCAGGGCGGCCGCGTAGGCGTTGTCGGCTTCGGACAGCAGGGGCGACTGTTGCGGCAGGTCCTTGATGATGGCCAGCGCGAAGCGCCGCCCCGGCCCCGCGCGCACGGCCTGCGCCAGGGCCTCGGGCGCGGTGCCATCCGCGGGCAGCGGCGCGTATTCGGTCACCGTGGTGCCCACAAACCCCGTGGCCACCCGCAGCCAGCGGGACCAGCGCGCGAACAGCGGCAGCGCCCGCACCCGGGCCTTGAGGGCATCGTCCGCCGTGGTGAGCAGGTCCAGCGGCGCCGCGAAGGCCGGCGCCGGCAGGCCCTGCAGCACCGTGAAGCCTTGCGGCGGGTGCGCCGCGAAGTGCCCGGCCAGCGCCTGCGGCTCGAGCGCGTTGCGCCAGGGCATCAGCTGCGCTTGGCGCGCGTCAGGAGCTGCTCCAGCAGCACCAGGGCCTCGTCGATCTCGGGGCGCGTGATCATGAGCGACGGCGCCAGCGTGATGACGTTCTTGTAGTAGCCGCCCACGTCCAGCACCAGGCCGCGCTTCTGGCCTTGGTATTCGAGATTGCCTTCCAGGCCGATGTCCACCATCTTGTCCAGCAGCGCGCGGTTGGGCGTGAAGCCGTCCTCGGTGCAGATCTCGGCCCGCAGCGCCAGCCCCAGGCCGTCCACGTCGCCGATCTCCTTGTGGCGCTTTTGCAGGTCCTTGAGTCCTTCCAGGAAGTAGGCGCCGCTGTCGCGCACCTGGGCGCCGAAGTCCATCTCGTGCGTCATCTTCATCACCTCCAGGCCGAGCGCCGTGCCCAGCGGGTTGGAGGCGAAGGTGGAGTGCGTCGAGCCCGGCGGGAAGATCGTGGGGTTGATCAGTTCCTCGCGCGCCCACAGGCCGGACAGCGCGTTCAGGCCGTTGGTCAGCGCCTTGGCGAACACCAGCACGTCGGGCTTCACGCCGAAGTTCTCGACCGACCACAGCGTGCCGGTGCGCCAGAAACCCATCTGGATCTCGTCCACCACCAGCAGCACGCCATGCTCGTCCAGCACCTTCTTGAGGCCCTTGAAGAAATTGGCCGGGGGCACCACGTAGCCGCCCGTGCCCTGGATGGGCTCGACGTAGAAGGCCGCGTATTCGCACTGGCGCGTCTTGGGGTCCCACACGGCGTGGTATTCGTTCTCGAACTTGCGCGCGAACTCCTGCACCAGCGATTCGGAGTATTCCTCGGCCGTCATGCCCTTGGGGCGGCGGAAGGGATAGGGAAACGGCAGGAACTGCGCGCGGTCGCCGAAGTGGCCGAAGCGGCGGCGGTAGCGGTAGCTGGAGGTGATGCTGGAGGCGCCCAGCGTGCGGCCGTGGTAGCCCCCCTCGAAGGCGAACATCAGGCTCTTGCCGCCGCTGGCGTTGCGCACCACCTTGAGCGAATCCTCGATGGCCTGCGCGCCGCCCACGTTGAAGTGCACGCGGCCCGCGTTGCCCCACTTGGCTTCGGCGTCCTGGGCGATGAACTTCGCCAGCTCGATCTTCGTGGGGTGCAGGTACTGGCTGGCCACCTGCGGCAAGGTCTGCAGCTGGCGGATCATGACCTCTTCCAGCCGCTTGTTCTTGTAGCCGAAGTTCACGGCCGAGTACCACATCTGCAGGTCGAGGTAGGGCGTTCCCTCGGCGTCGTACATGTAGCTGCCGTCGCAGCCGTCGAAGATCTTGGGCGGGTTGACGTAGTGAACGGTGTCGCCGAAGGAGCAGTACTTGGCTTCGTCCGCGAGGAGCTGGGCAGCGTCGATGGTCATGAAAGAAAGACTCCGGAAAAAAGATTTCGGCGAAGTCTGCGCAGCCAACCTTGATCGACTATCGAGCTTTTGTGCGCACTTTGTGCAGACGGCAGGAAAACGCCGCCACGCTCAGGCCGTGCCGCCCGGCGGCAGCGCCGCCTCGGCGTGCCGCAGGTCCACGTTCGCCTGCAGGAAATCCAGCACGGCGCGCGTGCGCGGGGGCAGCCGGTCGGGACGGCCGATGTAGACGGCGTGGATGGGCTCCAGGTCGCCGGCATTGAACGCCTCCAGCACCGGCACCAGGCGCCCGCTCGCCACATCGTCCCAGGCGTGGTAGAGCGACAGCCGGGCCAGCCCCGCGCCCTCCAGTGCCAGTCGGCGCATCACGTCGCCGTCGTTGACGCGGATCGCATGGCCGATGTCCACGGCCACGCGCTGGCCGTCCACCATGAAGGGCCAGTGCGGAATGGCGCGCGGGTAGTTCCAGCCCAGGCGCACGTGCCGATGCAGGTCGTCAGGATGGCGGGGCTCGCCGTGGCGCGCGAGGTACTGCGGCGCGGCCACGACGATCTGGCGCGTGTGGCCCAGCAGGCGCGCCACCATGTCCGAGGCGGGCAGCGCGCCCCAGCGGATCGCGATGTCGATGCCCGCGTCCGCCAGGTCCACCACGTGGTCGGTGAAGTACAGGTCCAGGCTGAGACCGGGGTGCAGCGCCCGCAGGCGCGGCACCAGCGGCAGCAGCAGCACGGCGCCCGTGGACGTGCTGGCGCCGATGCGCACCGTGCCCCGCGGCGCGCTGCGGGCCGCCACGTCGGCCTCCAGATCGTTGAGGTCGGCCAGCAGGCGCTTGGCCCCCTGGTACAGCTGCGTGCCCTCCGGCGTGAGCAGCACGCGCCGCGTGCTGCGCTGGAGCAATTGCACGCCCAGCCGCGCTTCCAGCCGCGACATCGCCTTGCTGATGGCCGAGGGCGACACGCCCAGTTGCCGCGCCGCGGCGGACAGGCTGCCGCGCTCGGCCACCAGCACCAGCACCTCCAGTTCGCCGGACCGGTGGGTTTCGGCCGTGGTGCTGTCGGGCTGGGGCTGGGGCTGGGGCTGGGATCGAGGCATCGGAGGCACTGGACGATGGGGTTCGGGAGGTGGGAAAAAGAAAAGCCGAGAGGCCGCCGATTTGTGCCCGTGAGGCACAAAGGCCTTTCCATTATTCCCGCTACACAAAAGCCCTTGGGGCCGTCACATTCCAGGCATCGACCCATCTTCGTCCCTGCGGACGCTTTTTTCCATGCCTCTCTCCCTCCTCGCCCTGGCGGCCGGTGCCTTCGGCATCGGCACCACGGAATTCATCATCATGGGCTTGCTCACGCAGGTGAGCCAAGACCTGCACATCTCCATTCCCACCGCCGGCACGCTGATCTCGGGCTACGCCATCGGCGTGGCCGTGGGCGCGCCGGTGCTGACGCTGCTCACGCGGCAGTGGCCGCGCAAGCGCCTGCTGCTGGCCCTGATGCTGATCTTCATCGCCGGCAACGCGGCGGCCGTGGTGGCCCCCGGCTATGGCTGGCTGCTGGCGGCACGCGTGCTGACGGCGCTCACGCACGGCACCTTCTTCGGCGTCGGAGCGGTGGTCGCCACCGGGCTGGTGCCGCAGGAGAAGAAAGCCTCGGCCATCGCGCTCATGTTCTCGGGACTCACCCTGGCCACCCTGCTGGGCGTGCCGGCGGGCGCCTGGATCGGCCAGCACTTCGGCTGGCGCATGGCCTTCGCCGCCGTGGCGGTCGTGGGGGTGGCGGCCCTCGCGATCCTGGCGGCCTTCGTGCCGCGCGATGCGGGCCGGCCGGCCGCCACGCCCCTGCGGCAGGAGCTGGCCGTGCTCGCCCGCGCCCAGGTGTGGCTGGGCCTGGGCATCACGGTGTTCGGCTTCGCCGGCGTGTTCGCGCTCTACACCTATGTGGAGCCGCTGCTCACCCAGGTGACGCACATGGACGGCGCGTGGGTGGCCCTCACGCTGCTGCTGTTCGGCGCGGGCCTGGCGGCCGGCAACCTGCTGGGCGGCAAGCTGGCCGACCGGGGCGTGATGCGGGCGCTGGCGATGTCCATCGGCGCCCTGATGCTGGTGCTGGTGGCCGGCCGCTGGGCGTTCGGCCATGCCGGCCTCGCCATGGCCTACGTGGTGGTGCTGGGCACCGCCGCCTTCGCCACCGTGGCGCCCATGCAGATGCGCGTGCTGCAGCAGGCGGGGCCCGAAGGCGCCACGCTGGCCTCCAGCCTCAACATCTCGGCCTTCAACCTGGGCAACGCCATCGGCGCGTGGCTGGGCGGGCTGGCGATCGCCCAGGGCCTGGGCCTGCTCTCGGTGACCTGGGTGGCCGCCGCCCTCGCGGCGCTGGGGCTGGCGCTGGTGGGCGCGAGCACCCGCCGCGACGGACGCGCCGCGTCGAGGGACGCCCCGGCCCGCGCCTGAGAGCGCTCCCGGCGTTACCACTACCGCGCCAGCACCGGCCCCAGGGCCTTGCCCGTGTGCGTGCCCAGCCGCACCACCTCTTCCGGCGCGGCGGCTGCGACGATGCGCCCCCCCTCCCGGCCGCCTTCCGGCCCCAGGTCGAGGATCCAGTCGGCCTCGGCGATCACGTCCAGATCGTGCTCGATGACCACCACGCTGTGCCCGCCGTCCACCAGCCGGTGCAGCACCTGGATGAGCTTGTGCACGTCGGCCATGTGCAGGCCCACCGTGGGCTCGTCCAGCACGTAGAGCGTGTGCGGCGCCTTCTGGCCGCGGCGGCCGACCTCGTCGCGCACCTTGGTCAGCTCGGTCACCAGCTTGATGCGCTGCGCCTCGCCGCCCGACAGCGTGGGGCTGGGCTGGCCCAGCGTGAGGTAGCCCAGGCCCACGTCCTTGAGCAGCTGCAGCGGGTGCGCGATGCCGGGCATGCTGGCGAAGAACTCCACCGCCTCGTCCACTTCCATCTGCAGCACGTCGCCGATGCTCTTGCCGCGCCAGGTGACGGCCAGCGTCTCGGGGTTGAAGCGCGCGCCGTGGCAGGTCTCGCAGGGCACCTTCACGTCGGGCAGGAAGCTCATGGCGATGGTGCGGATGCCCTGGCCTTCGCAGCTGGGGCAGCGCCCTTCGCCGGTGTTGAAGCTGAACCGGCCGGCCGCATAGCCGCGCGCCTTGGCCTCCAGCGTTTCGGCGAACAGCTTGCGGATGGTGTCCCAGAAGCCGATGTACGTGGCGGGGCAGCTGCGCGGCGTCTTGCCGATGGGGGTCTGGTCCACCTCCAGCACGCGGTCCACCGTCTCGAAGCCCGACAGGCCGCTGCAGCCCACGAGGGGCGGCGCCTTGCCGGCGTCCATCGCATCGCGCCCGGCCTTGGTGGAGCGCTGCTGCACCCAGGCCTGCACGTTGGCCAGCAGCACGTCGCGCGCCAGGGTCGATTTGCCCGAGCCGCTCACGCCGGTCACGGCCACCAGGCGGTTCAGCGGCACGCTGGCCGTCACGCGCTGCAGGTTGTGCAGGTGCGCGCCGCGCACGGTCAGCCAGTGCTCCGGCTCGGCAGTTTCGGCCTCTTTTTGGCCGGATGCCCTGGTACTTTCTGCCTTGTTAGCTATCAAAATAGTAGCATCCGAGCGGGCAATGTGCACGGGCGGCACCACCGGGCGACGGGCTTTGAGCGGGTGCCGCATGGCATGCAGCAGGTAGCGGCCGGTCTGCGAATCCTCGGCGGCCTGCACGTCGGCCACGCTGCCCTGCGCCACCAGGCGCCCGCCGCGCTTGCCGGCGCTCGGGCCGATGTCGATGATGTGGTCGGCGCGGCGGATGGTGTCCTCGTCGTGCTCCACCACCACCAGCGTGTTGCCCTTGTCGCCCAGCTTGTGCAGTGCGTTCAGCAGGATCTGGTTGTCTCGCGCGTGCAGCCCGATGGTGGGCTCGTCCAGCACGTAGCACACGCCCTGCAGGTTGCTGCCCAGCTGCGCCGCCAGGCGGATGCGCTGCGCCTCGCCGCCCGAGAGCGTGGGCGCGCCCCGGTCCAGCGTGAGGTAGCCCAGGCCCACCTCTTCCAGGAATTCGAGCCGGCTCTGGATCTCGGGGATCAGGTCGCGCGCGATGTCGGCCTCGCGCTGGCTCAAGGCCGCGCCCTGCTGCAGCGCCTCGATCCACTGCCGGATGTCGGTGACCGACAGCGCGGCGATGTCGGCGATGCCCACGCCCGCACGGCCGGCGGCGGCGTTCTCGCCGAAGCGCACGGCGCGGGCCGTGGCGTTCAGCCGCGTGCCCTGGCAGGTGGGGCAGGCCACGTCGGCCACGTCCTCGGCTTCGGGCTCGGCGAAGGTCTGCTCGCGGCCCTTTTCCTTGTCGTCCTGCACCGAGTCGTCGAACACCTTGCGCTGCTCGCGGGTGAGCTTGACGCCCGTGCCCACGCAGTCCGGGCACCAGCCGTGCTTGCTGTTGTAGGAGAACAGGCGCGGGTCCAGCTCGGCATAGCTGGTGGCGCACACGGGGCAGGCGCGCTTGGTGGAGAACGCCTGCAGCGCCCCGATGTGCGCGGTGGCGGTGCCGGCCACCATGGCGTCCTTCAGGCCATCGAGCTGGCTCAGCACGTGGACCACGCCCTTGCCCAGTTCCAGCGCGCGCGCCAGCGACGAGCGCAGCAACCCCTCGTTCTCGGGCGACACGTCCAGGCTGGCCACGGGCAGCTCGATGGTGTGCTCCTTGAAGCGGTCGATGCGCGGAAAGCCCGTGGTGGGCAGGAAGTGCCCGTCCACGCGCAGGTGGGTATAGCCTCGCGGGCGCGCCCAGTCGGCCAGCTCGGTATAGACGCCCTTGCGGTTCATCACCAGCGGCGCCAGCAGGCCGATGTGCTGGCCCTTGAAGTGGCGCAGCAGCTGCGCGGCGATGCTGTCGGGCGTCTGCGGCTGCACGGCGGCGCCGTCGTGCACGCAGTGCTGCACGCCCAGCTTGACGTACAGCAGGCGCAGGAAATGCCACACCTCGGTGGTGGTGCCCACCGTGCTCTTGCGCCCGCCGCGCGACAGGCGCTGCTCGATCGCCACCGTGGGCGGAATGCCGTACACCGCATCCACCTCGGGCCGGCCCGCCGGCTGCACGATGGAGCGCGCATAGGCGTTCAGCGATTCGAGGTAGCGGCGCTGCCCTTCGTTGAACAAAATGTCGAACGCCAGCGTCGACTTGCCCGAGCCCGACACGCCGGTGATCACGTTGAACTGGCCGCGTGGAATGTCCACGCTCAGGTTCTTGAGGTTGTGCTCCTTGGCGTTGACGATTTCGATGGCGTTTTTGGCCGCCGGCGCATGTTCCGCTAGGGCACGCTGCTTCTCTTTTCGTAGCACCGCAGCCTTCTCGTGCACCGAGTGGCCGCCCGCGCCCAGGGCCTGCTCGTACTCGCGCAGCGCGGCGCCCGTGTGCGAGGTGGGGTGCTGGCGCACGTCCTCGGGCGTGCCCTCGGCCACCAGCAGGCCGCCGCCGTCGCCGCCCTCGGGGCCGAGGTCGATGAGCCAGTCGCTGGCTCGGATCACGTCCAGGTTGTGCTCGATCACCACCAGCGAATGCCCGGCGTCCAGCAGCTTGCGCAGCGCCCGCATGAGCTTGGCGATGTCGTCGAAATGCAGGCCCGTGGTGGGCTCGTCGAACAGGAACAGCGTGCCCTTGCGCGCCAGCGGCTGGCGCGATTTGCTTTCCACGCGTGCCGCTTCCGCGAGGAAACCGGCCAGCTTCAGGCGCTGGGCCTCGCCGCCCGACAGCGTGGGCACGGGCTGGCCCAGCTTCACGTATTCCAGCCCCACGTCCACGATGGGCTGCAGGGCGCGGATCACGTCGCGGTCGGCAGCGAACAGGGCGGCCGCCTCGCTCACCGTGAGGTCGAGCACGTCGGCCACGTTGAAGGAGCGGCCACCGCGCTCGATGGTCACCTCCAGGATCTCCGGTCGGTAGCGCTTGCCGTCGCAGTCGGGGCAGCGCAGGTACACGTCCGACAGGAACTGCATCTCCACGTGCTCGAACCCCGAGCCGCCGCAGGTCGGGCAGCGCCCGTCGCCCGAATTGAAGCTGAACTTGGCCGCGGTGTAGCTGCGCTGGCGCGACAGCGGCGCCACGGCGAACAGCTCGCGGATCGCGTCCCACGCGCCCACGTAGCTCACCGGGTTGGAGCGCGCGGTCTTGCCGATGGGCGACTGGTCCACGAACACGACCTCGCCCAGGTGGTCCGCGCCCAGCAGGCGGTCGTGCGCGCCGGGCGTCTCCGTCGCCTTGCCGAAGTGGCGCAGCAGCGCGGGGGCCAGCACGTCCTGGATCAGGCTCGACTTGCCCGAGCCGCTCACGCCGGTCACGGTGACCAGGCGCTGCAGCGGGAACTCTACCGACACGTTCTGCAGGTTGTGCTCGCGCGCACCTTCCAGGATCAGGCGCGGCGTGGCCTCCGTCACGCGGCGCTGGTAGCCCATGCCGATCTGCTTGGTGCCGGCCAGGTACTGGCCGGTGAGCGTGTCGGCGCGGCGCAGCTCGCCCGTGGTGCCGTCGAACACGATGGAGCCGCCGCGCTCGCCCGGGCCGGGGCCCATGTCGATCACGCGGTCGGCCGCCAGCATGACGGCCGGGTCGTGCTCCACCACCACCAGCGTATTGCCCGCATCGCGCAGGCGCAGCATGGCCTCGGTGATGCGGTGCATGTCGCGCGGGTGCAGGCCGATGCTGGGCTCGTCCAGCACGAACAGCGTGTTCACCAGCGAGGTGCCCAGCGCCGTGGTCAGGTTGATGCGCTGCACCTCGCCGCCGCTGAGCGTGCGGCTTTGCCGGTCCAGCGTGAGGTAGCCGATGCCCACGTCGCACAGGTATTTGAGGCGCGTGGTGATCTCTTCATGCAGCAGCTTGAGCGCCTGCGCGTCGCCCCCGGCCGCAGCATCGCCCTCGGGCAGTTCCATGCGGTCGAAGAAGCGCCGCAGCCGGTCGATGGGCAGCAGCATCAGGTCGTGCAGGCACAGGCCGGGCAGCGCTTCGAGCTGCGCGCGGCTCCACTGCACGCCCTGGGGCATGAAGCGGCGGGCCGGGTCGATCGCGATGTCGGCGTCCTCCTTGCTGCCCACGCGCCACAGCAGGCTCTCGGTCTTCAAGCGCGCGCCACCGCAGGTGGGGCACGGCGTATAGCTGCGGTACTTGGACAGCAGCACGCGGATGTGCATCTTGTAGGCCTTGCTCTCCAGGTACTCGAAGAAGCGCTTGATGCCGTACCACTGCTTGTTCCACTGCCCGTCCTTGTAGCCGGGCGCGCCGCCGATGACCCACTGCTTCTGGTCCTCGGTGAGCTTGTACCAGGGCGTGTCGCGCGGGATGCCGGCGGTTTCGGCGTGCCGCATGAGGTCGTCCTGCGCCTCCTTCCACGCCGGCGTCTGGATGGTCTTGATCGCGCCCGCGCGCAGCGTGAGCTTCTCGTTGGGGATCACGAGCCCATAGTCCACGCCGATCACGCGGCCGAAGCCGCGGCAGGTGTCGCACGCGCCCACGGCGGAGTTGAACGAGAACATCGACGGAATCGGCTCGCTGTAGCGCAGGTCGCTGTCCGGGCAGTGCAGGCCGGTGGAAAACCGCCACAGTTCCGGCTCGCCGTCGTCCACCAGCCGGTACACGTTCAGCCGCCCGGTGCCGCGCTTGATCGCCACCTCGATGGCCTCCACCACCCGCGCCTTCTCGGCATTGCCCAGGCGGAACCGGTCGGCCACCACATCGAGCAGCTTGCGGGGCCCGGTGGGCGTCGCGACCTCGCGCTCGGCCTGGACCTTGGTGAAGCCGCTGGCGGACAGCCACTGCTCGACCTGCTCGGGCGAGGTGTTGGCGGGCAGCTCGACGGGGAAGGTCAGCACCACGCGCGGGTCGCCGGCCTCGGCGCAGCGGCGCTGCAGCTCGGCGTAGATGGTCTCGGGCGAATCGTGGCGCACCGGCTGCGCGGTCTGCCGGTCGAACAGCTGGCCGGCGCGGGCGAAGAGCAGCTTCAGGTGGTCGTTCAGCTCGGTCATCGTGCCGACCGTGGAGCGGCTGGAGCGCACCGGGTTGGTCTGGTCGATGGCGATGGCGGGCGGCACGCCCTCCACCTTGTCCACGGCGGGCTTGTCCATGCGGTCGAGGAACTGGCGCGCGTAGGCGCTGAAGGTTTCCACGTAGCGGCGCTGGCCCTCGGCGTAGAGGGTGTCGAACACCAGGCTGGATTTGCCCGAACCGCTGGGGCCCGTCACCACCGTCAACTCACCCGTGCGGATGTCCAGATCGAGGTTTTTGAGGTTGTGCTGGCGTGCACCGTGGATGCGGATCAATCCCTGGGTCATCGGGGGTCTTTCGGGTAGGGGAGGCGGAGCATTCTAGGGACGGCTTCCGCGCGCGGAAGGTAGGGCGATTTCCCATATCGGGGCGAGGCCGCCGTTGGCAACCGCCCGCGGCATGGAAAAGGCCTTCGACCCAGGGTGTTACCTATTGTCACGAATCGCCAACTTCGGCAAGGTGGCGCCCAGGCAGAGGGCTTTCCTCGGCAACCCCTCACGGATTGGAGACACACCATGGCATTCATGCGCAACACCGGCGCCGCACTGGTCCTGGCCGCCTTGCTGTCGGCGGCCCAGGCACAGATTCTCATCGGCCAGACCGCCGGATTCTCGGGGGCAGTGGCCTCGGGCGTGCAGGAGACGACCGAGGGCGCCAAGCTGTATTTGGACGCCGTCAACGGCCGGGGCGGGGTCCACGGGCAGAAGGTGGAGCTGGTCTCGCTGGACGACAAGTTCGATCCGCAACTGTCCGTCGCCAATGCCCGCAAGCTGATCGAAGAGCAGAACGTCTCCGCCCTCTTCCTCACGCGCGGCACGCCCCACACCGAGGCCATCATTCCGCTGCTGGACAAGCACGGCGTGGCCCTGGTCGGCCCCTCCACCGGCGCCATGGTGCTGCACAAGCCGGTGCGCAAGAACGTCTTCAACGTGCGCGCCACCTACCAGCGCGAAGCCGAAAAGGCGATCTCCCACCTGGTGTCCATGGGCATCACCCGGATCGCCGTGGTGCAGGCGGACGACAGCTTCGGGGCCGACGGCATGGTCGGCGCGCAAAAGGGGCTGGAAGCCGCCAAGCTCAAAGCCGTGCTGCAGGAAAAGTTCGACCGCTCCAAGCCGGACTTTGCGCCCATTGCGCCCAAGATCGTGCAGTCGCAGGCCCAGGCCGTGCTGATGATCGCCTCGGGCACCGCCGTGGCCGAAGGCTATGCGGCATTTCGCGCCGCCGGATCGGGCGCGCAGATGGTCACGCTGTCCAACAACGCCTCCGCCGGCTTTGCCAAAAGCCTGGGCGCCAACGCCCGCGGTGTGATCGTCACCCAGGTGTTCCCCAACGAACGGGCCATGAACTTCCCCCTGGTGCGCGAGGCGCAGGACCTTGCCAAGGCCCAGGGCAAGGAAATCAGCCCCGCCATGCTGGAAGGCTATGCCGCCGCGAAGGTTCTGGTGGAAGGCCTGCGCCGCGCCGGCCCCAAGCCCTCCCGCGACCGCATCCAGGCGGCCCTGGAAGGGCTGCAGAAGTTCGACCTGGGCGGGCTGGAGGTCAGCTACAGCCCCGAGGACCACACCGGCCTGGACTTCGCCGACCTGTCTATCATCGGAACCGACGGAAAATTCCGCCGCTGAAGGCCCGGGCAGCATGCCCGGGCGGCCGCAGTGGCCCGGCCCATCCGGGGGATATGAGGAAAGCCGCGGCCATCGCCTCGGCACGATCCTCGTACCTTTGGGTTACGTTCTTTCCTGAGAAGCGCTATCGCCGGACATGCCGGGGCCGGAGCGAGTCCGGCACGCCCCTCCATCCTTTGACCAGAGAGCTATGAGAACCCTCCAGAAAATCAGCGCGGGCGTGGCCTTGACGGCGCTGCTGTCGGCCGCGCAGGCGCAGATCCTCATCGGACAGACTGCCGGTTTTTCCGGCACGGTGGCCGCAGGGGTGCAGGAAACCACCGACGGCGCCAAGCTGTACCTGGACGCCATCAATGCGCGGGGTGGCATCCACGGGCAGAAAATCCAGCTCATCTCGCTGGACGATAAGCTCGACCCCCAACTGGCCGCAGCCAATGCCCGCAAGCTGATCGAAGAGCAGAACGTCTCCGCTCTCTTTCTCACGCGCGGCACGCCGCCCACCGAGGCCGTCATCCCGCTGCTGGACAAATACGGCGTGGCGCTGGTCGGCCCCTCCACCGGTGCCATGGTGCTGCACCGGCCCGTGCGCCGGAACGTCTTCAACGTGCGGGCGCCCTACCAGCGCGAAGCCGAGAAGGCCATCGCGCACCTGGCATCCACCGGCATCACCAAGATCGCCGTGGTCCATGCGGACGACAGCTTCGGCGCGGACGGCCTGGTCGGCGCGCAAAAGGGGCTGGACACCGCCAAGCTCAAAGCCGTGCTGCTGGAGAAAGTCGACCGCACCAAGCCCGATTTCGGAGCCCTCGTGCCCAAGATCGCGCAGTCGCAGGCCCAGGCCGTGCTGATGATCGCCTCCAGCACCGCCGTGGCCGAAGGCTACGCGGCCCTGCGCGCCGCAGGATCCACGGCCCAGGTGGCCACGCTGTCCAACAATGCCTCCGCGGGTTTCGCCAAAAGCCTGGGAGCCAACGCTCGCGGTGTGATCGTCACCCAGGTGTTCCCCAATGAGCGCGCCGTGAACGTGCCGCTGGTGAGCGAAGCGCAGGGCCTCGCCAAGAGCCGGGGCAAGGAAATCAGCCCCGCCATGCTGGAAGGTTTCGCGGCCGCCAAGGTGCTGGTCGAAGGCCTGCGCCGCGCCGGCCCCAAGCCCACCCGGGAGCGGATCCACGCCGCGCTGGAAGGCTTGCAGAAAGTCGATCTGGGCGGCCTGGAGGTGAGCTACGGCCCCGACGACCACACCGGGCTGGACTTTGCCGAACTGTCCATCCTCGGCGCGGACGGGAAATTCCGCCGCTGAGGGGCTGAAAACCTCGCTTTCGCCCGCCCGACCGTCTGCGCTCGGCAAAAAAGCCCGCATCAGCGGGCTTCTTCACGTCTGCATCGGGCAGCCGCCTGTTTTCAGGAAGCGCTGCTGGCTCCCGAGGCGGGCACCGCGGGCGCCGATGCGGGGCTGCTGGCTGCGGGGGCCGCCGTTTCAGGCACATGCACGGCATCGGCCCCGTGCTTTTCACCGCTCATGTCCACTTTGTCTCCGGCTTTCATGATGACGAAGAGCGACAGCGCTGCGAACAGAACGAAGCCCACGACAATTTTCCACATACCTATCTCCTTTTTAGTGAAACGAACGGCTGAAAAAAAGCCCCACACCCCTTTCGGGATGTGAGGCTCGGATCGTCTGGAACACGGGTTGGCAGCCGGGGCCGCCGACCCGCGTCAACCATCAGAATGCGTGGCGAACGCCCACGGCCACGGAGCTGAAGTCAGCGCCGGCGATGCCCGTCATGTAAGCGGCATTGCGGCTGTTGTTCACCTTCGTGTAGTAGCCGTACACCTTGGTGCGCTTGCTCAGGTTGTAGTTGTAGCCCAGCGTGTATTGCGTAGCGGCGCTGTCAGCCACGTTCTTGTACTTGCCGGCACGGCCCACGTTCACGTGGAATTCCGAAGCGCCCATCAGGTAGGCACCCGACAGACGGAACGTGTTGCGCTTGCCGCCATTCAGGACGTATGCGTCTTCGTCACGTTGGTAGTAACCGCCGAACATGAACGAACCCATCGTGTACAGGCCGCGCAGTGCGAACTGGTTCACGTCGCCTTGCTTGCTGTAGCCAGCGCCCAGGGCCAGAGCGCCCAGGTTGTAGTTGGCAGCCAGGTCATAGGCGTTCTTCACGCCGACAGCTTGCTCGTGCAGCGCCACGGCGCCTTCGACGGTCAGGCCGCCGAAATCGGGCGTGCGGTAGGAAATCTTGTTGGCATCGGGCATCACGTAGGCGTAGAACGCATCGGACGACGAACCGGTGTCGTGGTTGTGCAGGCTGACGTAGTCGGCCGTAGCGTAGTAGGACTCAGCCGTGAAGCGGCCCAGGCGCAGGGCGCCGAAACCACCCGACAGGTTCACTTCGCTTTGACGGGCGAAGAAGCCACGTGCATCGGAAGAACCGGTGTCGGAAGCGAAGCCGCTTTCCAGTTGGAAGCCAGCCTTCAGGCCACCGCCGAGGTCTTCCACGCCCTTGAAGCCGAAACGCGAAGCGTTGTTGAACAGACCGGTGGTCTTGGTGTCGCCCACTTCTTGGCGTTCCACCGTGGTGTTCACACGGCCATACAGCGTGACGCTGCTTTGGGCGAAGGCAGCGGTGCTACCCAGGAGAGCCAGCACAGCCAGTGCCAAACGATTCGTCTTTTGCATGTGATTTCCTTGAATGCTTTTATCCGTCAGATGGTGTGGTAGGCACTGCAGAGCGGGTGGCCGCCGGGCGTTGGTGCAACTACTTACGAAATTCTAGGGGGTGGCGCCTCAATACCACCCCCAAAAGTCATTTTCATAACAGCCTTGATGCATCGCCACCACACTTTGGCGTTTTTTGCCAACACATGCAGCCCTTTTCCATGCTGCGGGCCCCGGATTCCCGGGCGCCCGCGCGGTTCCATCAGTCGTTGGCGTAGATGTCCACGTCCTTGGTTTCGCGGATGAACAGCGTGCCGATCACCGCCGTGGCGCCCGCGATGATGATGGGGTACCACAGGCCGTTGTACATGTTGCCGGTCTGCGCCACGATGGCGAACGAGGTGGTGGGCAGCAGGCCACCGAACCAGCCATTGCCGATGTGGTAGGGCAGGCTCATCGACGTGTAGCGGATGCGGGTGGGGAACATTTCCACCAGCATGGCGGCGATGGGGCCGTACACCATGGTCACCAGCAGCACGAGGTAGGTCAGCAGGGCGACCATCATCCCCTTGTTCATCTTGGCGGGGTCGGCCTTCGTGGGGTAGCCATCGGCCTTGAGCGTGTCGGCCACCGTTTTCTTGAACTCCGCATCCTTGGCCTTGACCTGGTCGGCGGGCAGGCCCTTGGCGCTGTAGCTCGCGATGGTGGTGGCACCGATCTTGATCACGGCAGGCGTGCCGGCTGGCGCGACTTCATTGTCATAACTCACCGAACCGGCGGCCAGCACCTGTTTGGCGATGTCGCACGAACTCGTGAACTTGGACGTGCCCGTGGGGTTGAACTGGAACGAGCACTCGGCAGGATCGGCAACGATCACCACCTTGTTCTTGGCCTGCGCGGCGGCGAGGTCGGGATTGGCCGCTTCGGTCAGGGCCTTGAACACCGGGAAGTACGTCAGCACGGCGAGCACGCAGCCCAGCATGATGATGGGCTTTCGGCCGATCTTGTCCGACAGCGAACCGAACACGATGAAAAACGGTGTGCCGATCAGCAGCGCGGCGGCGATCATCAGGTTGGCCGTAACGGCGTCCACCTTCAGCTGCTGCGTAAGGAAGAACAGCGCATAGAACTGCCCCGTGTACCAGACCACGGCCTGGCCGGCGGTCAGGCCGATCAGCGCGAGGATCACGATCTTGAGATTCTTCCACTCGCCGAACGACTCCGACAAAGGCGCCTTGGAGGTCTTGCCTTCGGCCTTCATCTTCTGGAAGGCGGGCGATTCCGACAGCGACAACCGGATCCACACCGAAATGCCCAGCAGCAGGATGGACACCAGGAACGGAATGCGCCAGCCCCAATCACCGAACTGCTGCTCGCCCATCACGGTGCGGGTGCCCAGAATGACCAGCAGCGACAGGAACAGGCCCAGCGTGGCGGTGGTCTGGATCCACGAGGTGTAGGCGCCGCGCTTGCCCTGGGGCGCGTGCTCGGCCACATAGGTGGCGGCCCCGCCGTACTCTCCGCCGAGGGCCAGGCCCTGTAGCATGCGCAGCGCGATCAGGATCACCGGCGCGGCCACGCCGATGCTGGCGTAGGTCGGCAGGATGCCCACGATGAACGTGGACAGGCCCATGATCAGGATGGTGACGAGAAAGGTGTACTTGCGCCCGATCATGTCGCCCAGGCGGCCGAACACCAGTGCGCCGAAAGGCCGCACGATGAACCCGGCCGCGAAGGCCAGCAGCGCGAAGATGAAGGCCGAGCCCGCATCCAGGCCGCTGAAGAACTGCTTGGCGATGATGGCCGCAAGCGAGCCGTACAGGTAGAAGTCATACCACTCGAACACGGTGCCCAGCGACGAGGCGAAGATGACTTTTCTCTCTTCCGGCGACATGGGCCGGGATGCAACATTGGTAGCCATGGTGCTTGTCTCCATTGGTGGTCGGATGGATGCGGAAATGCACGGTGCGATGGGGTTTCCGGGCACTCGTCGCAGCCTGGGTCGCAATATCGGACGTGCATCTGACCAAACACTGACAAGCGCCGTTGGCTTGCCAGCACCCTGGACTGACTGCCAACTGACAAACTCCGGGCCAACCCTGTATTCGCATTTCTCGATGCGGTAAATCGGGGGTAAAACAGCGGTGCAGCCCATCTAACGGGCCACGGAGGCCACCACGACGCACCGCCGCGCCGCGGGAAAACCCTGCCGAGGACTAACCCTGAAAGGACGGGAACTCCAGGGAAATCAGCCGCGTCAGCGCAATAGCGTGAGTCCGCTTGGCGCTTGCCGCCGGGTCCGGCGGGATCAGGCGGCGGCTGGCGGCAAGCTGGAGGGCAGCGCCTCGGCACGGCCCCACGCGGGGCCTTCGAACCAGGGATCGCCGCTCAGGCAGGCCCGCAGCATGGGCAGGCTGTCCAGCCCCCAGAACAGGCGGCCTTCCACGTCGAACGCCGGCACGCCGAACACACCACGCTGCGCCGCCGCGTCGGTGTTGGCGCGCAGCAGGGCCTTGGCGGTGGCGCCTGCGGGATCCGGGCGCACCTGCTGCGTGAGTGCCTCGGCCAGCGCCTGCAGCCGCGCGGGGTCGTTGGCATCGTGCCCGCCCAGCCACACGTGGCGCAGCACCGTGCCGGCCACGAAACGGTTGATGGCGCCGTCCTCGCTGCAGGCCAGCGACTGGCGCAGCAGCGGCAATGGGTTGAACGGGTGCTGGGCCGGCATGGCCAGGCCCGTGCCGAGCGAATGGCCCAGCCATTCGGCATGGCGGTAGGTCCACAGCCGCTTGGCCGGAATGCCCGCCGGGCCGGGGTTGCCGTGGCGCTGCAGCAGCGCGCCCAGCAGCACGGGCCGGTACTCGACGCTGTAGCTCAGTCCTTCCAGGGCCTTCGGCAACTGCTCGAACGCCAGCCAGGCATAGGGCGAGACGAAGTCCAGGTAGAAGGTGATGTGCTTCACGGCAGGTCCGGGAAAGGGGATGGCGGGGGAAACTCGAAACCCGCGCGCTGCGCGAGGCGGGCCCAGATCGCGCGGCGTTCAGCATCATCCGCGCCCGACCATGCGCGGATCTCGTCCAGCGTGCGAAAGCAGCCGTCGCAGGAGGCGCCATCGGCGGACAGGCGGCACACCGAGATGCACGGCGAGGGCACGCCGTCCGTGCTGGCCTCGTCGAAATAGCCTCCCGCGCTCAACAGCATTGCGCGGTTAGCTATTGATTCAATATCACTCATGATTCGGTCGGCACTTGCACCACATCGACCACCGGCGCGCTGGTGAGCTTTTCCAGATCCTGCGGGCGCAGCGCGAACACGCTGTGCGGGTGGCCGGCCGCGGCCCAGATCTCCTCGAAGCGGAACAGCTCGCGGTCGATCAGCGTGACCGGCGGCGTGGCGTGGCCCACGGGGGACACCCCGCCGATCGAGAAGCCCGTGCGCGCCTTGACGAACTCGGCATCGGCCCGGCCGATCTTGCCGACGTGGGCCTCGACCTTCTTCTCATCCACGCGCCGGTCTCCCGAGGTGACGACCAGCACGGCCGCATCGTCGCTCTTGCGCCGGAAGATGATGCTCTTAGCCACCTGGCCGACCAGGATGCCCAGGCCGTCGGCCGCCTGTTGGGCGGTGCGCGCCGCGTCGTCGAGCATGCGCGGCATGTGCGGATGGCCCAGCGATTGCAGCGTGGCGGCGACGCGCTGGACGCCTTCGGGAAGGGGAATGAGTTCGGCTGCGCACATGGGTGTCTCAAGGCCGGAAGGCCGGTGGTCCAAAGCCGTGAATCTTAGCGATGGCCGCCGGGACGCGCAGCCCCTCGGGGGACCTTCAAGCCGCCGCGCGCTCCTGGTGTACCCCGGGCCCCTGCTCCGCCAGATCCCAGAACAGGCCGGCCATGATCTGCAGCGATTCGCGCGTGACGTCCGCCAGGATGTGCTCGTTGGGCGCGTGCTGCGAGCACGCCGGATACGAGTGCGGCACCCACAGCGTGGGCAGGCCCAGGGTCTCGGAGAACACATCGTTGGGCAGCGAGCCGCCCAGGTTGGGGAGCAGCGCCGGGCGCCGGCCGGTGGAGCGCTCGATGGAGGCCAGGCCCCAGCGCACCCAGGCGTCGTCCGGGTCCAGCCGGGTGGCGGCCATGTGCACGTCGGTGCCTCGCACTTCCACGTCGGTGAAGCCGCGGGCCCGCAGGTGCTCACGGATGTGGTCCAGGAACGCCGTGGGTTCGGAGCCCACCACGTAGCGCATGTGGCAGTGCGCGCGCGCCTCGGCGGGAATGGCATGCACCGGCATGGCCGGGTTGCCGGTGATGAAGGCCAGCACCTCCAGGCTGTTCCAGCCGATCACGCGCTCGGACGGGGTCAGGCCGGGCTCGCCCCAGTCCGGGTCGATCTCGGGGTCGTCCGGGCCACCGCCCACATCGATATCGCGCAGCGCCTCGCGCACGCTGGCGGGCAGCTCGGTGGGGCGCAGGCCCGGCACCTGGATGCGGCCGCGCTCGTCCACCAGGCTGGCGATGGCATGCGCCAGCCGGATGCCCGGGTTGCGCAGCAGGCCGCCCCAGTTGCCCGAGTGGTGGCCACCGTCGCGCAGCTTCACGTGCAGGTCGAAATTGAAGACGCCGCGCGACCCCAGGAACAGGGTGGCGCGCGAGGCGGACACCCGGGGCCCGTCGGAGGCGATGAACAGGTCGGCCGCGAGCGCATCGCGCTCGTTCGCGCACACCGCGTTCAGGCCTGGCGAGCCGTCCTCCTCGCCCATCTCCAGGATGATCTTGACGTTGTAGCCCAGGCGGCCGCCTCGCACCGCCAGCACTTGCTCCAGCGCGGTGAGGTTGATGGTGTGCTGGCCCTTGTTGTCGGCCGTGCCGCGGCCATACCAGCGGTTGCCCTCCACCACGATGTCCCACGGTTTGAGGCCCGCGCGCCATTGCGCGTCGTAGCCGCGCACCACATCGCCGTGGCCGTAGGTCAGCAGCGTGAAGGCCGCGCCCTCTTCGGCGCGCTCGGCCAGCAGGAAGGGGCTCTTGCCCGGCACCGGGTTGTCCACCACACGGCAGGCAAAGCCCAGCGCCTGCAGCTGCGGCACCATTTCCTCGGTCAGGTAGGCGTGCAGGATGGGGCCGCTGGCGGCGTCCTGGCTTTCGGTGCGGAAGGCGACCCGGCGCGCCAGCGTCTGCTGAAAGCGCCCGTCATCGAAGCAGGCCAGCGTCTGGGCAATGGCTTGGTCACGGCTCATGGAAAAGGTCCTCGGGTGGGGTGGGTGGAGTGAATGGAAGGTGCGTATAGCCGCTCAGGCCACGGCCGCACGCTCGATGTCGGGAATGCCCAGGCCCGGCTCGGGCGTGAGCGCGGAGGCCAGCAGCCGGCGGGTGTAGGCGTGTTCGGGCCGGGCGAAGATCTGCTCGCGCGTGCCCAGTTCCACGATGGCGCCGCGGTACATCACGGCCACGCGGTCCACCAGGTGCTCGACCACGCCCAGGTCGTGGCTGATGAACAGGTAGGTCAGGCCGAACTCGGCCTTGAGGTCGAGCAGCAGGTTCAGGATCTGCGCCTGCACCGACACGTCGAGCGCCGAGGTCGGTTCGTCGCAGATCAGGATGTCGGGCCGCAGCACCAGCGCCCGCGCGATGGCCACGCGCTGGCGCTGCCCGCCCGACAGCTGGTTGGGGTACTGCGCATGGGTGCGCTCGGGCATGCCGACCAGATCGAGCATCTCGCGCACGCGCCGGCGCTGCTCCACGGCCGTGCCCACCTGGTGCAGGCGCAGCGGCACGCCGACGATGTCGGCCACGGTGCGGCGCGGGTTGAGCGACGAGTACGGGTCCTGGAAGATGGGCTGGATGCGCCGCGCCAGCGCGCGGCGCTGACGCGGATCGATCTCCTTGCCATCGACCAGCACGCTGCCCGAGCTGGGCGGCAGCAGGCCCAGCAGCATCTTGGCGAGCGTGCTCTTGCCACAGCCGGATTCGCCGACCAGGCCCAGCGTTTCGCCCTTGCGAACGCGCAGCGAGACGTCGTTCACCGCGTGGATCTCGCCGGGCGCGCGGAACAGTCCGCGCTTCAGGCGGAAGCTGCGGTGCAGCGCGCACAGCTCCAGCGCGATGTCGCTGCCGGGTGCCGGGGGTAGGGGCTTGGGGGTCATGCGGCCTCCGCCAGGGGATGGGCCTGCACGCAGCGGACCGCGTGGTGGGCATCCACCGCCACATAGGGCGGCGTATGCGCGCAGGCCGGTTGCGCGTGCGCGCAGCGGTTGGAAAAAGCGCAGCCCTGCACGGTGCCGACCAGGCTGGGCACCACGCCGGGAATGGCCTGCAGCCGGCTGCCCGGCAGCGTCTTGCCGCGCACGGGAATGCAGTTGAGCAGGCCCTGCGTGTAGGGGTGCGTGGGCCGCGCGAACAACTCGCCCACCGGCGCGGTCTCGATCACCTCGCCCGCATACATCACCGCCACGCGGTCGGCGATGCGCGCCACCACGCCCAGATCGTGGGTGATGAAGACCACGGCCGTGCCGAACTCCTGCTGCAGCTCGCGCAGCAGCCGCAGGATCTGCGCCTGGATGGTCACGTCCAGCGCGGTCGTGGGCTCGTCGGCAATGATGAGGTCGGGCTCGCACATCAGCGCCATGGCGATCATCACGCGCTGGCGCAGGCCGCCCGAGAGCTGGTGCGGGTACTGGCGCAGGCGCTCGGGCGCCTGCGGCACGCCCGCCCGCTCCAGCAGGTACACGGCCCGCTCGCGCGCCTGGGCCATGCTCACCTTGCGGTGCGCGCGCAGCGCCTCGCACAGCTGGTCGCCCAGCGTGTACGACGGGTTGAGCGAGGTCATCGGCTCCTGGAAGATCATCGCCATGCGGGCGCCGCGCAGCGCCGCCATGCGGCGCTCGGGCAGGCTCTGCAGCTCGGCACCGTCGAAACGGATGTGGTCGGCCGTGCGCACCGCCTTGCGCGGCAGCAGGCCCATGAGCGCGAGCGAGGTCATCGACTTGCCGCAGCCCGATTCGCCCACCAGGCAGAGCAGTTCGCCGCGGTTCACATGGAAGTCGATGCCGCGCACCGCGTGCAGCATGCCGCGCTCGGTGGGCAGGTCCACGCGCAGGTTCTTCACGTCCAGCAAAGGGGTGGTCATGGGTCTTTGCCTTTCAGTTCCGGCCATCGGGGGCCGTGAGATCGCGGATGCCGTCGCCCACCAGGTTGATGGCCAGCACCAGCACGGCCAGCACCACGCCGGGGATCAGGATCACCCAGGGCTGGAAGAACATGTAGGCCTTGCCCTCGGCCACCATCAGGCCCCACGACGGCGTGGGCGGCTGCACGCCCAGGCCCAGGAACGAGAGGGTCGATTCGAGCAGGATGGCGTGTGCCATCTCCAGTGTGGCGACCACGGTGAGAGCGCTCATCAGGTTGGGCAGCAGCTCGCGCACCAGGATGTACGGCGTGGATGCGCCCAGCGCCTTGGCCGCCGCGATGAACTCGGCATCGCGCAGCTGCTGCGTGGCAGAGCGGGTCACGATGGCGAAGCGGTCCCACAGCAGCAGGCCCAGCAGCACGATCACCACCTGCAGCGAGCCGCCCACGAGCGAGGCCATGGCCAGCGCCACCAGCACCACCGGCATGGCCAGGCGCGTGGTGATGATGTAGCTGATGACCGCATCCACCCGGCCGCCGAAGTAGCCGGCCAGCACGCCCAGCGTGGTACCGATGGCCCCGGCGATGAGCGCCGTGACCACACCGATCAGCAGCGACACGCGGGCGCCGTAGATGAGGCGGCTCAGGTAGTCGCGGCCGAGCTTGTCGGTGCCCAGCACGTGCTCCCAGCTGCCCTTGGCATGCCAGACGGGCGGAATGAGGCGCTGGGTCACATCCTGCGCATAGGGGTCGTGCGGGCTGATCCAGGGGGCGAGCAGCGCGGCCACCAGGGCCAGCACGAGCACGATGGCGCCGAGCACCAGGCCGCGCTGGCCCAGCACGCGGCGCAGCCAGCGGCGCCAGGCCGGTGGCGACGGCAGGGCCAGGGTGGCCGCCGCGCCGGGGGAGGAAAGGGTGGTGGAAGCGTTCATGGCAGTCTCCGGTGCGGTGGCGTCAGCGGGTGCGCATGCGCGGGTCGAGCGCGGCGTTGAGCACGTCGGCCAGGAAGGTGAGCGCGATGTAGAACACCGCGATGATCAGCACCACGGCCTGCACCACGGGGTAGTCGTTGCGCGCGATGGAGTCCCACGCGAGCTGCCCCAGCCCCTGCATGGAGTACACCGACTCGATCACCACCGAGCCGCCGAGCATGAAGCCCAGCTCCACCGCGGCCAGCGCCACCACCGGAATGATGGCGTTGCGCAGCGCGTGCTTGAACACCACGCGCGAGCGGCTCAGGCCCTTGGCGCGCGCGGTGCGGATGTAGTCCGCGCCCAGCACGTCCAGCATGCCGGCCCGCGTGAGCCGCATCATGGCCGGCATGGCGTAGTAGCCCAGCGCCACCGCCGGCAGCACGAAATGCTGCCAGCTCGTGTTGCCCGCCACGGGCAGCCACTTCAGGCCCACGGCGAACAGCAGCACCAGCGTGAGCGCGAACCAGAAGGTCGGCATGGCCTGGCCCACCACCGCCACCATCAAGGCCAGGCGGTCGATCCACGTGTCGCGGTAGAGCGCGGCCAGCACGCCCAATGGAATGGCCACGGCCACGGCCAGCAGGAGCGCTACGCCACCGAGCTTGAGCGTGATGGGCAGGCGCTCGCCGACCAGCTCCATGACCGTGTTCTGGAAATAGAACGACCGCCCGAAATCCAGCCGCGCCGCCGCACCCAGCCAGTCAAAGAACTGCTCCACGATGGGGCGGTCCAGCCCGTACTGCACGCGGATCTTCTCCACGTCGGCAGCGCTCGATTCCGGGCCCGCGATCGCGGTGGCCAGGTCGCCCGACAGGTGCAGCAGCATGAAGCTGACGACCGCCACGGTCAGCATGACGCTCAGCGCCACCAGCAGGCGGCGAAAGATGTAGATCAGCATGGCAGGGGCCCGCGAGGGTGTGGGAGGGACACGAACGCCGGGGCCGTCACTTCCAGCTGGCCTGGAAGAAGCGCGGCAGCTCGTCGGGCTGGGCCTCGAACTTCAGGTCCGAGGTGAACGCGTAGTTGGTCGAGTACGAAAACAGCGGCGCCCACATGGCCTGGGTGGAGATGCGCTGCAGCGCCTGGGCGTACTTGGCCTTGCGCTCGGCCTTGTCCACCGTGGCGTCGGCCGTCTGCATCAGCGCGATGACCTGCGGGTCCTTGGCGGTGTCGTCGGGGCCGCCCTTGAAGAAGTTGCCCACGAAGGCCGAAGCGTCGTTGATCGAGAACGAGCCCCAGGCCTGGAACGTGAGCGGCGCACGGCCGGCGCGCAGCTCGGTGCGCAGCGCCGGGTACTGCACGAAGTGCAGCCGCGCGCGGATGCCGACCTTGCGCAGGTCGCCGATCATCGCCTCGGCGTACTCGCGCTCGCGGTAGGCCCACAGCGCGGTGTCGAAACCGTTCGGGTAGCCTGCCTCGGCCAGCAGCGCCTTGGCCTTGGCCGGGTTGTATTCGTACTGCTGCACCTTGCTGGTGTCGCAGCCGAACTGCGTGCGAAAGCACGGCGCATACACCGGCTGGCTGCCGCCGCGCACCAGGCTGTCGGCCAGCCCCTTGCGGTTGATGGCGTAGTTGAGCGCCTGGCGCACGCGGGGGTCCTTGAAGGGCGCGGCCTCGGGGGTGGTGCCGTTGTTGTTGATGGAGATGAAGCCCACGCGCATGGTCTCGCCGCTCAGCACCGAGAGGTTGGGCGCCGCCTTCAGCGAATCGGCCTGGTCGGCCGGCACGCGCCAGATCCAGTCCACCGCTCCGGTCATCAACTGGGCCATGCGGGCTTCAGGGTCGCGGATCACGGTGAACTTCACGGTGCCGATCTTGGGCTGGCCCGCAGGGCTGTCCTTGAAGTAGGCGGTGTTCTTCACCATCGTCACGCCCTGCCCCGGCACCACGCTGGTGATCTTGTAGGGGCCGCTGCCCACCGGCGCCTTGCTGAACCCTTCCAGCCCCACCTTGGTGAAATAGGCTGCGGGGTAGATGGGCGTGGGGCCGGCCAGGTATTCCAGCGCCGCGGGGAACGGCGTCTTGAGGTGGATGCGCACCTCGTAGTCGCTCACCTTGTCCACGCCCTTGATCCAGTCGGTGTTCTGGCGCGTGGCGATCTTGGCGTCGGGGCCGGTCACCACGTTGAAGGTGTAGGCCACATCGTCGGCGGTGAACTTGTCGCCGTTGTGGAAGGTGACGCCCTGGCGCAGCGTGACCAGCAGCGCGGTGGGCGACTCCCACTTCCAGGCGGTGGCGAGCTGCGGCTTGAGTTCGCCCGTCTTCGTGTCGCGGTAGAGCAGCGTGTCCCACGCCATGGCCGCGAGCACGACGCCCTCGCGCATGTTGTTGTGGTACGGGCTCACGTTCTCGACCTCGTTGTCCGACGCATAGGTCAGCGTGTCGTTGGCCTTGCCGGCGTGCGCGCCAGCCCCGAAAACCATCATGCCCAGTGCCAGACAGCCCCGGCGCACCCAGTGGGTGAATAAATGCCCCATTGCGAACTCCTTCATCGTGATGAAACAGGAAACACAGTGAACGGGAGCAAGAATGGGACCTCGGAGACGTTTCCGCCATTACCGAATATCGCGGCGAGCGATCTCAAAAAGGCAATGCTCCCGTCGCATTGCGCCTATGCTTGTGGGATTGCCGCAGTGCACCACGCCCCATCGCCCACCGCCATGAAACGCTCGCAGATCGTCGCCCGCCAATTGCAGGACACGGCCCTGCGCTACTTCCTGGAGGTGGTGCGCTGCGGCTCGATCAGCGAGGCCTCGCAGCGGCTGAACGTGGCGGGCTCGGCCATCAGCCGACACATCGCGCATCTGGAAGACATCCTGGGAGCGACGCTGTTCGACCGCCACGCGCGCGGCATGGTGCCGAGCGCGGCGGGCGAGCTGCTGGCGGTGCATGCGCAGAAGTCCGCGCACGACGCGGAGCGCGTGGTGCATGAAATGCAGGCGCTGCAGGGCATGGAGCGCGGGCGGGTGCGCCTGGCCTCGTCGGAGGGCTTCGCGCTGGAATTCCTGCCCCGGCTCATCAGCGATTTCCGGCGGCGGCACCCGGGCATCCAGTTCCACCTGGGGGTGTTTCCGCCGGCCGAAAGCACGCGGCGCGTGCTGCTGGGCGATGCGGACATCGGCATCACCATGAGCCGCAGCGCCGAAAAGGACATCCGCATCGAGCTGCTGCAGCCCTCGCCCGTGCTGGCCGTGGTGCAGCGCGGCCATCCGCTGACGCGCTTTCAGCAGGTCAGCCTGTCGCAGCTGCAGAACTACCCCGTGGCGCTGCCCGAAATGGACACCACCGTGCGGCAGCTGTTCGACATCGCGTGCAGCCGCCAGAAGGTGCAGATCGACCCCGTGCTCACCAGCAACTACATCGCCAGCCTGTTCGGGTTCGTCAAGCACGAGCCCGAGGGCGTGTCCATCTCGGGCGAGATCACCATGCGCTACCAGATCGAGCGCGAGGAGATGGCCTGCGTGCGCCTGCGCGACCGGGGGCTGGACCTGCGCAACATCGAGGTGCAGACGCTGATGGGCCGCACGCTGTCACGCGCGGCGCAATCGTTTCTCGCGCACCTCAAGGAGCAACTGCAGAGCGTGGCCGCGCCGCCCGGCGGCTGACCGCACCCAGCGCCCAGGCCCTGCGCGGCCTCAGCCCAGGCGCTTGGTCAGCAACGCCTTGGCGGCGCGCGAGTTGGACGGCCGGCCCAGGAAATCGCTGATGTACGCGCCCGCATCGATGAGCGCGTCCAGATCGATGCCCGTGTCGATGCCCATGCCGTGCAGCATGTAGACCACGTCTTCGGTCGCCACGTTGCCCGTGGCGCCCTTGGCATAGGGGCACCCGCCCAGGCCCGCCACCGACGTGTCGTACTGCCACACGCCCATCTCCAGCGAAGCCAGCGTGTTGGCCAGCGCCTGCCCGTAGGTGTCGTGGAAGTGGCCCGACACCGCGTCGACGCCGTAGTGCTGCAAGGTGGCCTCCATGGCGCGCTGCACCTTGCGCGGCGTGCCCACGCCGATGGTGTCGGCCACGCCGACGTGCTGCACGCCGATCTGCTTCATCAGGCCCGCCAGGTACGCCACGCGCTCGGGCGCCACCTCGCCCTCGTAGGGGCAGCCCACGGTACAGCTCATGGCGCCCCGCACGGCAATGCCCGCCGCGCGCGCCGCCTCGACCACCGGCGCGAAGCGCTCGATGCTCTCGGCGATGCTGCAGTTGATGTTCTTCTGGCTGAAGGCCTCGCTGGCCGAACCGAAGACGACGATCTCGTCGGGCCGCGTGGGCACGGCGGCCTCGTAGCCCTTGAGGTTGGGCGTGAGCACCGAATAGCGCACGCCGGGCTGGCGCTCGATGCCCGCCATCACCTCCACGTTGTCCGCCATCTGGGGCACCCACTTGGGCGAGACGAAGCTGGTGACCTCGATCTCCGTCAGCCCGGCCGCCTGCAGGCGGTGCACGAGACCGATCTTGACCTCGGCGGGCACGGGAGACTTTTCGTTCTGAAGGCCGTCGCGCGGGCCGACATCGACGAGTTTGACGCGGGAAGGAATGCTGCTGCTCATGGGGAAATCCTGCGGTAAGAATGCGGGGCGGTGCCCGAGGACTAGTAGCCGCGCCGGGGGTCCACGATGCCGGCCACCGGCTCGCCGCGCTGCATGGCGGCGATCTTGCGCGCGATCTGGGCGATGCTTTCTTCGCGCAGCGTGCGGGCGGAGGTGTGGGGCGTGGTCGTGATGCGGGGGTGCGTGCGCAGCGGGTGGTCGGCGGGCAACGGCTCGGTGCGGAACACGTCGAGCGTGGCCCCGGCCAGGTGGCCGGCGTCGATGAGGGCGATCAGGTCGTCTTCGACCAGGTGCGCGCCGCGCGCCACATTGACGACATAGCCGCCGGGCTGCAGGCGCGAGAGCGTGTCGCGGTTCATGATGTCCTGCGTGTCAGGCGTGAGCGGCAGCAGGTTCACCAGCACGCGGCTGGCAGCCAGGAAGCCGTCGAAACCCGCCGCGCCATGAAAGACCCGCACGCCCTCCACGGCCTTGGGCGAGCGGCTCCAGCCGTTCACCGGGAACTCGAAGTGCGCCAGCGCCTTCGCCACCCGCTCGCCCAGCACTCCCAGGCCCATGACGCCGACGGAGAAATCGCTGCGCAGGCGCGGCCGGCGGTAGGCCCAGCCCCCGGCGCGCATGTCGGCCTCATAGGCCTCGAACTCGCGGAAGTGGCGCACCACCGCGTGGCACACGTATTCGGCCATCTGCACGGCCATGCCGGCATCGTCCAGCCGCACCACCTGCGCGCCGGGCGGCAGGCGCAGGGCCAGCAGCGCATCCACGCCCGCACCGATGTTGAAGAGCGCCTGGATGCCGGCCTGCTCGTCCATGAACTGCTGGGGCGGCGCCCAGACCACGGCGAAATCGGCCGGGGGGGCGCCCGGTTGCCAGACGGTGATGTGCGCCCCGGGCAGCGCGGCCTGCAGGCCCTGCAGCCAGGGCTCGGCCTTGGTGTGCGTACAGCAGAAGGTGATGTTCATGGCGCAAGAGCGTATCGCGGCTGCGGATGGCGCGCTGTCACGCGGGCGAGAGCTTGAGCAGCTCGGCGCCTTCGGTCACCTGGTCGCCGGGCGCATAGAGCAGCTCCTGCACCGTGCCATCCACGGGCGCGGCGATGGTGTGCTCCATCTTCATGGCCTCCATCACGGCCAGGGCCTGGCCCTTGGTCACGGCATCGCCCGCCTTCACGGCGAACGACACCACCTTGCCGGGCATGGGCGCGGTCAGGCGTCCGCCTTCGGACTGCGCCTCGCCCGCATGGGCCAGCAGGTCGATGGCGACGATCTGCGTGGCGCCGCGCGGCGTGAAGACGTGGTCGGTCTCGCCCAGGGAATGCACCACGGCGCGCGTGCGCTGGCCGGCGAAGTGCAGGTCCAGGCCCTCGCCATCGGCGGTGAAGGCCAGCGGCCCGGCCACGGCCGCATCGCCCTCGCCCACCGCCAGTTCCATCGCGCCGCCCGCGGCGTAGGTGAGCCAGGCGTTGGCAGGCTGGCCGCCGAACTCGAACGCGAACCGGCGGCGCGTCACGCCGTGCGATTGCCAGCCGTCGCGGCGGCTGAACGGGTCGGCCCCCTCGGTGGCGCGCTCGCGCTGCAGCGTCCGCGCCACCGCCGCCGCCGCGGCCAGCGGCAGGCCCACCGGCTCCTGGTGGAACAGCACGGCCTGCTCGCGCGGGATCAGCGCCGTGTCCAGATCGGCCTGCACGAACGAGTCGGTGCGGGCCACGCGGCGCAGGAACTGCACGTTGGTGGACAGGCCCACGATGCGGGTCTGCGCCAGCGCCTCGTCGAGCCGGGCCAGGGCCTGCTCACGCGTGTCGCCGTGCACGATGAGCTTGGCGATCATCGAGTCGTAGAAGGGGCTGATGGCATCGCCCTCGCGCACGCCGTCATCGATGCGCACACCGCCGCTACCCAGGGGCGCGCGCTCGAAGCTGGTGGCCGCGGGCTTGCGGTACACCTGCAGCGTGCCGGTGGCGGGCAGGAACTGGTTGTCGGGGTTCTCGGCGCAGATGCGCGCCTCGATGGCATGGCCGCCGATGCGCAACTGGTCCTGCGCCAGCGGCAACGGCTCGCCGCAGGCCACGCGCAATTGCCACTCCACCAGGTCCTGGCCGGTGATGGCCTCGGTCACCGGGTGCTCCACTTGCAGGCGGGTGTTCATCTCCATGAAGAAGAAGTCCATGGACCCATCGGCCCGCTGCTCCACGATGAATTCCACCGTGCCCGCACCCACGTAGTTCACCGCGCGCGCAGCGGCCACCGCGGCGTTGCCCATCTCGGCGCGCATGGCCGGGGTCATGCCGGGGGCCGGGGCCTCTTCCAGCACCTTCTGGTGGCGCCGCTGCACCGAACAGTCGCGCTCGAACAGGTACACGCAGTTGCCCAGGGTGTCGCCGAACACCTGGATTTCGATGTGGCGCGGGCGCTGCACGTATTTCTCGATGAGCACCGCGTCGTCGCCGAAGCTGTTGATGGCCTCGCGCTGGCACGACGCCAGGGCGGCGGCGAAGTCTTCCGACCGGTCCACCGCGCGCATGCCCTTGCCGCCGCCGCCCGCGCTGGCCTTGATGAGCACGGGGTAGCCGATGCGGTCGGCCTCGCGCTGCAGCAGCGCGGGGTCCTGGTCGGCCCCGTGGTAGCCCGGCACCAGGGGCACGCCGGCCTTTTCCATGAGCTGCTTGGACTCGGCCTTCAGGCCCATGGCCTGGATGGCGGACGGGGGCGGGCCGATGAACACCAGCCCGGCATCCGCACAGGCCTGGGCGAATTCCTCGTTCTCCGACAGGAAGCCGTAGCCGGGGTGCACCGCCTGCGCGCCCGTGGCCCGGGCCGCGTCGATGATGCGCTGCCACTGCAGGTAGCTTTCCTTGGGCGAGCTGCCGCCGATGTGCACCGCCTCGTCGCATGCGGCGACGTGCTTGGCACCAGCGTCGGCATCGGAATACACGGCCACGGTCTTCACGCCCAGGCGACGTGCGGTCGCGGCCACACGGCAGGCGATTTCACCGCGGTTGGCAATCAGGATCTTCTTAAACATAGGCCACCTCCGCGGTGAAACCGCCTGCGCACGCTGCGCGTGCCACGCCATTGGCCGAAACGGCTGCGATGCGGCCGTTTTCACCGCGGTTGGCAATCAGGATTTTGGAGAACATTCAAACCACCTTCGCAGGACCGGAAAAAAGGGACGACACGCGCCGCAGCACGGCACGCAGAAATTTGAAAAGCACGATCAGCAGCAGCGCCGACAGCACCAGCATCACCACCAACGCGATGCCGAACAGCACCGGGTGCTGCGTGGCCATCCACACGACGGCCACCACCAGGCCGTCCTCGAAGAACGACAGCAGCCAGTTGGAGAACGGCTCGGGCGAGGTGTTGGCCGCGGCGCGCGTGGTCATCTTGGTGGCCAGGGCCGTGGCCGAGAGCGAGCCGCCCAGCAGCCCCGCGACGAGGCCCATGGTGGCGTTGTCGGCGCCGAACACGCCCGCGGCCAGCAGCGCGCCGCCGGGAATGCGGATGACGGTGTGCACCGCATCCCAGGCGCTGTCCAGCCAGGGCACCTTGTCGGCGAAGAACTCCACGCACAGCAGCAGCCCGCTCACGGTGAGGACGGCCGGGTGCTGCAGCGCGTGCAGCCCGGCAGGCAGTGGCAGCCAGCCACCCGCGCCCATGAGCCCCACGATGAAGACCACCGCATAGAGCCGGAACCCGCTGGCCCAGCCCAGCGCGGCGGCCAGCGCCAGCAGGCCCGGCAGGTCCATCGCCGAAGTGGCCTGGGCCGCGCCGGCCGCCACGTCGCGGGCGGTGCCGGGGTCCACGTGCAGCCCTGCGGCGTGAAGCCACTGAACGATGTGCAGCCAGAGCGCTTCCATCTCAGCACACCCGCAGATGATGGACCACCCGCAGCGCGGGGACCTGGCACGGCGTCACCTGCCCGATGGCCGCGGAGCAGGCCGCGCCAGCAGACGCCGTGGAACTGGCTTTGCCAGGCCACTGGCGGCGTCCCCCGGGGGGGAAGGCGCCGAAGGCGACACAGGGGGGATATCTCATGATTCCAGCCACGAGGGCTTGCGCTTTTGCAGGAAGGCCTGCACGCCCTCGCGGCCCTCGTCGCTGGCGCGGATGTCGGCAATGCCCTGCACCGTGGCGGCGATGAGCGCGGCATCGATGTCGCGGCCCGCCACGTCCTGCACCAGCCGCTTGCAGGCGCGCACGGCGGCCGGGCTGGCGCTGGTGAGCGCCTTGAGCCACGCATCCACCGTGTCGTCGAGCTGCTCGAACTCCACCACCGCATGCACGAAGCCCAGGTGCAGCGCCTCGGCCGCGCCGAATCGCTCGGCGGTCAGGAAATAGCGGTGGGCGGCGCGCGCGCCCATGGCGCGGATCACATAGGGGCTGATGGTCGCCGGGATGAGCCCCAGCTTCACCTCCGACAGGCAAAAGCCCGCCGTGTCGACGGCCACCGCCATGTCGCAGGCCGCCACCAGGCCCATGCCGCCGGCATACACGTCGCCCTGCACGCGGGCGATGGTGGGCTTGGGGCACTCGTAGATCGTGCGCAGCATCTCGGCCAGCGCGCCGGCGTCGGCCACGTTCTCCTCGCGCGTGTAGTCGGCCATGCGGCGCATCCAGTTCAGGTCGGCGCCGGCACAAAAGGCCGTGCCCTGCGCGGCCAGGACCACGGCACGCACGCCGTCGCGGCTGCCTGCCTGCGCGAAGGCGTCGGTGAGCGCGGCAATGGTTTCGTCATTGAAGGCGTTGCGCAGATCGGGCTGCGCCAGCGTGATGCGCGCCACGGCGCCGTCATAGGCCGTCTGGACGGAATTCATGGGTTGGGTCCTCGGTGCTCTGGAGAAAAAGCCGGGCGCGGATGCGGCCGGATGCGTGCGGCGGACCAATGCCGGGGCCTCATGGCGCCTCCCACACGACGTGGTCGTCCACGGCATACAGGTGGCAGGTCGCCGCCTTGGCGTTTTCGTTGCAGCGGGCCACCGCCGCGGCCATGGCATCGGCCCGGCCGTAGTAGTAGGCCCAGGCGCCGCTGGGCGCGATGGCGTAGGCCCGCGGCCACGGCGCCGCGAGAAACTTGCGGTAACCCTCGCGCGCCGCATCGCGCACGTAGGGGATGGCCGACGCATCGGCGACGGGGTAGGCGTCGGTGGCCCGGGGCACGGCGCTGTCGTGCGGCATCATCGGAATGTGCGTCACCGGCCGGGACGGCAGGCCCAGGCCGGCCAGGAAGCGCTCCACCTCCGGCAGCCAGATTGGCACGCCGCTTTGCGAGGCGAACAGCCGGTGCGAATCGGTTCCGAATCGGCCATACGCCACCAGCTGCGCCCGCCCACCGGCGGCCACGTAGCGCGCGTACATGTCGCGGTACAGCGAGGTGGGCCAGTACGAATCGTTGTCGCCGTAGAACCACAGCGACGGCAGGCGCGTGCCCTGGCCGTAGGCACCGAAGGCGCTGGCCAGGTTGTTTTCCCAGCCGGGGCATTGCTCCTGCCGCAGTCCGCCGGCGAAATTGATGAGGCCGCGCACGCCGGGCGGGTTCAGCGTGCCCAGCGCCAGGGTGGTCAGGCCGCCGTGCGACTGGCCGACGACCACGATGCGCTGGCTGTCCGCATCCGGCAGGCGGCGCACGTAGGCCAGCGCGGCCTGAACGTCCTCGGCCTGGTTGCGGCCATTGCCTTCCACGTTGCAGCCGCTGCCCAGGTAGGCGCCCGTGGACCGCGAGAAGCCCTGGCGCATCGGGATCACCACGAGGTAGCCGCGCTCCACGAACACGCGGGCGGCCGCCAGGTAGCGCGCACGCTCCTGCAGGCGCGGATTGCCGTTGGCCTTGCCGTGGTTGATCACGACGACGGGAAACGGCCCCGTGCCCGCAGGGCGGTACACGGTGGTTTCCAACTCGGTGGCCAGCAGCCCTTCGCCCTTGGGCACCATCACGATCTGCTCGCGCAGCGTGGCATCCAGCGTGGGCGGTGTGGACGGCGCCAGCTGCGCCAGGGCGGGCAAGGCGCCCAGCAGCAGCGCGCAGCGCAGCATCCAGGCCAGGGCGTGTCGGCGAAGGGTCATGGCGGGATCTGCGT
The DNA here is from genome assembly GCF_030158935.1 of Acidovorax sp. SUPP950. Classification (NCBI taxonomy): domain Bacteria; kingdom Pseudomonadati; phylum Pseudomonadota; class Betaproteobacteria; order Burkholderiales; family Comamonadaceae; genus Acidovorax; species Acidovorax sp. SUPP950. The sequence goes on along the minus strand of NZ_BQXE01000002.1, from coordinate 32,649 downwards.
CGGAGTCTTCGGCGGGCTGGCGGTCACATGCGGAACAGGCCGAACTTCGTGTCTTCGATGGGCGCATTGCGCGTGGCCGACAGGCCCAGCGCCAGCACACGGCGCGTGTCGGCAGGGTCGATCACGCCGTCGTCCCACAGCCGCGCGGTGGCGTAGTAGGGGTGGCCCTGGCTCTCGTACTGCTGGCGGATGGGGGCCTTGAAGGCCTCTTCTTCCTCGGCACTCCACTGGCCGCCCTTGCCCTCGATGCCGTCGCGCTTGACGGTGGCGAGCACGCTCGCGGCCTGGTCGCCGCCCATGACGGAGATGCGCGCGTTGGGCCACATCCACAGGAAGCGCGGCGAATACGCACGCCCGCACATGCCGTAGTTGCCCGCGCCGAACGAGCCGCCGATGACGATGGTGAACTTGGGCACGGCGGCGGTGGCCACGGCGGTGACCATCTTGGCGCCGTTGCGCGCGATGCCCTCGTTCTCGTACTTGCGGCCCACCATGAAGCCGGTGATGTTCTGCAGGAACACCAGCGGGATCTTGCGCTGGCAGCACAGCTCGATGAAGTGCGCGCCCTTGAGGGCGGACTCGCTGAACAGGATGCCGTTGTTGGCGATGATGCCCACGGGCATGCCCTCGATGCGCGCGAAGCCCGTGACCAGCGTGGTGCCGTAGCGCGCCTTGAACTCGTCGAACTCGCTGCCGTCGACGATGCGGGCGATGATCTCGCGCACATCGAAGGGCTTGCGCGTGTCCACCGGAATCACGCCGTACAGCTCATCCGCTATGAATTTAGGAGCGACGGAGGCATGCAATTCCCCGGCATGGGCCTTGTTTCTATTCAAATTGCGCACCGCGTTGCGGGCCAGCTGCAGCGCGTGCAGGTCGTTTTGCGCCAGGTGGTCGGCCACGCCGGACAGGCGCGTGTGCACGTCGCCGCCCCCTAAGTCCTCGGCCGTCACGACCTCGCCCGTGGCCGCCTTCACCAGCGGCGGGCCGCCCAGGAAGATGGTGCCCTGGTTCTTGACGATGATGGATTCGTCGCTCATGGCCGGCACGTAGGCGCCGCCGGCGGTGCACGAGCCCATCACCACGGCGATCTGCGCGATGCCCTGCGCGCTCATGTGCGCCTGGTTGTAGAAGATGCGGCCGAAGTGGTCGCGGTCGGGAAACACCTCGTCCTGGTTGGGCAGGTTGGCGCCGCCGGAATCCACCAGGTAGATGCACGGCAGGTGGTTCTGCGCGGCCACCTCCTGCGCGCGCAGGTGCTTCTTCACCGTCATGGGGTAGTAGGTGCCGCCCTTCACCGTGGCGTCGTTGCACACCACCATGCAGTCCACGCCGCTCACGCGGCCGATGCCGGCGATCAGCCCGGCGCCGGGCGCGTCGTTGTTGTACATGTTGAGCGCGGCCAGGGGCGCCAGTTCGAGGAACGGCGTGCCGGGGTCCAGCAGCATCTGCACACGCTCGCGCGGCAGCAGCTTGCCGCGGGCCGTGTGCTTGGCGCGGGCGGCTTCGCCGCCGCCCTGGGCCACCTGGGCGGTGCGGGCGCGCAGGTCATCGACCAGGGCGCGCATGGCGGCGGCATTGGCCAGGAAGTCGGCCGAGCGGGCATTGAGTTGGGATTCGAGGATCATGCGGTGGTGCTTTCCTGCAGGCCGAGCTGTTCTTTCATGGCGTCGCGGATCTTGAATTTCTGGATCTTGCCGGTCACCGTCATCGGGAACTCGGCGACGAATCGGATGTAGCGCGGCACCTTGTAGTGCGCGATCTGCCCCTTGCAGAACGCGCGGATGTCGTCCTCGGTGGGCGCGGCCGTGCCGGGCTTGGGAATGATCCAGGCGCACAGCTCTTCGCCGTAGCGGGCATCGGGCACGCCCACCACCTGCACGTCCTGCACCTGCGGGTGGCGGTAGAGAAACTCCTCGATCTCGCGCGGGTACACGTTCTCGCCGCCGCGGATCACCATGTCCTTGATGCGGCCGACGATGTTCACGTAACCCTCGGCATCCATGGTGGCCAGGTCGCCGGTGTGCATCCAGCCGGCATCGTCGATGGCCTCTCGGGTCCTGGCCGGGTCGTCCCAGTAGCCGTGCATGACCGAGTAGCCGCGCGTGCACAGCTCGCCGCGCTCGCCCACGGGCACCACGGCGCCGGATTCGGGGTCGATGATCTGGATCTCCAGGTGCGGCTGCACCTGGCCCACGGTGGACACGCGCTTGTCCAGCGGCGTCTCGGTGCTGCTCTGGCAGCTGACCGGGCTGGTTTCGGTCATGCCGTAGGCGATGGTGATCTCCGACAGGTGCATGTCGCTCACCACGCGCTTCATCACCTCGATGGGGCACGGCGAGCCGGCCATGATGCCGGTGCGCAGCGTGGACAGGTCGAACTCGGCGAAGCGCGGGTGGTCCAGCTCGGCGATGAACATCGTGGGCACGCCGTGCAGGCCAGTGCAGCGCTCGGCCTGCACCGTCTCCAGCACCTTGAGCGGATCGAAGCCGTCGCTCGGGTACACGATGGCCGCGCCGTGCGTGAGGCAGGCCAGGTTGCCCAGCACCATGCCGAAGCAGTGGTACAGCGGCACGGGAATGCACAGCCGGTCCTCGGGGGTGAGCCGCATGCACTCGCCGATGAAGAACCCGTTGTTCAGGATGTTGCGGTGCGTGAGCGTGGCGCCCTTCGGAAAGCCCGTGGTGCCGCTCGTGAACTGGATGTTGATGGGGTCGTTGGCGGCAAGCGTGGCGGCCACGGCATCGATGCGCGCATCCTGCGCGTCGCCGCGCGCCATCAGATCGGAAAACCGCAGCAGGCCGGGCGAGTCGTCGCCGCCCGCCACGTCTCCCGGCGCGCTGTCGATCCACACCACCGTGCGCAGCTGCGGCAGCCGGTCGGACTGCAGTGCGCCAGGCGTGCCGGCGGCCCACTGCGGCGCCAGTTCGCGCAGCATGCCCAGGTAGTCGCTGGTCTTGAAGCGCGCCATCGTCACCAGCGCCTTGCAGCCGACCTTGTTGAGCGCGTATTCCACCTCCGAGGTGCGGTAGGCGGGGTTGATGTTGACCAGCACCAGGCCCACCTGCGCGGTGGCCAGCTGCATGAGCACCCATTCGGCGTTGTTGTGCGACCAGATGCCCACCCGGTCGCCCGGGTTCAGGTCCAGCCCCAGCAGCGCGCTGGCCAGGCGGCGCACCTCGGTGTGCAGCTGGCCGTAGGTGTAGCGCAGGCCCTGGTGCACGCTCACCAGCGCCTCGCGGTCCGGCTGGCGCTGCGCCATGTCGCTGAAGAAGGCGCCGATCGTCTGCTCGATCAGGGGCACCGCCGTGCTGCCGCGTGCAAAGGCGGAAGTCAACGGGGCGGTCGGGCTCACTGGGTCCATGGCAATGTCTCCTCGTGTGGCACGCCCCCGGCCCGGCCGGGAACGGCGATGGGCCGCAGCATACGCCCGCCCGGGCCCGGACCGCATGACAGATGGGGTCACAAAGGTTGCAATATGCGCCACACAAGGCAAACTCCCCCCATGCCCGAACCCGCCACCGCCCTGCCCCGCACCGCCCCCCACGCGCCCACCGCCGCCACGCCCATGGCCTTCGTGCGGGCCATCGTGCAGGCCTACACCCAGCGCGGCATGGACGCCTCGGCCGTGCTGCGGCAGGCACAAATCACGCCATCGGACATCGCGCATCCGCACGGGCGCATCACGGCGCTGCAGATGGAGCAGCTCTCCGACGGCGCCATGCGCGAACTGGACGACGAGGCCCTGGGCTGGTTCGGCCGGCGCCTGCCCTGGGGCAGCTACGGCATGCTGGCGCGGGCCTCGATCAGCGCGCCGCACCTGGGCCTGGCCCTGCAGCGCTGGTGCCGCCACCACGGCCTGCTGACCGACGACATCGCCCTGCACCTGACCAGCGACGGCGCCACCGCCACGCTGGCGATCACCGAACACCGCGACCTGGGCACGCTGCGCGAGTTCTGCCTGGTCTCGATGCTGCGCAACGCGCTGGGGCTGGCCTGCTGGCTCATCGATTCGCGCCTGCCGCTGCAGGGCGCGGATTTTCCTTTCGCGCCACCGCCGCACCAGGCGGCCTATCCGCTGCTGTTCGCCGGCCCCATCGCCTTCCGCGCGCCGCATGCCGCGCTGCGCTTCGATGCGCGCTATCTGGCGATGCCGCTGCAGCGCGACGAGAACGCGCTGCGCACCATGCTGCAGCGCGCGCTGCCCCTGACGGTGCGCCAGTACCGGCGCGACCGCCTGCTGGTGCAGCGCGTGCGGCAGGCGCTGGCAGCCGACACTGGCACGCTGCAGGGCGCGGACGCGCTGGCCGAGCGGCTGCACCTGTCGCCGCGCACGCTGCACCGCCAGCTCAAGGAAGAAGGCGCATCGCTGCAGGCGCTGAAAGACGAGGTGCGCCAGCACCGCGCCATCGAATGGCTGCACCGCACCGACCGGCCGATCAAGCAGGTGGCGCAGGCCGCGGGCTTTCTCAACGAAAAGAGCTTCATCCGCGCGTTTCGGGGCTGGACGGGGCAGTCCCCCGCCGCGTTCCGCCGCGCCGCCCGGCTGGCGGGCGGGGGTGGATTCGGCCAGGGCGTGTGACCTAAGCCTTGCCGGCGGCGGCCTCGTCAGGAATGGGGCGCACGAACAGCTTGGCATAGCTGCGCAAGGTGCCCGATTGCGACAGGTCGTCGGTGATGAACGCCCGGTACTTGGCGCTCAATGCGTCGCCCGACGCGCCGCTGCCGTGGTTGACCTGATCGAGAAAATCCTGCCGCATCTGCTGCAGTTGCGCGTGCGACATGCCACGGTCCTTCAGCGCCTGGAACGCCGCCTCCCGCTTCATCCCGGCGAGGGCGATGGGCTTGGCTCCTGCGGCCGCGGGCACCGTCGCCGGCGCTTGCTGCACCTTGGCGGAGAACTTCGGCGCCTCCTGCCGCCCGGCGCCCGCATTCGGCCGGGGACCTGCATTCGGCTTGGGCTCCGCGTTCGGCCGAGGCCCGGCATCGGCCTGGGGACCGGTGTCTGGCTTGGGGCCGGCATCCGCCTTGGCACCTGCGGCGCCCGCTTTCGGCGGAGGCGGCAAAGCCGTCAGAAAATCCACCACACCGGCGGTGTCGTTCAACAGCAACTGCTTCAGCTCCGGCTCGGTGAAGTTCTCGCGCAGCCGCTGCCAGTTCTCGGCACGGACCTCGGGGCCCTTGCCCGGGGCATGGCCGCCCAGGATCGCCACGAGATCCTTCAGCCTCGGTGGGTCCATGCGATCGATTTCATGCAGCTGGAACACGGCCAGCACCTGGGCCGCAGGCGATTTCGGCAGTGCCGGCGTTGTCAGGAACTTCATCACGGCGGCAGTCTTCTTCAGCAGCAACTGCTGCAGTTCAGGCCCTTTGAACTGGCTGCGCAGCAGCTTCCAGTTCCGGGCCAGCAGCGCCGGGTCCACGCCCAGGGTGCGCCCGCCCAGGAGCTTCGTGAACTGCTTGACCTGCATCGGGGTCATGCGGTCGACTTCATGCAGCAGGATGCTGGACAGCACCTGCGCGACCGTCGGCTTCAGCGGAACGATCGGTGGCGCGCCCGGCCGCCGGGCATGGGCGCTGGCGTGTCCCGCGAACTTCTGCGGCGCAGGCCCCCGGCGGTCGGTGGCGGTGGCGCTGTCGGCCGGGTGGCCCGCCGCCCTGCGCTGCGGCATCGGCCCCGTGCCCACACCGGGCTTGGAGCGGCCCTGCCGCGCGGGCTCCCGGTACTCCGGAACGGCATTGGCACCGCGTTCGGAGGCGCTGTTGAAACGGGAAGAAGGGCTCTTGGGAATGTGAATCGACATGGGCGGCTCCTGAGAGAGGGCAGGAAGCGGTGCCACGCACCACGCCCCATCCCACCGCACCGGATCGTGGGCGCGAAAGCCCCGGACCGGCCGCGGCGGAGCGAACCCATGCCCCGCGCTGCGAAGGCGCGTCGGCATGGCCGCCCCGGTCACCCGCCCCGACGGCACCGGCAGACCGTGGCCGCCGTGCCCCCGCCTCTCCGTCAACCCAGCAGTTCGGGCAACTCGGCCATGTGGACCATCACGTGCACCGCCCCGGCGGCGCGCAGCGCCTGGGCCGACCCGTGTCCCACGGGCGCCGGGCTGTAGCCGACCACCGTGGCGCCCGCCGCCACGCCGGCCTGCACGCCCGTGACCGAATCCTCCACCACCAGGCAGCGCGCCGGGGCCACGCCCAGCGCGGCGGCCGCGGCCAGGTACACATCGGGCGCGGGCTTGGTGCGGGGCATTTCGTGGCCGCTGAAGACGCGGCCCTGGAAGAACGGCGTCAGCCCGACCTTGGCCAGTTGCAGCTCCACCTTGAAGCGGTCGGCACCCGACGCGCAGGCGATGCGCCCCCCGAGCCGCGCATGCACGGCACGCACGGCATCGGGGGCGCCGGGAATGGGGCCCAGCTCGGCCTGCAGGGCCGCATTGCGGCGGGCGTAGAAATCGGCCATCCAGGCGTCGGTCAGCGGCTGGCCGGTTTCGGCCTCGATGCGCGCCGCCTCGCTGCGCACGGCCTTGCCCAGGAAGATGGCCAGGCATTCCTCGGGCGTGAGCGACCAGCCCGAGGCTTCGAGCCGGTCGCGCAGCACGCGGTGGGTGATGGGTTCGCTGTCCACGAGCACGCCGTCGCAGTCGAACAGCACGGCGTCGTAGGAAGAGGGCAGGACGGATGGGGGCATGGCAGGGTCGGGGCGAGAGCGCGCAGGATCGGCGCGAGGGGCAGGCAGCACAGGCACTGCGTGCGATGCATCCGGCGGCGCCGAAGCCGGCGCCGCTGGAAACCAGCCCGGAATCTACCGCATGCCTGCGGCGGCCCGGACGCTGCCGGCCTTCACGGGTAGGTGATGCCCGCCAAGGGGTTGCGCATGGCGAGCGCGCCGCCGACCGAGACCGAGAACCGCGCACTCTGGCTGGTGCCGAGATCGGTGACACCCACGTCGCTGTAATAGAACAGGCCCTGGGCCGCCCGCGCATTGAACTGGGACTGCAGCTGCGCCAGGCTCTGCGCACCGCTCGACGGCTCCACGCTGTAGCGGATGGCACCGCTCTGGGCCGCGCTCTTTTCGAAGATGCTCGCGCTCGCGCCCGCCTGCAGCACGAAGTCCCCGATCCACAGGCGGCCTTGCCCGCCCTGCTCGTCCAGCCGCTGGCGCAATGCGTCGCCGTAGGTGGCCGGGGACGACGGCAAGCCGTCCAGGCCCACGTAGGCATAGGTATTGGCCGACGAATCCTTCATGTAGAGGTTGAAGGATTCACTGCCTTCCACCATCGGCCCCACCAGGCGAAAACCGCGCGCGCCCTGCGCGTTGAGCTGGGCCACGAAGCCGTCGCGCGACAGTGCGGACGACATCGGCTGCCGCTCATAGGTGTAGGTGAGGGACTTGGAGGTGTCCTTCACGAAGAGCCCCTGGATGCCTGATGCCGAGCCGAACGACAAAGGCGCCTTGTACGCGAAGCCGCCCGCGCCCTGCTGGTTGAGCAGCGCCAGCAGCGCGTCCGCCGTGGCGGGCTGCGCGATGGCCGCGTATTGCAGGCGCGATCCGGCATGGGCCGTGTCCTGCAGGTAGAAGTCGCCCGATGCCTGCGCGCTGCCACCGGCATCGGCCACGAAGGTGGACACGAACGCGTAGCCCTGGGCGCCCTGGGCGTTCATGGCCGCCAGGGCGGCCTCCATCGACGTGGCCGCGCTTTCCTGGCGGTATTGGCCGGTCACGCTGGCGGGGGCCGGAGCGGGCGAAGGCGCCGGGGTGGGCGTGGTCGGCTCGGGCGAGGGGGCGGGTGCGGGCGTTCCCGGGGCGGTCGGCGCCGTGGGGTCGCCACTGCCGTCGCTTCCGCCGCAGGCGGCCAGCAGGGAGACGATCAAGGCCGCAGCCGTTCGGCGGGTCAGGTCCGCAGTGTTCATGTTTTGTTTCCTGAAAAGGGGTTGAACAGGTGCCCTCCCGGAAGGGAGAACACCCACGATCGCAGCGGACGCGCGTGGTCCGGCCACAAAGGCGCCGGCACGTCCCTGCGTCGGGGTGACTGGCATCAAAGCAACGGACGCGGACGATATCCCCCCGGTTCGGTGCAAGGAGCGGGTGATTTTCAGTACATTGCATCCCATGCCCTCCCCCCTTTCGGGGGGTATTTGTTACGCGGTGCACCGGTTCCGAGGGCGGGCAGCCTGCACCGGCACGGAAGTTTCCTTGAGCTTTTCTGAACCCCTGCGCCCTGGCGGCGACTCTTACGGGCTGGTCGTGGACGACCACCCTCTCGTCGCACACGGCATGGCCGCGTTCCTGCGGTTACACAAGAAACTGGACGATGCGGTGAGCGCGGGCAGCCCGGCCGAAGCCCTGCGCACCATCGCCCAGCGCGGTGCCCCAGCCATCGCACTGGTGGATTTCTGGCTGGCCGACGGGGCCACCGACCTGTTCGTGCGCGACGTGCTGGCGCTCGCGCCGGCCACCCGCGTGCTCATGGTCAGCGGCGACAGCCATCCGGCCATCTTGCTCAAGGCGCGGGCCAGTGGCGCCCATGGCTTCGTTCACAAGCAGGAGGCGCCCGAGGCGTTCGCTGCCGCGGTGAGCGCAGTGCTGGACGGTGGCACCTGGTTCGACGCGGCGCCGGACGGCCCCCCGCCCGTGGCCGACACGCCGCTGGCGCGCGAGGTGCCGTTGGCCCCGGCCGACCTGGGGCTGACGCCGCGCCAGGGCGAGATCCTCGCCCTGCTGCTGCAGGGCCTGCCCAACAAGCCCATCGCCGCCGCGCTGAACGTGTCCGAGCACACCGTCAAGGAGCATGTGACGGCCATCCTGCACAAGCTGCAGGCGCGCAACCGGGTGGAGGCCATCGCCAAGCTGCGCGGCGTGCGGCTGGAAGTGCCGCCAGCGCACTACCCACGCTGAGCCCGCGGCCGAGCCGCCTGCCCGGTCACGCCGGGTCCGTGCGCGCCAGCCAGCGCGACAGCACCGCGTGCAGCGCCTGCGGCGCCAGCGGCTTGCGGAACACGAGGTAGCCGTCGTCCTCGGCCTGCACCAGCGCCGGGGCGTCGTGCTCGCCGCTCACCATGGCGCCGTGCGCATGGCCGCAGCGCGCCAGCAGCGCCTGCAGCACGGCCAGGCCGCTCTCGCCCGCGCCCAGCCGGTGGTCGCACAGCACGGCATCGGGCACGAAGCCGCCGTCCACCCGGGCCATGGCCTGCGCCCCGGTGGCCGCCCATTGCACCTGCAGCCCCCACGACTGCAGCAGTTGGGACAGCGAAGCGGCGATCTGCGGATCGTCCTCCACCAGCAGGCAACGCCCCTGCAGTGAGGCCATGCGTTCGGCCCAGAGCGCCGCCGGCTGCAGCAAAGGCTCGGCCGGCAACGGGCCGCCGGGCTGCGCCGCCGGCAACTCCAGCCAGAAGCACGAGCCCCGGCCCGGCGTGGATTCGAACCCGTGCCCGGCGCCGATCAGCCCCGCCGAGCGGGCCACCACCGACAGCCCCAGGCCGTGCCCTTCGGCCTGCTGCACCTGGGCCTGATCGCTGCGGTAGAACGGTGCATAGATGCGGTGGCGGTCCTTGGGGGCCACGCCCGCACCGGTGTCCCACACCTCGATGCGCCAGCGGCCACCCCGCGCCCGCGCCCCCAGCAACACCCCGCCCGAGGCGGTGTAGCGCAGCGCGTTCTGCGCCAGGTTGAACACCATCTGGCGCAGCAGTGCCGGGTCGCCGCGCACCGCCGCCTCGCGCTGGCGCGGCAGGCGCAGGCGCAGGTGCAGGCCGCGCAGTTCGGCGTCGGGCGCGAACACGGCGGCCACGTCGTCGAACAGGGCGCGCAGGGACACGGTCTCCTCGCGCACCGTGAAGGTGCCCGCCTCGATGCGCGACAGGTCCAGCAGCGCGTTGAACATGAAGTTCAGCGATCGCACGCAGCTCTGGACGTCCTGCAGCACGGCGTTCAGGCGAACGTCGCCGTTGCGCTGCAGGGCCGTTTCCAGCAGCAGGCCCATGGCGTGCAGCGGCTGGCGCAGGTCGTGGCTGGCGGTGGCGATGAACCGGTTCTTTTCCTCCAGCGCGCGCTCGGCGGCCTCCTTGGCGGCGCGGTACTGCTCTGCCAGCCGCGCGCGCTGGCGCTCCATCTCCACCTGCTGCACCACGAAGCGGCGCGATCCCCAGGCATGGCGGCACAGCACGGCGCCGTACAGCAGCATCAGCGGCAGCAGGTAGTGCCAGCGCTGCGGGAAGTACCAGTAGATCGCCAGCGTGGGCGGCAGGTAGCTGGCCGCGAAATAGCGCCAGAAGATGACCGGCACCGGAGCGAGGAACGTCGTGGCCGACGCGATGACCGCGCACAGCACCATGTACAGGAAGAGCCGGAATTCGAGCGGGGCCGCGGACATCGTGAGAAAGACAGGCAGCGTCCACATCAGCCCCGTCCCCAGGGACAGCCACTGGAAGATGCGCTCCCATTTGGGCACGGCCACCGCATCGGGCAGCGCGGCGTCGCGCTGCAGGCCGCGGCGCAGCCGCAGCAGCCCCAGGGCCACGACCCCGAAGAGCACCCACCAGACGATCAGCGGACCGGGCGGCGCGAAGCGGCCGTAGAACCCCACCAGCACGCCGGGGATGACCACTGCGGCGATCTCCGAGGAGCCTCGCGAGGCCAGCGACTGCAGCAGCCGGCGGCGCACGGCCAGGTCCAGCGCCTGCCCGCCGGCCTCCTCGATCCCGCCGGCCCGGGATGCTGGCGGGCCCAGCACATCGGGGACTGCGGGTACGGATGCGGAAACGGGCGTCACCGCGCCGCCGGAGCGATCGGGCATGCGGCAGCGCCTAGCGGAGGTCGCCGTCCACGTAGAACCAGCGCCCGTCCTGCCGCACGAAGCGGCTCAGTTCATGCAGGCGGTGGGCACGGCCGCCGGGCATGCGCTGGCGGGCGACGAACTCGACCTCGGCGCGCTCGCCATCCAGGCGGCGGTGCGCACGCACTTCCAGGCCCAGCCAGCGCACGCCCGGATCGAACGCCACCTGCGCGGGCCGGTGCGCCACCTCCCAGGTGGCGAGCAGGTAGGGCGCCTGCTCGCGCACGAAGGCGGTGTAGCGCGAGCGCATGAGGCTTTCCGCATCGGGCGCGGGGGTGGTGTCGAAGTGGTCGATGTAGCGGCCGCAGCACCCGGCGTAAGGCAAGGGCCGGCGCTGCGGCGAGGGGCCGCAGGAACGGCCACAGGGGCACGCGGCAAGGCCCTCGGGCGGGGCGGGCGATCGTGGGGTGGCCGGGTTCACCGTCTCGCCCCCTGTCATTTCAGCGCCCCGAACACCTTGCGCAGGATGGCGCTGCCCGAGCCGACCGGGTCCTGGCGGATCTTCTTTTCCTCCTCGCCGATCATGAGGTACAGGCCGTCCAGGGTCTTGCCCGTGACGTACTGCGACAGGTTGGCATCTTCCTGCCGGATCAGGCCGAACCCCGCGGCCTTGCTGGCGAAGGCGTTGTACTGCTGCGTGAGCCCCACCTGCTCGATGGCGCGGTTCACCACGGGCAGGAAGCGCTCGCCCAGTGGCACCCGGGTCCTGCGCGCGAAGAACTCGGTCACCGAGGTTTCGCCACCGGCCAGGATGCCCTTGGCATCGGCCACGGTCATCGTCTGCACCGCGCCCACCAGCAGGTCGCGGCCCATCGGCACGGCCTGCTCGGCTGCGCGGTTCATGGAAGTCACCAGTTCGTCGATGCGGCGGCCCTGCCCGAAGCGGCGCATCAGCTCCGCGGCTTTTTCCAGGCGCGCCGGCAGCGCGATGCGCACCTGCGGGTTGCCCAGAAAGCCGTCGGGCCGCCCGAGCAGGGACACGGCGGCCTGCGCGCCCTGCGCCAGCGCAGCTTTCACGCCGCTGGCGGCATCGGCGCCGGACAGGTCGCCCAGCGACAACGCCAGCGCTTGGCCGCGGGCGGCCAGCAGCCCCAGGGCCACGGCCCCGGCGCACGCGCGGTGGTGGAAGGTGCGACGCTGCATGGCGGTCCTTTGCTGCAAAAACGGAAAGCAAGAAAGCGGCCCGGCTCGGGCCCGAGGGGCGCATTCTTGCAGATGGCACACTGCACCCCGCCCATGTCGGGCGCAACTGGAGAATGGCCATGTTGGCAATGAGCGTGCCGTGGTGGGAATTCATCGTTCGCGGGGTGATCGTGTACCTCTTCCTGCTGGTCTTCCTGCGCCTGACCGGCAAGCGCCAGACCGGGCAGACCGCGCCGTTCGACCTGGTGCTGCTGCTGATCCTGTCGAACGCAGTGCAGAACTCGATGAACGCGGGCGACAACTCCCTGGTGGGCGGGCTCATCTCGGCCCTGACCCTCATCGCCTGCCATGTGCTGCTGGCCCAGCTGACCTTCCACTTCCCGCGCCTGGCGCACTTGGTGGACGGCAAGCCGGAGGTGCTGGTGCAGGGCGGCCAGGTCAACGCCGCACTCATGCGCAAGGAACTGATCTCCACCGAGGACCTCGCCGCCGCGCTGCGCGCCGGGGGCAGCCTGCACCTGCACGAGGTGGAGCGGGCCACCATCGAGACCAACGGCCAGATCACCGTGGTGCTGCGCGAGCGGGGCACGGGATCATGACAGAATAGGCCTCCAGCGCAATACCTTCTAGGGCATATAGCTACAAATTTAATAGCAAAATATGACCCAGGTCATTGCCCCCTTCTTCGTTTCCCACCACCCCACACCTCTCTGGATCCCATCGGAACACCCCCATGAATCTTCTGCTCCTGAGCAACTCCAGCAGCGACGCAGGCTATCTCACCCATGCGCTGGACTGGGTCCGCGACTGGGCCGCGCTGCCCTCCGGTCCCGGCGGCGCGGAAGCCGGCGAGGCGCTCTTCATTCCGTTCGCCGGCGTCACGCGCGGCTGGGACGACTACGAGGCCCTGGTGGCGCAGGCCCTGCGGCCGCTGGGCCTGACCATGCGGTCGGTGCACCACGCGGCCGATCCGCTGGCCGCCGTGCAGGGCGCGCGGCGCATCGTGGTGGGCGGAGGCAACACCTTCGCGTTGCTGGGCCACCTGCGCCGCCAGGGCCTGCTGCCCGCGATCGCCGCCCGGGTGCGCGCCGGCGATGCGTCGTACCTGGGGTGGAGCGCGGGCTCCAACATCGCCTGCCCCACCATCCGCACCACCAACGACATGCCCATCACCGATCCCGGCGGGCTGGAGGCGATGGGCCTCGTGCCGTGGCAGATCAACGCGCACTACACCGAGGCCCACCCGCCCGGCCACCGCGGCGAGACGCGGCAGGAGCGCCTGCAGGAGTTCTGCGCGCTCAACCCCGGCACCCCGGTGCTGGGCCTGCCCGAAGGCACGGGCGTGCGGGTGCGGGGCGATGCGCGCACCCTGGTGGGCGACGTGCCCGCCCGGCTGTTCCATGGCGCGGCCACGCCCCGGCTGTTGAATGCGGGACCGTTGCCGGCCGACCTCTGAACCAGCGGCGGCGTTTGCGCCGGGCGCCAAACCGGTGCGCCAGGTGGAGGGCTAGAAGACCTGGTGCGTGGTGCGCTCGCGGCCGATGTAGCTGTTTTGCGCAGTGAAGCGCGCCTGTATCGCCGGATCAGCCCATTGGCTGGGCTCGATGACCAGGCCCAGACCTCTCAGCTGATCGACGTGAAGCCTGAGGCCCTGCAGGCGAGAGCCCGTGGCTTCGACCTCGTCGTCGCTCAGTTGGTTGTCCAGCATCGCGTGCAGTTCATCGTCCACCAGATCATCGATCATGGCCGCCATCGTGGTATCGATCACGGGGGGCAGCGCCGTTCCATAGAACGGCAGGCCACTGCGCGGCCGGATATCGGATGGCCTGCGCAGGTCCTTGCCGAAGCACTGATCGTTGTCGATGCCCGTGACCTTGACATCCCCGTTCGGTCCGACGTCGATGAAGTAATTGTTGTCATGGCGATCGACCTGGCCCGTCAGGTGGTCCAGCAACTGCAGCTTGGTGACCTCCGCGAAGACCGCCGGATTTTTGAACCAGTCGGCATCGGCGTTGCTCGCCTGCTTGCCGGGTGCGCGCTCCATGAGCAGGCCGAGATCGGGGTCCAACGGGCCCCGTCCGGTGTCGATCAGTGCCAACCGGGTGTCCGCGATCACATCAAGGCCGAGCTTCTTCGCGCAGGACAGGGTCGCGATGTTGCGGATGGCCACTTGCGGATCGTCCATGGGAATGCCGGAAGCACTGCCCACCCAGCCTTTTTCCGTTGCCTTCAGCGGCTTGAACACACTGTCTTGCGCAACGCCATCGGCGTTCTGGACCTTGAGCGCGAAGACGGAAGCGAAGCTGCCCGACGTGAGGTGCTTGGGCTTTTCCAGCACCTGCGCGTCCGTGTAGGCCAACCGAGTGTCGGGCGTGATCTTCAGGTTCAGCTGCCGGTAGAGATGATCGGCCGGGTCTGCCAGCTGGCCCAGGACCTCCAGCAGCAATTCACGGTCTTCCTTCAAGACGTTCTGGCCCAAGGTGCCATCCTCGACCGCCATGCGGATCCTGTCCACCGCAACGCGGGCATCGAGCTGACCGGCTTTGGCCACCGCCATCGCATCGGCACGCACCCGCGCCACGAACGCCTCTCTGCGCCGGCCCTCCATGGGCTTTGGTGGCCCATTCAGGCGCGCGCGCCATTTGTCGGCCATCGTGACGGGGGTTTCTCGGCCCGCTCGTTCCTTCAGCCGCTTCATCGCCCGGCCGCCATGGGGCAAGGCCAAATGCAAAAGCTGGTTGCGTTCGGCTTTTTCTTGCTGCCGCGCCTGCTCGACCAGCGCACCCAATGTGGAACGGGGCACGGGGCGGGTGACTGGCTCTGGCTGGATCTCGCTGCTGGAATGCCTCGAATGGATGGCGGGCGAGGACGGCGCCGTGACAAAAGGCGTCAGGGAAGGCGACACGGAAGGCGATGCCGCACCGGCCGGGTCAGCGGCTGCGGGCGGTTTTTCAGCCGGGGCCTTGGGCAACGCACTGCGCAAGGGGGAAAGTTGCCCGGCCAGCCCCGAGGGCCGCGTGGGCGCGCTGCTCACCAATCCAGCAGGTCCCTGCAGCGCACCGCGGGAAGGCGAAGCGGGCGTGGAGGGCACGGCGTCGAGGTCGACGCGCGGCGCACCGGGGCTGGAACCCCGGGTGATACGGAACGGGCTTTCTGGCAAGGCGACTCTCTCTGCCACCCAAAATCACAGGATGGCACCCGGAAGTGTGCGGATGAGCCGGCGCTGAAGGCCGCCGGGTTGCGAAGCCCCAGCACGGGGGGCGAAGCGGGCCGCTACGCCGGCGCCAGCCCACGTCCTGCACGACAAACCTCTCACCAGCTGCTTTGCAGGCCCGCGGCATAGAACGGCACCCACTGGCGCTCGCGCCCGATGTAGCTGTTGTGCTCGGTCAGCAGTTCCTTCACGCCGGGCTCTCCCCAATGTCCAGGGTCGATCACCCGGCCGATCTCGCGCAGCTGGGCAATGTGCGCCTTGACGCCCTGGTGGCGCTGTATCGCCGCGCTGATTTCAGCCTCGTTCAACTTGTCTTCGAGCATCGAACGGATATCGCCCTCCGTGAGCGCCTGGATCGAACGCTCCATGTCGGTATCCACGACTGGAGGCAGCCCCACACCCCGGAACCGGGCTTGGGCGGTTCCATCCGCCCCGGGCCGGATATCAGCGGGATCGGTGAGCTTTTGGCCAAAGCACTGGTCGTTGTCGATCCCTGTGACCTTGACCCGCCCGTCCGGCCCGATATCGATGAAATAGTTTTCATGGTAGCGGTCGGTTTGCCCCGTGAGGTGGTCGAGCAGTTGGAGCTTGGTCACCTCCGCACACACGTCCGCGCGGTCCAGCGTCTGCACGTCGGTGTACAAGGCTGGCTTGCCGGGGGCACGCTCCATGACCAACCCCAACTGGAGGTTGGAAACCGAAGGGGCTTGCCGGGTGTCGATCAACGCCACTTGCGTGTCCACGATCACGTCCATACCGAGTTTTCTGGCATAGGCAAGCGTCGCGATGTTGCGCATCGCGGTCTGCGGATCGCTCTCTGGAATGCCGGTGCCTGCGGTCGTCGGATTGTTCTTCTCCGTGGCCTTGAGGGGCTTGAAGATGCCATCGAACACCGAACCGTCCAGCTTCGCGAGACGGACCCCGAACACGGTGTGAAAGCTCCCTGATCTGAAAGCCCTGGGTGGTTCCAGGACCTGGACGTTGGTGAAGGCGGGCGACGTCTCGGGCGTGACCTTCAGGTTGATTTTTTGGTAGAGGCGGTGGATGGACAACTGGTCCAGCGCGGCCAGCAGCGCCTGCCGGTCCGTAGGCAGGATGCCTTGGCCCAGCATGCCCTCCTCTATGGCGGCGCCCAGCGCGTCGGCGGCCAACGAGGGCTCCATCGCGCCGGCCTTGGCAATCGCCATCACGTCCGCGCGCACCAATGCAGCGAATGCCGCATCGCTGTGCACATCCAAGGCTTCGGGTGCGCCTTTGAGTTGTGCATTCAATCGCTCGGCCAGCGTGGCCGGGTGCTGCCTGGCCGCGCGTTCCTTCAAAAGCTTCAGGGTTCCACCACCGCTTGGCAGGGCCGATTCGAGCAACCGCATCCGGCCGGCTCTGTCTGGCGTGTGCAGGCCGGGTGGCGATCGTCTGGTGCTTGCTGGCGAAGGGCCCGTCAGTGGGCGGGGTGCCGAATTGCGCACAGGCGAAAGCGGCCCTGCCACGGCCTGATGCCGCCGAGGTGCCAGGCCCGGTCCCAAGGGCCCCTCCAGTGCGCGGGACGAAGAGGCAACCGGCCTGGCTGGCAAGGTGCCGGGCTCGATGCGCGACGGGCCCGGGTTTTGGCTCCGGGTAACCCGAAACGGACTGTCTGGCAAGGCAACTCCCTCCACCGTTCAAAACGCACGGCACCGGGCAGTGTGTCGGCCAACGGCACTCGCGATCCAGCCTGTGGCGAAACGGCAGCCCGGCAGCCGAAGGAAGGCGGCGCCCAGCGACTAAGTCATCGGCCCCTGCGGAGTCGCCCCACCCGCCAATGCCCGGCCAGCGATCACCGCCTCAAGCTCCTGAAGCACGGCCGCTCTCATGCCGCCGGCCGGGTTCCACGGCGTCTCGGCCGCGTTCTGCCCTGCGGCCACCCAGCGCCAACCCGCGTGATCAAAACGGCTCGCCGCCACGTGCAGCCGCATGCCCGGCGGTATCTTGCCGGCCGATTCGGCACGTTGCAGCTGCGACAGCAAGGCAGCGGCCCAGTCGAACATTTCAGTGATGTGCGCGCGGGCGGGCTCGGGCTCCAGGTAGGCCCCACCCCAGGGAAGCTTGATGAAAAGCGCCAACCCCTGGCCGACCAGGTAGAAATGCACCGCCCAGCTGTTGGTGCCATGGCCGTCGAAACCCACCACGGCGTAGTCCGCCACATCGGGTTGCGTTTCGACTTCATCCAGGAAGTGATGGAAATCGTAAGGGGACGAGGCCACGGGACGCGTGGCGAACCATGCCCGCCCCTGGACCTGCAATGCGCTCGCCAGCGCTGCCGGTACGGGAGGAAACGGCAGTCCTTCATCAGCGAAGAGGGTCAGGGCTGAGGGCGCGCCGGTATCGCGTTCGGCTTCGTTGGCAGAGAGGTTCATGTGGGTCGTTCAATGTCTATGGTTGGCTGGCAACCCAGGCAAGTTCGCGATCGCGGCCCAGGTAGCTGTTTTCCGGGGTGAAGAGTTCCTGGATGTCGGATCGGCCCCATTCGTGCGGCGCGATGACGCGCCCCGCCTCGCGCAATTCGACCATGTGCTGCCTGACGCCTCGGTACCGCTGGATGGCGGCATCGACCTCGGCATCGTTCAGCTTGTCTTCCAGGATCGAAACAATGCCTTCCTCCGTGAGTGCAAGGACTGCGCTTTCCATGTCCGTGTCCACCACAGGGGGGAGCGCCGTGCCGCGGAGCCCCAGGCGCGACGGATCGATCGCGACGCCTTTCGGGTCGGTCCGCGGCGCTTTGGCGCCGGCTGGATCAGTCAGTGCTGCGCCGAAGCTGGTGTCGTTATCGATGCCCATGACCTTGGCCCGGCCATCGGAGCCGAGCTCGACAAAATAGTTTTTGTCGTAGCGATCCGCCTCCCCGGTCAGATGGTCAAGCAACTGGAGCTTCGTCACTTCCGCGCACACGGAGCCCTCCTTGAACACTTCCGCATCGACCTCTTCAGCCGGTTCACCACGGGCGCGTTCCATGATCAGCCCCAAGGCAGGGTTGAACGGGTCATCTCCGATGTCGATCAACGCCACGCGCGTGTCGGTAACCACATGAAAACCAATCATCTTCGCGTAGGCGACGGTTGCAAGGTTGCGCATCGCCGTCTGCGGATCTTCTCTCGATATGCCCGCCAGTCTGGCAGCCGCACTCCACTCCTCCACGTCGGGCACCTCGGAGTTCAGCGGCTTGAAAACGGCATCCAGTTCAGAGCCATCGGTGTCCTCAAGCTTGACTGCGTAAACCTTGCTGATTCGCCCCTCCCCCAGTTCCACAGGCGCCTCCAGCACCTGCGCGTTGGTGAACGCGGGCATGGTGTCGTCCGTCATTTTCAGGTTCAGCCGCGTGTACAAACGGTCGATGGCCAAGTCGTCCAGCACTTGCGTCAGCAATTCAAGATCGCTCTTCAAAATACCTTGGCCGAGTATCCCCTCATCCAAAGCCTCGGCCATCTTGTCGACCGCCACCAAAGGATCGACCCCACCAGCCATGGCCATGGCCCACAGGTCGTCACGCACCAGCGCCTCGAACGCCGTTTTCCGGGGGCCTTCCATCGGCTTGGGGGTTCCATGGCGGATCAGAAGCAACCTGTCGGCCAAAGTGGCCGGGTGCTCTCTGGCCGCGCGCGCCTTCAATCGTTTCATGGCCTGACCGCCATCCGGCAATGCCGAGTGCACCCATTGCGCCAGCGCAGCACGGCGGGCCTGTTTGGCTTGCCGGGCCTGCTCCGCCTTCTCGGCCTTTTCTTCTCGCAGGGCCTCGTCCAGCAGTTGGCGCAGCGTCTGGCGTCGTACCGGCTGAGAAGGCGAGGTCTCGTGCGTCGGCGAGGTATGGCCGTCGGAGACATGGGGCTGGATCTCCGTCTGCGAGCGGCCGATGACCGGTTGGCGGTTCAGTGCGGACGGTGGCAACGGACTGCGCACGGGGGAAGACTGCTCACCAGCGCCCTGCAATCGCTTTGGCGCGCCCATGAGACCTTCAGGCCCCTTCAGCGCCACCGGAGTATGCGGCGTACGCGCGGGAGGCACGCCGCCAGACTCGACGCGCGGCGCATTGGGCACGGAACTGCGAGCGGTCCGAAACAGGTGATCCAGCAAAACGACTCTCTCTCTGCCGTCAAAGGGAACGGTACAAATGAGTGTGCCGGCCAAGGGCCCCGGACGAACTCGCTGCAGCGAAGCGCGAGGTCGGCACGCGAAATGTCATGACCTTCCGCCGCAGAGCCCCGTGGCTCAAACGCCTGCCACTCGTTGAAGATCGCGTGCCAGATAGCTGTTCTGCGGAGTCATGAGCGCCTGCACCTGCGGCGTCTCCCAATCTTTCGGATCGATGACCCAGTTCTGCTCCCGCAACTGAACGATGTGCGCTTTCAAGCCTCGGTACCGCTGAAGCGCGGCGGCAATTTCCGCGGTGTTCAATTTGTTGCCGAGCATGGCATGGATGTCGTCCTCCGTCATCGCCTCAATAGCGCGCTCCATGTCGGTATCCACCACGGGAGGCAGCCCGACTCCCTGCAAGAACCTGTGCTGCGAGTCATCGGCGTATCGGGCACCGGCGGGATCGGTCAACTTCTCGCCAAAGCACTGGTCGTTGTCGATGCCCATGACCGTGGGCCGATCGTCCGCATCGATATGGATGAAGTAATTGAAACCATGGCGGTCCCCCTCCCCCGTCAGGTGGTCGAGCAGCTGGAGCTTGGTCACTTCCGCGCGAACATCTGCCCGGGCCAAAACGCTCGCAGGCGTGCGCTCGGCCGGCTCGCCCGGGGCCAGCTCCATGAGCAGGCCCACGGAGGGATCAAACGGTTTTTTATCGACGTCGATCAGTGCCACGCGGGTATCCGGAATCACATGAAACCCGAGCTTCCTGGCGTAATCGACGGTGGCGAGATTGCGCATCACGGTCTGCGGGTCATATCTCGGAATGCCGGTCGCCCAACCGGCATAAGACCAATCCTCCCTCGGAATCGGCTTGAAGAGGGCATTCAGCACCGCGCCGTCGGTTTCCTTGAGCTTGACTTCATAGACGTGGGTGAATTCTCCAGCGCCGAACGGTTTAGGCACTTGCAGAAGGTCTGCGTCGGTAAAGGCAGGCTTGGTGTCGTCTGTCATTGCCAGATTCCACCGCCGGTAGAGACCTTCCAAGGACAGGTCACCCAATATTTCCAGCAAAAGCGCTCGATCCCTTTTGAGGATGCCTTGGCCGAAGATGCCTTCGCCGAGCGCCTCGGTCAATTGGTCGACCGCAGCCCTGGGTGCAATCTGGCCAGTGGATGCCAGCGCCCGCAGATCAGCGCGCACCAACGTTTCGAAAGCCGACCTGCGCTGGTCCTTCATGGTTTTGGGCAGTCCGGTCTGGATCGAATGCCATATCTGGGCCGCCGTCTTCGGGTGCTTTCTGACTGCGCGCTCCTTGAGCCGTTTCATGGCCTGCCCCCCGTCGGGCAGCGCCGAATGCACCAGTTGCTCCAGTGCGGCACGCCGTTGCTGACGGTCTTGCTCGGCCTTTTCGGCTTGATCAATTTTTTCCTGCCGAAGCTCCTGCTTCAAAAGTTCGCCCAGTCTCGGACGGCCAACCTTCTGTGATGGCGGAGCCGCATCCGGCCCTTGCGATGGATTGGCGCCAGAAGACAACTCTTGAATCTCACTTTGCAGTCGAATGCTGGGCTGCCTGTTCAGGGAGGGCAACGGGCTGCGAAGGGGTGAGAGTTGCTCCAACGATCCTTGGGGCCGTTTGGGCGCATGCCGGAGTCCCGCAGGACTTTCCGAAGCGAGGGGCGAAGGCGTCTCAGGAGGCTTCGGTACATCGGCGGAGGTGCGGGGCTTATTGTGTATAAGGCCTCGGGCAAGCCGGGAAGCGATATTCGACAACATGGCTTTCTTTCTGCCGCCAGAATGGTTCGGCCCGAGCGACTATGCCGAACAACAACACGGGCCTGCACGCTGCTGCGAAGCCCGCGGCCGAAAGGCGAAAAAACGAAGAGCGATTGGCAATGAGCCACTCGCAATTCGATGGCCATGCGTTGGCGATCAATGCCTCACCAGGTGGTGATCAACAGCGCATGGTCACGCTCGCGCCCCACGTAGCTGTTTTGGCTGTTCAGGAGTTGCTGCACGCTCGCATCGCCCCACTCGGCCGGATCGATCACGCGGTTGGTGGAACGCAGTTGCGCAATATGCTGCTTGACGCCTTCGTGCCGCTGGACCGCCGCGTCGATCTCGGCCTCACTCAACTTGTCTCCCAGCATCGAACGGATGTCGGTTTCAGTGAGCGCGCCAATCGATCGCTCCATTTCGGTATCCACCACCGGAGGCAGCCCCGTCCCGCGGAACCCTTTACGCGAGGGATCATTCCGGATTCTTTCGATTCCGGCCGGGTCCGTCATTTTGTGTCCGAAGCATTGATCGTTATCGATCCCCGTCACCTTGGCACGACCGTCCGGTTCGATGTTGATGAAATAGTTGCCGGCATGGCGATCGCCTTGCCCCGTGAGGTGATCCAGCAACTGCAGCTTGGTCACTTCCGCGCATACGTTCGCTTGCCTGAAAAGTTTTGGATCAGTGTCGGCGGCCGACTTGCCGCGGGCCCGCTCCATCACCATACCCAGTTGACGGCCTTGTCCGGTATCGATCAACGCGACGCGTGTATCGGCCACCACGCGCATGCCGAGCTTTCTCACATAGGCAACCGTGGCCACGTTGCGCATTGCGATCTGTGGATCGTCAGGCGGAATACCGGTTTCCATGGCCACCCATCCACGCTCCTCCGTGCGGAGCGGCTTGAAAATGGCGTCGATCGGAACGCCATCCGGGCCCGTCAGCTTGACCGAAAACACCGTATTGAACGTTCCCGATCCCAGCTTCTCGGGCTTTTCAAGAACCTGGTCGTCGGTAAAGGTCAGCCGCGTATAGGGAGTGATTTTCAGGTTCAGCTCATCGTATCGGCAGTTGACGGCCCATCCTTCAAGCACTTCCAACAGCATCTGCCGGTCTTGCTCCAGGATGGAAGGGCCTGCGGTGCCATTTTTCAACGCGTTGATCATCTCGTCGATCGCGCGTGAGTTTTCGAGATTGCCAGCCTCGCCAAGCGCCACGACGTCCGCCCAAATCAGATCCTCGAACGCCTCTTTGCGTTTCCCCTCCATGGGTTTGGGCTTTCCATTCAAGATGGCGTGCCATCGCTGGTCCATCGTGGACGGATGCATCCTGGCCGCGCGGTCCTTCAACCGCTTCAGTGCGCCACCGGCATTGAACAGTGCCAATCGCGCCTGCTCGGCCTCCTCCCGGCGCTCCTGAGCCAGCAATTGCCCCAGTGTCGTTCGGGGCACACGCGCGGATTGCTGGGCGCCTGCAGCGCGCTGCAGGGGATCAGACGCGCCACGGATGCCGGCGTGTGGCTGGACGAAGGCCGTATGGCGTACCACCGCAGGCAGAGGCAACGCCGATGCTGCGGCAGACGCCTTGGTGCTTGCCTGCGCCTTGCCTAACAGCGACTGTGGCAACGGGCTGCGCACGGGAGAGCCATGCTCTTGGGCGCCCGGTGGGCGCCTGGCAGCGCTGCGCAGTCCGGCTGGTGCATCCAGCACTGACGGAGAGGGCGATGCCGACCGGGATGGCTCCACGTCGGTGTGCATGCGCTGCGATCCCAGGCCGGGGTTTCGATCTATCCGAAATGAGTTCTCCGGCAACATGGCTCTCTTTCTGCCGCCAAGACCTGCCGGCTTCTCAGAGCATCCGATATCTGCGCGCGCGCCAACCCATCATGGCGAAGCACTGGGCAAACCAGCGAAAAATGCAGGCCGTCCTTCTAGACCTTGAAGGAACAGCACGCCCGGACCACTCGCCCCTCACAGCGCCGGAAACCCATCCCCCGCCGCGCCTGACGGCGCGGTCAGCCCACGCGAGGATGGCCGCACCCGCACCACCACCGCGCCATCAAACTCAGGCCAGCGCGCGCTGGATGATGATCTTCTGCACGTCGCTCGTGCCTTCGTAGATCTGGCACACGCGCACATCGCGGTAGATGCGCTCCACGGGAAAGTCGTTCACCACGCCGTAGCCGCCCAGCGTCTGGATCGCCGCGCTGCACACGCGCTCGGCCATCTCGCTGGCGAAGAGCTTGGCCATGGCGGCCTCTTTCAAACACGGCCGGCCGGCATCGCGCAGCGCCGCCGCGTGCCAGATGAGCTGGCGCGCCGCCTCGATCTGCGTGGCGCAGTCGGCCAGCCGAAATCCCACCGCCTGGTGGTTGAAGATGGGCGTGCCGAAGCTCTCGCGCTCCTTCGAATACGCCAGCGCGGCCTCGAACGCGCTGCGTGCCATGCCCACGCTCTGCGCGGCGATGCCGATGCGCCCGCCCTCCAGCGCGCCGAGCGCGATCTTGTAGCCCTCGCCCTCCGCACCGATCAGGTTCTCGGCCGGCACGCGGCATTGGTCGAACTGGATCTGTGCCGTGTCGCTGCTGTGCTGGCCAAGCTTGTCTTCCAGCCGCGCGACGGTGTAGCCCAGCGAGTCGGTGGGCACCAGGAAGGCGCTCATGCCCTTCTTGCCCGCGCCCTTGTCGGTGACCGCGATGACGATGGCCACGTGGCCGTTCTTGCCGCTGGTGATGAACTGCTTGACGCCGTTGATCACGTAGCCGTCGCCGTCCTTCACCGCCGTCGTGCGCAGGGCCGAAGCGTCCGAGCCCACATGCGGCTCGGTCAGGCAGAACGAGCCCAGCATCCGGCCCTGCGCCAGCGGCGCGAGCCAGGCCTTCTTCTGCGCGGCATTGCCGTAGCGCATGAGGATGGCGTTCACCGGGCAGTTGGTCACGCTGATGGCCGTGCTGGTGCCGCCGTCGCCGGCCGCGATCTCCTCCAGCACCAGGGCCAGCGTCAGGTAGTCGAGCCCCGCGCCGCCGTCCTCTTCAGGCACGCAGATGCCGTAGGCGCCCAGCGCGGCCAAGCCCTGGTGGGCCTCGCGGGGAAAGTGGTGTTCGCGGTCCCAGCGGGCCGCGTGCGGCCACAGCTCGCGCTGGGCGAAATCGCGCACCGCGTCGCGGATCATTTCCTGGTCTTGGTTCAACAGCATGCTTTTTGTCTCCGTCGTCGAAAGAAATGGCTCTGAAGGGGCCTTGAAAATTCGTTTGCCGAACCCGGCGCGTCCGCCTCGCGGTGCCGGCCAGCGCCGGCTACACCGGCGTGCCGTGCATGCCCAGGCCGCGGCGGCGCGACCAATGCTCCACCACGCGCCGCCCATAGCGCACTCCGGGCTTTTCGATGCAGAACCACGAGAACGCCGCCATGGCCAGCGTCAGCGCGAGCGACACCGCGATGCACACCGCCAGGCTCCAGCCGCGCCTGAGGCTGATTTCCGTCACGGCCTGCTGGATCGGAAAGGCGTAGATGTAGACGCCATAGGACAGGTCCTCGCGCAGCCAGCCGCCCGAGCGGCCACCGCCCACGTGCGCGGCCCAGAAGATGCCGGCCGCCACCAGGGCCCACACGCCGATCTGCACGCTCCACGCCTGCGGCGTGAACCACGCCAAGGCGCCGCCCAGCACGGCCACCACCAGCAGCCACGGGCCACTGCGCACGCGGTAGGCCGCGAAGGTGCAGCCGAGCAGGAACGCCACGCCGAACCCGGAAACCTCCCCCCAGTGGAACAGGTGGAAGAGCGCCGTGAGCCACCGCGGCCCGGCATCGACCCAGGCATCCCAGCCGGCCACCCGCGCCCACTGCCAAGATACCGCCATGAGCAGCGCAGCCACGGGATACACCCAGCGCCGCCGCGTCCATCCCGCCACGCCCGCCATCGACAGCAGCAGGTACATCAACAGCTCGTAGCGGATCGTCCACAGCGAGCCGTTCACCGACCGGGCGAAAGGGTTGTTCTCAAACACGCCCGGAAGCACCTGCACGACGGCCATCCCCACGGCGTTGTTGAGGAAATGGATCCACGTGCGGGCATCGGACCAGTACTGCGCCGTCGGCAGCTGCGTCATGGCCCAGCCCAGCACGAACACCGAGAACGCGGTCGCCACCACCAGCCCGGGAAAGATGCGCGCCACGCGCTTGGCCCAGAACACGCCGATGTCCGGCTCGCGCTCCCAGCTCTGGCACACGAGGTAACCGCTGATGAAGAAAAAGCAGTACACCGCCAGCGAGCCCAGGCTGTGTCCGGCAAAGGGCACGGGCATGCTCAGGCGGTAGAGGAACTCGCCATGCGACAGCAGCACGGCGATCGCCGCCGCCAGACGCAGCAGGTTGAAATGGTTCGCGCCATGCGCGGTCGGCGCGATCACCGCCGCCCCGCGCGGGGCATTTAGCACTGCGGCGCTCACCAGTGCGCGGCCCGGCGGCCGTCGTGGTGCAGCAGCCGGCCCCGGTCGGCCGGGGTGACGCCCGCCAGCACCGCGCGCATGCCGCGCACGCTCGCCTCGGGTGTGAGCGCCGCGCCCTCGCCCCCCATGTCGGTCTGCACCCAGCCCGGGTCGAGCGTGATGAGCGTGGCCTCCGGATAGTCGTGCTGCGCCGCGGCCACCGCCATGTTGAGCGCGGCCTTGCTCGTGCGGTACAGCCACGAATCGCTGCCCGGCACGCTGCCGATCAGCGACATGGCGGACGACAGGAACGCCAGGGTGCCGCCCGCCATCGCCACATGGGGCGCGACCTGTGGCAGCGCCTGCATGGCGCCGAGCACGTTGGTGCGCATGACGGCGTCGAAATCCTCGCGCGTGGGCGGGGTGAGCGCCGAGGGCCGGCGGATCACGCCCGCCACGTAGAGCGCCACGTCGAGCTTTTCGCCGTCCAAAAGCCAGGCCAGGCCGCTGACGCTGGCCGGGTCGGCCACATCCACGCGCATCGGCTCGGCCCCCAGGGACTGCACGCGCTCGCGGCCGGCGTCGTCGCGCACGGTGGCGATCACGCGCCAGCCGGCCTCGCGGTATTGCCGCACGAATTCGAGCCCGATGCCGCGCGATGCGCCGATGACGAGAACGGTCTGGGTCACTGCCTGAATCCTTGTATCCAATCGGCTTCCACCGCAATCAATTCTAAGGCGTGCTGCTATACATTTAATAGCAATACGCCACGGGCCTCGATCAGATCAGTTCCAGCGCGACGGCCGTGCCTTCGCCCCCGCCGATGCACAGCGTGGCCAGGCCGCGCTTCTTGCCGCGCGCCTTCAGCGCATGGATCAGCGTGACCATGATGCGGGCGCCGCTGGCACCGATGGGGTGGCCCAGGGCGCAGGCGCCACCGTTCACGTTCACGATGTCGTGCGACACGTTCAGCTCCTTCATGAGCGCCATGGGCACGACGGCAAAGGCCTCATTGACTTCCCACAGGTCCACGTCCAGCACGCTCCAGCCGGCCTTGTTCAAGGCTTTCTGGGTGGCGCCGACCGGCGCGGTGGTGAACCATTCCGGAGCCTGGGCGTGCATGGCATGGGCCACGATGCGGGCGATGGGCTGGCGGCCGAGCTTGAGGGCGGTGGACTCGCGCATCATCACGAGCGCGGCCGCGCCGTCGTTGATGCTGGAGCTGGAGGCGGCGGTGATGGTGCCGTCCTTCTTGAACGCGGGCTTGAGCTGGGGAATCTTGTCCAGCTTGACCTTGCCCGGGCCTTCGTCCACCGACACCACGGTCTCGCCCGCGCGGGTCTTGACCGTGACCGGTGCGATCTCGTCGGCGAACGCGCCGGAGTCGCTGGCCGCCTTGGCGCGCTGCACGCTGGCCACGGCGAAGGCATCCTGCTGCTCGCGCGTGAACTGGTACTTGGCGGCGCAATCCTCACCGAAGGTACCCATCGAGCGGCCGGGCTCATAGGCGTCCTCCAGGCCGTCGAGCATCATGTGGTCGAAGATGCGGTCATGGCCCAGGCGGTAGCCGCCGCGGCCCTTTTGCAGCAGGTACGGCGCGTTGGTCATGCTCTCCATGCCGCCGGCGACGATCACATCGTGCGTGCCGGCCAGCAGCAGGTCGTGCGCGAACATCGCGGCCTTCATGCCCGAGCCGCACATCTTGCTCAGCGTCACGGCGCCGGCGCTCTGCGGCAGCCCGCCCTTGAAGCCTGCCTGGCGCGCGGGCGCCTGGCCCTGGCCGGCCATCAGGCAATTGCCGAACAGCACCTCTTCGACCGACTCCGGCGCGATGCCAGCGCGCTCGACGGCGGCGCGGATGGCCACGCCGCCCAGGTCGTGCGCCGCCAGGCTGGAGAAATCGCCCTGGAAGGCGCCCATGGGGGTGCGCGCGGCACCGACGATGACGATGGAATCACTGCTCATGCTGTTGCTCCTGCAAAAAGAGGGGGGAAGGGGTTAAAAAGCCGAAGGGATGGGCCAGGGTGCTGCCACGGCGGCGCTCAGGAAGGCGGTGCGGTCCCGGACGAGAACCGCCGTTCGTTGTCATAGGGAAAGACGTCGTACACATGGCCCGCCTGGATGCGCTCCTTGTGCGACTGCCAGAAGTCCGCGTCCAGCAGATCGGCGTGGTGGCGCATGAACACATCGCGCACCGCGTCGTTGCCGAGCAAAAAGGGGGCGAAGGTTTCCGGGAATACGTCGCGCGGACCCACGGCATACCAGACCTCGCCGCTCATCTCGTCCTCTTCGTTGCGCGCCGCGGGCACGCGGCGGAACTGGCAGTCGGTGAGGTATTCGATCTCGTCGTAGTCGTAGAACACGACCTTGCCATTGCGCGTCACGCCGAAGTTCTTCCAAAGCATGTCGCCGGGAAAGATGTTGGCTGCCACCAGATCCTTGATCGCATTGCCGTATTCGACCACGCTGCGCTCCATCTGCTGGCGCGCGCGCGGATCGTGCAGGCCGGCCTCGAAGGCCTCCTGCAGGTAGATGTTGAGCGGAATCATCCGCCGCTCGATGTACAGGTGCTTGATGATGACTTCGATCTGGCCGTCGCCGTCGCGGTCGCTGATCTCCAGCTGGCTCGGGGCGAATTTCTCGATCTCGGCGATCAGCCCGTCTTCGAATCGCTCGCGCGGAAAGGCCACCTCGCTGTATTCGAGCGTATCGGCCATGCGGCCCACGCGGTCGTGCTGCTTGACCAGCAGGTACTTGGATTGGATCTGCTCGCGCGTCGTGTCCTTCGGCGGCGGGTAGTAGTCCTTGATGAGCTTGAACACGAATGGGAAGCTGGGCAGATCGAACACCAGCATCACCATCCCCTTGATGCCCGGCGCGATGCGAAAGCGGTCGCTGGAATAACGCAGGTGGTGCAGGAAGTCGCGGTAGAAAAGCGTCTTGCCTTGCTTGGCCAGGCCCAGCGCGTTGTACAGCTCGGCCCGGGGCTTGCGCGGCATCAGGCTGCGCAGGAACTGCACGTAGGCGCTGGGGATTTCCATGTCCACCATGAAATACGCCCGCGCGAAGCTGAACAGCATCTGCAGGTCGTCCTCGCCGAACAGGGCCGCATCGATCACCAGGCGGCCCGCGCTGCCGTGCAGGATCGGCAAGGCAAACGCCAGTTCGTTGAAGCCGTTGATCACCTTGCCCACCAGGTAGGCGCCCTTGTTCCGATAGAACAGGCCCGACAGCACCTGCACCTGGAAATTGGCGCGCAGCTTGGTGTGTGGCCCCAGGCGATGCTGGAGCGCTGCCAGCACATGGCGGGTATCGCGGTCCAGGTCTTCGAACTCGCGCTGCAGCTGGAAGTTGTCCACGATGCGGACCAACGTCTCGTGCAGTGTGTCCGGCGACGGGTAATAGGCGCGGTACGTCGGCCGGGCGGCCGGCTCCTCGTTTTCGATGTACTCCGTGCTCACGGCCGGCCGCACGAAGATGAAGTTGTTGTGGAAATGCGTGCGGTGCAGGATCTTCGTCGTGACCGAGTTGAAGAACGTCTCGGCCAGCTCGGGCTGGTGGTGGTCCACGAGCAGGCCGATGTAATGCAGCTTGACCTGGTGCCACACGTCCATGGGCTGCTCGCCCGCGTTGAACTCCTTGTCCAGCCGTCGCACGCATTCCTTCACGCGCAGATCGTAGAACTCGATCCGCTCGCGCTGGGCCCGTTGCTGCCCGAGCCAGTCGGCCGTCTCGAAACGGTGCTTGGCGCGCGCGGACTCCGTGCGGAACAGCTGATAGTGGCGGTTGAAGCCATCCATCATCGCCTTGGCGATCGCGTAGGCGTGGGGGGAATCCAGTCGCTGGGGAAACATGGGCCGCGTCCTGCGAAGGAGAGCGAGCTTACTCGCGGCGGGTGGCCGCAATGCCGGCAACGGCCGCCTGATAAAGCGCGTCGAGGCCTTCGGTGCCGGAGACCTCCAGGTTCAGGTTCTTGATCAACCCATCCTTGAGGCCGTAGCACCAGGCATGCAGGGTGACGTTCTGGCCGCTCGCCCAGGCATCGAGCATCACGGTGGTCTGCGCGACGTTCATCACCTGCTCGATGGCATTGAGTTCGCACAGCACGTCATGGCGCCACGCCTGTGGCGTCGCGGCGATGAGCTCGCGGTGGCGGTCGCGCACATCCTTCACGTGGCGGATCCAGTTGTCCGCCAGGCCCACACGCACATCCTGCAGCGCGGCCAGCACGCCGCCGCACCCGTAATGGCCGACCACCATCAGATGTTCGACCCGCAGCTGGTCAACCGCATACTGGATGGTGGAAAGACAGTTCAGATCGGTGGGCACCACCACATTGGCCACGTTGCGGTGCACGAACACCTCTCCGGGCTCCAATCCGGTGATCTGGTTGGCTGGCACGCGGCTGTCGGAACAGCCGACCCACATGTATTTGGGCTTTTGCTGTGCCATGAGGCCCGTGAAAAACCCGGGACGTTCCCGCTCCATCTGCGCTGCCCACGCACGGTTGTGGACGAAAAGTTGTTCGATGTCGGGAACGGCCATGTCGGTTCTTTCGAAGATTGTTCAACAAATCAGCATGTTTCCGCGAACAATTCGCGGCCGATTAGCATACGGCGAATTTCGCTGGTGCCGGCGCCGATCTCGTAGAGTTTTGCATCTCTCCACAAGCGGCCCAACGGGTATTCGTTGATGTAACCGTTTCCGCCAAAAATCTGAACACCCTCGCCGGCCATCCAGGTGGCTTTTTCGGCGCACCACAGGATGACGGACGCGCAGTCCTTGCGTACTTGGCGCACATGGTCGGTCCCCAGCATGTCGAGGTTCTTCGCCACCGTGTAGGCAAACGAGCGGCCCGCCTGCAGCACCGTGTACATGTCGGCCACCTTGCCCTGGATCAGCTGGAACTCGCCGATGCTCTGGCCGAACTGCTTGCGGTCGTGGATGTAGGGCACCACGTTGTCCATGACCGCCTGCATGATCCCCAACGGCCCGCCGGTCAACACCGCCCGTTCGTAGTCGAGCCCGCTCATGAGAACCTTGGCACCACCGTTGACGGTGCCCAGGACTTGGCTCGCTGGAACTTCGACATTCTCGAACACCAGCTCACCCGTGTGGCTTCCCCGCATGCCAAGCTTGTCGAGCTTTTGCGCAATGCTGAAGCCCTTCATACCCTTTTCGATCAGGAAAGCCGTGACGCCGCGTGCCCCCAGTTCGGGCTCCGTCTTGGCGTAAACCACCAGCGTGTCGGCGTCCGGGCCGTTGGTGATCCACATCTTGGTGCCATTGAGCAGGTAATAGCCGCCTTTGTCTTCGGCCTTGAGCTTCATGCTGATCACATCGGAGCCGGCGCCCGGCTCGCTCATGGCCAGCGCGCCCACATGCTCGCCACTGATCAGGCCGGGCAGGTACTTGTGCTTTTGCTCTTCGGAACCGTTGCGGTTGATCTGGTTCACGCACAGATTGCTGTGGGCGCCGTAGGACAGGCCCACCGATGCGCTGGCCCGGGAAATTTCTTCCATCGCCACCATGTGCGCGAGATACCCCATATGCGCACCTCCGTACGCCTCCGGCACGGTGATGCCGAGCACGCCCAACTCGCCCATCTTGCGCCACAAGTCCATGGGGAACTGGTCGGTGCGATCGATCTCCGCCGCACGCGGTGCGATCTCGGCTTGCGCGAAATCGCGCACAGCGTCGCGCAAGGCATCAATGTCTTCGCCCAGTTGGAAATTCAGGCCGGGAAGGCTGGCGAGGGTCATGGAGTCTCCTATTTTGGGAATTAATGAAGAAGAAGTTCAGCCGGCAATGCCATCGCGCCCAATGACGGACATGAGCGTGCAGCCCATGGTGGCGATCAGTTTTTCCTGGCCGCCGTCAACACCGTAGGCCCGGCCTTCGCACACCGTGATGGTCCGGCCCGGCTTGACGACACGGCCTTCCATGCGAAAGCGGGGCCCGCGCGCCGGCGCCAACAGGTTGATCTTGAATTCGATTGTCAACACCGCGGCCTCGTCAGACATCAGGGTAAAGGCCGCGTATCCGCAGGCGGAATCCAGCGCGGCGGACACCATTCCCGCATGTAAAAAACCATGCTGTTGTGTCAGCGACGCGGCCCAGTCCAATTCGATGTCCACCTCGCCCGGGGCAATGTGCCCCAGCTGCGCGCCCAAAGTGCGCATGGCGCCCTGAAGGGCAAAACTCTGAGAAACGCGGTGCACATGGTCGGGATGGGCAAGGTCAGACAGCGTGATCGGCATGGCTTTGCTGAGTTACGTTTACGTAAACGTCAATTATGGCCTATTTCTTCTTTTCCGCCTTGAGGAGCAGTGCCCTCGCTTCCCTTTCATGTTCCCGCACCTCCTCTAGGTTCGCCTGAAGATCGGCCATCTGGGCCTCCAGTTGCTTGCGGTGCCCCGCCAGCACGTCCAGGAATTTGCGGAGCTGCACACCGGTGTCCCTGGGACTGTCGTAGAGATCGATGATTTCCTTTGCCTCGGTCAGCGAAAGCCCCAGGCGTTTTGCCCGCAAGGTGAGCCGCAACCGAGTGCGATCACGTGCGGTATAGATGCGAGTTCGAGCGCCAGGTCCGGTGCGTTGGGGTTGAAGGAGGCCCATGTCTTCGTAGAAGCGCATGGCGCGGGTGGTGAGGTCGAACTCTTTGGCGAGGTCGCTGATGGTGTAGGTGGTGGCGGCCATAGGAGGTGGGGGAGACTCGTGGAGCGGAGATCCATCCCTGTCAGCGGCTGCGGTGGTGGGGAGGGTTCGCTGGCGTTGACGTAACGTCAATCGTAGCGTATCCGCAGGGCCGGGAGCGGATTGAACTGGCCTGGATCGGGGCCTGGCTGATCGGAATGGCAGCGTGGTCGCGTGGTCCGTTGAATGCCTGAGGCCGACGAACAGCGCCGCATTGAAGCCTGCAATGCGTTGTCAGGCTTGGGCCTGAGGCTAAGGGGCGTATCTGACTGGAGACTGGTTCAACCAAGCAGGCTACGTCTAGCAAAGGTTTGCAGGAGAGATTTTCATTCCCCAAAGCAAAACGCCCCGACATCGTTGGATGTCGGGGCGGTTTGGGCTGTAAGAGCCTGACGATGACCTACTTTCACACGGGAACCCGCACTATCATCGGCGCAAAGTCGTTTCAC